>NZ_JASHKR010000110.1 GCF_030056815.1 Rhodococcus sp. IEGM 1379
AACCTGTCCCAAACTAGATGTGCCGCTATCCTTTTCGATTAACGTGACAGTGCCCATGAATGGTGGGACAAGGTGTATCCGTGCAGCAGCAGTACAGGCTCACCCGATCCAGCCCGGTTCATGGATTTCACAAAGCCTCCGTCGTGTCTTTGCACTAGCTAGTAGTGACACGCAGGATACGGAAGTGTCTAGAGCCTGCGTGTGGGAATGGTGCGCGTTGACGCTGCCAGTTGGGCGGATCTGTGGCCGCCCTGCGGTGCCGGGCCGCCAGGCCTGTAGCGCGATCCTCCCGTAGGTAAGCCCCCAGCCTCCGTCGGGTAACACGATCCGCTGCTCAAGCAGTTCTATCCACGCCGGAGTGCTATCGCCTCGGGTCGGTGTCGAGGTTGAGTACTCCGGGATGTCGGCCGGCGTACATCTGGGCGATTGTCGATCTTCCGATGCCCGATGGTCCGTTCAGGTGAATCAGTCGTGGCATGGGGAAACCTTAGTGTCGCTGTCCCTGTTCGTGATCATCATTGATCTGCGGTGCCGTCCGAATAGTTCGGTTGGAGTGTCCGTCCTCACACACCACGCCTTCGGGCGTGATCGGCCTTCGTACCTGGCACACTCGCGGTAGCGGACCGGTTTCCTGGTTCCAAGGGCGGGGGAGCGGCGGTCGGATGATGGCACTGGGTGGAAATGGCGTGTGGTTTCGAGCATCGAGGTCGAAATTCCTTGCCGTCGGGTTTCTCGTCATTCTGGCGGTCGGCGCTTGCACGAGTCCCGAATTGGAACAGGGTGTGGCGTCGGAGATCATTGCGTTCGCCGATGGTGACGGTTCGATCTACACGATCAAGCCGGACGGGAGCGGCCTTCGCCAGCTCACCGCGACGATTGCCGACGACGACCGAACTGCATACGCTTCAAATCCCGCGGTGTCCGTGGACGGAAGCATGATCGCATTTTCGAGAGGATCGGGAATCGCGGTGATGAACGTCGACGGAACCGAGCAGAAAACGATCGCCGACCGCGGCGGTTCACCCAGCTTTTCACCAGACGGTTCGAAGATTGTGTTCGGTTGTGTCGGCGGGATATGCCTGATGAACGCCGATGGCTCCGACCGGCAACAACTCTCCCCGGAAGACAACGGGGACCACAGCACACCGAGTAGGTCCTACCCGGTGTTCTCCCCGGATGGAACGAAGATCATTTTCAACGAAAACGGTTACATCGCAGGGTTTTCGGCCGACGGTACCGGGTGGTTCCAGATCTTGCGGGATCAGTTCTGGAACTCCGACCCTGCATACTCCCCCGACGGATCAATGATTGTGTTCTCGAGTAACCGCGGCGGGAATGACCAGTCCGAGACTTACGTGATGACAGCCGATGGCTACGATATTCGACCTCTCACGACGGAATATGATGTCGGGGCGAAGTATTCGCCGGATGGTTCGAAGATCGTGTACAGCCATTTTGTGAAAGAGCCCCGCGTCCTCGCCGGAATTCGCGTCATGAATGCCGACGGTAGCGAATCACGTCCATTGACTTCCAAATCATTGATTGCTCAGGCCCCGAGCTGGGGTGGATATGAGTAGCGCCGAATGACAGAGGCTGGATAAAGGCCGCGACAATGAGGGTTGAAATGAGAAAGGGTGCGGCTCTCATTGCTGCGCTCGCATCCGCTTTCGCGATTTCCGGGTGTGGTTCACCGGAGTGCACGGACGTCGAAGCCTCCGAGACGATCTTCACCACCCTAAGCTCGGAGGCCCTGTGGGCATACGACATTCACAATCAGCGGGAGTTGGCCGGGGCGAAGGACTCGATCTTCGTGGGTACGGTCGAAGAGCAGGTCGGCACTCGGGAGCTTGAAACTTCGATGGAGGGGAGGACGACCCCGACAACGCAGTTCAGGGTGTCGGTTTTCGAGTCTCTCAAGGGCGAATTTCCATCCGAGGTGATAGTTAATCAACAAGCGGGATACGACCCCGTGACCCGGGTACTGAGAACTTTCGGGAACGATCCCCTGTTGGAGGCAGGAGTCACCTACATTTTCTCTGCAAAATACATTGTCGCCGACAACTATTACTGGATCGTCCCCGAGGTCGGAAGTGAGTCTCTCAGCGCCGCCGACGCCGAGACGATGACGTCGAATCCTCAGTCCCGAGGCGCCTTCAAGGATGAACCGCAGGCTGTCAGGGAGATGCGTGAATCAATCGCGAATGGTATTCCGTACCGTGGAAAGGTTGTCCCAGGAAGCACTCCTGTTGCGGGAGTGTCGAAGTCGCCGAGTTCGAGTGTACCTTCCTCGGCATCTGTGACCACCTCGGAAGTCGCCGGATCCAGTTCGACCGTATCGCACTTAACACCTGTGACAAGTCCGCGAACGACCTCCGAGGTACCGGTGCCGCGGTAGGTTCAAAAGGGGGTGGAGTCCAGAGGTCGTTGCAACACAGCGATATCGACACGATGTGCCAGCCTCCCGGACTCGGGTTATCGACGGTATTATTCGTTTTTTGCTATCCGCTGTCCTTGCGCCGGGTAGCCTCCCGTGTATGGCCGTTGCGCATCTGGGTTCGATAACACTCGACTGTGACGATCCGTCAACTCTGGCTGCGTTCTGGCGTGACTTGCTCGACGGAGAAATCACCTACTCCAGTGAGAAGTTCGTTGCCGTGAAGATCCCGCAAGGCATGCTGACGATGATGCGCGTGCCAGATCACCGCGAACCGTCCTGGCCCGCAAGTGCGGTGCCGAAACAGATCCACTTCGACCTCGTCGTAGCAGATCTGGATGCCGGGGAGGCCGAGGCCGTCCGGCTTGGAGCTCGAATCGCGTCCGAACAGTTCGCGCCCGAGCGATGCCGCGTACTCCTCGATCCCGCGGGCCATCCATTCTGCCTATGCCTTCCTCAGAACTTCGCAAAAATCGGAGGATGAGATCAGTGGGGAAGAAGTGTTTCGAGAATGACAGGCACCCGATTCCTGCGACATGTAGCCTCGGATTCTGTGTCCGACAACGCTACTGAACTATTCCCGACCACGTCCAGAAGTCTCACCGGATGGGGTAGGACCGCCCGCAGCACCTCACAGGTGATGACCACTGCCGACATCGAGTTGATCGCCACAGCGGTAGCCCGAGTGGCCGAGGACAACGCCGACAAACCCGCGCACCTACGGCGCGGGGTCATCGCCCGCGGTCTGGGCCGCTCATACGGAGACAATGCCCAGAACACCGGCGGTCTGGTCATCGACATGACAGCATTTCGCCGCATTCACAAGATCGACGCCGGCACGTGCCTCGTCGACCTCGACGCCGGCGTCTCCCTCGACCAACTGATGCGCGCCGCCTTGCCTTTCGGATTGTGGGTACCGGTCCTTCCCGGAACACGTCAGGTCACCATCGGCGGCGCCATCGCCTGCGATATCCACGGCAAGAACCATCACACCGAAGGAAGCTTCGGAAACCACGTCCGTTCGATGGATCTACTCACCGCCGACGGCACGATCCGGACGCTGAAACCAAAGGGCTCAACGTCGAAACTGTTCTGGGCCACTGTCGGCGGCGTCGGACTGACCGGCATCATCCTTCGCGTCACCCTCGAGATGACACCGACGGAGACCGCGTTCTTCGTCAACGACGGGACGCTCACGGCAAGTCTCGACGAAACAATCGAATTCCACAGCGATGGAAGCGAATCGAACTTCACCTATTCCAGTGCATGGTTTGACGCGGTCAGCGCACCGCCGAAGCTAGGCCGAGCCTCTATCACCCGGGGCTCGCTCGCCACTGTCGATCAACTTCCGAAAAAGTTGCAGAAGAATCCCCTGAAATTCGACGCACCACAACTTTTCACGACACCCGACATCTTCCCCAACGGGCTGATGAACAAGCTCTCTGCCACCGCGATCGGAGAGTTCTACTACCGTACCGGTGGGAACTACACCGGCAAGGTCCAGAATTTGACGCAGTTCTACCACCCACTGGACTTGATCGGTGAATGGAACCGCGCCTACGGATCAAAGGGCTTCCTGCAGTACCAGTTCGTACTACCGGTGGAAGCGGTCGAGGAATTCAAGAAGATCATCCGCGATATCCAGACGTCCGGCCACTACTCTGCACTGAACGTCTTCAAGCTGTTCGGTGAGGGTAATCCCGCGCCGTTGAGTTTTCCGATGGCCGGCTGGAACGTGGCCTTCGACTTCCCGATCAAGGCGGGGTTGGGTGAGTTCGTGACTGCGTTGGACCGGCGTGTTCTCGAGTTCGGCGGCCGGCTTTATACCGCGAAGGATTCGCGTGCGACGGCTGAGACGTTCCATACGATGTATCCGCGGATCGACGAGTGGATCAAGACCCGCCGATCCGTGGATCCGACGGGTGTGTTCGTATCTGACATGGCCCGGAGGCTCGAACTGGTGTGATCGACGAGGTTGGTCGAAAGGGCTGGTCGTGACCGCAGGCTGATGCCGGGGGACACGCGCATCGGCGAAAATGGACTATCGAAGTAGTCGCTAGCGGCTACCGAAGGCGATGGTCGTTTCTGCGACAGCACGGTCCACGTCCTGCGCGAGCAGGTAGTGATTGAGCGCGATCGCAGCCTTGGAGCCGGCGCCGGCGGCTGTGATCAACTGAGCAGGCGAATCGACGACATTGCCCGCAGCCCACACGCCGGGAATGCTGGTTCCTCCGGCGGGATCCACGGTAACCCAGCCGTTCTCGCCGACGGTGCACCCCAGTCCCGTCAGCAATTCGTCGTTCGGCGTGAAACTCGGCCCGACGAAAACAATCTCTCGGCTCTCGACCCGACCGTCGGCAAGTTCGATCCCCGACACCCGTCCGTCTTTCGCCACGACCTGTGCGACATCGCCTTCGACAATGCGAATTCCGCGGGCCGTCAACCGCTCTCGCTCCACATCGTCGAGAACGATCTGATTCGGGAAGAACGTCACATCGCCTGACCACTGCCGGATCAGCTGTGCCTGGTGCATCGTGAACGGTCGATTGTCCCCACCGAGTACGGCAATCGCAGTGTTCCGAACTTCGTATCCGTGGCAGTACGGGCAGTGCAGTACGCCGATACCCCACTGCTCACGCACTCCTACGATGTCGGGTAATTCATCGCGCAGACCCGTCGCTACCAGGACAGTCCTTGTCTCGATGACGGTTCCGTCGTCGCAGTGCACGACGAAACTGTCATTGTCAGTTCCTCGGGCCAGATTCGCGACTCTGCGCTGCAGTATTTCGCCGCCGTAAGAGAGGACTTCGTCGCGTCCTGCTGCAAGTAGTGCATCTGGTGTCATCCCGTCTCGGGACAAGAATCCGTGTAGATGCGCCGCGGGGGCGTTTCGGGGTTCGCCGGTATCGATCACGAGCACTGTGCGGAGTGCTCGGGTCAAGACGGTTGCCGCGCTTAATCCGGCGGCGCTGCCGCCGATGAGCACTGCGTCGTACTTGTTCATGGTTCCCCTGTTGGTATCTGTGTTCGTTTGTGTGGCAACGCAATTATGAGACAAAGCTTCCCGCTGAAGCGGTCACTCGAAGGGCGAACCGAAGCGTGATGGTGCTGGTTTATGCCATTGGCGTCCGCTCCGGCTGACACTGTGCGAAAGCGGTGTGGCCTGCGAAATGAGCTAGGCTGAAAAAGTATCAGATTGTTTACTAGTTAACAAAAGTTGGTGGCGATGTCCGAACTCTCACTCAGAGAGCGCACCTGCATGCTCTGGGATAGCATCAACCCTGATCTCGACACCTCGGCAATGGAGATCGTCGCTCAACTCAAGCGCATCACAGGGCTGCTCGAGCTGGCAGTCGAGCCTATCTATGCTGATGCAGAACTGAGCGTCGCAGAAGTGGAACTGCTCGTCCCCCTGCGATATGCGGAGGAGCAGGTAACCGCGATCCGGCTCGCAGAACTCCTGAGTATGTCCCGCGCCGGTGTGAGCAAGGCGCTAGCCAAACTCGAGAAACGCGATCTCATTGCGCGTGTCCAGAATCCTTCGGATCGGCGTTCGGCGCTGATCCTGATGACCGAGTCGGGAAAGGCCGCAATTGATCAGATTTTCCCTCGCGAACTCGACGCCCACGGCAAGCTTTTTTCCGGACTCGGCGAGGCACGGGCCGATATTCTCGATGCGTTGGACCGTCTCGCTGAAGTGATGGAATCCGGGCTCGAAGGGTCTTCCTGACGTTCGGTGTCGGGAGGGTTGTTAGTTGGCCGGCGTAGAAGTGTCAGCTCCAGCCAGGTTTGACGTCGCGCCGTGCTGGGAGGCCGTTCCATTCGGCGAGTGGGGCTGATTGCCACCACCAATCGGGATCGGAGTGGATGCCTTTGACGGAGGTTCTGCCGGTGACGGCCAGAAGGAGCTCGGCCGCGGCGGCCATAGTCGGATCGATCCAAGGAAACACTCGCGATACTGTTCTTGCACATACATTTTCGGGAAGATCCAATCGCACGCCCACGGCGCGAGCTGTGTCGGTGCCGTGGACCAGTATTTCCGTTATGGCCATGCCTGCCCACCCTGCGGCGTCGGCTGTTCCGCTGGGGTGGAACGCACGTTCGTCGCCGAGGTCGCGGAGCAGTGCCGCGAGTACGAGTGCGGCCGAGAGCACATTGTCGAGATGTTCGGATGCGGTGGCATCACGACCGTCTCGTAGAACTGGTAGCCGGCAGTTGGCTCGTCTTGCTACTTGGCCGCTGTAGAAGAGCAGTGCATCGCTGATGTGCTCGATGGTGTGCGCCGCGGTCCATTGTGTTGGTTCCGCGGTATTTGACCACAGTGTCGAGGTGTCGGGTATCGCGGCGAGTGCATGCAAGGTTTTCGCTGCGGATACCACGTCGTCGGGTGTCGGTTCAGTCGATGCGGTCATGTTGTCCGGATCTGTGGTTGTTTGAGGTTAAGGGCACGGTAGCGCGTCGGCGAGAGTGCGCGCTACGCGGCTTCATTCGAGCGATTCGACGAGATCGCTGCGTGGCACTCGATGTGGTCAATAGATTTCTTGTTCCACGCGCGCAAGGGGGTGCTGCTTTGCGTTATGGCGACGAGTATTCCGTCATCCGAACCCGACTCGTGCATCTCGCCTGGGCTCCACAACACTGCCTCGCCGGAAGCGATCGAGAACCGTTGTCCGCCTTCATCTGCTACCCAACCGGAGCCTTCGATGGCACGAACAGTTGCCACAGTCGTGCGGGATGCCTACCTAGCAAGCTATTTGGCCGGAAGCATGCGACATGAGTTCTGAACTCTCCACAGTTCGTCGACCGGAGTATCGCCGTGCACCAACTCTGCTCGTAGGAACATAGCGTTGCGTCTTGCCATGTCGCTATGCCCGCCCGGCAAAAAGTGAGGAGTGAGGGGACGGAGGAGGTTGTCTTCGTATACGGAGTCCGGCAACCCGCCAGGTGGGGGATGTCCAGGCTGTCGGCTCGTTCCCGAGGATCCGAGGGTCAGGCTCCGTCGATCACGCGTTCGTCGAGGGCTCCGCTGTGTTCCATTGGCGTCGCAGCCGCAGAGCGTCCTGAAGTGGTGGACTGCCGTATGACCGCCGGTATTCTCGGTTGAACTGATTGGGCGTCGAGTAGCCGACGGCCCGCGCTACTTGGGCCGCGTTCGCGCCGTCGTTCAAGAGGAGTCGACGCGCATGCTGTAGGCGGAGTTGCTTCTGGAATGCGATCGGACTCATTCCCGTTGCCGCTCGAAACTGCCGGTGAAGTGTGGGGACACTCATGTGGGCGACGGCGGCGATGGCGTCGACGCGCAGGGGTTGATCGTAGTGAGTGCAGATCCAGTCGGCGGCGGTTCGTATCCGTGTCTGTGCGGAATTGGAGGCGACAAATCCTCGTAGCGATGGTCCGAGCGGGCCGCGCAGCAATCGGTACAGGATTTCGGTTTCTGCGCGGTGGGCGAGTATCGGGATGTCTTCGGGTGTGTCCAGCAGCTGAACCCACCGTGTCACGGCGTCGACTACCTGCGGGGGCATCGCGCAGGTCATCTGCCCATCTGCTGGGGCGATCGTCGCAGGCGACCGTGATTCGGCGCTGTCGAGCTCCAGTAACAGTGCTGCGAGAGGTTCGGGGTCGAGATGCAGAATCGCAGCCCGGTAGGGGGTCTCGCGAAAGCTCGCCAGGACGGGTACGGCGAGCGCGTTGAACATCATCTGCCCACTTCCGGCGAGGACATGCCGCGCGCCGAAGTCGACTCTCTTCGACCCCGACGTCACGAAGCAGATCATCGGCTCGTAGACGAGGTCGACCGGAACGCCGGGGCCGTCGGCGGCGATCAGGCGGAGCCGAGGGACATCGGTGACCGACCACCCATGCGGTGTGTGGCGCACAACGGCGTCGGTTAGGTGGTCGAGCACACGCACTCCCTCGAGAGGATCGAGCAACTTTATGACGTCGGGTGCCGATGCGGAATCGGGCTTTACGCCTTTACGCTGCCGAGTATGACAGGAAGAGGCAATGAATTCCCCCGCCGCGAGCTGGGCTCGCATGGACTCGTCAGTTCTGCCATCGGATTGGGCACGATGGGCATGACCATGGCCTACGGCGACGCCGACGAGAGCGGCGGGATCGACGCTATTCGGCGCGCCCACGAACTCGGCGTGACGATGATAGACACCGCCGAGCTATACGGAATGGGCACCGGCAGCAACGAAAGGCTCGTCGGACGAGCTATCCAGGACTTCCGTGACGAGGTACTGGTGGCCACCAAGTTCGGATACGACTTCACCGACCCGTCGAAATTCGACGGAAGCCTCAACAGCAAACCCGAACGCATCGTACAAGTGGTCGAGAACAGCCTCGGCTACCTCGGCACCGACCACATCGACGTGCTGTACCAGCACCGAGTGGACCCGGCCGTTCCCATCGAGGAGGTCGCCGGAACAGTCGGTGAACTCGTGGAGGCTGGCAAGGTGCGCTTCTTCGGGTTGAGCGAAGCGGGACCGAACACCATCCGCCGCGCACACACGGTGCACCCGGTCTCGGTGCTTCAGACCGAGTATTCGATCTTCGAGCGCGCAGTCGAGGTGGAGGTGTTGCCGGTCCTGCGTGAATTGGGCATCGGTTTCGTGGCGTACTCACCTCTCGGGCGAGGCCTGTTGACCGATCAGATCAAGCCTGCGGCCGAGTATCCCCTCAACGACATGCGTCGCAGCGACGAACGGTGGCAGCCTGGCAATTACGAGCACAATGTCAATGCGGTCCGGAAGTTGAGGGACATCGCCGATACAAAGGGGTGGACGGTCAGTCAGCTGGCCCTCGCGTGGCTACTTGCCCAGGGCGCTGACATCGTGCCGATTCCAGGTACCCGACGTCAGGCGAGGGTCGAGGAGAACGTCGCAGCCGCGACGATCACGCTGAGTGCAGATGAACTTCGTGCGGTCGACGAGATTCTGCCGCACGGAGCTGCGGGAGCGCGCTATCCCGCAGCGATGCTGCCGCAGTGGTGACACGTCTTCTACCGCGGACCTTGTGGCTTGTAAGGGTCGTCGAAATAGGTGCAGGCATGCGACCGATGCGGTCATAGGGCGGCGCCTGGTTGTGGTTCCGAAGTGTGGATTGCAGTGGACTGGCGCCGGCGACAGCGTGGATGTCTCACGTTGCGCGATTCGCAGAATATGTTGCTTATGTGGTGGGTCTTATCGGTCTTGGGGGCGGTGTGTGTCCTTGTTCGTCGACCTGGTCGGTGATCTCGCAGAGTTTGGCCCCTGATCCCATCGAAGACAGTTGTGCTCGCAGGTTCGCGGTGCGGGTTTCGGCTTCTGTGATGAGGATGTCGGCGATGCGGCCCCAGTCGGCCGGACCCGGGTCGGTGGGCAGATCGGCGAATACCGCGGCGATCTCGCGCACCGTCAGCCCGATGCGCTGGGCGAGCTTGGCAACCTTGATCCGGCATGCAGCGGAGTCATCGAAGCGTCGCTGGTTGCTGCTGGTACGGACTGCGGTGACGACGCCGTACCTCTCGTAGAAGCGCACCGCCGATGGTGCTACTCCGCTCTCGATGGCCACGTCACTCACGGTGAGAACAGCTGGCAGAGGTGTTGCGCCAAGGTATGCCACGGAAGCAGTCATGGCCCCGAATTTGCCACAGACATGTCTTGACTTCAACATATGTTCAACCCTCAGGGTTAGGGTCATGACGACAACGAAATCTGCGACTCCCTCGGGGCATGTGCTGCGCGTGGCGGTGATCGCCGGAAGTAGGCGGCCCAATCGACGGGCGCGGGCTGTGGCCGAGTGGGTGTGCGCCGCTGCACCGGAGGGCGCGGAGCTGTCCCTTCTCGATCTTGACGAGGTTGCTCTGCCCACGCTGGCGGAGCCGAACTCACCTGCGTTCGGTGGCTACACCTTGCCGCACACCCGGGCGTGGGCGGAACTGATCGACGGCTTCGACGCATATGTGCTTGTCTCGCCGGAGTACAACCATTCCACCAGTGCCGCCTTGAAAAATGCCCTGGACCACCTGTACCGCGAATGGAACGACAAGGCGGTCGCCTTCGTCGGCTACGGCGTCGACGGCGGTGTCCGCGCAGTCGAACACCTACGCGGGATCACCGCCGAACTCGGGCTCGCCGGCGTCGGGGCGGCCGTCGCGCTCAACGTGTTCGATGACTTCGACGAGGAAGGGCACCTCGCACCTCGGGAACGTCAGGAGGGTATGCGTACCCGTATGTTCGACTCGCTGCTGCGGTGGGCTTCGGCGCTGCGGCCGTTGCGCCCTGCCGCTGAGGACCGGCCGACCGGGCAACGACCGATACTGCACCGGCAGGCCGGTGCGGGCAGCGCCGATGACGCGGTTCGAGAACTACTCGACAGTTTGCAGACCGGCCTCGATGCCGGTGACGCCGATCTCTACGACAGGATGTTCGCCCAGGACGTGCTGTGGGGAAGCCCCCACGGTCGGGTTCTCACCGGTTACGCGCCGCTGAACGCCATCCACCGTTCGATGATGGATACCCCTGTCGTTGCGACGTCCCGCTATGAGGTGGTGCAGACGTCCGCAGCCTCTTCCGACCTGGTGCTCGTCCACATTCGCCGGCTGCACTTAGCGGACGCACCGCCCGGTGGTGCCGACTTCTCGGAGATGGCCCTGTACGTACTCGTGCGCCGCGACGGGCAGTGGTGGCTTGCAGCTGGGCAGAACACGCCGATCCGAGACAAGCCGTAGCCGCACTGTCGGAGTGGCTTGAGCGTGTTTGTTATCGGCGAACTCAGCAGTGGGCAAGTGCGGTCAGGGGTGCACCGGCTGTTTCGCTGCACCTCCCCGAGATCGATGTAGCATCTGAAATTTGTTGCAGAACAATCGATTCCGTGACGAACACTCCGCCAGGTCGGACTGTCTGGTGTCGGCCCCCGCTTGTGATATCGCCGTGGGGCATCCGGCCACGAATAGCTCGAGACGAATACGCGACACGTAGGGGGCGCTTGTCAGCCGCTATGTGGTCACGACGGTGCCGGATAGGCTGTGGTGGCACACCAGCATGTGGTCGGCGCCTCGTTGGAATTCGTAGTCGACTTTCACTGCGCGGCCGACGATGTTGCGGGCGTGTAGGTCGGCGAGCAGTTCGACGAGTCGTGGGTAGGGCTCTGACGATCCCAGGGCGACCAGCGGAAAGATGCGTAGCTCACCGGAGGTGGCGCGCATCAGTTCGGTTATCGCGTCGAGATGGAAGGTGTGGTCGAGGCGCTCGGTGTAACTGAACAGCAGGTGGGAGCTGAGTGCCAGATCGAAGCTGCCGTCAGTGAACGGCAACGACGGCAATCGTCCGGGGACGTAGCGTTCGGGGTGTCGGCGAATATGAGTTGCGAACTGTTGGGCGGCGTGATGTCTGCTGCGCTGGTGTTCGTCGGGATCGGTGAAGAACGTCCATGCGTACTGCTCCGCATGTTTGCGGACATGGCGGTTCCCCCGATCCGTTTCGGACGTCGCAATGACGGCAAGATCGTCCGCACTGTTGTCGAAATAGGCTACGTCGCAGGCGGTTACATCGCCGCCGAGGCGGCTTACTTCGCTGGTGAACCCGGCACCGCCGCCGGGGCAGTCGAGGATCCGGCGGGATAGATCGTTGTCGGTGAGGGTGAACATCGCCCGGTATTCGTCGAAGGAGCGGGAGCTGATCAGCATGTCGCCGATTCCGTTGATGCGTGGGTTGTTGTCGAAGGTCATGGGTGGTCCTCTCGGTATGAGGCCACCTCATTGCGTCAACCGGGATGGATGCCTGTCGTACAGGTGAGGATCGTCAGCCGCGCGTGAGGCGGCCGGAAGGTGCACAGTTCAGGGCCGCGGGTAGAGCGGCCACCAGAGTTGTGCGAATGTGTTCACCGGCCAATTAGAGCACGTTCTGATAAAAATCCGTTAGGGAGCAATCGCTATGGGTCGCGGTAAATAGCTACCAGCGACTGGCTGCACTGGAGTTGGATCGGCTGAACTTTACGTGTGAACGTCACCGGCAGTCTGTGAGGGCAAGCGACTCGCCCGTGGGCCGGGCAGCAGAGACCGATGGCCGTCGAGGCATCTGCAACTGTCGCCGGCTCCAGACGGGCCACACGGTCGTCACTGTTCTGCAGAGGTGGGTGAATGCATAGGGAAAACTTTTGGGGCCGTTCCACTTCCCCAATTTTCTAGAACATGTTCTACTCTGTGAGTCAGTCAGTGTTGTGGCTATCAGTGGAGGCCGGAAATCATGGGACAGGTTCTAGACAACATTTCTCAGTTCGCCGACGAGATCCGCGCAGGCGGCGTCGAGGGCGACAAGCTCATGC
>NZ_JASHKR010000111.1 GCF_030056815.1 Rhodococcus sp. IEGM 1379
GCGAATTCTTCCCGGGAAACGCGAAACTTCAGGCTTCCAAGCTCCATCGCCGGGTGATTCCTCTCGGTAGTCATGTTCTGGTGGTGCGAATCCGCATCAGCTCGTCACAAGTCTGACACAGACGGTAACGACGAGTCCGACCCAGACGGCAACGACGCCAACCGTATGCCCTCGAGGGGCGATGAGGAAAGCCGAAGCCGGGACGGCTGGTCCGCCTCGAGGGGTTCCTAACAGGAGTTGTCCCCAATTCTGTTTTCAAAGAGCTTTTCCTAGAAATTTCTCAGTAGTAGTAATAAGTCCTGTGCAATCTGTGGAGTAACGGTTGTTGATGCAGGTCTGCCCCCTCGAGGGCCTGTGGACTTCTCGAGGACAGACTCGAGGAGCGATTGGCCTCTTCTGTGCACAGTTGAAAAGTTTTCGGATTCCTCCTCGAGATCTCCACAGACTTCGGGAGTTATCCACACAGTTATCCCCAGATGTGAATACTTTTCAAAGGAACTTCAGAGTTCGATCAAACCGGCGTGTCTAACACGGGCGTGTCGCGTGTTTCGGAGGACCGTTCGCCCTCGAGGGGCCTAAATCGAGGGCACAGAAAAACACCGATGCCGCTCGAGGGACAACTCCCCTCGAGCGGCATCGGCTCGAAAAATTGCAGGTCAGCGCTTAGAGCGCTGCTTGATCCGAGCCGTCAGCTCCTGAACCTGGTCGTAAACCTTGCGACGCTCGGTCATTTCCTTACGGATCTTCTTGTCGGCGTACATGACGGTGGTGTGGTCACGTCCGAATGTCTGACCGATCTTCGGCAATGACAAATCCGTCAGCTCACGGCACAAATACATGGAGATCTGGCGTGCCTGTGCGAGCGGACGGGCCTTACCGGGCCCACACAGGTCGTCGATCGACATATTGAAGTATTCGGCCGTGACGGCCATGATCGTCGCTGCATTGATCTCGAGGCTCGACGAATCCGGCATCAGATCGCGAAGGACAACCTCAGCCAACGTCAGATCCAACGGCTGACGATTGAGCGACGCAAATGCGGTGACACGAATCAACGCGCCTTCGAGTTCGCGGATGTTGCGCTCGATCCGGCTGGCGATCAGCTCGAGGACGTCGTGCGGCACCTCGAGGCGATCCATCCTCGCCTTCTTACTCAAGATCGCGATACGCGTCTCGAGTTCCGGCGGCTGAATGTCGGTGATCAGGCCCCATTCGAATCGGGTCCGCAGTCGCTCCTCGAGGGTTGCCAACTGCTTGGGCGGCCGGTCGGAGGAGACGACGATCTGCTTGTTCGCGTTGTGCAGGGTGTTGAAGGTGTGGAAGAACTCTTCCTGGATACCTTCCTTGCCCTCGATGAACTGGATGTCGTCGACCAGCAGCACATCAGTTTCGCGGTAGCGACGCTTGAATGCGACCTTGCGGTCGTCACGAAGACTGTTGATGAAGTCGTTCGTGAACTCTTCGGTGGAGACGTACTTCACGCGCATGCCGGGGAAGAGTCGTTGTGCATAGTGGCCGGCGGCGTGCAACAGATGCGTCTTGCCCAGTCCGGACGCTCCCCAGATGAAGAGGGGGTTGTATGCCCGGGCGGGGGCTTCGGCGATCGCGACGGCAGCAGCGTGCGCAAAACGGTTGGACGACCCGATGACAAAGGTGTCGAAGGTGTACTTCGAATTGAGGCTGTTTGCACCGGAGTTGGACGACGACGGTGTCGCCGGCGGCTTCGTGAAGTACGACGGCCACGATTCGTGAACGCTCGCGAGTGCTTCCCGGTCGTCGTCGACTTCTTCACTCTCGGCTGTTTCGGAGTCCGAGGGTTCTCCGTCACCTTCGGTGAAACGGCGCCGGCGGTAGGCACCGGAACTGTTGACCGATTCGAACTGTCGGCTTCCGGTGCGCTCTTCGGGTTCGGCCGATGGATCGGAGTCCGGCGGAGCGATACGGACGCCGAGCCCTTCTACCTGTCCGCCGAGGTGGCGTCCGAGTGCTTGCAGAATCGGTTCGCGTAGATCGCGTTCGATTGTCTCTTGAGCGAAGGACGACGGAACCGAGAGGAGTGCAAATCCTTGCGCGAGTGTGAGCGGCTTCACCAGACGAACGAACGCCTTCTGCTTACTGCTCAGTATCGGAAGATCGTTCCCGGGGTCATCACTCGTGAGTTCTGCAACCACGTCGACCCAGGCACGTGCGAGCGCGTTGGGATCGTCGTTCACGTGGTTCCTTCCCATGTTTCGGCGACAGGTGAGGTGTGCTGGCGCTGCCGAGCGCGTTGCTGCGGCGTGGATGTTCGGTGGTGTGGCACCTTTCGGTGTATCGACTCACCTGAGGTGAGAACCTCGTAAGGCTACGAATATGCCACCTGAACTGTGTTTCCACACAATTATCCACAGATGTGGACAAACGTGCACAGAGTCGGTTTTTTTGTGGCGGTTTTCTTGAAAACCTGACAAGAAAACCGTTTACCTGCAGGTTTGTGAGGACTCGAGGCGTCAGACACTCGGTGGTAGCGATGCGTTAATACTCACAGCCCTGTGGATGAATGTGGAAACTCGGGTTTCAGCGTCGAAACCTGCGCCTCGAACCGAATGTGCAGATGAGACCTCGTCGAGTGGTTCCGAGCCGGAATTGTGTACACCGGGATTTGTCTGCCTCGGCCTCGGTTGCAAAAATGTTGCCAAGGTCACACTCGCAGCCTCGCTCGAGGTCACGGGCCTATGCACATAGTCGGGCAAACTTGTGGGATCTTCGGACTTTTAGCGTGTCGCATTGCTTGGCGTGAGGGGTCCGTCGAAAGTGCTGGTTTGACCTTGGCAACGGTGGTAAGTAACCTCTAACAGTCACCCGTTGGCGGTGATCGTTTCGTGCTGACTACACATGTCGGGTCGGAAGGATTATCCAAGCCGCTTGTCGAGTGGAGAACATTGTTAGTCCTAGCTAGTTAGATCCAGCTAGATCCAAGGCGCTCAAGTGGCGCCGATTAAATTGAGGGCGCCGGGAGGCGCCAATGAACTTCGAGGAGTGTTGACCGTGGCCAAGGGCAAGCGGACGTTCCAGCCGAATAATCGCCGCCGCGCGCGTGTTCACGGCTTCCGTCTTCGTATGCGTACCCGTGCGGGTCGTGCAATCGTTTCGGCGCGTCGCCGTAAGGGCCGCGAATCCATTACAGCCTGATCTGATTTTGAGTTCAGGAGCTCGGGGTGTTGCCTGAGCCGTACCGGTTGCGTCGCCACTCAGATTTTTCCGTGGCGGTGCGACGCGGTCGTCGTATGGGAAGACGCGACCTTGTCGTGCACGCGTTCGATCGCGAGCAAGTAGAGGCGCTGGTAGTTACAAATCACGGTCCCCGTTTCGGGCTGATCGTGAGCAAGGCTGTCGGGCCGGCGGTGATTCGACATCGAGTCGCGCGCCGGCTTCGTCATATCTGTGCAGACCTCGCACAGCAGGTTTCACCCGCGACGGATGTGGTTATCCGTGCTCTTCCGGGTAGTGCCACCGCCAGTTCCGCGGAACTGGCCACGCAACTGCGCGCAGGTCTGAAAAAGATGAACCTATTGGTGTCGGTAAGTGAAGAGCCATGAGTACTCCGCTCTCTGAGCAGATCGAATCTCCCTCGGCCTCCCGTTTTTTGACGGTGTTGAAGGTCGTGCGTCGTGCTCCCGCCACTGTTCTGATCTTCTGTATCGAGCTGTACCGGACATATGTGTCGCCCTTGCGGATGCCGACCTGCCGGTTTACCCCCACTTGTAGTGAGTACGCAGTCGAAGCGCTGCGCACGCATGGGGCGATCAAAGGCCTTTTCTTGACTGTGGTGCGGTTGGCGAAGTGTGCCCCCTGGCATTCTGGAGGGTGGGACCCCGTCCCTGCCCGTCGTGACCGTGATGCGGGTTGCCGCCACCCTGGTCCTATGGACGAACAGAGGAGTACTTAGAGCCGTGCTCAATTTCATCTACTATCCGGTTTCCGCGATTCTGTGGGTCTGGCACAAGGTCTTCGGCTTTGTGTTGGGCGCAGACAGCGGTATCGCCTGGGCACTGTCCGTGGTGTTCCTGGTGTTCACGCTGCGTGCTGTTCTGTACAAGCCGTTCGTGAAGCAGGTCCGCACCACCCGTCAGATGCAGGAATTGCAGCCCCAGATCAAGGCTCTGCAGAAGAAGTACGCGGGTGACCGTCAGCGTCAGGCTGTCGAGATGCAGAAGCTCCAGAAGGAGCACGGATTCAACCCGATCATGGGTTGCCTCCCGGTCTTGGCTCAGGCGCCGGTGTTCATCGGTCTGTTCCACGTTCTGCGCTCGTTCAACCGCACCGGCACGGGTATGGGTCAGCTGTCCATGGACCCCATCACCAATGCGAATACGCCCAACTACGTGTTCAGTGCGACAGACGTTCAATCCTTCCTGGATGCCCGCCTGTTCGGTGCGCCGATCTCGGCAGCCATCACGACGCCGGTCGCTCAGCTCCAGGCTTACGTCACCGAGAACGTTCCGGAACTGCCCTCACGGCTGAACATCATCTTGGTCGCAGTTCCGCTGATGATCATCGCCAGCATCGCGACGCACTTCAACTCACGCGCTTCCGTTGCTCGCCAGTCTGAGGCTGCCGCGGCGAACCCGCAGTCCGCGATCATGAACAAGCTCGCGCTTTACGTCTTCCCACTGGGTGTTCTTGTCGGTGGACCGTTCCTGCCGATCGCCATCCTGCTGTACTGGGTGTCCAACAACATGTGGACCTACGGCCAGCAGCATCTTGTCTTCCGCAAGATCGATGCCGAGGAAGAAGAGAAGAAGCAGGAAGCGATCACTCGTCGCAACGACAATGCCCCGAAGCCCGGGGCTCGGCCTGATCCCACCAAGAAAAAGGGTTCCCCGGCCGCGTTGAAGACTGCAGATTCGTCCGACGAAGAGGCAGAGCAGCCTGAAGTTTCGCTCGAGAAGTCGGAGAAGCCTGCGCCGAAATCATCCGGTGCAAGCGGCGGCGGTTCCACGCCGAAACCGAAGCAGAACCGGCCACAGACCAATCGCGGTAACTCCCCCAAGCGCAATAAGCGGCGCTGATCGAGGAAAGAGAACGACCAATGTCCAGTGAAGCTGACATCGCTGTGGATGGAGAAAACTCAGACGTGAGCACCGAAACTGCTGCGCCGGTTACCGAGGTCGATATCGATTCAGACCTCGACGATTCCGATGACGATTTGATCGAAGAAGGCGAAATCGCCGGCGACTACCTCGAGCAGTTGCTCGATGTGCTCGATTTCGACGGCGACATCGACTTGGACGTCGAGGGCGATCGCGCGATCGTGAGCATCGACGGTGGAGACGATTTGACCAAGCTGGTCGGTCAGAAGGGTGAGGTTCTGGATGCTCTCCAGGAACTGACCCGGTTGGCTGTTCAGCAATCGACCGGTGAGCGAAGCCGCTTGATGCTGGACATCGCAGGCTGGCGTGCGGGTCGGCGCGAAGCACTCAGTGTCCTCGGTGCGGAAGCTGCCGCGCGAGTTCTCGAGACCGGTGAGCGCGAAGAGTTGGCGCCGATGACGCCGTTCGAGCGCAAGATCGTGCACGACGCCGTCGCCAAGGTCGACGGCGTTTCGAGCGAAAGTGAGGGCGCTGAGCCTTCACGTCGAGTGGTTGTCCTCAAGGACTGACACTCCCCTGGAGCAAGAAAATGCGGGCCCCGGACTTTCCCGAGGCCCGCATTCTTGTCGGTGCGCGAAGTGATGTGTTTCACGTGAAACGATCGGTGTTTGTGAAGGGCTAACTCACGCTATATCAGCTACCGAAATTCAGGGATCCGGTTCCCGGTGTGGGTTCGGGTGCAGGCGCGTCAGCGATGGTGACTGTCTTGCATCCGAGTTCGGTGTTGTGGTTTCCTGTGCCTATGTTGATGCCGTAAGCGCACACTGTTTGCTGACCGGTCTTGGAAGTTTTGACTGCAGTGTCGAATCCGTGATTGCCGGCAATTCCGTGTGCCTGATTGACATCTGTGCGGGATTTATCTGCAACGAACTTCTTGACTTCGACGTCGGGTTGTCCTGCCTGCCCGCCGATATACAGATGAATCTCGAGAGCCTTGCTGGTATCACTTCGATCGAATGCCCAACCTCTCGCTTGAACTGTGCCGCCGGACGGCGCCGAGACATCGTCGAGCGAACCGAGTGGATTTGGGTTTGCGATATTGACTGTGCGACAACCGATCAGAGTGTTACCGCCTCCTCCGATATTGATGGCATACAGACACACAGGGAGGTTTCCGAATTTTGCCGTTTCAATGGTTGTGTCGAATCCATGGTTACCGGTCAATCCGTGGACATTGTTTACATCCGGTCGAGAAACGTTGGCAGACAATGGATGTCCTTCGGCACCTACAACACCTGCTTCTCCCCCGACGTAGACATGAACTGCCAGGCTCGCTGATTTGTCATCACGATCGAATGCCCAACCCCCGACAGAGACGATGCCTGGACTAGGTGAGGTCACTCGATCGATATTGCCGATCGGAGACTGGGCTCCGTTCTGACTGGTCACAGATGTTCCGGCAGGGTAGTTTGTGCCGCGCTCCACCGTGTTGACGATTTCGCGGGTGGTTTGAGCTGAGCAGTTGACCATGTTCCAGTGCAGGTGTGGGCCGGAGGCATTGCCGCTCTGTCCGGATCGCCCGATCACATGTCCAGCGGAGATGCGCGTGCCCTTGGCGACGTTGATCGAGTTCAGGTGGGCGTACTGGGTGCAGCGATTGTCGCCGTGGTCGACGAGCACCATGTTCCCGGCGCCGGTGGTGACACTGCCGGCGAAGTAGACAGTTCCGTCGCCCGAACTCGAGACCTCCGAATTCATCGGGAGCGCAAAGTCAACTGCGTGTTGGTTGTACTGGCCTGTATGTGATGTCGATCCACCGGGCGACTGTGAAATTGTGTAGCTGCGGCCGGTGGGGAAAGGAAGATAGAACGTGGCGGCGGCTGTGGCGGGTGGCGCGAGCAGTACGGTACCGGCCACTGCTGCACTTGCTATCGCAATGCTTGCCAGTGATCTCATCCAGAGTTTTCGTCGGTCGGCATATGTGCGTGTCATTCCGAATTCCTTTAATGGACGGTGAGATCTGTCGCGTAAGTCTGTTGGTGCAGCCGAGGTTCAAATATTTGCACAAAGCGAATTTTCGGGCCGCAAGTGGCGTTTCGAATGCTAGGGCGTTCACCGTGTACGCGGTATCCGCTGTCCGAATGACAGGGCGACGGAAGATTGATCAGAACCCGTCTTTCTTGAACTTGGTTTCACGTGAAACCAAGCTTGACTTAGTGGATTGCCGACATTTTTGGGAGATAATTGAGGTAACCTGACACCAGCGCTAGTTTCGTCACTGTGATGATATTAATTCTGCTATTCATATTTTCAGTATCGATGTTTCACGTGAAACCCTGGCGCCGAATTGAACTAGTTGGCAGACTCACAGCGAGTCGACGGGTAGAAGCGAACACTTGTCGGTGACAACACGGATAATGACTTGAGTCTTGATTGTTGATTTCGCGGTATTCGCGGGAGGATGTTTCACGTGGAACAAAATGGTGCGCCGTCGGTTGACTGGGATGAACAAGCGACTGCGCGCGCTGTGTTCGGTGACAGATACGACATCGCGGAACGGTACTACCAATCCCTGGCTACAGATGGCGTCGAGCGCGGCCTGATCGGCCCTCGCGAGGTGCCGCGGTTATGGGAACGTCACCTACTCAATTGCGCCGTTATCGGTGAACTGATCGCCGAAGGTGAGTCCGTCGTCGACGTGGGAAGTGGTGCCGGGTTGCCCGGAATTCCGCTCGCGATCGCACGACCCGATCTCAAGATCACTCTCGTCGAACCGCTTTTGCGTCGTTCGGTTTACCTTGCCGAGTTCATCGAAGCTAACGGGTTGGATGTTCTTGTCGTTCGTGGGCGCGCCGAAGAATCGGGTGTCGTGAAGGAAGCAGGCGGCGCCGATGTCGTCACCTCGCGTGCCGTCGCTCCTCTGGAAAAGTTGGCGCGGTGGTCACTCCCCCTCATCCACGAGCACGGACGGATGCTCGCATTGAAGGGGTCGAGTGCCGCCGAAGAGATCGAGCGAGACCGAACCGCGTTGACAAAACTCGGTGCCGGCAAGTTCGAAATACTCGAATGTGGATCTGAGTTTCTCCGCACGCCCACGGTTGTGGTCAAGGCAGAACGCCTCCCTAAACGACGTCAGCGCTGACGATGTCCGCCAACAATTCTCGGATGACGATGGACAAGAAAGTACAGATGATGAGAGCACCCAGTGATCGATTCGCAATCCAAGGAGCAGTCAATGTCGGCTCGATCTGAATCTGTTGTTTCACGTGAAACAACTATGCCGGTTGTCAGTGCGGATCCAGTAGTCAACGACGACGAGAACTTCACTGCTCCCTATGCGGGGTTGTCGTCGGCTGAGACCCCGATCGGTGCCGCCGCGCATCGTGCGAGTCAGGTGCTGCACCCGCATTCGGTATCACTGCCCCGGCCGGCGTTCCGTCGAGTGATCACGATCGCCAACCAGAAGGGTGGCGTCGGCAAGACAACGACGACGGTCAACCTCGCGTCGGCACTCGCCCTTCAAGGGCTCAGGGTTCTCGTGGTCGATTTGGACCCTCAGGGCAACGCCAGCACTGCGCTGGGCGTCGTACATACCTCGGGCACCCCGTCAAGCTATGAGCTCCTCATCGGCGAAGTGAAGGCCGTTGACGCGGTGCAGACCAGCCCGCACAGCGAGCGCCTTCTCTGTATCCCCGCAACGATCGATCTGGCTGGCGCGGAAATCGAACTGGTATCGATGGTGGCTCGCGAGAATCGACTCAAGGGCGCACTCAACGACAAGGTTCTCACCGAGCTCGACGTGGACTTCGTCCTGATCGACTGCCCGCCGTCCCTGGGCCTGCTGACCGTCAACGCGATGGTGGCGGCCAAGGAAGTTCTGATCCCGATCCAGTGCGAGTACTACGCCCTCGAGGGCGTAGGCCAGTTGCTCCGCAACATCGAATTGGTACAAGCGCATCTCAATCCGGATCTACACGTCTCCACCGTCCTTCTGACGATGTACGACGGCCGGACCAAGCTTGCAGACCAGGTCGCCGAGGAAGTCCGTAAGCACTTCGGTGACACCGTTCTCCGCGCCGTGATCCCTCGAAGCGTCAAGGTTTCCGAAGCTCCCGGTTACGGCATGACTGTTCTCGACTACGACCCAGGTTCACGTGGGGCGATGAGCTACCTCGACGCGGGCCGCGAACTTGCCGGCCGCTCTATCACCGCTACGACCACGACGCAGGAGCAGTGAGATGACCCAGGCACGTAAAGGCGGATTGGGCCGCGGGTTGGCCGCTCTCATTCCCACCGGTCCGGCTACGGCACCCGGCCTCGGTTCGGCGGCTGCCGACGTCGTCATCGGTGGAGACAGCAGTGGAAGCAAGCGCAACCCCTCCCCTCCCCCACTGAAGGTGGCGGCATCGAAGGCGCCGCGAGCTACCAAGAAGGCCGCTGCCGGTGCCTCCCCGGACGCAGAACTCGAGCCGACCGGTGCGGTGTACCTCGAGATCGAACCGAGTCTGATCGAGACAAACCCGAAGCAACCGCGCACCGTTTTCGACGAGGAAGCACTCGCGGAGTTGGTGCATTCCATCCGCGAATTCGGATTGATGCAGCCGATCGTGGTTCGTCGTAACGGCGACAAGTACCAACTTGTCATGGGCGAGCGTCGTTGGCGAGCGAGTCAGGAAGCCGGTCTCGAGAAGATCCCGGCGATCATTCGCGAGACCGACGACGACTCGATGTTGCGTGATGCGCTCCTCGAGAACATTCATCGCGTCCAGTTGAATCCCCTCGAGGAAGCTGCCGCGTATCAGCAGTTGCTCGAAGAGTTCGAGGTGACACATGAAGAATTGGCTCACCGGATTGGTCGTTCACGGCCGGTAGTGACCAACATGATTCGTCTGTTGAAGTTGCCGGTGGCAGTTCAACGACGCGTCGCTGCCGGTGTTCTCTCCGCCGGACATGCTCGTGCGTTGCTCTCCCTCGAGGCGGGTGCCGACGCTCAGGAAGTGATGGCAGCGCGCGTCGTGGCGGAAGGAATGTCCGTCCGAGCGACCGAGGAAGCTGTCACTTTGGCCAACCGGGCAGACAACGAGGTTGCTCCGCAGCAGAAGCGGAAGCCGATTGTGATGCCGGGTCTTCAGGATGTGGCGGAGCGGTTGTCGGACTCGTTCGACACTCGTGTGACGGTCAGTCTGGGCAAGCGCAAGGGCAAGATTGTGGTCGAATTCGGATCCGTCGACGACCTCCAGCGCATCGTCGGGATGATGGAATTGCAGAAGTCGAAGAAGTGACGAAACTCTGACATCCCAGCACCTTACCGACTTTCGTCACTGTGACAATACTGTCGGAAATGGGAGTTTTCGAATCGGTATTCCGAATGAAATATGTTGGGCTGCAACGTATTAAGGAAGATGAACACCATGGCGCTGCCGACGGCGTCGTGGTGGCTTAGTCTGGAGAAGAAAGATACGTCGGGTGGGCCGAAAATCTGCAACAGAGATCTGAAAATGTGCACCAGAGAACTTGCAACAAAGAACTACGGAGAGTGAGTTAGTCAGTGTCGACTCACACAATCACGTCACTGCGCCTCGACGGTCTCGATCAACTTTCTTCGCACGCTCGTCGGTGCGTGTTCTGGGAGATGGATCCGGCGGCGCTTCACGCGGCTCGTGGATTCTGTGATCAGGAGTTCGAGAAAGAAGCCTGGCTGTCGATGGTCTTGCTCGAATGGGGATCCTGCGGACAAGTCGCGGTCAAGGACGGCAAGCCTCTCGGTAGTGCGCTCTACGCCCCTCCCCGAAGCATTCCGCGGGCACAGATGTTTCCCACCAGCCCGGTGGGCTCCGACGCCGTACTTCTGACCAGCCTCAGGCTGGAACCGTCAGGCGAAGAGGAAAGCCTCGGGCCGGCTCTCATTTCGGCTGTAGTGAACGATCTTGTGCGACGCGGTGTGCGTGCCTTGGAAGCGTTCGGAATCCGCGGAGAACCGCAGCAGCAGTTCGAGGGGGTCGCGTCGGCGACGGCAGCCCTGGAATGTTCGCCGGAAGAATGCATGATCAGTGCAGACTTCCTCGAGGACTGCGGTTTCGAGGTTGTTGCCCCCCACCACCGGTACCCGCGGCTACGCCTCGAGCTTAATCGTGATCACGAGTGGAAGGTCGACGTCGAGGAAGCACTCGACCGCCTCCTGCAGAGCGCTGCACTCGAGATGATTCAGGCCGGCGAACTGACGCGCGTGTAGTTGGCGGGATCGTCACCCGCCGGCGCGCGTCAGTTGCGTTCTGCTACGGAAAGTTCTTCTGCGAGAAGCTCGGCGAAGGTGAAGGTGCCGGTCGGCTGATCGTCCTGGCCGAGTAGGTAGAGGCGCTTGACCGAAATCAGAATTGCCTCGGCGATGGTGTCGCGCATCCGCGGATTGGTAAGTACCTCAACATCATTCGCGTTGGAGAGGTATCCGAGATCGATTTGGATTGTCGGCATGTTGGTCAGGCGCAACAACTCCCACGTTCTACCGTGAGTTCTGCAGTCCCGCAACGGAGTTCGTGCCACAATTTCGCGCTGGACGAAGCCCGTGAGCAGTTGGCCGATCCTCGACACGGAACCATGCGAGTTACCGAAATGGAAGCTGGCGATGCCGCTGGCCGACGGGCTGGAATTGCTGTCGCAGCGCAACGAGATCAAGAGATCGGCGTCGAATGCGTTGGAGGTCAACGCACGTTCGGCTTCGGTCGGATCTGCGTTGTGCGGGCGCGAGAGGAAGGTTTCCATTCCCGTGGCAGCCATTCGCCCCTCGAGGCGCATAGCGAGATCCCACAAGATGTCGGCTTCGGAAATCCCGTTCACGATGGCACCGGTGGACGGCCCACCCAAACCCGGATCGATGACGATGCGCTTTCCGCCGAGTTGCGGGCCCTTGCGGTGCACCAGTTCCTGCTCGCTGATCGCGTGCGGCGAACCACCGGTGACACGGGTGCCGAGAAGCTCGAGCGATCGAAGCGTCTGCGGACCGCAGATACCGTCGGCCGCGATACCGATTTCACGCTGGAAGGAAGAGAGCGATTCGTGAGTCTTCGGGCCGAAGAAACCGTCGACGCGGCCCGTGTAGAACCCGAGATCCTGAAGTCTGGTCTGCAGCGCTGCCACGTCGTCGCCGTACAGCGGCGCGGACAACTGGTAGATCAGTGTGCGGGCGCCCAGACGGTACGAGGCCTCACGAATCGACCGATACGTCGCCGGGCCCACAATTCCGTCGACAAGCAGCCCACGTTGCTGCTGGAAGGCACGAACGGCACTGTCGAGGTGCTGATCGAAGATGACGTCCGGCGCAACCCAGTGGGCACCGTCGTCGCTTTCACGTCGAATGCTGGAGGGGATGTGATGCAGGTATCCCAGCTTCGTCAA
>NZ_JASHKR010000112.1 GCF_030056815.1 Rhodococcus sp. IEGM 1379
CCATGCCGATCTTGAGTGCGGAACCCGATTCGACGGTTTCACCGCCGCCGCTCGACCCGTTGTCGGCGCACGACGCCAAGAACATGCTTGCGGTGATCGCCAGGGTGACCGCAGCTAATCTGCGACTCCCACGGCGGGAACTACGACTCATTCGAATGCCTCCAAGGCAAGCTAAGACAGTGACTTGATGTTGAACAATGAACAGTCTGTGATGAGACGCACAGAAAATTTCATCCAGTCCCGCTCAGTGGAATTGGTATAGTTGCGGCCCTCAACTGTCCGTCAAACCAGCCCTGGCCTGCGAATACCCTTCGTACATAAGAGACCTTTTGGTCTAATCTCGATCGAGCGTTGCTTCCTCCAGGTCCAGTTCACGGAGTACCTTCCGGAGCACTTCGTCGTCTATACGCCCGGCGTCCCTTTCCTCGATAAAAACGGTGCGCTCGGCCCCGATCATCTCGAGCCGCAGAGTCCGGAACGCCGCCGACGGACTCTCACCCAGATCCTCGTCACTTCGGCCGAGACGCTCCCACGCCGAATTGGCCCGATGGGTATTCCACGTCCGCAAGATGTCCGCAGCCCGATCACGCACTGCCGGCACCTCACCGTCCGGCGCGCCCACCAACTCGTCCAACCTCGCAGCCGCGGCCCGCGCTGCCTTGTCCTGCGCCGCCGCCTCGGCCCGAGCGTCGGACTGCGCCTCGTGCCCCGAAACACCGAGCTTCCGAATGACCCAGGGCAGCGAAAGACCGTGCAGCAACAACGTTCCGACCACAACGACAAAAGTCAGGAACACGACCAGCGAACGCCCGGGAAAGTCCTCACCACTGTTCACGGTCAAGGGAATCGCAAAGGCCGCTGCCAGCGACACCACACCGCGCATTCCGGCCCACGAGACAACGAATACCGCGCCCGCCGACACCTCCGGTTCTCGCGCTCGAATCTTCGGAGACAACCATCGCGGAAGATACGTGAACGGAAACACCCACGCGATCCGAACAACCACAACCGTCGCCAGCACTGCAATGGACGCCCACACCACCATCGTCGTGCTGTATCCCTGCAATCCGCTGACAACACTTGGCAATTGGAGTCCGATCAACAAGAACACGAACGACTCCAAAATCAGGTCGACGGCCTTCCACACCGCGGTGTCCTGCAGACGCGTCGCATAGCCGGCCCGCGTGGAACGCTGACCGAGGAACAGCCCTGCCACCACTACCGCGATGACGCCCGACGCATGGACCTCTTCCGCAGCGAGGTACGTAAAGAACGGCACCACCAAACCAATTGCGCTCTCCATCACCGGATCCCGCAGCTTGCCGCGAACCTTCGAGACCACAAATCCGACCGCAAGGCCGATAGCGGTTCCACCGACCGCGGCAACCAGAAAGGTCTCGAAACCACCAATCAGGGTCGCGCCGGTTCCCACCGCTGCAGCCAAAGCCACTTTGTACGCCGTGAGAGCGGTGGCGTCGTTCAACAGGCTCTCGCCGCCGAGCAAGGTCATGATCCGACGCGGTAGACCCAGTTTTCGGCCGATCGCGCTCGCGGACACCGCATCCGGAGGGGCCACGATCGCACCGAGAACTAACGCCGCGGCCACCGAGAATTCGGGCACGATCAGATACGCGACCAATCCGACTGCTGCCGTCGTAGCCAGTGGCAACCCCACCGCCAGAAATCCGATCGGCCGCAAGTTCGATCGCAACGCCAGGTATGAACTGTCCAACGCCGCCGAGTACAAAAGCGGCGGCAATACGACAAACAGAACAACGTCCGGATTGAGTGCGAGGTCCGGAACTCCCGGTATCTGACAAACGATCAAACCGACGACGACAAGTATGAGCGGCGACGACAGTCCGAATCGGCGCGCAAGTGCTGCTACCAGCAAGGCTCCTACTACAACACCCAGCAATATCCCGTTCACATTGGCAGCATGCAGTATCGACGGTCGGCGTGCAGTATGGATGGCAATGAAAAAAATCCTGAAACGAGCAGCCTCTCGCAAGCCCGCCGCCGAGCCCGCTGCGAGCGGTTGCGCGGAACTAGCCAACACTCCCGAGCAGGATCCCGCGGCGTTGACTCCCGGCGCCTGTCAGGAATGCGCCGAACTAGGCGAAGACACCTGGTCGCACCTGCGAATCTGCCTCAGCTGCGGACACGTCGGATGCTGTGATTCGAGCCCCCACCAGCACGCCACAAACCATTTTCAGGAAACCGGACATCCCGTCATGCGATCACACGAGCCGGGCGAGTCGTGGCGCTGGTGCTATGTCCACAACTTGATGGATTAGACGCACTTATAACAAGAAAAGCCGAAGCCGGAGACGCTCTGTGCGTCCCCGGCTTCAGTCAGTCAAGATAATTCAGTTGTCAGTTCTGCCAAGCAGTTCAGTTACTTCTTCCAGGCATCGTTGAAGAACATGATGCCGTCAATGCTCTGCTGCACACCGTGGACGTTCTTGGCCCACACGCTGAGCCACGGCGTATTGCCGTAGACCTGCCACGGGACCGTGACGTTGGCGCGTTCCTGAATCTTGGCGAGAACTGCCTTCTTGTCAACATCGTTGGTAGTCGCACCCAACTGATCCAACAGCGTGTCAGTTTCGGGGTCGGAGTAACTAATCGCGTTGTTCCGGCCGCCAGTCTTGAGCGAAGTGTACAAACGCTCGAACGGATCAGCTTCCGGAAGGTTGTTTGCACCCGTAGACATATCAAAGTCACGGTCCACGTAAACCCGCTTGGTCACATCGGATACCGAGTTGACGTACTCGATCTGGAAATCGAATCCCACAGCATTAGCCATCGACTGGATTGCCAGTGCCTGAGCCTGCGCGGTCGGATCCTGCACAGTCAGGAAGGTAATCTTGCCGTTGAAACCGTCAGCCTTGGCCGCGTCTAGCAGTGCCTTCGCCTTAACCGTGTCGACACCGATCGGAGCGACACCGGAGTCCCAACGCGAGGTGTCCTGGAAGATCTCCTGACCGGGAAGGCCCTTACCTTCGTTGACTCGCTGGTCGATAGCCTTGGGATCAACCGCCATGGCCAGCGCCTGACGCACTCGCACATCGGCGCCCGGACGACCCGGTGCCTGGTTCACGTTCGCCAGGTACGACAACGACGGAATGTCCAGGTAGCCCGGGTATCCGGAATCTATGAGATCCAGAACCGTCGACACCGAACGCAGGTACGCGACGTCTACGCCACCACTCTTGAGCGAATCCGCCGTCGCCTGCGAGCCGACAATGCTGATCGCACGAAGCTTGTCGATGTTAGGAGCGCCGCCGTAATAATCCTCGCGAGCGTCCAGCAATAATTCCTCGTTGGGAGCAAACTTCTCGAGCGTGAACGCGCCCGCACCAATCGGTGTGAAAGTCTCACCCTTCTGCGCGGTCGGGGCAACGATCATGCCCGGTCCGGTAGCGAGCATCGACTGAATTCCAGTCCACGGATCAACGAGGTTGAACACCACCGTCTTGGCGTCCGGGGTGTCGATCGAGGCGACCTTAGCTGCCCACAGACTCGACTGCGGCCCCTTGTTCGTGACGTACCGGTTGATACTCGCCGCGACAGCTGCAGCATCGAAAGGCGTGCCGTCGCTGAACGTGACACCGTCACGAAGCGTCATCGTCCACGTCTTGAAGTCTGTACTGGGCTTCATCGACGACGCCATTCTCGGTTCGAACTTCTGCCCGAGGGGGTCATAGCTCATCAGAGTGTCGTAAATTGCGCCCAACTCGGAGCCCGATACCGAACCGGCGATCTGCGTCTTGGCCGGGTCCAGGGTCGTGACCCCGGCGTATCCGCTGAAGGTCAGCGTGCCGCCCTTCACGGAATCGCCTTCGTTCGACTGCTCGTTGACCAGGCCGATACTCAGGGAAGAGGACGATTCAGGCGCATCGCCACTGCCGCCGTCCTTGCCACTGTCGGCACACGATGCCAAGAACATACCAGCGGAAACTGCAAGTGCGACTGCAGCAACCTTACGACTGCCGCGTCGAGAACTGCGACTCATTCAAAACCTCCAGATGGGAAGTGCAACTGTGATACGAACCAAAGCCGTCACAGTTTGTGATGTAAGGCACAAGTATTAATGTTCAGTCCCACTGAGCGGAATCGAGAAAATTGCACTCTGCAACAATTCGGCACACCACGCTGAACTGCACACACAGCGAAGCCGGAGACGCGGGATGCATCTCCGGCTTCAGCCAGGCAAATCTATTCCGGTGTTACTTCTTCCAGACCTCGTCGAACAACACGATGCCGTCAAGGCTCATCTCGAGGCCGTGAACATTCTGGTTCCACACGTCCAACTGCGGAACGTTGCCCCAAATCTGCCACGGCAGAGTCTCATTGGCACGCGTCTGAATCTTGGCGAGGGCGGCTTTCTTGTCGCTGTCCGTAACTGCCGCACCCAACTGATCCAGCAATCCGTCCATCTGAGCATCCGAGTAGCCGAGCGCGTTGTTGGGTCCACCCGTCTTGAGCGAGGAATACAGACGCTCGTACGGATCAGCTTCGGAGATGCTGGCTGCTGCCGTCGTGACGTCGTAGTCATGGTCGACATACATCCGCTTGACCAAATCACCGACATTGTTGACGTATTCGATCTGTGTGTCGAAGCCGACCGCATTGAACATCGCCTGGATAGCCAATGCCGTTGCCTGAGCGGACGGTTCCTGCATAGCCAGGAAGGTGATCTTGCCGTCGTAGCCGTCGGCCTTCGCCTGATCAAGCAGTGTCTTGGCCTTCGCGGGATCGACTCCCACCGGTGCCACGTCATTGTGCCAACGCGACGTGTCCTGGAAAATCACCTGGCCGGGCATACCCTTACCCTCGTTGACACGAGTGTTCAGAGCTTCCGGATCCACGGCCAATGTCATGGCCTGACGAACTCGCAGATCACTTCCCGGTCGTCCCGGCGCTTGATTCACATTGGCGATGTAGCCGAGCGACGGGATGTCTACGAAGCCCGGAAGACCGGCGCCGATGGAGTCGAGAACCGGGCCGAGCGTACGCAGGTAGGCAGCGTCGATGCCACCCGTCTTGAGAGCCTCGACAGTTGCCTGACCGCCGACGATGCTGATCAGCTTCAGCTTGTCGACATTGGGCGCACCGTCGTAGTAGTCGGGGCGGGCAGCCAGGACCAGTTCCACATTGGGAGAGAAGTTCTCGAGAGTGAACGCGCCGGCGCCGATCGGGGTGAACTGATCGCCCTTCTGAGCGGTCGGGGCGACGATCATGCCGGGACCGGTGGCGAGCATCGTCTGAATGCCCGTCCACGGGGAGTTGAGGTTGAAGACAACCGTCGACGGATCCGGCGTTTCGATCGATGCGACCTTCTCGGCCCACAGGCCCGACTGCGGTCCCCGGTTGGTGACGTATCGATTGATGCTGGCTGCCACAGCGGCCGAATCCATCGGGGTACCGTCACTGAACTTGACGCCGTCACGCAGCTTCAATGTCCAGGTCTTGCTGTCGGAACTCGAGTCCAGCGAAGCCGCCATCTGCGGCTTGAATTCCTTTGCGATGGGGTCATAGCGCATCAGAACGTCGTAGATCGCGCCGAGTTCACTACCACCCGTAGGGCCGGAAACCTGCGCCTTGGCCGGGTCAAGGGTGGTCACGGGTGAGAAACCACTGAAAGTCAGTGTTCCGCCCTTGGTGGGAGTTCCGGGATCCGACTGCTCGTTGACCATGCCGATCTTCAACGACGACCCGGAGTCCGGCGTTTCGGTGGCTCCGCCGCCGTCCTTGTCGCCGCTGTCCGAACACGACGCAAGGAGCATGCCGGCTGTGACAGCGAGCGTGAGCGCGGCAATACGGCGACTGCCTAATCGGGAACTGCGACTCATCTACAAACCTCCGGGTTGGGTCGTACAAGTGCGTTGTGAAGCGAAGCTCTCACAGTTTGTGACCCAAGACACAGGGTTTCGCAAAATAGCCACGACCTCAGCTCCCTCACCGGATACTTCTCGCATGGGACTGATCAAAGACATCGGCAGTTGGCGACGAGGAAAGAAGCTACAGCAACGCCTCCGTGATCTCACCGGGACCCTGGTAGTCGTCACCGGAGCCGGCAGTGGCATCGGCCGCGAAACCGCACTCGCCTTCGCTGCGCAGGGCGCAATCCTCGTCGTCTGCGACATAAACCTCGAAAGTGCGCAGGACACAGCCTCACTCATCAATTCACCCTCGCACGCCGGCGGCGCCGAGGCCGTTTTCGGCGGCGGCGCCCACGCCTACCAAGTAGACGTCGCCGACGAACTCGCGATGACCCGATTTTCCGAAACCGTTGGCGCACAACATGGCATTCCCGACATCGTGGTCAACAACGCCGGCATCGGCTTCTCCGGAACATTTGCCGACACCACACAGTCACAGTTCGACCGCGTCATGGACATCAACTTCTGGGGAGTTGTCTACGGCTGCCGCGCCTTTTCGCCGATGATGATCGAGCGTGGCACCGGCGGGCACATCGTCAACCTGTCGTCCGCCGCCGCCTACACACCGCAGAAAGCACTGACTGCATACTCGACCAGCAAAGCTGCCGTATTCATGCTGTCGGATTGCCTACGCGCAGAACTACTTCCGCACGGAATCGGCGTCAGCACCATCTGCCCCGGACTCGTCAACACCAACATCGTCAAGACAACGGAATTTGCCGGAACCACAGCCCAGGAACAGATGAGGAATCAAACCAAGGCGGACAATTTCTACCGACGCCGAAACTTCACACCCGACCGAGTTGCCAGTGCCATAGTCAATGCCGTCCGCACCAACAAAGCGGTCGTTCCCGTCACCGTCGAGGCAAAACTTGGTTACGGCCTCAGTCGTTACTCCCCCGGATCCATGCGAATCGGAGCCCGCTTCAACGCGCTGTGAATACCGCGCCGACAGATCAGCTACCGAAGGTCAGACTTCCCGTGAACCCTTGTTGCACATCAGCTTCCGAGCTCGGTAATACTTCATAGGTGTCGGCATACTGGCCACTGAACCCGGTAACGGCGATCGATCGGCCGACAGCAATGGAGGCAACGTCGATTCCCGTCTGGGTGTTCACGAAAATGACAGTGTTTCCGCTTGTCCCGGAGACCGGAATTTTGTGACCGTACGGCAGATCGTCAACGACCGGACCGCTGACGATGCCGGACACCGTTACGAGTCGACCCTCACTCCCCTCGCCGATTGCGTTAAGCGGCAACCTACTGGGCCGAATCTGAGCGCCGGCCCCGATCCGCACAACTGTGGTGGGACGGACAACAAGCAGCCCCTCCTGATCCGCGAGGATGCCGACGACCTGTACCTGGTCACCCACGGCAATTCCTGAATTCTCGGGATCACTCACATAGATGCCCGAATTGCCGCGTTGTAGCCCAAAGCCCTTGTCGTAGAAGCTGGATTCGAAAATCCCCGAAGCGGTAGTAGCAATTCCCTCCACCGTGACAGCAGTGCCGATCGGCAGCGTACGGGCTACCTCGATGGAATTGACCGCAACCGACGGCGTCGAACGCACTGGTTCCGCACTTGCGATTGAACCGGTAAGAATGGCGACTCCCAAAGCCCCTGCGGCCGCCAAAGCCAGAACTCGAACATGATTCATCGAAGACTCTCCCCATAGTGACAGGCAGCTACCTAGCAACGCTGCTGCTGGTAATACTGAGCCACAAGCCAATACGGGGCAACACGAAAAAGCGGTGGTGACCGTTTTGTCACCACCGCTGATCCGTTGTGGATAACTTACGAACCGGAACTCGGCACCCGAGGCTGCGCCATCTCGCACTCCCGAGGCCCCTCCGGCTCTACCGTCCACGCACAGATCACACCGATGTCATCACAGCGAATCGCCGAAATCTATGTGGAGACAGCTGAAAAGACTTACTGCTAAACAGGTTTAGTATTGATCAAGCCTTGCCGGCCAGCCAATTGTGCAGCCACCGGGTGGCCGTAGTTCCGGATCCGTCGACCACATAACGGGTGTAGTCGGTGTGTACCTGCGAACCGTAGAAATCGGTCAACTGATCAACGCGGCGACTGTTAGCACTGGGATCGAGCTGAGCCATCAACGCGGGAAGCCCACCCGCAGTGATCAAATCGCGCACGATGACTCCCGCCTCGTCACCCAACGCAACGGTGGTCGCCGGCGTCGGATCGGAAATCTGCGCCATGAATCCGGCAAGACGCATCACAAAATCATCTTCCGGTGTCGAGCAGTACAGGTCACCGGAAGCACAGATCGTGACGGTATCGGCTGAGAGCCAACCGAATCCGCCGACGCGGGCACCGCTGGCACCGGCTCCGCCAACGCCCGGCCCGATCAGTGCGTCAGACTCGGCTCGACGCGGATCCGACAGCAAACCAACGCCGGCAACCCGACTCGGAGGTACGACGCCGACGCCCGTCCCGATTTCGGCAGCGAGATCGCCGGCCGCGTCGGCACCCTGGCTGTATCCGACGATGGCAAAACGCGTGTCACCGCACGACGCCGCCATCGCCCCGATCATTCCGCGGGCATTGTCGACGGCTTGCTTCTTCGACTTTGCGTAGACGTTGGATTCCCACGGGAACGCAGTGGCCGAGTACGAGACGTAATCAGTACGCACCGAGGACGGAAGCCCGTCGGTGACCGGCGTGAGCATGCCCGCATTCGGACTGCCACCCTGCGCCGACGCTTCCCAGGTGCCGGGGATTGCCACGACATAGAGGCCCGGGCAGGGATCGGCAGACGCTAGGGGAGCACCGACCGCCGGTATCACTACTGCTGCAGCAGCTGCCGACAAGCTCGCGACCAAACGTCGTGCACGCATGCAATTCCCCCGAACCCGGTAAACGGACTATGTACACTGCGAATGATGCTTCGAGCAGCATACTGGTCAGAGCGTGTTTTTCGCGACCTCCACGAGTACCTTCATACGCCGACCGGCGGATGCCGCCTCCACTCCTTCGACCACGATGTCTGCGAGTGGGACGCACTCAACCCAGTGGTCGAGTGGATAGGCACCCGCCGCCATCCGTTCGATGACGATCTCGAATTCCTTACGCGAGCACGACAGGGACGACATCACCCGAGCCTCGGTCAACATCAGCGCGTACGGATTGAACTGCAGCGCTTCCTTGTACGTCGCGACCAGAACCACTGCGCCACGCGCCCGCACGGATGCAAGCGCAGTCTCCACCACAGCGGCGACACCGGAACATTCGAATACCGCGTCGGCGCCGTTCCCGTCCGTTCGCTCGGCGACGGCGGCCGCAAGATCATCGGCGCCGGGATCGATCACGTCGAACCCCATCTTCGTGGCCACGGCTCGGCGTACCGGCGACGGCTCACTCAGCAGAATCCGGTCCACTCCGCCGGCCCGAAGATTGAGAGCAGTCGCGATTCCGATGGGCCCCGCCCCCAAGACGAGTGCGAACTGACCCGACGCCACGCCGGAGAGTTCGACTCCGTGCAGTGCGACGGACAACGGCTCGATCACTGCGCCCTGCTCGAGAGTCACCGAGTCCGGGAGGACGTGCACGGCGCTCGCCGGGACTGCAGTGCGCTCGGATAGTCCGCCGCCGTGCGCATTGATCCCGTGGAAGGCCATCATCGCGCACAGGTGCTCGAGACCGCTACGGCATCGCGCGCATTCGCCGCAGCAATAGTTGGGCTGCACCACTACCCGATCCCCGACTGCCACGCCCGTGGCACCGGCACTGATCTCCCGCACGATTCCGGAGAATTCGTGACCGAGGATCTGCGGTCCACACGCACCGGTCAAGGGATGCGGCTGATCAGAAGTGCCATAGGCGTGGATCAGGCCGAGGTCGCTGCCGCAGATACCGTTGAATGCGACCTCGACCACGACGTAGCCGTCACGTAGTTCCGGTTCGGGAACCTCCTCGACACGAAGGTCGTCGACGCCATGCAGAACAGCTGCCCTCATGCCTTGGCCGCCAATTCGTCTTCGTATTTCTTCGTCATGTGCGCGATTGCGTCGAGCTGCGCCTCGTTGTGACCTTCACGGACCTGACCCGCCCTGGTCGCTGCGGCGAAGGTGGGCTGCGACTGCCCCTGGAAGTGCGGTGCCACCTGCTGCGCGATCAATTCGAACGAGCGTCGAGTTGCCGCCGGGTTCGCCCAATCGGTACCCATGATCAGCATCGAGCCGAAGCCGCCGGTCTGCTCGACGAGCTTGCCGATCAGTTCCCGCGCCTGAGCCGGAGTTCCGATGATGCCCATGCCGGACTGGTTCATGTACTCGATCATCTGTTCCATGTCGGCACCGCCGGAACCGAAGTGCGGGAACGCCGCGACCTTGCCAAAGTAATCGATCCACTCCCCAAGCCCGAAGCGCACGTCCTGCTTGGCCTGCTCTTCCGTCTCGGCAATGTGCATGGGGCACACCAGTCGCCACTGGTCACGGTCGACGGCGGTACCGAACTCGGCGGCCCGCTCCTCCATGATTCCGAAGTGGTGGCCAAGTGCGTCGTAGCCTTCGGGGCTCAGGGTCGCGCCGATCGAGAGCAAACCCAAACCGTGCTTACCAGCCAGTCGCGGACCAGTCGGCGAGGCCACACCGGCGACAACGATGTCGAACATCGGATGCGAGTAGGGGCGGAGCTGCAGTTGTGCGTCAACCAGGTTGTGCGTCTTGGTCTTTGCGGTTACCCGCTCACCGTTCAACAGACGTACGACGATGTCGAGGTTGTCCTCGAGCAGCTCGCGACACTCGGTGGGGTTGAGTCCGATCATCGCGGAGTCGGTCGGCAGTGATCCGGGACCGACACCGAGCATCACGCGTCCGCGTGTGAGGTGATCGAGAAGCACCAATCGATCTGCGACCCAGAGCGGGTTGTGATAGCTCAGCGACGTCACGCCGGTGCCGAGCTTGATCCGCTTGGTGCGCTCAGCTGCCGCAGCAATGAAAATCTCAGGGCTTCCGATGATCTCGCTCCCGGCGCTATGGTGCTCGCCGATCCACACCTCGTCGAAATCAAGGCGATCGAGGTGCTCCACCAACTCCAGGTCACGTTGCAATGCGACGGTCGGGTTCTGCCCGACCGCATGGTGGGGTGCTATGAAAGCGCCGAACCGAAGCCTGCCCATGGAATACTCCTCGAAATCGTTCGAACCAGTCCACTCGACGATAGAATTAGTTCTATTCCAGAAACAGTGCACTTTGGGGGACATCAGTGGGTGACATCGCGTTGACCACCGCGGAATACGAGCGAGTCTTCGCCGTCCTCGAGAGCTGTAACTCGGTGCGAACCGTGACGGAATTCCGGAACGTCATAGTCGAGGCGATACCCGCGGTCTTCCCGGTCCGGTATGCGTCCTGCTTCGTGGGTGACACCTTCGAGAGCCAGTTCACCGACAAGTACGCCACAGCCACCAACGCTGCCGCTGACGGGTGGGAGAGCATTCGAGCTGCCTACCAAGAACACTGGGCGCGCCACGACGTATTCAACCTCCCCTAGGCACGACGCCAACTCCAGTCGACGAGGGTCGCGTCTCTGCCCGAGTTGGGCACGTTAACCGAACAGTCAACGATCTACGTGCAGGAATACCTACACCCCCACAGCATGCACTCGGCCACTGCGATGCACCTCGACCTGGCGGCGGGCGGGCACGTTCTAATCGGACTGTTCGATCCTGACAAGGACGCCCTGGGGTCTAAAGATCTTCTGGCACTCCGGTTACTGGCTCGACAGCTCTCCATATTGACGCGCAGCCTCGAAATCCTGCCCGGACTGGACCTGTTTGCGGCGCTCACGACGCGTCAACGTGAGGTAGCCACATTGGTCGCAGACGGCTTGAGTAACGCCGCGATCGCCCGGCAACTAATGCTCACCCAGGACACCGTCAAGAAGTACGTCAGCCGGATCCTGGCCACGACGGGGTGCGGCTCCCGCACCCAGCTCGCGATCGATGCCCGGCGTCAGTCCTTCTGGTCCGTCCCGGCCTAGAACCACAAATAGCGAAACCGCACCCCACCATGATGGTGGGGTGCGGTTTCGGTTGTTACGAAAGTACCGAGCTAGCGCTGCACTATCGATTAACGCTGCGGAGCCGCCGTCGGGTGGATCGGTGACGGCAAGGCGGTAACACCCTCGAGGTAGGTGTCCACAGCTGCTGCTGCGGAACGTCCCTCGGCGATGGCCCAGACGATCAGGGACTGACCGCGGC
>NZ_JASHKR010000017.1 GCF_030056815.1 Rhodococcus sp. IEGM 1379
CGACTGCGGGGTCACCGTTGGTGACGCCGTTGATCATGAGCTGACCCATGCCGGGAAGGCCGAAGATCTGCTCGATGACTACGGCGCCACCGAGGAGGTAGCCCACTCGCAAGCCCAGAACGGTGAGCGGATTGATCAGCGCGTTACGCAACACGTTTCGGCCGATCACCACGGGGTAGGGCAGACCGCTGCCGATCGCGGTGCGCACGTAGTCCTTGTCCAATTCCTCGACCATGGAGGTGCGGATGATACGAGTGAGTTGGGCAGCGACGGGGAGTGCCAGTGACAGCGCGGGAAGCGCCATGTACCAAAGCCATTCGGTGATGGAGTCGCTCGGATTGACGTAGCCGCCGGTGGGGAACCAGCCGAGCTGGACGGCAAGATACTGAATCATCAGCAGTGCCAACCAGAATGACGGTGCGGCAACACCGCCGAGTGAAATCACTCGAATTACCTGATCGGGCCAGCGATCACGGAACAGTGCGCTGGTAACACCGAAAATCAACGAGATCACGATGGCAATGACCAGTCCGAGAACCGTGAGCTGGATCGTCAGCGGCAGCGCTGTGGAGATCGAATCCAGCACCGGCGTACCCGAAATCAGGCTGTTACCCATGTTGCCGCTGACAAGATCGGTCACGAAGTGGACGTACTGCAGTGGCAGTGGGTCGAGCAGGCCGTTCTCTTCTTTGAACTGCTGCAACTGTTCTGCCGTCGGGTTGCCACCGTTGAATGCCGCTGTTGCGGGGTCGGTGGGCGCGAACTGCATCACGATGAAGACGAACGCGATGATGCCGAGAATCAGGGGGATCAGTATCAGTAATCGCCTGATCAGCATGGGGAGGACTCTTGCCATCGGAGGATCTCTCAGTTGTCGGAAATTGCCGCGCGCGCGGGCATCAGGCGGGCTTCGACTGAAGCAGGTTGACGCCGGGGTACGGCAGTGGTGTGACGTCGGCGATCTTCTTCGGATCCCAGGCCGTTAACAGTTCCTGATGCAGAACCGGGTAGTAGACGGCATTTTCGGCGATCTGGTTCAGGTACGACTGCACCAGGGTGCTGCGCTTGCCGGGGTCCGTCTCGCGGGTCGCGTCGTCCATGGTGGCGTAGATCTTCTGAGCTTCGGGCGTGTCGTCCCACTTGGCGTAGGTCTTGGTCCAGAGCCCGCCCTTGCTGTACGTGTAGCGGACGAGCAGGTCGACGTCACTTCCGAAGGCCTGCGGGTTGGACGTGCCGGCTGCAATCTGGAACTTCTGGCCGCTGTTGAGCTTGCTGACCATCGCGCTGGTGTCCTGCGGCTCGAGGGTGGTGTTGAATCCGACTGCATCCCAGGACTCTTTGATCGTGGGCAGGCAATCCGCGAGCCAGCTGACGTTGGTGGAGAGCAGAGTCAGGTCGAGTCCACTGACGCCGGCGGCGGAGAGGAGGGACTTCGCCTTTTCCGGATCGTAGGAGTAGACGGTGGAGGCACGCGAGTAATCGGGATTGCGCTCGTACAGGTAGCTGGTGGCGGGAGCGGCCTTGCCGCCGAGGGCGATCTCGATCATCTTCGGGGTGTTGATCGCGTAGAACATTGCCTGACGAACTCGGACGTCGTCGAACGGGGCCTGCGTCGTGTCGAAGAGCAGGTACATGAGATTCATGCCTGGGTTGCCCTCGACGGTGCGCCCACCGGATGTCAGCGTCGGGACGTTCGCGACGGGGATGTTGTCGGCGAGCTGAGCGCCGGCGTTGCTTCCCGAGACACGGGCGATCCGTGACGACGTGTCGACGATGGACATCCAGTTCATCGTGGCGAAATTCGCGGGCCGTGAGCCGTTGTATGCGGTGAAAGCCTCGAATGCCGTGTTGCTCTTGGGTGTATGGCTGGTCACCTTGTACGGACCGGAGCCGACAACCAGAGTGCCGGCCTTTGCTTCGTCCCAACGGCCGTCGAAGACATGCTTTGGCATGATCTTGGCGATCGAGAGACGTTGTGCGGCAGCACTGAACGGGTAGTTGAAGCTCAGCGTCACGGTCTGATCGTCGACCTTGCTGACCGACTGCAGCCACGACGAGAAGAACGAGCGGATCAACACGTTCTGCTGCGGATCGAGAATGCGGTCGAACGTGAAGACGACGTCGTCGGACGTGACGGGTGTGCCGTCGTGCCAGGTCGCGCCTTCACGGATCTTCATGGTCCAGCTCGACGCGGTGTTGTCCGTGGGGACGGACTGCGCAAGTGCGGCATATGTCTCGCCGGTGGCGGGATCGTTTTCGAGGAGGCCCTCGTAGACGTGGTTGACCGCGGCCATCAGGAAGCCCGAGGCCGTCTGCATCGGGTCGAAGCTCTGATCGTTGCCGTATCCGATAGCGGTGGTGAGATCTCCGGTGCTCGAAGATCCGCCTACAACGGAGGTCGACGACGGGCCACCGCCGCAAGCAGCGAGGGTCGCGGTGATGCCTGCGGCAGCTCCGAGCAGTCCTGTATATCGAAACAGGTCTCGGCGGGTGAACGCGGAGCTCAGCGGTCGTTCGTTCTTCAAGGCGGCCTCCAAGGCTGGGAGCGGGACATCTAAGGGGAGTGGATAGGGGATGTCCTATGTTCGACGTCCGATGTTGCGTAACTTACATTGCGGATCAGAACGCGTAAAGAGATTCTCGAGATCTGACGAGGAAAAATTTTGCGCATCAGCTGCTTTTTGGAGACATTTAGCGCTTCTACCTGCATATATGAAGACTGTGTTACCGATGTCGAATTGACGGCAGATCGCACTGCCTGTACAACATAGGACATCCCTTATCCAATCTTTGGAGACTTCATGACCCGATACAAAGTCGGTGTGGTCGGTTGCGGATTCTTCGGTAGTGCTCTCGCTCGCGAGCTTGCTGCCCATCCACGTTTCGAACTCACGATGCTCTGCGACCGCGACCTGGGGCGGGCAAAGGAAGTCGCTTCAGAGTTCTCGGCTATTCCCACGGACGATCACGACGCGGTTGCTGCTGCCCCACTCGACCTCGTTGTCGTTGCGACGCCCAATCACGCACACGCGGAACCTGCCATCGCCGCACTCGAACGTGGGAAGGCGGTCTTTGTCGAGAAACCACTTGCTGTCGAACTCGTCGATGCGCGAAATATGATCGCGAGCGCCGACGCCAATGGCTCATCGTTGATGGTCGGACACATCATGCGGATGATGCCTGGTGTGCGACGCCTCGCGGAGTCGGTTCGATCCGGAGAGCTCGGGGACGTCAGTGCAATCGAGACGTCGCGCTCGCGGTGGATCGACAGTGACGGCGCGGACCCGAACTGGTGGAAGCTCGACAAGAGCCGAACCGGCGGCGAACTCACTCACGAAATTCATGAACTGGATCTGCTGTGCTGGCTCGGCGGTGATGTGAGTGCCGTGTCGAGCATTGCGACAGCCGATGACGGGTTTCGGAACACCGTGGTGAAGTTTGTCAGTGGAGCCGTTGGCAGACATGCCATTTCGACGCGTTCGCACACGTCGACCTGGGATCTGACGGTCAACGGCAGTGAAGGTGCGATCCGCGCCGATTTCCACAGCGGTCAGGTCCGTCGGTTGCGAGGCGGTCAGGTTGTCGAGTCCTGGCCGATCTTCGATATCGAAACCGAGAATCAATCCTTGATCGACTCGGCCGTCAAGACACAGAAGTACAACTCGGGCGGTGGGGCCTCGTCGGTATGGATGCAGGCCGCGATCCGCTACGAAATCGATGAGATTGCAGCGGTTCTCGACACAGGCTCGGCAGATTCTCCGTTGCTCGAGGCCAGTGATCGCGCCCTGGTAGTCGCAGAACAGGTGCGTCTCGGAAATGTCGAGCCCGCCGGCCTGAGGACCGCCCCATGAGTGTCCGCGTCGCTGTAATCGGAAGCGGCGGAATTGCACGCGACCATGTGAAAGCGCTGGCCGGTCTATCGTCGGTCGAGGTTGTCTGCGTTGTCGGTAGTGATCTCGACCGGTCGGCCTCAGTAGCCGCTCTGGCCCCGGGGGCACAAGCGTCGACGGATCTCGCACGCGTTCTTGCTGATCCGTCGATCCATGCTGTGAACGTCGTCGGAGCCACACCGGATCATGCACCGGTCACCATCGCCGCAGGTCGCGCCGGAAAGCATGTGCACGTGGAGAAGCCGGCTGCGTTGACTGTCGCAGACTTCGACGCCATGGTAGCGGCCACCGAAGGAAACGGTACGTCGTTGATGGTCGGCCAGACGGTGCGTTTCCAGCCGTCGATCAGCTCGATCGGTACTTCGATCGGTCACGGAGCAATCGGTGATCCTCGATTGATCCACCTCAGTTGGTACACCGGCCACGTGTGGCCGGGTGGTTGGCGCGGCTGGCAGCACGACAAGGAGAAGTCAGGCGGGCATCCGGTACACAACGGGACTCACGCACTGGATCTGGTGACCTGGCTCATCGATCGGCGCCCAATCCGAGTCTTCGCCCGCAGCTTCCCGACCTTCGCTGCTGGCATGCCGGTCCACGACAGCTTCCATCTGACTGTCCGATTCGAGGACGGTTCCCTGGCATTGATCGAATTGGCCTATGCGCTACCGCAATCGGGAAAGATGGTGCGCCGCATCGTCGTATCCGGCACACGCGGCACCCTTGCCCACGACACCGGCGACGATCCGGGGTTGATGTCCGACACCACCAATGCACCACCGTCGTCGATCGAGGACGCGATGACGCATCAGATGCGTCACTGGATCGACACTCTCGACGGGTCGGCGACACCGATCGTCGAGAACTGGCAGGTACGTGCGGCTCTCGCTACCGCCGTCGCCGCGCAGCAATCGCTCGATACCGGTCGCGCAGTCACTATCGAACTGGGGGGACAGCGATGACTACCACTGATTCGATTCGAGTCGGATTCATCAGCGGCGTACGACATGCCGGATCCTATGCAGACTTGCTACGAGCAGACCCCCGGGTTCAACTGGTCGGTGTCTCCGACGAATCCTCGGTCCCCGACTGGATCCGCGGCGACGGTATTGCCATGGCGGCAGCCGCCGGCATCCCGTGGATCGACGAGCTGAGTGAACTCCTCGATCCTGATCGCATCGACCTGGCGATTATCTGTAGTGAGCCGACGCGTCATGCCCGCCTTGCCATTGCGGCATTGAACGCAGGTCTCGACGCGCTCGTGGATAAGCCGGTAGGCATCGACGAAGCAGAAGCCGCTTCAGTCGAGGAAGCTGCTCGCGTGAACGGGCGTATCTGCTCAGTAGTCAACCGCACCCATTCGCCGGCACTCCGGAGACTGCGTCGTTGGATCGACGCGGGAAATCTGGGACTTCCGCGACATGTGGACATCGAGTTCTTGGCCAGTGGAACACATTTCGCTACCTCCGTGGAGAGGCCCGAACTTGTTGTGGACCCGGCGTTGTCCGGCGGGGGAGAGGTTGTGAACTTCCTGGGATATGCCGCCGACTATCTCCGGTATCTGACCGGACTGGACGTAACCGAGGTTTATGCGGAGACCAGCACGCTCTACGGCGGTGCACATGAGAAGTACGGTGTCGAAGACACAGCTCTGATCTCACTCGCGCTTGCCCACGGTGTCACGGCGACCGTCACTGTTGGAAGAATCCCGGCAGCACCAGGTTTCGGTGCCAACACAGCAACAGTTCGTGTTCTCGGGTCACACGGATATGCCAGTTCGGATGACGACAAACCTGCGGTCATGCAGTTCGGAGCTGCCGGTGGTGTGACAGCACTGTCAATCGGCGGATTCGGATCGGACAACGCGGTCTCGAGCTTCCTGTCGCATCTGCTCGATCGACTTCCGAAACGGATCGAACCCGACTACACCGTTGCCGACGCTCGTGCGTCGATGCGGGTCATCGACGCAGCTTATCGGTCCGCCGCGTCTGGACAGCCGGTTTCCGTCAGCTGACCTTTCTGTAAGTGCATTACCCCCAATTCAATCCGAGAACAAAATTATGGAGACCCACATGAGCACGGATGCCACGACCTTCAGCGGAATCGTTCCTCCGATCGTCACACCCCTGACCCTCGACGGCGACGTCGACACGAAGTCGCTCGAGCGACTGCTGTCGATGCAGATCGAAGCCGGCGTCGACGGGCTGTTCATCCTCGGTTCCTCGGGTGAGGTCGGCTACCTCACCGACGCCCAGCGCGCGCAGGTTGTTCGGACCGCAATCGGCCACGTCGGCGGCCAGCTGCCCGTGCTGGTCGGCGTGAACGACATGACCACAAACCGAGTTATCGAGGTGGCGAAGCAGGCATGCGAGGCCGGTGCCGACGCCATCGTCGCGACCGCACCCTTCTACGCGATCACCAACGCCGAAGAAACAGCGACACACTTCCGCTCCATCCATGCAGCAGTGGATCTTCCGCTGTTCGCGTACGACGTTCCGGTTCGCGTTCACAGCAAGCTCAACACGGCAATGCTGGTCGAACTCGGCCGAGAAGGCGTCATCGCCGGTGTCAAGGACTCCAGCGGTGACGACGTGAGCTTCCGCATGCTGCTCCGTCAGTCGGTAGGTCTGGAGAACTTCGCGATCTTCACCGGCCACGAGGTCGTTGTCGACGGATGCCTGCTCATGGGTGCATCGGGCGCAGTTCCCGGCTTGGCCAACGTCGACCCGCACGGATACGTTCGTCTGTGGCGCGCCGCGCAGGCCGGCGACTGGGCCGCTGCCAAGACCGAGCAGGACCGACTCACGGATCTGTTTTCCATCGTCGAGGCGCCGACGCCGGGCCGCGTAAGCCCCGGCGCTGCCGGTCTGGGCGCTTTCAAGACGGCTCTGGTTCTGCGCGGTGTCATCACGGGCAACACGATGTGTGCACCGATGCTCTCGCTCGATGAGTCCGAAGCCGCAACGATCAAGGTCATTCTCGAACGCGCCGGACTGCTCTGACCATGACACACGGGCATCAGCGTTGGATCGGCGTCGATATCGGCGGCACCAAAGTGGCTGCGGCGGTGATTACTTCCGCTGGTGAGGTGATCGAATCCGTTCGGGCGGAGACGCCGGCGGCGGGCAGAGCGGCGGTGCTGGACACGACCGCTGCATTGATCGACAAACTGCGCGCCGAACACGCTGTGTCGGGAATCGGTGTGGGATCACCGGGAATCGTCGACCGTGCAAGCGGCCGAGTGGTGTTCGCGTCCGACATCCTGCCCGGGTGGAACGGTGCGGAGGTCCGGGAGGAGCTAGAAGCTCATACCGGACTTCCGGTGACCGTGGACAACGACGTTCGAGTGATGGCACACGGCGAGAACATGATCGGTGCCGGCCACGGCCGAACCTCCGTATTGTTCGTGTCGATCGGCACCGGAATCGGTGGAGCGTTGTCGATCGACGGCCGGCTCCGCCACGGCGCTCACGGCACAGCCGGTGAACTGGCGCATCTGCTGGTTCCCGTAACCGGTGCCATCGGCTGTGGATGTGGCCGCAAAGACCACCTCGAAGCCGTAGCATCCGGACCAGCGATGGCCGCCGAGTACGCCTCTCGTGCCGGAGTTCCCGTGCAACCGTTGCAGAGAGTTGTCGCCCTCATGCATTCGGGTGATCCTATCGCTCGCGCAGTGATCTCCGATGCCGGTGAATTACTCGGCCGAGTTCTGGCCGGCGTGGCAACAGCATTCGATCCTGAGGTCATCGTCATCGGTGGTGGCGCCGCCCAGATCGGAGCCGATCTTCTCTCTCCCCTGGTCTCGGCATTCCGCGTCGAAGCTATGCCTCCCGTCGCCGACACCGCCATTCTTCCGGCACGTCTGGGAACCGATGCACCGCTGGTTGGTGCCGGACTGCTTGCCGCCGCAACACGAACAGAGGTATCACGATGACCATCGACGAATTGCTCACGATCATCAGCGGGAAGCTGATCGTCTCGTGCCAGGCAGGCCACGGCCACGCCCTGCGCGATACCGCGACGATCGAACGGATGGCCAGGGCGGCCATCGACGGTGGTGCGGCCGCGATTCGCTGTGGTGGAGTCGGTGGTACTCCGGACGTTGCGGCTGTTGCGGCTGCTGTGCGTGTACCTGTGATCGGACTGACCAAAATCGGTTCCACTGGAGTGTTCATCACTCCGACAAGAGAATCGGCGTTGGATGTCGTCGACGCCGGTGCGCAGATCGTTGCGGCCGACGCGACGCTGCGTCCACGCCCGGACGGACTGACATTTGCGGACACCGTTGAGGCGGTTCACGCTCGAGGTGCTCTCGTGATGGCCGACTGCGGCACTCTCGAGGACGGCATCGCGGCCGCCGCTGCCGGGGCCGACATCATCTCGAGTACCCTCGCCGGTTACACCGAGAACAGTCGACGTCTGAGTGGCCCGGACCTGGAACTGATTTCGGAACTGCGGCAAGCACTTCCGTTTGCAGTGCTCATCGCAGAGGGTCGCTATCACAGTCCGGAAGCAGCAGCACAGGCGATTTCATTGGGTGCGGATTCAGTTGTCGTCGGTACGGCGATCACCGATCCGGCGTTCATTACCTCGACCTTCGCTGCAGCGGTCGTGGGTGCGGAAAGGCGGAGTTGATGACTGCTGAACTCCGAAAAGTCGAAGCATTGCTTAATGATTCGGTGACTCCGATCCGATGGGTATTCACCGGGGATAGCATCACGCAGGGTCTGGCCCACACCAACGGGCGTCGCAGCTACGTCGAGCACTGTGCCGAACGCATACGGGGGGAACTGTCACTCTTCAACCACGTCGTCGTCAACACCGGGGTGAGCGGGAACCGTTCTTCCGATATCCGTGACGGATTTTCCCATCGCATCGAGATCTTCGAACCGTCGGTGGTTCTGATCATGCTGGGAACCAACGACGCGTTGGGCGGCGTTGACGGGCTCGAAGGTTTCCGGGAAGACCTGTCTGACATCATCTTCCGGGCGCGTGGTCTCGGTGCCGTGCCGATTCTGCAGACACCGCCGCCCATCGATGTCGAGAACGCTCCCACCCGCGCCGGGCTAGCAGACTATGTCGATATGGTCCGCCAGGTCGCCGCATCGACGCGTGCGATTCTCGTTGATCACGATGCGCAGTGGATAGCGAATTCGCCTGACGGTCCGCAGTCGGCGCTCCTGGCCGATGCATTCCATCCGAACGAACACGGACACTACGTGCTGGCAGACGCAGTACTGCGTGCGCTGGGTATCGCAGATACCGCCAGTCCGGCTGCCGCTGCGGTGATGTCGTGATCCTGCGTGGGCGCCTGATCACCGGAGGTCGACTCCTGCCGGACGGCGTCGTTGAGACCGTGGGTGATCGTGTGGTGTGGGCCGGTCCGGCATCGGAGCGCAAGGATCCGGTTCCCGAGCCCGCGGAGCCTGGCACCACAATCATCCCCGGTCTCGTCGACGTTCACTGTCACGGCGCCGGCGGATTCGGATTCCCGGAAGCCGATTCAGAAGGCTCCACCGCGGCAGCCGACCACCATCGGCACAACGGAACCACCTCGGTCGTAGGGTCGTTGGTCTCGGCACCCCCCGAGATCCTGCGTCAGCGCATCGACCTGCTCGCCAGTCTCGTGGACGACGGCACACTTGCCGGGATTCACCTGGAAGGGCCGTTTCTCTCGGTATTGCGTTGTGGTGCTCAAGATCCCGCGAGTATTCTCGACGGAGACCCCGCACTGCTCGAGTCGCTGTTGGAATCTGGGCGCGGCCACATCCGGTCGATGACGATCGCACCCGAGACAGCGCACTTCGCGGAACTCTCGACGATGCTTCAGACTCACGGCGTCGTGGTTAGTGTGGGTCATACCGACGCATCCAACCCCACAGCAACGCGTTCGATCGCACATTCTGCGCACGCGCCGCTCAGTGCAACACATCTCTTCAACGGGATGGCGCCGATGCACCACCGTGCGCCGGGTGCTGTGGCCGCTTGCCTGTCAGCCGCAGCTCGCGGGCAGATGGTGGTGGAACTAGTTGGTGACGGGGTCCATCTGGCAGACGAAACAGTCTCCACAGTCTTCGATTTGGTGGGTCCGCACCAAATTGCATTAGTCTCCGATGCAATGGCAGCGGCCGGTATGCCGGACGGGCGGTATCCGCTTGGGCCGCTGGACGTGGACGTGGTCGCTGGAGTGGCCAGATTGGCGGGACAAGGCGACACGGCAATTGCCGGTGGTACCAGTCGGCTGATGGATATCGTTCGTAGAACTGTGATCCATGCCGGCGTAGATCTATTGTCAGCGGTTACTGCCGCAACCGGTACACCCGCTGCGCTGTTGGGCCTGACCGGCAAGGTCGGTGACCTCACCCCGGGTTGTCGTGCCGATCTTGTTGTCATCGACAAAGAACTCTTTCCCCGAGCCGTCATGGCTTCGGGTAGCTGGCTCACGAAAACCCTGGAAAGCTGAGGCAAGGACCCCGATGGAAATTGTTATCGTCAACGACGCGGATTCGGCCGGTACGGTCGTCGCCGACATCTTCGACCACGCAGTTCGTTCCGGCGCAAGAACTCTGGGCTTGGCCACCGGCTCGTCGCCCCTGTCCGTGTATCGCGATCTCGCACGGCGTCATCGCGAAGAAGGGTTGAGTTTTGCAGGGCTGCAAGCATTTCTGCTCGACGAGTACGTCGGACTCCCCGACGGCCACCCAGAGTCTTACGCTCAGGTGATCCGTACGGAACTGGTCGATCATATCGACCTCGACAGTGCACGCGTCTTCAGCCCGAACGGAACCACCGGAGACCCCTTCGGTGCGGCCGCGGCTTATGATCGCGCGATCGCCGCAAACGGACCCGTGGACCTGCAACTCCTGGGCATCGGGGCAAACGGCCACATCGGGTTCAATGAACCGACGTCGTCACTGACTTCACGCACACGCGTGAAGACTCTGACCGAACAGACCCGCCGCGACAATGCCAGGTTTTTCGAGAGCCTCGAGGACGTTCCGCGGCATGTGATCACCCAGGGGCTCGGAACAATCTGCGATGCACGGCACTTGGTAATGATTGCGACCGGCGAGCACAAGGCTGCCGCGATTGCGGCTGCAGTCGAGGGCCCGCTCGCGGCAGTATGCCCCGCGTCGGTTCTCCAACTGCACCCGCACGCCACTGTCGTGATCGACGAAGCTGCGGCGTCGCAACTCCAACTTACCGAGTTTTACAAGACCGTGTCAGCGCACAAACCTCTGGCGCAGCACTACTGAACGTGAACGGGCTGGGCCACATCCTCGCGAATCTTTTCGAGGGTGAGGGCCCGCTCAGGCGTGAGCAATTGGAAGTCCTTTTCGCCCCGCTGACGGATCCACACCGGATCAGTGGTGTTCCACCGCTCGGCGCTCTGGGTTCGAGTGACTACCTTGAACGTCGCGGTTCGCGGGAATTCACTACAGACCCGAATGAGGGTCGGTTTCTGTTTCGGGCCGAGTTCGGGACGCGAATCTATGTAGGCGGCAACCGCTTCGGGGTCAAAGTTCGAGACATCGCCCACCGGGATCACCGACACCATGACGCGGTCTCCGACATCACTGTCCGGAACGGCGTAGACGGAGACATGCGCAAACCCGGGGAATCCGGTTAGCGCACGCTCGATGGGCGCCGCACCGATGTTCTCACCGTCGACGCGCAGCCAACCCGAACTGCGGCCGGCGAAGTAGACGTAGCCGTCGGCGTCGGCGTACGCGAGGTCGCCACTCCAGTACTTCCCGCCGCGCATGCGCTCGGCGTCGGCTTCGGGATTCTTGTAGTAGCCGGCGAAGGTGCCCGGTCCGGTGACGTTGACCATTTCGCCGGTTGCCTCGTCGGCGTTGGTGATTCGGCCGTCGGAGTCGAATTGCGCAGGCGGGCAGGGAACTCCGGTATCAGGATGAAGGATCTTCACACTGTCGGGCAACAGTCCGAGTGTGCCGGCTCGGGGAACCGGCGCTGCACCGATCGAAACGCCGCCTTCGGTGGAACCGAAACCGTCGATGACACGCGCATCGAAGCGTCGGACGAATGTAGCGACCGCCGGAGCGGAGCCTTCGTTGCCGTACATGATCCTCAGCGTGTTGTCGTGATCGTCAGGCTGCTCGGGAGTCGATGCAATGAACGAGAGAGGTTTACCGACGTAGTTGGAAAACGTGATCCCGAACTTGCGGACGTCGGGCAGAAATCCTGAGGCAGAGAACTTGCGACGCATGCCAATTGCGCACTTGCGGTGAAGTGCGATCGCCCAGGCGGCCATGATCGCATTGGAGTGGAACATGGGCATCGCCATGTAGACGACATCGTCCGGCCCGAGTCCGAATCGATCACCGAGCATGATCGCGGGATCTGCGATCTTGTGGTGGGTGCAGCGTACGGCTTTGGGGTCACCACTGGTTCCGGAGGTGAAGATGAGCATCAGTAGGTCGTCGGGCGCCGCCGCAACAGCGTGCTGCGGCGAGTGGGCAAAGGGTGCCAACAGTTCCTGCCACTCGGGCGAGTCCACGTTGACAACACGAACGGCGCCGAGGTCGACGCCTTCGAGCAGATGCATCTGGTTGTTCTCGGTGAAGATGATCTGGCAATCGGAGAGCTCGACGTCGCGAGCCAGCGCCGGGCCGCGACGGGTGGTGTTGAGACCCGCCGCGACAGTGCCGGAAAATGCTGCGGCACCGAGGAGCAGTGAGAATTCCGGAATGTTCTCCATCAACAGCCCGAAGTGTCGTGGGCTGTTGTGATCGAGAAGTGAATCGAGCAGTGCGGCGCGGTCGAACGAGTACTGGATGTGCTCACGCCAACTGAGGACCTGATCCTCGAAGCTGATGCCGTACGCGTCGATCTCGCTGACTCCGAGGAGTAGGTCGGAAACAGTGGGGCTCTCACTCATAACTGCATCATCTTCGTTTCTTCGAGGATCAGGTCTGTTGTTTCCACTCGGTGGGACGGATCAAGCGGGAACGCTTGCCAATTCCTTACCGAGAATGCGCAACTGATCGGTGGCGCTTCCCAGGAAGAATTCGTGGCGCTTGGCAGCGAGGAAGTACCGGTGAACCGGGTGATCCTCGTCCAGCCCGACGCCGCCGTGAACGTGAACAGCGGTGTGCGCGACTCGATGCCCGGCGTCAGCTGCCCAGAACTTGGCGGTCTGGACGGCCTCAGCGGCTGGTAGGCCTTCACTCAGACGCCAGGCAGCAGCCCACAGTGTCAGTCGCACGCCCTTGACGTCGATGTATCCGTCGGCGAGGCGCTGCGCTACAGCCTGGAAACTGCCGATCGGGCGGCCGAACTGCACTCGCTCGCGTGCGTACTCGGCGGTCAGCTTCAGCGCCTGATCAAGGACGCCGTATTGGTAGGCACTGGAACCGAGTCGCGCGCGTTCGACGATCCAGTCGGCGATCTCGGTGCCCTGAGCCGGCGAGCCGAGGACTCGGGCGTCGGAAAGCTGGACCGATTCGAAGTCCACCTGCCCGGCACTGCCGAAATCGACTACGGACTCGCGTGTAATCGAGACTCCGGAATCGCTGGGCTGCACCAGGAACACGACAACGCCGTCGTCGGTCAGAGCCGGTACCAGGAAGAGATCGGCGACCGGTGCGCTGTCGACGATGATCTTGGATCCCTGGAGGGTCCAACCGTCGACGGTCCGGGAAGCGCGGGTGGTCGGAAGGGCCGGATTATCGTTGAACTCCTCGGCCAATGCTGCCGTGAGAATCTTTTCGCCGGAAGCCGCAGTTGCTGCCCACTCGGTGCGTTGTGCGTCGTTGCCGAATTCTGCAATCGCACTGGCAGAAGTCATGATTGAGGTCAAGAAGGGCACAGCGGCTACGCCGCGGCCCAACTCGACCAGGATGCTGCACTGCTCCAGGACTCCGAATCCGTCGCCGCCGACAGACTCCGGTAGTGCGGCGCTGAGTACGCCGGAGGAAGCGAGAGTGGTCCAGAGGGCCAGATCGGTCCGGTCTTCGGCTGCGTCGAGTACCCGCAGGCGATCATTGGTAACCAGTTCGCTGACAATTCCGCGGGTGAGGCCGGCCAGATCGTTCTGGGCCTCTGTCAAGGTGAAATCCATGTCTCGAACAGTCCTTATCGCTTTGAGGGCGGCAAGCCCAGGGCCGTCATGCCGATGATGTCGCGCTGCACCTCGTTGGTGCCGCCGCCGAATGTCAGGATCAAGGCGGAGCGGTGCATGCGTTCGATTCGTCCACGCAGAAGTGCGCCGGGGGAGTTCTGCCGGATCACTGCGGAAGATCCGAGGATTTCCATCAGCAACCGGTAAGCCTCGGTAGCGAATTCGGTGCCGAACACCTTGTTGGCCGACGCTGCCTCCGGTCCAGGCGCGTGATCGGTGGCTGACGCGATTTCCCAGTTCATCAGCTTGAGATACTCGGCCTTGGCGTGGACACGGGCCAGATTGATCTGCACCCATTCCTGATCGATCATCCGTCGACCGTCGGGCAGTTTGGTGTTCTGAGCCCACTCCCGGACCTCACGCTGAGCGGTCAGAATCGGACCGGCAGAGGTGAGTGCGACGCGTTCGTGGTTGAGCTGATTGGTAATCAGACCCCAGCCGCCGTGTTCCTGCCCGACGATCGACGACGCCGGAACACGTACGTCCTGGTAGTAGGTGGCGCTGGTGTCGGGTCCGGCCATCGTGTGGACCGGTGTATACGAGAAGCCTTCTGCCGTAGTCGGGACGATCAGCATGCTGATTCCCTTGTGCTTCTTGGCTTCCGGATCTGTACGGCAGGCAAGCCAGATGTAGTCCGCGTACTGGATGAGGCTGGTCCACATCTTCTGGCCGTTGATGATGTAGTCGTCGCCGTCCTTGACCGCGGAGGTGCGCAGCGAGGCGAGGTCCGTGCCGGCTCCGGGCTCGGAGTATCCGATCGCAAAATGCAGCTCGCCCCGCGAGATCTTCGGGAGGAAGAATGCCTTCTGCTCGTCGGTGCCGAAATGCATGATTGTCGGTGCCACGGAATTAATCGTCAGGAAGGGAACCGGTGCGCCGGCGATCGCTGCTTCGTCCGTGAAGATCAGCTGATCCATCGCGGAGCGTTCCTGTCCGCCGTACTCCTTGGGCCAGCCGAGCGTGAGCCACCCGTCCTGGCCCATCTGCGCGACAACCTCGCGGTAGACGTTGCCTTCGCCGTATTCACCCGTGGTTGCGGCGAGAGCTTCGCGGCGAGCCGGTGTCATGAGTTGGGCGAAGTAGGCACGCAACTCCTCCTGCAGCTCTTGCTGCTCAGGGGTGTAGGTGATGTGCATGGTTGCCTCTCCGGTAGAGATACAAATCGTTTGTTCTGACACAAGTTCTATCTACAAGGCCAGTGGTGCAGTCTCTAACGTCGACTGATCGAAGGCGTCGATTTCACTACTTTTTCGAATCATTGCACAGGACTGGAACAGGTTCTAGTGTTACGGGAGGAACGGTGTGCAGTGCAGCCGCGAAGCGACTGCTCCGGACTTGTGTTCGTACGTGCGTAGATGAGTAGAGAAGAGGAACGTTCATGGAGGTCAGGGTTGATCTGGACCGTTGTGAGGCCAATGGAGTGTGTGTCGGTATCGCTCCCGATATTTTCGACCTCGACGACAACGAGGAGCTCGTGATCAGTTCCGTACGTCCGCCGGAGGATCGCTGGGAGGATGTTCGCTCCGCGATCGCACAGTGTCCGCGCGCGGCATTGACCGAACATCCCTGAGGGCTATTGCCCAAAACAGGAACACGTTCTAAGGTTGCGAATCTGTGGGGCCCAGCTACTCAGCCGAGCGGGAACGGGCCCATGACAGCATAGAACCGGGAGAACGCGTCGATGAATGCCCTGAACAGTCCAGAAACGAGCCTCGAAGGCAAGGTTGCCATCGTGACCGGTGCCGGATCGGGACTCGGAAAGTTCGAGGCGATCGGCCTGGCCAAGGCCGGTGCATCGGTGGTCGTCAACGATCTGGCGCCCAGTGAAGCCGTCGAGACAACTCTCGAAGAGATTCGGGGGCTCGGTGCCAAGGTCGAGTTCGTCGCCGGCAATGTCGGTGAACGTTCCACCGCCGACGCTCTCATGGAGAGGGCAGAGGGTCAGTTCGGCAGCGTCGACATCATTGTCAACAACGCCGGCGTTGTCCGTGACCGGATGCTGTTCAACATGTCCGACGAGGACTGGGATCTGGTACTCGAAGTTCACCTGCGCGGACATTTCCTGTTGTGCCGCAACGCAGCTACGTACTGGCGGGCAAAATCCAAGGCGGCCGGCGCTCCGGTATACGGGCGGATCATCAATACGTCGTCCGAGGCCGGATTGCTCGGTCCGGAGGGGCAGCCGAATTACGGTGCGGCCAAGGCCGGAATCACGGCGCTGACGCTCTCCGCTGCTCGCGGACTGTCCCGCTACGGCGTTCGCGCCAACGCGATTTGCCCCCGGGCTCGTACGACGATGACCGAAGGCGTATTCGGTGACGCACCGGTCGACGGTATCGATCCGCTCTCGCCCGAACATGTGGCGTCGTTGGTCTCGTACCTGGCTTCACCGGCGGCAGACGCCATCAACGGGCAGGTCTTTGTCGTTTACGGTCCGATGGTTGCCTTGATGGCAGCTCCGGTCGTGGAGCAGCGGTTCGATGCGGACGGCGACGCCTGGTCTTCGGAAGCGTTGTCCGCAGCGATGGGTGAGTATTTTGCCGATCGCGATCCGGGCAAGATGTTTTCGGCTTCGGCCGCGCTTCGCGCGCTGGGCTGAGTGGTCCGTGCGCTGGGCTGATCTACTTTGCCAACGCTTTGCCCGCGACACGAAACTCTTTGTCGCGGGCAACCGGGCGATTTGACTGATCCTTGGTAGAAATAGCGTGTTCGCGTGTCTGGTTGGCGAGGTTGCTTGCTGACGCGTCCAGTGAGACTCCCGGTCTCGAAAAAGCTGGACTGTGTTCTATTTTGCACTTTAGATTGTTGTGCTGCGGCGGTCGTGTGGTCGAGTCGCCATTCGGAGGTGACGATTTTCCGACTGTTTGCCAGATTGCGTCGAGTCCTCCAAAAGTACTAATTTGCAACATATTTCGATGAAATTTTCGGGTATCCAGCACACTTGAGTGCTTGCTGTACACGGAGCACCTACCCGAGATTTCAGAAATTCATCTGTTATCTGTCACTTTCTTTGACAGGTGAACACGTTCTAGTTAATATGACCTGAGTCACAAGCTGTCGGGGGCTGGGCTATGAGAACACACAGTACTGCGGCAACCATGGACGAGGAGGACGAATGGTAGACCTCGTCGAGGTACCGTTGCGAGCGGTCGGTGGCTTCTTTCAGATGTCAGCCGAAACTTTGCGGGCAGTCTTCTCGCGTCCTTTCCAACGTCAAGAATTTATCGATCAAGCGTGGTTCGTAGCGCGCGTCTCGATGGTGCCGACCGTGCTGGTCGCCATCCCGTTCACGGTGCTCGTCAGCTTCACCATCAACATCCTGCTTCGCGAGATCGGTGCAGCCGACCTCAGTGGCGCGGGAGCTGCACTCGGCACCGTCACCCAGGTCGGACCGATCGTGACAGTGCTGATCGTGGCCGGAGCGGGCGCCACCGCGATCTGCGCAGACCTCTCGGCGCGCACCATTCGTGAAGAGATCGACGCCATGAAGGTGCTCGGCATCAATCCGATCCAGCGGTTGGTCGTTCCCCGAGTGCTCGCGTCCACCGGAGTGGCACTGCTGCTCAACGGCTTGGTCTGCACCATCGGCATCCTCGGCGGGTTCGTGTTCTCGGTTTTCATCCAGGACGTGAACCCCGGCGCCTTCGTCAACGGCATCACACTGCTCACCGGTTTCGGCGAGCTGATGATCTCGATGGTCAAAGCCGGATTGTTCGGCATGATCGCCGGCCTCGTCGCCTCCTACCTCGGACTCAACGTCAAAGGCGGCGCCAAGAGCGTCGGTGACGCCGTCAATCAAACCGTCGTGTTCGCATTCATGGCGCTGTTCGTCGTCAACGTGCTTATCACCAACATCGGCATCAAGTTGACGGCCGGATGATGAGGCGCAGAGCGATCGACACCGACACAGCAACTGACGACGGACGGGAGAGGTACTGATGGCACTGGCAGCAGCAGGACGCTTCCCCCGCAGCCGTCGGCAGATCCGATCTGTCTCACGCGGTATCGACAGCATCGGTGATCAGGCACTGTTCTTCGCGAAGGCACTCGGACACGCACCCAAGGCGCTGATACGTTACCCGCGTGAGACTTTGCGGTTGATCGCCGAGATCGGCATGGGAACGGGAGCCCTGGCCGTCATCGGCGGCACCGTCGTGATCGTCGGCTTCCTGACACTCTTCACCGGCGGAACCATCGCCATGCAGGGCTACAGCTCACTCGGCAACATCGGCGTCGAAGCACTGACGGGATTCTTCGCAGCCTTCATCAACGTGCGCATCGCCGCGCCTGTCATCGCGGGCATCGGCCTGGCAGCCACCATCGGCGCCGGTTCCACGGCGCAGCTCGGCTCCATGCGCGTCTCGGAAGAGATCGACGCACTCGAGACCATGGCGATCCCGTCCATCCCGTACCTGGTCAGCACTCGCGTGATGGCCGGCATGATCGCCATCATCCCGCTGTACTCGCTTGCAGTGATTGCGTCGTTCATCGCCAGCAGGTTCGCGACGGTGTTCCTCTACAATCAGTCCGGCGGCGTGTACGACCACTACTTCACGACGTTCCTGATACCCACGGACATATTGTGGTCATTCGCTCAAGCGATAGTCATGGCGCTGGCAATCATGCTCATCCACACCTACTACGGCTTCAATGCAACCGGTGGTCCGGTGGGTGTCGGCGTCGCTGTCGGTAATGCTGTGCGCGCCTCGCTGATCGCGGTAGTCACAGTTACGCTTCTCATCTCACTCGCCATTTACGGCGGGTCCGGCAACTTCAACCTGTCGGGATAGGGGGCGAGAGAAATGACTGTTCCCAGCTGGCACAAGAAACTTGCCGCCGCAGGCCTGATCCTCGGACTCGTTGCCATCGTGGTCGTGGCACTGACCATGTTCTCGGGCGGTTTCACCAAAAGCACGCCCATTACGGTGACGTCGTCGCGAGCCGGTCTTGTCATGGAACCCGACGCCAAGGTGAAACTGCGCGGAGTCCAGGTGGGCCGGGTCGAATCGATTTCACTCGACGGCGACGAGGCCAACCTCAAGCTGGCGATGAATCCGGGGCAGATGGAGATGATTCCGTCCAATGCGCGCGTGGAAATCAAGTCCACCACCGTATTCGGAGCGAAGTACGTCAACATTGTGATTCCGGATGATCCGTCGAGCAAGCCCATCCAAGAAGGTGCGGTTATCGAATCCGACAGCGTCACAGTTGAGTTCAACAGCGTATTCGAGCATCTCTCCGAGATGCTCGCCAAGATCGAGCCCGAGAAGCTCAACGCCACGCTTGGTGCCATCTCGACAGCGCTCAACGGTCGCGGCGAAGCGTTGGGTGAGGTTCTCGAACTCGGTAACACCTACTTGGAGAAGATGAATCCCACTCTGCCGCAGTTACAAGAGGATCTGGCGAAGGCGTCCGATGTCACCAATCTGTATGCGGATGTTGCGCCTGACCTGCTGCGGATCCTCGACAATGCAACCGTCACAAGCGGTTCGATCGTTGCGGAGCAAGCCAATCTGGATCTGTTGCTGCTCAATATTACCGGCCTCGCCGATACCGGCAACGCTTTGTTGACCGACAACGAGCAGAATCTCACGACTGCCTTGAGCACCCTCACCGAAACCACGACGCTACTCGCGGAGTACTCACCGGGTCTGACGTGCTTCCTCGTCGGATTGAACGACGGTCGAATTAAATTCGAACCGATGGCCGGCACCGGCGACAAGGCGGCATTGATGCTCAGTGCGAGCTTCATGTGGGGTGCTCAGGCGTATACCAACCCGGAATCCCTTCCGAAGGTGGCCGCATCCGGTGGCCCCAATTGTTACGGGCTCCCGAGCTTCGATCCCAAGGTGGACGGGCAGGCTCCGTTTGCGGTCACCAACACTGGCAACGTTCCTTTCGTGCCTAACACCGAACTCGAGGTGACCGTTCCGACGATCTTCCAGTTCCTCTTCGGGGACTCTTACGAACAGGACGGGGAGTGATGAGACCGACAACAGTAAAACTCTTGATCTTCACTGTCGTCATGTCGGTGATCTTCGCCGGTCTGGCCATCGTTTTCAGCCAGGTGCGCTTCAGTAGCAGCAATGGTTTTCAGGCGACGTTCACCGACGTGTCCGGACTCAAGTCCGGGGACAAGGTGCGGATCGCGGGTGTTCCGGTCGGATCTGTGACCGGTGTGTCCATCGACGATTCCAACCAGGCCGAGGTCGACTTCGACGTCGACGCCAAGTACTCCTTGATGAAGAGCACCAAGGCGACGGTCCGATACGAGAACCTTGTCGGTGATCGCTACATGGAATTGATGGAAGGTACGGGTTCCGCGGAAACCCTGGATTCAGGTGGTTCTATCCCGGTCGACCAGACATCGCCTGCACTGGATCTGGATTTGTTGCTCGGTGGGTTCAAGCCCCTGCTGCGGGCGCTTGATCCGCAGCAGGTCAACGATTTGTCCGGTGCGTTGCTCCAGGTCTTCCAGGGGCAGGGCGGGACTCTGGTTTCCCTTCTGGGAAACACGAATTCGTTCACCAATACGTTGGCCGACCGAGATCAGTTGATCGGCGACGTGATCGGAAACCTCAATGACGTCCTCGGCACGATCAACGACAAGGGCGATCAGTTCTCCACTACGATCGACCAACTCCAGCAGTTGGTCAGCGGTTTAGCGAAGGACAGTGGGCCGATCGGGAACTCGATCACCGAGATCGCCGGTGCAACAGGAGACCTCGCGTCGTTGCTGCAAGGTACCCGCCCGGACATCCAGACGCTGATAACGCAGACCAACAGGGTGTCGACGCAGTTGGATCTGGGCAAGGAAGACATCAACACGTCACTCGAACGCCTACCGTCGGACTATCGGAAGCTGATCCGGGTCGGAACCTACGGCTCGTTCTTCCAATTCTACCTGTGCGCCAATACCTTCAAGTTCTCCGGACCTGATGGCACCACGATTATCCTGCCCACCGCAGTACAGACCACGGGAAGGTGTGCGAAGGTCGAATGAGTCCTACCCGTGAACGAAATCCCGTACAGATCGGTGTGATCGGTCTTGTCTTGGCCGTCGCGACCGTCGGTGCTGCGCTGCAATACGATCAGCTTCAATTCCTCTCCGGTGGAATCCGCTACTCCGCATACTTCAAGGATGCCGGCGGTTTGGTGACAGGAGACAATGTGACCCTGGCGGGTGTGAACGTCGGCAAGGTCAGCGATGTCGAACTCGCCGATCAGAGTGTGTTGGTCACATTTACCGTCAAGGACGGTATTGCTCTCGGTGAGCAGACGGCAGCAGATATCAAGACCAATACGGTGCTCGGCCGCAAATCTCTCGCAGTGCGTTCCGAAGGTTCCGGTCTGCTGCGAACCGGCACGCCGATCCCACTGGAACGCACCAACTCTCCGTACTCGCTCAACGATGCGCTCGGGGATCTGGGGTCCACGGCGTCCGAACTCGACACGGCGCAGATCAACGACTCGCTCAATGCGATCTCGGAAACACTGGCCGATACACCTCCGGAACTGCGTGGTGCCCTCGACGGCATGACCAGGCTCTCGCAGAGCATTAACTCGCGGGACGAGAGCTTGCTGCAGTTGCTCTCGCGTGCCGAGGATGTTACGAAGATTCTTGCCGATCGGAGCGGTCAGATCGACTCGCTACTGGTGGACGGAAATCAACTCTTCGCAGAACTCAGCCTACGACGTGATTCGATCAGCCAGTTGATCGTCAATACCTCGGCAGTCTCGCGTCAGCTCTCTGCGTTGGTACAGGAGAACGAGGCCCAAATGGGCCCCACTCTCGAAAAGCTCAATGCCGTCACCGCGAATTTGCAGCAGAACAAGGACAATATCTCCGGGGCACTCGACGGACTCGGTCCGTACATCACGGCGCTCGGTGAGACTGTTGCCAGCGGACCGTTCTTCGACGCCTTCATCATCAATATTCTGCCCAGTAACTGGTGGAAGACGCTGGTGGACACCAGCGTTGATCCTGAGCAAGTTCCCTCGGACCTCGAGGACTTCTTTCCCGGGATTCCGCCGACAATCAGGGGGCCCGGAGAATGACCGACACAACAGCCTCCACCGATCCGCGTAAGAAGTGGATACTGATCGGCGCCGGCGCCCTCGTCGCGCTGCTTGTCGCCGGCGCTGTATACCTTCTTGTTCCAGGGGTGAGCAAAAACAAGATTTCGGCGCACTTCGTCTCGACCACCGGTCTGTACGAGGGTGACGTTGTGCGGGTGCTCGGCGTCAACGTCGGCAAGGTGACAAAGATCGAGCCTCGTGACCGGGATACCTACGTCGAGATGAAGGTCGATTCCGACGTCGCAATTCCGGCAGATGCCAAGGCGCTTATCGTCGCTCAAAGTTTGGTATCGGCGCGGTTCGTCCAGTTGACACCGGTTTTCGACGGTGGTGAAAAGATGCCCAACGGCGGCGAGATTCCGATCGAACGGACCGCCGTGCCTATCGAGTGGGACGAGATCAAGGCGGAACTCGCCAAACTCTCGGAAGCTCTCGGGCCGGAAGGTGTCGACGACGAAGGCTCTCTCGGGCGGTTCATCAACACCCTCGGGGACAACCTCGAAGGCAACGGCGAGTCCATTCGGTCGACGCTGCGTGAACTCTCGGCCACCATGCACACATTGTCGGAGGGGCGGACCGATCTCTTCTCGACCGTCCGCAACTTACAGGCGTTTGTGACCGCTCTTTCCTCGAGCAACGAGCAGATCGTGCAGTTCAGCGGCAATCTCGCCTCCGTGAGCAGCGTGCTCGCCAGCAGTTCCGACGAGTTGGGTACGGCGCTCAGCGATCTCGATATCGCGGTCGGAGACGTTCAGCGATTTGTGAAGGATAATCGAGCGGGCCTGAGTGAATCGGTTGCGCGCCTGGCCGACGCTACGCAGGTACTGACAGACAAGCGCCCGGAGATCGAGCAGGTGCTGCATTCTGGTCCTACCTCGCTGGCCAACTTCTATCAGATCTATAAGCCGGCGCAGGGCAGTATGACGGGCGCAATCGCGCTGAGCAACGTCAAGAATCCGATTCAGTGGATTTGTGGTTCTATCCAAGCGATCGCCACCGCTGATGCTGAGCGGAGTGCTGACCTGTGCAAGGAGTATCTGGGTCCGGTGCTCAGTACGTTGATCGCCAACTACCCAGGATTCTTGTTGAATCCGGTCTCAGGCGTTCAAGCATTCCCGGAGCAGATCGTCTATACAGAGCCAGGTTTGGAGGCGGTGGCTAGTCCAGGTCAGCCCGCTTCGTCGCCGCAGCCGACATCAGGACCGTTGGACGGTGTACCGATGACGTCTGTTCCCAAGGACCTCACCGATCTCTTCAACATGGGGGGAGGCAACTGATGCGCGCTACCCGGAAAGCCATTGTAGTAACGGTGGCAGTGGGCGTCGCTCTCGGCGCGAGCGGCTGTGAATGGAACGGACTGAATTCCGTGCCCATGCCCGGCACTCAAGGCCGGGGTGAAGGTGCCTACGAGGTTCAGATCGAGATGCCCAATGTGACTACCCTGTCGCAGAATTCACCTGTCCGTGTCGATGACGTCGCGGTGGGCAGTGTCTCGAACATCGAAGTCCAGGGCTGGCATGCCCTGGTGACGGTGTCGCTCAACCCCGATGTTCAATTGCCGGCCAACGCAACTGCGAAGATCGGCCAGACAAGCTTGCTGGGTTCCCAGCACATCGAGTTGGCGCCGCCGGTGGAAGAGGAGCCGGAAGGGCGCCTCGAAGCCGGGGACTTGATCCCCATCGAACGGGCGGGCGCTTTCCCGACCACCGAGCAGACGTTGTCTTCGTTGTCGGTCGTGTTGAACGGCGGTGGACTCGCACAGGTGCAGGACATCACCACCGAGCTCAACGCGGCGCTCGTCGGACGTGAGGATTCTGTTCGCGATCTCCTGCCGCAACTCGATCAGCTTGTGGGAAGCCTGGACAATCAACGCGGAGAAATCATTTCGGCGATGGAAGGAATCGACCGCCTGTCGACTACCGTCGAGGCCCAACGCGACACACTGAACAAGGCGCTCGACGGTATCCCGCCGGCGCTCGACATCCTGGTGGCTCAACGCCAGGACATCACCAATGCGCTGACATCCCTGGGCGGGCTCAGCGACGTCGCCAGTCGCGTCATCGAGGAAAGCGGCGACGATTTTGCAACCAATGTCCGGGCATTGTCGCCGACCCTGAAAGCTCTTGCCGATTCCGGTAACGCGCTCACCCAGGTTCTGGGAGTTCTGCTCACGTTCCCGTTCCCCCAGAACGGAATCGACAACGTCATTCGAGGTGACTACGCCAACTTGGCGATGACTATCGACGTGACACTGCCCAGGCTCGACGCCAACTTCCTCATGGGCACACCACTGGCCGGATCTCTCGGTGGCCCGGAAGGCGTGCTCGGTAAGCAGGCCGGTCTGGCAGGGCAGGTGGGAAATCCGCTGAGCGATCCACTTCGACCGGCCGCAGCTCCGACAGCTCCCGTGCCGGGAACTTCAGCGGCTGAACCTAATACCTTGACGATCCCGGGACTTCCGCCGATCACCGTTCCGGGACTTCCACAGGGGGCACCAGCGCCATGATGCTCACAAAGTTCGTTCGCATCCAGCTTGTCATCTTCACCGTGCTGACCGTCATCGGCTTGGTCGTGATGGCTACGCAGTACGTTCGGGTTCCCGCCATGGTCGGGATCGGGCGCTACGACGTCACCGTCGAATTACCTTCCACCGGTGGGCTCTACAAGAACTCAAACGTCACCTTCCGCGGTCAAACGGTCGGCGTGGTCAAGGCCGTAGAGCTGTCTCCGACAGGGGTCAATGCGCAGTTGTCCTTGGACAGCAGTGTGAAAGTGCCCGCCGACGTCGACGCAGCGGTCAAGAGTGTGTCGGCGATCGGTGAGCAGTTTGTCGATTTGATTCCGCACACCGACGGCTCCGGCGCCATCGTCGTGGACGGACACCTGGAGAACGGCTCGGTCATTCCGGTCGATCGAACCAGCATTCCTCAGGATGTCGGCGCACTGCTCGATCAGGCCGATATGTTGCTGCAGAGCATTTCAGACACCAAACTCAAGACCGTGATCGACGAGTCCTTCAAGGCCTTCAACGGCGCTGGGCCGGACTTGCAGAAGCTCATCGACTCGGCCCGGTTGTTCGTGGAGGAAGCAAACAACAACTCCGACGCGACCAAGACGCTGATCGAGCAGGCCGGTCCGCTCCTCGACACCCAGATCGTCAGTAGTGACGCTATCCGTTCGTGGACAAGTGATCTGGTGACGTTCACGGATCAGCTCCGGGCCAGTGACCCGGACTTGCGGGCGATTATTCAGAAAGGGCCGGCGGCAGCTTCCGAGGCGAATGCTCTGCTTCAGGAACTTCAGCCGACACTGCCGATTCTGCTGGCAAATCTTGTTTCTGTCGGAGAAGTCGGCGTCATCTACAACAGCGCGATCGAGCAAATCCTGGTGATCTATCCGCCGCTCTCAGCGGCGCTCGTCACCATTGCAGGTTCGGGTAACCCCGCAGACGGTGCGCTGGTCGACTTCCATCTCGAAGTGAACGACCCGCCGCCTTGCACCACAGGCTTCCTACCGGCAGAGGAGTGGCGCAGTCCGGCAGACGAGTCTCCGATCGCCACCCCGTCGGACCTGTTCTGTCGTATTGCCCAGGACTCGCCGATCGCTGTTCGTGGGGCCAGGAACTTGCCGTGTGCGGAGTTTCCGGGGCGTCGCGCGGCGACGGTCGAACAGTGCAGAACCGGATATGTGCCCTTGGGTACCAATCCGCAGTCCGGGCCACCCCAACCGATCACCGCGACTCCCAGTTCCTATACGTCGGAACCGGGGGTGAGCGCACGTCGGTACGATCCGACTACAGGCACATATGTAGGACCCGATGGAAGGACGTACTCGCAGCCGAAACTCGGTGCCGGCGGAGACATCAGTCTCGAAGAGTTCATGAAGGGTCAGCAAGGTTGATGAACGAAGAAGAATCCAAGGCCGGGCAGCGTATACGTCGCCGAGCGTCTCGGAGCGCCGGTCCGACCGGCGCAGATGTCGATGCAGCGTCAACAGTAGTTCACGGAGAGAAGGCGCCTCAGAAGCCCACGACACAGATTGATCTGGGCAAACGAGCTCCGGAGAAGGAGGACCAGCCAGTCAGAGCGCAGGTACCTGTTCCTGCGCCGGTTGCTTCAGTCACACCGGGACCAGCGTCCGAGCCAGGAACACCTGCGGCTAAACCGGCTGTTTCCAAGAAGTTGATCAGCGGGATCGCTATCGCTTCGATTGTCGCGATTTCGTTCGCGGTGGTGTTGGTGACCCTGTTGGTGGACAGGAGCGCAGCGTCCAACGCTGAGGATGAGCGAGCCGCATACGTAGCAGGTGCGCGAACCACAGCGCTCAACCTGACTACCCTGCACTCCGAGACCGCAGGTGCGGACCTCGACAAATTCCTGGCCGGCACCACCAAGGAATTCCAATCGCAGCTCGACGGCCGTAAGGACTCGTTTGTCAGCGTGCTCGGGCAGGTCGGTGTCCAGACGGACGGCGAGATCCTCGAAGCTGGGTTGGAGAAGTCCGAGGGTGACTGCGGGACATCGCTTGTCGCGGTGCGGGCGATGCAGAAGAATACTGATCAGCCCGAACCCGAGGAACGCAATTATCGCCTGCGCATCACTATGTGCGATACCGATGGGCAACTCCTTGCCTCGAATGTGGAGTTCGTGCCATGACTCAGGAAACCGTCCGTACTCAACCGGAAGTTGCAGCCGCGCAACCGAACTCGAGCCGGGTGTCCGCGCCCGCGGTAGTGCTGGCCGTGATCAGCGCAGTCGCCATAGCGCTCGCTGGGGTATCGGCTTGGCTGTATTTCGGTCCTGGCGGCGCCCGCGACATCGCGGCGATTGATCAGACCAGAGAAGAAGTAGCACAGGTTTCATCCGACCAGGCCGTCGCGATGTTCCAATACGACTACACCAATGTCGACGGTCAGTTGCACTCCGCTGCAGAAGGATTGACCGGCGATTTTCGTGATCAGTTCACCGAGTTGATCGAGTCGGTGATCATTCCGGGTGCACAGGAGAAGGCGCTGACCGTCCAGGTCGTGGTGCAGGGCGCATCCATTCTCGATGCTGGTCCGGCTACTGCCACGACGATGCTCTTCCTCAATCAGATCACCGTGTCGAAGGATGCACCCGAAGCCGTGGCAAGCGGCAGCCGTGTCAAGATAGGTTTGGAGAAGCAGGACGGTCGCTGGCTTGTGAACAGCGTCCAGCCGTTCTGATCGACATATAAAAGAACCCGGCCGAGGTAGTCGCCTCGGCCGGGTTTCTCTATGTGTACGAACTCAGTTGTCCTCTTCGAGTTCGTTGGCCTCGTCCGGTGCGATCAGTGCCGGTCCGGCAGCGCCGCCGTGCGCAAGGGCATCGAGGAACGAGCGGGCCCAGCGGTCCACGTCGTGGGTGAGCACCTGACGACGTAGCGCACGCATGTGGCGTCGGCCGTCTTCCTTGGGCTGATTGAGAGCCTTCACCATGGAGTCCTTGACGTCGTCAAGATCATGGGGATTGCAGAGGAACGCTTGACGCAGTTCTGCTGCGGCACCGGTGAATTCGCTCAGCAGTAGCGCCCCGCCCAGATCGCTGCGGCAGGCCACGTATTCCTTGGCAACCAAGTTCATGCCGTCGCGCAGAGGCGTGACGAGCATGAGGTCGGCGGCAACGAAGAATGCGATCAGCTCGTCGCGGTCGACGGGTCGGTGGATGTAGTGGACGACAGGGCGTCCGACTTCACTGAACTCACCGTTGATGCGGGAGACCATCTGTTCGATGTCACCACGCATCTGGACGTAGCTTTCGACACGCTCACGACTGGGAGTCGCCAACTGGATCATGACGGTATCCGCTGGGTCGATCCGGCCATCGATCAAGAGTTCGTGGAGAGCATTCAAGCGGACGTCGATGCCCTTGGTGTAATCGAGGCGGTCGATACCGAGCATGATGTTCTTGGGGTTGCCGATTTCCTTGCGAATCTGCTTGGCGCGGTCGCGAATTGCCTTGGAGCGTGACCGTTCGTCGAGCTTGCCGGAGTCGATGGAGATAGGGAAGGCGCCGACGCGAACCGTGCGGAAACCCACCTGTACGACACCGAGTTTGGAGCGCACGCCGACGTTTCCGCGTGAAGTTTGTTGTCCGGCAAGGCGTCTGGCGAGGAACAGGAAGTTCTGGGCGCCGCCGGGGAGGTGGAAGCCGATGAGATCGGCGCCCAGAAGGCCCTCGATAATCTCGGTGCGCCACGGCATCTGCATGAACAGCTCGACCGGCGGAAACGGAATGTGGAGGAAGAAGCCGATGGTGAGGTCGGGACGCAGCATTCGCAGCATCTTCGGTACCAGTTGGAGTTGGTAGTCCTGAATCCAGACGGTGGCGCCGTGTGCGGCGGCTTTGGACGTGGCTTCGGCGAAGCGTCGGTTGATCTCGACGTACGCGTTCCACCACTCGCGGTGATACTCGGGCTTGACGATGACGTCGTGGTACAGCGGCCAGAGCGTGGCGTTGGAGAAGCCCTCGTAGTACTCGTTGATCTCGGTGGCGCTGAGCGGCACCGGGTAGAGCTCGAGGCCGTCTTCGACGATGGGGTCCATATCGGCGTCGGCAACGCCTGCCCAGCCCACCCAGGCGCCCTGATTGCTGCGCAGGATCGGTTCCAGTGCAGTCACCAAGCCGCCGGGACTGCGCTTCCACCGGGTAGTGCCGTCGGGGAGTCGCTCGAGGTCTACGGGCAGGCGGTTCGCAACAACGACGAACTCGGCCTGCCCGGACACGGTCTTCTCCGGGGAAGGTGCACTTACGCTGTCAGAAGGGGTGGGGCTGGCCGATTCCGGACTGACAGACACGTGGTTCCTTCTCGTTGGGGAATTAGGGAAAGACTCGGTCGAGACTCAGTCGACTTTGCTGACCGGGCTGATGCCGAGCATCGAGAGCAGCATCCTGCACTCGTCGGCATCCTCCGCGTAGGCAGCGACAACACGCTGCGCCATGCGAGCGGTCTCTTCGGCCACGGTCTCGATTTCCTCGTCCGCGATCTCGACTTCGGTTTCGACGGTCGTGTTCTCAGACATCATGTTCCTCTCGGGCTTGCCTGCACGTCGCAGGCAATGGTTCTTACTTGCGACTCTATGAGAACTGGGCACGTCAACGCTAGTTGCTCATGTATTAGGGTCGACTTACTTGATTCGTCGCTCGACGTTCTGGTTCCTGTCAATGCTTGGAGTTTCATGAGTTCGACCTCCGCCAGTACCTCCGCCGATGCCGGTGAATCCGACACCGGTAAACACAATGGTGCTGCGATCTTACGACGAGTTCTGGTGCGCAACCGGGGACCGCTGGCCATCGGCACTGTGCTGGTTTGTGTACATCAACTCGCCGAAACCGCGGTGCCGATCTCGATCGGGGTGATCATCGATCGAGCAATCGAGACTTCGGACACCACTGCTCTCGTTGTCTCGATCTGCGCGCTCGGCGTGCTGTTTCTGATGCTCACCGCGGCCTGGCGGCTCGGTGCGAGGTTCATCGTGAAGGCGATGGAGGAGGAGTCGCATCGATTACGGCTCGAAGTCGCCCACCGGATTCTCGATCCGCGAGGCGTGCGAACAGACCTCCGCGCCGGAGAACTGCTGACTGTGTCGACTTCCGACGCCGAGCACACGTCGTGGATCGCCGATATCGTTCCGCGGGCCGTTGCGGCATCGACCGCTGCGGTGGCGTCGGCAATCGCCTTGCTGTGGATCGACGTCCCCCTAGGGTTGGCCGTACTGATCGGCACTCCCGTCATCCTGGGTTTGCTGCAACGCGCTGCGCCGTTGATCACGTCTCGCGCAAAAGGGCAGCAGGAGTCGATTGCACGCGCGTCGGCGACGGCGACGGATTTGGTGAGCGGATTGCGGCCACTTCGGGGAATCGGTGCGGAGGCATCCGCGTCGGAGCGGTATCGCAAAGTCAGTCGAGATGCGCTCGCCTCGACGATCGATACAGCGCGGGCAACCTCGATCTACACCGGGTTGTCGACGACGATCAGCGCCCTGCTCGCGGTCGCGATCGCGGGTCTTGCAGGCTACTTCGCGTTGCAAGGCCGGATCACCGTCGGCGAGTTGATCACTGTCGTCGGATTGGCGCAGTTCTTCATCGAACCGCTCGGACTCCTTGCTTCGCTACCCGGCTATTTTGCGGTGGCCCGGGCGTCGTCGGACCGGTTGGCCTTGGTTCTCGATGCCGAACCGATATTGAAGGCGGGCTCGGTGACGGACCTCGATGGTACTGATCTGACGCTCGACGGCATCGAATTTCGCACGCTCGCCGGAGTCGATTTACACTGCGCGGCAGGTGAATTGTTGGGAATCGTCGCCTACCAGCCGCAGGACGGCGAAGCGTTGGCTGCAGTACTGTCCGGCCAATTGGCGTCGGACGAGTATCGAGGTTCGGTGAGCGTCGGAGGAGTGTCGCTGTCCGACATGGACTTGACGCTTTCCCGGCGCACGGTTCTCGTGGAACCGCATATCTCCGATCTCTTCGGCGGCACTCTCGCATCCAATCTCGAGGCTGGCGGTGCACCGACGGCAGATTTGGCGAAAGCGTTGTCCGCGTCCGCGGCCGCCGACGTCGTCGACTCGCATCCCGACGGGCTTGAACTCGAGGTCACCGATCGCGGAGCCAGCTTGTCCGGTGGCCAACGCCAGCGGGTTGCGTTGGCGCGGGCTCTGCTCGCTCGGACTCCGGTGATGGTGCTGCACGATCCCACGACGGCAGTGGACGCTGTGACGGAGGCGTCGATCGCCGAGGGAATTGCGCAACTGAGGCACGCACACCCGAATGGCGGGCGGAGCACCACGATCCTGATCACCAGCAGTCCGGCATTGTTGGCAGTCACGGATCGGGTGATCGTCGTGGACCGCGGAGTTGTGGCCGCGGTGGGCACTCACAACGAACTTGCCGCCACCGACGAGAACTACCGAGGAGCGGTGCTGCGATGACCACAACCGAACGTGAACTGCTCCCGATTGCCAGTGGCAGTGAAACCTGGCGGTGGTTGCGTTCTGCACTCGCCGAAGACCGAACCGCGGCCGTCCTTGCGGTCGCGGCCTCGACGGTGGCGTCGGCGATGGCACTGATTCCGCTCTACGTATTCGGTGTACTCGTCGACCGGGTCCGTGAAAACGCGCCGACATCGACCATCGTCGGAGTGGTGATCGTCATTGCCGCGGCCGCAATCGTCGGCGGAATTTTCACCGGCATCGCGGCATATCTGGTCAAACGCCTCGGTGAGACGATTTTGGCAACGCTGCGTGAGCGGGCAGTCGGCCGTGCACTTCGACTTCCGGTGCAGACCGTCGAGAAGGTCGGGACCGGAGACCTGCTGTCTCGGGTCGGCGACGACGTGGCAGTGATAGCGAAGGCTGTCGGCGACGTGATCCCGAGCCTGGTTTCATCACTTCTGCTCGTGACTCTGAGCATGCTCACCATGCTCGGGATCGACTGGCGGTTGGGGCTGGCCGGACTGGTGGCACTACCGATGTACGTCCTCGCTCTGAAGTGGTACCTGCCGCGCTCCGCCCCGATCTACGCGGCTCAGCGAGTGGCGATGGGGACACGGGCGCAGGCTTTGATCAGCAGCGTGCACGGAATTCGCACTGTCCGGGCGTACGGGCTCGAGAAGGAGCATCTGGGCCGGCTCGACGACGCGTCGGGGAAGGCTCGCGATCTGGCAGTAGGGGTCTTCGGCTTGTTTACCAGGTTTGCCGGCCGCGGCAATCGAGCAGAATTCGTGGGCTTGTCCACCATCCTCGTCGTGGGATTTCTCCTGGTTCGCAGCGACATCGTGACCGTCGGCCAGACAACCACTGCGGCTCTATTGTTTCACCGCTTGTTCAATCCGATCGGCGCTCTGTTGTACACCTTCGACGAAGTGCAGTCCGCCGGTGCGAGCCTTGCGCGTCTGGTTGGTGTTGTCGAGATTCCGGACACCGATCGCACGTTCGGTACGGGCGCATCGCCCGCCGACGGTTCACTGACATTGGTCGACGTCCGTCACAGCTACGACGGCCGTGAAGTACTCCACGGCCTCAGTCTCACCGTGGCCGCCGGGGAGCGGGTGGCTCTGGTCGGTTCGACCGGCGCCGGCAAGACGACGGTTGCAGCCATCGCAGCCGGTTCGATAATTCCGACCTCGGGGAGTGCGTCGATCGGGGGTGTTCCGCTGTCGAGACTCGACGATTTACGACGGCACGTCGCCATCGTCAGCCAGGAGGTTCACGTATTCGCCGGACCGCTGATCGAGGACCTGCGCTTGGCAGCCCCCGACGCTTCGGACGAGGACATGGCGTCGGCGCTGAAAACCGTCGGCGCGGAGCAATGGGTAGCGGCTCTGAGTGAGGGGATCGAGACCGTCGTCGGTGAAGGCGGCCACGAGATCACCGCCGCCCAAGCGCAGCAGTTGGCATTGGCGCGGTTGGTGCTGGTGGACCCAGCCGTCGCGGTGCTGGACGAAGCGACTGCGGAAGCGGGTAGCGCCGGCGCTCGCGAATTGGAATCAGCGGCAGACGCGGCGACGGCCGGACGAACGACTCTGGTTGTTGCACACCGTCTTACGCAGGCAGCGGCAGCCGATCGTGTGATCGTCCTCGAACACGGCCGGATCGTGGAGGAAGGTCCGCACCGCGAACTGGTGTCCGCGGGCGGTCGATATTCACAGTTGTGGGCCGCGTGGGAAGGGCGCGAGACGCGCTAGGGTTGCGGCAAGCGGGCGCGCTTCGGTCAACCCACACCAGCATTGCGAATACGGTTTCAGAATATGAGGAGGAAGGCTGACATGACGGTCGCCACAATCAACGGAATCCCGATCAATTACCAGGTCAAGGGTGATGGGGATCTAGTGGTGCTCATCATGGGTACGGGCAGTCCGGGGCGTGTCTGGGACCTTCATCAGACCCCGGCACTGGTTGCAGCGGGCTACCGCGTCTGCACCTTCGACAACCGCGGAATCGCGCCTTCCGGTGAGAGCACCGGCGGCATCACGATGCCGGACATGGTTGCCGACACCGCGGCACTGATCGAGCATTTGGGCGGTGGACCCGCCTTTGTGATCGGTACGTCGATGGGTGCCCGAGTGGCGCAGGAACTTACGTTGGCTCGTCCTGATCTGGTGCGCAAAGCGGTTTTCCTCGCGGGCCATGCCCGGATGGATCATTTCCAGCAGACCCTGTCTCAGGGAGAGCGTGAATTGATGGACAGTGGTGTCGAACTGCCCGCAAAGTATCGTGCGGCCGTGACTGCGGTGATGAATTTGTCGCCCGCCACTCTGGCCGATGAACACGCTGCCCGCGACTGGATGGATATCTTCGAATTCACCGGAGGTTCAACATCACCCGGTGTTCGAGCGCAGCTCGCGATGGACCGCGCCTTCGATCGTCGCCGGGATTACCGGGCAATCATGCGGCCGTGCTTGTCGGTTGCCTTCGCCGACGACCGGATGATTCCGCCCTACCTCTCGCGTGAGGTTGCGGACTGCATCGCCACTGCGGCATACGAGGAAATCCCGGATACCGGCCACTACGGGTACCTGGAGCGTCCGGATGCGGTGAACAAGGTGTTGATCGACTTCTTGGCTTCGTAAGTTATTGTGCCGCAGGGCCGGACCCGTGATTCGGCCCTGCGGCGTTTTCAGTCCAGATTCAGGCCAGAGCGAGGAACAGCTTCTCGAGTTCTGCCTCGGTCAGTGGCTCCTGTGCATCTGCGCCGTCGCCGGACAGGCATTCACGAAGGCCGCTGGCAACGATCTTGAAGCCGGCTCGGTCGAGCGCCTTGGATACGGCCGCCAGTTGGGTGACCACGGCTTTGCAGTCGCGACCGTTCTCGATCATCGAGATCACTCCTGCCAGCTGGCCGTGCGCGCGGCGCAGCCTGTTCAATACGAGCGCTTGGCTCTCTTCATCGCCGGTCATGATGGCCCTTTCTTGGATGGTTTGGCTGTGATCGTGAAGGATTGTGCTCGCTCAGCGAACATAATCCTTCAGGATCAGAGCGCGTCAATGGCTGCGCGGAGTTTGACGGCCGCATCGGCTGCAACGGACTCCAGGCCCGCGTCACCCGAAACCTGCACCATCAGATCCGGGTTCATGGCCTCGACGAAAAACGAGTTCTCCGTCTCGGTGTCTTCGCGCACGACGACGTTGCAGGGCAGTAGGAGGCCGATCTGTCGGTCGACTGTTACCGCGCGGTGCGCGAGGGCCGGATTGCAGGCGCCGAGAATGAGGTACTTCTCCATGTCCTCGCCCAGCTTGGCTTTGAGCGTGGCTTGCATGTCGATTTCAGTGAGGATGCCGAAACCTTGTTCCGCCAGAGCCTGGCGCGTGCGAGTCACGACGTCGTCGAATGTTCCACTGACCTTGGTGCCGATGGCGATGTTCATGGGAGTTCTCCTTTGTCGTCTTCTCTCGATCATACCCCGGGGGGTATGATTTGCGCTATGGTGCCGGACGTGAAAGCTCCACCGGCGGAGACTTTAAGGGGCAAGAAATTGGACGCATCGGATTGGGACGAGCGGTACCGGGCCGTGACGGAGCCGTGGGGAATCGACCCGGCAGGAACCGTCGCCACGCGAGTGGCAGGCTTGAAACCCGGATCTGCGATCGACCTGGCTTGTGGCGACGGGCGCCATGCTCGCTGGATGGCCCAGAATGGCTGGTCGGTCACGGGCGTCGACTATTCGTCAGTGGCGATAGACCTCGCGCGATCGAGTGATGCCGAGAAGAGCGTCGACTGGAGGGTTGGCGACGCGACGTCGTGGAAGCCGGAGAACGAAGTCGATCTGGTCTTGGTCAGTTTTCTGCACATGCCGCTGGCCGATCTCGTCGACACTCTGGCTCGCGTCGGGGGATGGGTCGCTCCCGGCGGGCGAGTTGTGTACCTCGGCCATTCCATCGAGAACTATCACCGCGGTGTGGGCGGTCCGCCGGAACCGGAGATTCTGCCCGCCATTTCCGATCTGGCCCGCGCAGCCGAAGGCTCGCGTGTGTATGCACTCGAACATGTGGTTCGCCCACAAGACGGTGGGTTGGCAATCGACATTCTGCTCGAATTCGGGCCGTGGCAGGACTGAGCTAGGGGCCACTGGACAGTTTTGGGTGAACTGGTGCCCGATCGGTCCGGTTCCGCGTACCGTAACTCGTGACTACCGATTGGCTGTAACGGACAACGTGACAGGCGGTATCTACTTGCAGAGTGGAATGAAACGGACACGCGGACTGACACCGTCGATTCGGACCCACCAAAGTGACCGGTGCGCTTGCTAGTCTGAGCGCACAAGAAACGTACGTAACAAGTGAGGCGAGATGAGCACTAATCCTTTCGATGACGAAGACGGACGCTTCTACGTGTTGGTGAACGACGAGGACCAGCATTCGCTGTGGCCCACGTTCTCCGAGGTCCCCGCGGGCTGGCGCGTCGTATTCGGCGAAGACAGCCGAGCAGCGTGCCTCGAGTACGTAGAAAAGAACTGGACCGATATGCGTCCGAAGAGTCTGCGCGAAGCAATGGAAGCAGATCAAGCTGCTGCTGGGCGCACAACGGAGAGCTGACCGCTCCACACAACGATCGAAGAGCTGGGCACCTACGGGTGCCCAGCTCTTCGTGTCTTACCGAGACTATTTGCCGTTTACCGGCAGGCGGCGTTTGCGCTTGAGGACCATCGGACGGCGCAGTGAGTCCACTCGAAGCAGGATGCGCGGGCGGCGGAGCGTACGGGCCACCCATTCCCCGAGCGTGACGCCCGCAGCCAACGCGCAGCCGATGCCGAACGCCGACAACAGCGCAGTCAGGCCAACCACTACCTGATCGTCCAGTAACGAGTACAGGCCTTTGTACAGCGCCAGGCCGGGAAGCAGCGGAGTGATGCCGGCAACCGCTACGACCAGCGGCGGTGTCAACGCCCGGCGGGCCATCAAACCGCCGGCGAGTCCGACGACGGTAGCGGCGATTGCCGCAGCGATCACGGGACCGACATCGAGCGTCTGCACGAACACGGACACACCACTGCCCGCCGCGCCGCCGAGGAACGCGGCTGTCAGGGCCCTCTTCTCTGCGTAGCAAGCCAAGGCATAGAACACGGACGCAAAAGCGCCCGAGAACATCAGCACGGGCAGTTGGGTAATCGGGAGAGCTTCGACGTTGATCGGGGGAAGGGTCGAGCCGAGCAATCCGGTGACTCGCAGCGAAATGGCGACACCGGCGATGATGCCGCCGGTCATCATCACAACCTCGAAGAAGCGTGCAACCGCGGTGATGGGTGCGCCCATGATGGCGTCCTGTACCGAGCCCACCAACGACAGCCCCGACAGCAGAACCACCACCCCGGCCGCGATGACCAACGACGGTCTGATGATGATGCCCAACTGTTCCTGGAAGGTATACAGGGTGGCGGCCGGCGCAGCGGCAATCAAACCGCCCATCACCTGTTGAAAGAAGAACGGCAATCCGAAACGGTTCAGAACTCGATTGACTCGGTCGATCACCATCGTCGTCAGGAACGCCACCGTGGCAACCAGGAGTCCGCCGCCGAGGAGCACGGATACCGATGCCGCCATGGCTGCCCACGCCAGCGTCGCGGTCCAGCGACTGTACGGGTGCGGTGCGGTCGTGATCGCAGTCAGGGCGTCGTGCGCCTGGCCGGGGGTGATGGCTTCGCGTCGAATACGGCGGGTCAGACGATCCACTGCAGCAAGACGAGTGAAGTCCATCGAGCGGTAATGCACGATTCGCATCGTGCTTGCCGGTGGCCGCGTCGGACCGCGATACGCGGACAGGACTATCGAGTTGTACGTGACATCGACATCGCATTGGGCCAGGCCGTACGTCGCTGCAATGAACTGGACTTGCTCGGCGGTATCCATTGCCGCAGTTCCGGATGCGAGGAGTACCTCACCGACCCGCACCGCCAGATCGAGGACTTCTGCGACGACGGCGTCGTCGGTCAGGTCGATCGGTTGTAGCGGTGCGGGTGCAGAGGTGACAGTGTCGACAGTTGCCTGGCGGTGACCGGTCAATCGGGTAAGGGCTTCGGTGAGTTTGGACATCAGGGGCGGCGGACTGCTCGCCGACTCCGGGGGGTGCACATGGGGCATACGGTATCTAATGTGACCCGGGCGCGGCCACTGAGATGGCTTGGATATGATGGCTCCGCAAAGTTAGTTCGCGGCGACGCATCTGATTTTCGCCTCCTTAGCTCAGTGGTAGAGCACTCGCCTTGTAAGCGAAAGGTCGTCGGTTCAATCCCGACAGGAGGCTCCAGCGAAGAGGGCATTCACCCGGCAGTGAGCCGGGAGGGTGCTCTCTTTTATGTAGGGAGAGTGCGAGGGTCATCGGTTCGAAGGTCCGGATCGCAGAGTGAAAGGCCGCCGGTTGCCTGAGCATCCGACGGCCTTTCCGAACCCTCTGGAAGGATGATTCGAATCCGATTCTAGTTGCCGGCCGGCCGAGAGTCGCGAATTTCGGACCCGGCGTGGCCGACGCCGACAGCGGCAGCGATGTGCTGCTGCGCAATCACGCGAAGTTTGATGTTGCTCTTCTGTGATTCCTGAATGAGGATCGAGAAGGCATGATCGGCATCGACGTGTCGAGTGCCCATGATGATGCCCTTGGCTTGATCTATGATTCCGCGGGATTCGAGGGCGAGTTCGAGGTCTGCCACGCGTTTTCCGACCAGAGCCAGACGCTGTGAATTGTGCAGGGCGTATGCCGATGCGATGGCGAAGAGTTGGACCAGCGCGACGTCGGTTCCGGTGAATCCGCGGTTGTCGCGGCTGTACAGGTTCAGTGTTCCGAGGGAGCCGTTATGGCCGGGTAGAGGTACTGACAGGAAGCTCGAGATTCCGAAAGTTCTTGCTGCACTGAAAAATTGTGGCCACCGAATGCTGGCTTCGTCGGAATGCGCATGCACGACAGCTGTCGAGTTCGCGGATACCAGCGCAGGCCCGGTGCGGAGTTTGAATTGAATTGCGTCAACGGTATGGACGAGGCGATCGGTGGCCGCGATGGTGTGGTGAACGGAATCGGATTCGACGACGGTGATACCGGCCATGTGCGCGTCGTCGACCAGCTCGACAGCGTGTTTACAGAGTTGATCGAGGAAGTGTGCGGGGGGATCGAGTTGCGAATACAGGGACCGCAATGCTTCGGACGTAGCCTCCAACTTGGCTGGGGAAGCGAAATATTTTGTGCTGAAAGGTATCCCAATGTTTCGACCGGCGTCCTGAGGCATCATCGACTGGCTTACCTTTCCTTTCGTCCCGGCACGTGCGGGCCATTTGTCCATTGTGCACTGAAATAGCTGTCACGCGGTATGTTTTTCGCGGAAGGGGTGGATTGTGGCCGAATCGGTTTCTATTGTTATCAATCGTCGGCGCTGTATCGCAATTGTTATGTTTGGCCGTGCATCACAATGGGTAAGCAGCTTAGCTGTGCTAAATCTGTTGGGCGCCAACATGTGACGGCCAACGATGTGACTGCGGTGCAAGATTTCTCGGCAACTGCACGAACGTTGCCGATATGGCCTATTCTCAGCGCCAGCGCACAATCTTGTACGTCTAACCCGAAGACAGTAAAGGGGATACGACAATGAACGGATTAATTGCCGCTCTGAACAGTGGTTTCACGCTTGGCCTCGCGAACACGATCTTGACTTTCGGTGGAATCATCATCAATCTCAATATCGTGATCAACAACTGATCTCACGGGTTGGATCTGTTATGCGGACTCGATCGGCAGGTCGGTTCCTGGGCGTTCACTCTTTCCCTTGAGCCACCGATTGGGGAGTTTGCTGGCGAGCTCGCCGAGGGGACCTACTGCCGCGCTGAGTATTTCGACGGTTTCCTGAAGTATCTCGATGCTTGCACTCATGCGTTCGAGGTTGGGTGCCAATGAGGTCAAGGTGTCGGAGAGTGCAACGATCTGGTCGAGAGGGCCGCCTTCGGCGATGAGTCGTTCGAATGCGCCGTTCTCGGCGAGCAGGGTCTCGAGAATTCCGTTTTCTGCGAGTGCGCGATCGATGACGCCGTCCTTGGCCGTCAAGCGTTCGACCGCGCCGTCTTGCGCAGTCAGTCTCTCGAGTGGTCCGTCTTCGGCCATCATTCGATCGAGGAGTCCGCCTGGTGCGAGAAGGCGTTCCAACGCTCCGTCCTCGGCGAGTACTCGATCCAGTGGGCCACCGGGCGCGAGAACGCGTTCGAGTGGACCGCCGGGTGCGAGAAGGCGTTCGAGTGTGCCGTCGGGAGCGGTTAACTTGTCGACCGGACCGCCTGGTGCCAAGAGTCGGTCGAGCGGTCCACCGGCGGCGAGTGCCTGACCGATCGGCCGATCATCCGCAGTCAGCGAGGACAGTTGCTGAATCATCTGCAGGGGGCCGCTGGGACTGGCCAAAGACGCTGCGCCGACCGTGGCCGCACCAGGGTTGGTGACGACCATCCGCATTGTTGTCACCGTAAGTTCGGCAATACCCAGGCTAATTTTTGTAGCAGCGATACCCGCCCGTAACGGGAGCGTGAGTATCTCGGCCAGTTTCATCGATTAACTGTAACCGGTAACACACAAATACTGGAGCTAGTGCAGAACCTTCAGTCCGACCACTGCGCCGATGATGACGAGGATCAACAGAACCTTCATGATCGAGGACGACTCGGTGCCGGTCAGCATCGCGTAACCGACGGTCAATGAGGCGCCGATGCCGACCCAGACGGCATACGCCGTGCCGATCGGCAGCGTGCGCATGGCATATGCGAGTCCGGCCATGCTGACGATGAGACCCAGGACAAACACCACAGTGGGTGCCAGCTTGCTGAATCCTTCGGACTTTCCCAGTGCGGTCGCCCACACGGCTTCGAACAAACCGGAAATGACGAGAACGATCCAAGCCATGACAAAAAACTCCTCGGCACCGTCTTTTCGCTGGCCGGGTACGGTGCGCTCGTCCGGATGTCATTCTCGACGTTCCTCCACGATAGCAACAGAGCTTGCCTTGTCAGTCGATGCAAGTGGTCAGATCGGTCATCCTGGGCTGTGCTCACAGGAACCTCCCAGGGAATGCACAGTGTGAATCCAGTGGGAGGGGAGAAGATGGTCTTGTGACCGACAAGACCGTTGAAGCCAGAATTCTCGTCGTCGACGATGAACCCACCATCGTGGAGTTGCTCTCCGTGAGCCTTCGCTTTCAAGGATTCGAGGTAGCCACAGCATCGGGTGGCGCCGAGGGGCTCGATGTGGCGCGGGGGTTCCGCCCCGACGCCATAATTCTGGACGTGATGATGCCGGGAATGGACGGCTTCGGTCTGCTCCGCCGCCTACGCGCGGACGGTGTCGACGCTCCGGTCCTCTTTCTCACGGCGAAGGACGCCCTTGACGACAAGATCACCGGACTCACACTCGGTGCTGACGACTATGTGACCAAGCCTTTCAGTCTCGAAGAGGTAGTGACCAGACTGCGGGTAATCCTGCGCCGGGCAGGACGGGGCGTCGCGCCGCAGCAGTCGGCTCGGGTGAAATTCGCAGACATCGAACTCGACGACGATACGCGCGAGGTGTGGAAGAGCGGCGAACTTGTGTCGCTCTCACCGACCGAGTTCACACTGCTGCGGTACTTCATGGTCAATGCCGGCACGGTACTGAGCAAGCCGCGCATCCTCGATCATGTCTGGAACTACGACTTCGGTGGTGAGGTCGGTGTGGTCGAGTCTTACGTTTCCTACCTACGACGAAAAGTCGATACCGGCGAGACTCCGTTGATTCATACCTTGCGCGGCGTCGGTTACGTGATGCGCGAACCTAGGCAATGACCACGAACTCGCAATCCGAAAAGTCCTCTTCGAGAAGGCTTTCCCGATTGCATGGGCTATCGCTCCGATTCACGCTCGTAGCCGCCCTGCTGGTATTGGCTGGTCTCGGCTTGCTTGCGTCGGGAGTTGCGGTTACGTCGGCGCTCGAGAACTCGTTGACGCAACGCACCGACAAGACGCTGTACGAGGCCATCGACGGTTGGGCGAGGCCCCATTCGCGAGATGTCCAGCCCCCCAGCGATGTCGGGCCGAATACCAGACCGCCGAGTCCGTTCTTCGTTCGAACGGTAACCGCTGACGGACGCGTCATCGTTCTCAACGATCAACCGTCGACGCGGACGGAACCCGATTTGTCCGTCGACGCGACAAACGGTCCCGTTACTACCGGGTCGAACGACGGTTCCGATGTGCAGTGGCGTGTGCTGACAATCGTGAGAGACGGAACGACCACAACAATTGCGGTACGCCTCACGGATATCGAGCAAACCGTCGACGATTTGATCAGACTGCAATTCGGCATCGGCATCGTGGTGTTGCTCGTGCTCGGCGGGGGTGCTTACTTTGTAGTCGGTCGGAGTCTGCGACCGCTTGTGGAGGTCGAGGAAACTGCCGCAGCTATCGCCGCCGGCGATCTGCATCGTCGCGTTCCAGAATGGGACGATCGTACAGAAGTTGGACGATTGTCCCTGGCGCTCAACGGAATGCTGACTCAAATCCAGAGCGCATTCTCCTCGACGGAGGCTTCGGAGGAATCAGCGAGACGATCGGAAGAGAGGATGCGTCGTTTTGTCGGTGATGCCAGCCACGAGCTACGAACCCCGCTGACCACGATTCGCGGATTCGCGGAGTTGTATCGCCAAGGAGCTATGACGGACACGGCAACGCTGATGAATCGCATCGAAGGTGAGGCGTCGCGGATGGGTCTGCTGGTCGAAGACCTCTTGATGCTCGCCAGGCTCGACGAGCAGCGGCCACTCGCGATGAGGCAGGTGGATCTCCTTGCCGTTGCAGCAGATTCGGTTCAGGCTGCCCGAGCGATTGCGCCGGACAGAACGGTCACGTTGCAGATGACCGGAGGCCCAGGCACCCCTGAAGTGATCGGTGACGAAGCACGACTTCGGCAGATCGTCGCAAACCTTGTCGGCAACGCAATCAAACACACACCACCGGATGCCGAGATCACCATCCGATTGGGCACAACCGAAAGCAATGCCGTGATCGAAGTTTCGGATACCGGACATGGTTTGAGCGAGGAAGATGCTTCCCGAATCTTCGAGAGATTCTATCGGGCAGACACGTCTCGCACACGAGAGACCGGCGGAGCAGGTCTAGGGTTGTCCATCGTGTCGGCGTTGGTTGCGGCTCATCAGGGAACGGTAACCGTGACGAGTAGACCCGGAGATGGAGCGACCTTCCGCGTCGAACTGCCACGCGACGGGCATGACGATTGATCAGTTCATCGCCGGAAAGATCGTGGGTTACTTGTCAGTAGTGCGGCGAACTTCCGGCGACGAAACTTCAGGCTGCGTAGGAATCGAGTCGGGTTCGAACAATTGTATCGATGTCGTTGCGGCGCTTGTCCGACACCACACCGGCAAGAAGCAACGCAAATAGTTCGTCGACGCGTTCGTCGAGGTCTGCTCGTCGGGTCAAGACATTCGAGATTAGTTGCACACCCATGAAAGTTGACGTGATGACGCGACCCATCGCTTCCGGAGTGATCTCGGCGCGGATGTCACCTTGGCGTTGAGCGATTTCCGAAAGTCGTTGCAGTTCTCGAATCCAGCTGAGATACGGATCGAGTTGCCTGTCAGTCGCGTTGAGTTCCAGAGTGAGTCGAATGCCGGCGCGTACTACAGGATCGGAGGTCAACTGCCGAGCAATTTCGTTGCAGACCATGATGACCTGCTCCAATGCCGGCGCTCCCGTGGCGGCCACGTCGGTGAACGATGCGAGAGATATCCGATGCTGCTCTTCGATGATGGCCTGAGCCAAGTCATCTTTGGAAGAGAAATGAAAGTAGACCGCGCCCTTGGTCATCCGTGATGCCGACACGATGTCGTTCATGCTGGTGCTGCCGTATCCAGTAATTTCGAACCGGTCAGCCGCACCACGGAGAATCTGTTGGCGACTGATTTTGGCACGTTCCTGCATTTGGTTCCGTTTCCTCCGAGTGATCCCCGACTGATGTGCCCGTTGGGCCTTGGGTCCTTCGACCAGTGCCCAACGGTAGCAGCGAAACTCGTTGTTGTGCGACGGCCAAAACGGACTGTTCGGAATGTGGAATAGCAGGTCAGGGTCGGTGAGCGAGACAAAATGGACCGTCGCGACTTCGGAGAGATTGCGACGGGCGTTCTCAGCTAACCGTCAGCGCGTCGAGACTTTGCTCGCGTGACCGAGTTCCCCGAGCGCAGCCTTGAGTCGTGATTGTGCGTCTTCGAGCGACTCGGCAGTCGGCGAGGGATCCGCGCCACTGATGTCGAAATTGCCCATGTCGTAAGCCGGAAAAACATGGACATGCAGATGCGGGACTTCCAACCCGGCGATCAGAAGTCCCGCGCGGGGCGCATCGAAAGCTTTGCGCACGGCCTGCCCCATCGTGCGGGCAACCGAGGTGACTTTGGCGAAGAGTTCAGGATCGACGTCCTGCCACTGATCAACCTCGGCGCGCGGAACCACCAGTACGTGGCCCTGCGTGACCGGAGCGATCGTGAGAAAGGCCACGACGTCGTCGTCTTCCCACACGAAACGTCCTGGTAGATCTCCGTTGATTATGGCGCTGAAGACTGAAGGCATACCTCGAAGGTTATCCCGCACAGTGGTTGCCAGGAAACTCCCAGGCTGTATCCAGAGTGGCCGAAGCCTGTCAGTCAATCCTGGGACGCATGACGACTGAAGCCATGCAGACTGCGGGCAGCACGGACGCCGACGCGGTCGCCGCGAAAACGGTAGTGCTGGACGTGGTCGTTCCGGTATACAACGAGGAAGCCGGGCTCGAAACATGCGTTCGGCGCCTGCGCCACCATCTCCGCACGCAGGTTCCCTTTCCGGCCCGAATCACGGTCGCCGATAACGCCAGTGTCGACCGGACACTGGCGATTGCGCAGAAGTTGGCGGACGAATTCGACGACGTTCGCGTCGTGCATCTCGAGGAGAAGGGACGCGGCCGGGCGCTGCGCCAGGTCTGGAGTGCATCCGACGCGGACGTCGTCGCCTATATGGATGTGGATCTCTCCACCGACCTCAATGCGCTGATGCCGTTGATCGCGCCCTTGTTGTCCGGCCATTCGGATATCGCGATCGGTTCTCGGTTGGCACGTTCGTCTCGGGTGGTCCGTGGCCCCAAGCGTGAGTTCATCTCGCGCAGTTACAATCTCATCTTGCGCAGTGCACTGCATGCGCGCTTCTCCGACGCTCAGTGTGGTTTCAAAGCCATGCGCGTCGACGTTGCGCGCCAACTACTTCCGTTGGTCGAAGACACCGGCTGGTTTTTCGACACCGAGTTGTTGGTGTTGGCGGAGCGTGCCGGGATGCGGATTCACGAAGTTCCGGTGGACTGGGTCGACGACCCGGACAGTCGTGTCGACATCGTGGCCACCGCCGTCGCGGACCTCAAAGGGGTGGTGCGCGTGGGGCGGGCATTGTCGACGGGCTCATTGCCAATGGCGGAGCTTCGGGTGAGCTTCGGCCGTGAACCGCTGGTTCCCGGTGTACCTCGCGGGATGGTGGGGCAGCTGGCGAGGTTTGCCGTCGTCGGTGTCATCTCGACGGTGGCTTATGCACTGTTGTACCTGGCGTTGCATTCGGTCATGGGCGCTCAGTGGGCCAACGCAATTTCGCTGCTCATCACCGCCGTCTTCAATACGGCGGCCAACCGTGCTTTCACCTTCGGTGTTCGCGGCGTGGAAGGCTCTGCACGACATCAGATGCAGGGACTGCTCGTCTTCGGATTCGGACTTTTCCTCACCAGTGGATCGTTGTTCCTGTTGCATTCCTTTGCCCCGGGAGCATCCAAGCACGTTGAACTTGCCGTTCTCGTGATCGCCAATCTTGTTGCCACAGTGAGTCGGTTTATCGCACTGCGCTGGGTCTTCCGTTCCACACAATCTGTAGGAGTCAATCGATGACAGCCATTGCCGAGCGGGAAAGCGTCGCCACGCCTGTACCCGAACCGTCGCATTCGGTACGTTGGGAACCCTGGGCACTAGGTGTACTTCTTCTCGGTACCGGTGTTGCCTACATCTGGGGCCTCGGAGCTTCCGGTTGGGCAAATTCCTTCTATGCCGCTGCCGTACAGGCCGGTTCGGTGTCGTGGAAGGCCTTCTTCTTCGGCTCCTCCGACGCAGCGAATTCGATCACCGTCGACAAGCCGCCGATGTCGCTGTGGCTGATGTCGTTGTCCGTGAGAATCTTCGGGCTCAACTCCTGGGCGATGCTGGTGCCGCAAGCGCTGCTGGGCGTCGGTTCGGTGGCACTCCTGTGGGCCACTGTTCGCCGGTACTTCGGTGCTGCGGCCGGGCTGCTGTCTGGTCTCGTTTTGGCGCTCACTCCTGTTGCCGCACTGATGTTCCGGTTCAATAATCCGGATGCGATGCTGGTTCTCATCATGGTCGCCGCGGTGTGGGCGATGATGCGCGCGGTCCAGGACGGACGTACCCGATGGCTCGTGTTGGTCGGGGTGTTCTGCGGCTTCGGATTTTTGACCAAACAGTTGCAGGTCATGCTCGTCGTGCCGCCGTTGGCGCTGACCTATCTGATTGCCGGTCCGCCGAAGCTGGGTAAGCGCGTGCTGCAATTGTTCGCCGCGCTCGGCGGCATGATCGTCTCCGCCGGCTGGTGGTTGGCGATCGTCGAATTGTGGCCGGCGGATTCGCGTCCCTGGATCGGCGGGTCGCAGAACAACTCAATCCTCGAATTGACCTTCGGCTACAACGGATTGGGACGATTGAGTGGCAACGAGACCGGCAGTGTCGGTGGCGGCGGAATGCGGACTGCCGGTGACGCTGCGGGAGCTGCTGCGGGTGGATTCCCCGGGATGGGCGATGTTGCAGGTGGTATGGCTCCAGGTGGTGGGGGTGGCGGTATGTGGGGAACTGCCGGTATCAGCCGGATGTTCGAATCTGCACAAGGCGGCCAGATCGCATGGTTGATTCCCGCCGCTCTGATCCTCTTCATTGCTGGAATTATGCTGCGAGGCAAAGCTCCTCGTGTAGATACGCAACGTGCGTCGTTCATCGTGTGGGGTCTCTGGTTGTTGGTGACGGGACTGACTTTCAGTTTTATGGCCGGCATCTTCCACGCGTACTACACAGTGGCGCTGGCACCGGCGATTGCCGCACTGGTTGGATCGGGTTCCGTGCTGCTGTGGCGTCACCGCGAAACATTCTGGGTCCGTATCGTATTGGCACTTTCGCTGGCCGCGACGGTGGCGATGGCCTGGGTGCTGCTCGGACGCACACCTTCGTTTGTCCCGTGGCTGAGGTGGACCGTTCTGTTAGTCGGCATTATGGCCGCAGTTGCAATGCTGATCCCGAAGGTAACCCGAGGACGAGTCGGGGTAGCGGTGATATTCGCGGCCCTGTTCACCGGGCTGGCCGGTCCGACCGCCTATGCGATCGACACGATCAACACTTCGCATACCGGTTCGATAGTCTCGGCTGGTCCTAGCGTCGAGGGAGGAATGGGTGGCCGCGGTGGATTCGGCGGTATGCCAGGCGGTATGCCAGGCGGTATGGCAGACGGCGGTAGCCGTCGAATGGATGGCGGCAGCGCCGGTGCGGCGACGGTTCCGGGAATGGGCACAGCACCCACCGGTATAGGCCAGGTACGGGGAACGGTCGCCGAGGGTGCAGGCGGGGCAATGGGCGGCGGTGCCGGGGGTGGCCTACTGCAGGGCAGTACACCCAGCGCAGAGTTGGTGGCGAAGCTCGAACAAGACGCGGACCAGTTCACCTGGGTAGCAGCAGCAATCGGATCCAACAGTGCATCCGGTTATCAGCTTGCCACCCAGTCTCCGGTGATGGCGATCGGAGGATTCAACGGTAGCGATCCGTCGCCGACGCTCGAACAGTTCCAGCAGTACGTTGCCGACGGGAAGATTCACTTCTTCATTGGCGGCGGCGGGATGGGTGGCGGCATGAACGCCGAGGGAACGGCGACCGCGATATCAACCTGGGTGACCGAGAACTTTACGGCCACAACGGTGGACGGTGTGACCCTCTACGACCTGACTGCCTGATCCCGCTATGCCCGAATGCCGTCGAGGTCGTGTACCTGCTCGCAGCAGGCCAAGAGTAGGTCACAATCATGACTGATGAGTAGCACTCCCATGCCGGCTTCGGTGGCTCGACGCTCGATCAATCTCACGAGGGATGCGGTGGTCGCAGCGTCGAGCATCGCCGTCGCCTCGTCGCAGATGAGGTACTTGGGTTGCTGCGCCAATGATCTCGCGAGCGCTGCGCGTTGCAGCTGGCCGTCGCTCACCTGATGGGGACGACGCGTCAGGAGATCGGGAGTGAGCCCGACTTCTGATGCCAGGGCTTCGATGTCGATGGTTCGCCGTGCAATGTCGGCAGGTTGGCTGATGATGCGAGACAATGTGTGACGGGGATCTGTTGCGGCACGGGGAGACTGGAAGAGCATGGAGACGGCGCCCCTCAGCGCACCGGGTACACCGAATTTGGTGCCGGCGACGGGGGTGCCGTCGATATGAACTTCGCCCGACCACGGGGCGTCCAAGGAGGCGAGAATCCTTGCCAACGTGGATTTTCCGGTACCGGACGGGCCGGTCAAGCCGATCAATTGTCCGGCCGGGATCTCGAGAGAGACGTTGTCGAGTACCGACCGGCCTCGCTCGTAGCCGAAAATAATGTTGCGTCCGTGCAAGCTCATCTCAGATCACCTTTCGCAGTGTGCGGTAGGTGCGTTCGCCGAGCGTGACAAGTTCGGTCGGTCCGCCGGATTGGGTGGACTCCGGTCGACGCAGATAGTAGACGCAGTCGTCGGGGAGGTCCGTCAACTGCGGTGGTGATCCGGGAATGGGATTCAGTCCGCGGGACGGCAAGGCGCCGATCAGGTCCTGTGTGTAGTCGTGGAGTGGATCCTGCAGTACCTGCGCGGCGGGCCCGATTTCCATGATGCGTGAGGCATACATGACGGCCAGGCGATCCGCTATCTTGTTGTGGATCAAGGACGACAGGTCATGGGTAATGAGTAGGACGGCTGCGCCTTCGTCGGCACATTCGCGGAGGAGACCGAGGATATGGTCGGTGAGGGTGCGGTCGAGGTTGGCAGTCGGTTCGTCGGCCACGATCACCGACGGATTTCCGGCCAGTGCGCCGGCGATGGCAACTCGCTGCGCCATACCGCCGGAGAGTTCATGGGGGTAGCAGTCGAGGGCTGAAGGTTCGAGTCCGACTCGCCTCGCCAACCCGTCGCAGGTGTGATTGCTGCCGAGAGTGCTGATCGTCTCCTGTAGCTGTGATCGCGCGGTCCGCACGGGGGTGAGATATGTTGCGGCAGATTGAGGAACGAGCGCAGCATGCCGGCCCCGGAACGGAGTGCCGGAGAAGACGTCGATATCTCCGACCGTGATACTGCCTGTTCTTCGTGTATCCGGTGGCAGCATGTTCATCACCGAGGTGGCGATGATGGACTTGCCACAGCCAGACTCGCCGACAAGTGCAGTGATCGTCCCGTTGTGGACGTCGAGGTCGATATCGCTGGCGGCGTGGACAACCGAGCCGTCGGCCAGTGGTATTCGGACGGTGAGCGAGTTGATATGTAGGCCGGTTGTCACAGTCTCAGCTCCGATGGTCGCGGGGGTGTGAGCATTGATCGCAGCGCCGAACCAGCGATTGCTACTGCGACGGTTGCGATCACGAGTACGGCAGCCGGGAATACCAGAGTCCACCAGCCACTGAGCAGTAGGGAGCCTCGAGCTTCTTCGAGAAGTGTTCCCAGACTGGGTTTGTGGGGCGGTAATCCGAATCCGAGGAACGACAGGGTGGACTCGTGCCACACCGCGTGGGGGAGGAGAAGAACCACAGCGATCAGTGCCTGGGGTGCGGCGGCCGGGACGAGGTGACGCATGATCACGTGCCGCCGACTCGCGCCCGCAAGGATGGCCGCGTCGATGTACGGACGCTCGCGCAGGCTCAAGATTTCGCCGCGAATGATGCGCGCCACCTGAGTCCAGTGAGTGAGCGCGATTGAGAGCACGATGGCCGCGATGCTTCCGCGGAACATTGCGACGATGACGATGCCGAGCAGTAGATGGGGGAGGGCGTTGACAGCGTCGTTGCTGCGCATGACAATTCGGTCTACCCAGCCGCCGATCAAACCCGCGGTGGTACCGACGGCTACACCGATCACAGTGGTCAATAGGGCACAAGCGAGGGCGATGAGCAGGGACGTGCGAATGCCGGCGGCAATGCGTACAAACAGGTCTCGGCCGGCCGAGTCCGTGCCGAACGGATGGGCGAGCGACGGCGCCAACCGTGCTTGGGCGAAATCGGTGACGCGGTCGTCGACATCCGCGATCCATGGCACAAATGCCGCATAGAGCGCGATGAGGATCAGGACACCGACGGCGATCTTGAAACGTCTCTCAGCCATCTGTGTTCACTCTCGGGTCGATTACGGCAACAACGACGTCGGCAAGGAGCGAACCCAGCATGACGGTGAACGTTGTTCCGACGGTGAGGAATGCGAGCAGTGCCATGTCGAGATCGCGAGCCGACGAGACGATGGCACCGGCGATTCCCGGCCAACTGAACACTTCCTCGACCAGTACTGCGCCGACGATCAATTCGGGTAAACGCACCCCGATGATGTTGACGAACGGAGCGAGCGACGTCGGAAGGATATGGCGCTTCGTGATTGTCGGTGCCGGGATTCCACGTGCGACGGCGCCAGCTACAAAACCTTCTCCGGCCGCCCCTGCCACGGACTCGCGGACTGCCAGTAGCAGCCACGGCATTTGAGAGATCGCGAGCACTGCCACCGGAAGTATCAGGTGGCGAATAACCTGTCCAGCGGTGGGATCGGCACCACCGTCCGTCAATCCGGCGACGGGCAACCAACCGAGGGCTAACGCGAAGAGCGCAATTGCGCCTAACGACATGACAAACGGAGGAAGTCCCTGAACGACGACGCACAGGCCTGACACGGTTTTGTCCAGGAACCCGCCCTTGCGAATTCCGGCGAGAACGCCCAGCGTGAGTGAGGCGAGAATCGCGATCATCAGGCTGATACCGACCAGAAGGAGTGTCCACGGCAAACGCTCGGAAATGACTTGGGAAACAGGTTGATTGAACGATCGGGAGATTCCCAGATCCCCGGTGAGCACTCCCTGTAGCCACGTCCAGTACGTGCTGTACCAGGGGTTGCCGAAGCCCATCTGTGAGGCGATCAGAGCCTTGTCTGCCTCGCTGGTCGTCATGTAGCGCGAACCGAGATAGCCCACCAGGGGGTCGAAAGGTGACATCGCCGCGGCAGCAAACAATCCGGTGGACACGACCACGATTACGGGAACGACGAACAACATCCGCCGAACTGCCATCGTGAGGATGGCGCGTCGGCGAGAGCTGTGGGTTCCATCCGGATGTGTTGCCGGGGCGCCAGTTCGGACGTCGATGGCTGTCACTGTTCTTGTGTCCAGCTCTGCAGGGACCACCACGGACCCCACGTCACACCGTGAGCATGAGGTTCGAGCACCGGTCCGGACATCCTCCAGTCGGAATCTTTCGAGACATACGTGTGGTCGAGGAAGACCAGGTACACGTAGCCGGGATCGTCGACGTAGGCCTGCTGCACATCTCGGTACGCGGCATCGCGAATGGCTGGGTCGAGGCTGCGTCGGCCGACGTCGAGTCCAGCATCGACAACGGGGTTCGAGTAGTCACTCGGATTGTTGTAGATGCTCCCCACCCCGGGCGCGATGTACTTCGAATCGAGCGCGTTGTAGGCCTGAGTATCGGGATCGAAGGGCTCGTCGCCGCCGCCGAGCAGTGTGGAGTCCAGGTTGATTCGTGGGTCGATGCGATCCCACGACAGTGCTTCCAGATCTACTTCGACGCCGATACCGAGTGCGTCGGAAGCGAAGGCCTGCGCCAGATCTCGACGAACAGTATCCACGGAGTTGTACATGATCGTGAACTGCGCGCGCTGCCCGTTTTTCGAGCGGATGCCATCGCTGCCTTCGAGCCAGCCGGCTTCGGTGAGTATCTGCGCGGCGCGGTCCGGGTCGTAGGCAAACGTGGCATTCGGGTTGTAGGACGAGCCGTAGACCTCGGGAATCGGAGTGGCGGCGACGCGGCCGTGTCCGCCGAGAACGTTGTCGATCATGGACTGGCGGTTGGCTGCGAGGTTCAGAGCCATGCGCATCGCCTTGTCGCCGACCACAGGGTTGTTTGTCGGCAGGGAGACTCCACGCCAGTCTGCCGACTGATGAGCGGTGACCGACATGCCGTCACGATCGGCAAACGTATTGGCCAGGAGTGGAGGAAGGTTGGTCCCGTCGATCTCGCCGGACATCATGCGCTGGGCTCGGGTGTTGTCGTCGGGGACGTACAAGAGTGTGAGTTTCCTGATCCGGGGTTCGCCGCCCCAGTAGTTTTTGTTGGCCGCGAACACCGCACGATCCGGTGACAGGTCTACCAATGTGTACGGGCCGGTGCCGATCGGTTGGGTGTTCAGCGTCGACTCGGCAGCAAGGCCGGGTGTCGCCACGGACTCCGAAGGAACTATGCCGATCAGCATCTTGGTGAGCAGAGGGGCGTAGGAATACGCCAGACGGAACTCGACGGTGCGCTCGTCTAGCGCGACGACATCGCTGATCATGTCGAACGACGACTTCGCTTCGGACGCCGATGCCGGATCGAGGATCGCCTTGTAGGTGGCGGCGACGTCGGCGGCGTCGAAGGTGGAGCCGTCGGAGAACGTGACACCGCTGCGGAGTTCGACGGTCCAGATGGTGGCGTCCGAGTTGGCCGTCGGAACATTTGCGGCGAGGGCCGGTTCGAAACCGGGCATTCCGGCGCCGCCGGTGAGGCGGACCAGACCGTCGTACATCTTGGCTTCGCCGGCCGCGCCGAAGCCGGCGACGGGGTTGTATCCGCCCAATTCGTAGCCGTCGGCAAGCACGAGGCCGTCGTCGGAGGGGGCCGAGGGACTACTGCAGGATGCGACCAACAGTGCGCCCGCGAGTGTCAGGACGCTGGTTCGGGTCAGATTCACTGGTGTCCTTTCGTGACGAACAGACGTCAATTACATCTGTTCACCTATTCAGATATTCATATGATGTCATCTCGAACCGGATATTTCGCCCGTCGTTGGAAGTCGGTTCAGGCTGGTGCAAGAAGCCCCAGGTGGAACACACTGACAGCGTGGGCAATGCCGGGCCGTAGTCTGTTCACGTGCGCGTACTCGTAATCGGCTCCGGAGCCCGTGAACATGCCCTCCTTCTCTCTCTCGCTCGCGATCCAGGTGTCACGGCCCTGATCTGCGCACCTGGCAATGCCGGGATCGCAAAAATCGCCGAGCAACACCCGGTCGACGTCGCTTCAGGTGAAGCCGTCACTGCTTTGGCGCAGAAAGTCGAAGCCGACCTCGTTGTCATCGGTCCTGAGGTTCCGCTGGTCCTCGGTGTCGCCGACGCAGTGCGCGCCGCTGGTATCGCCTGCTTCGGACCGTCAGCTGATGCAGCCCGCATCGAAGGATCCAAGGCATTCGCCAAGGACGTGATGGCTGTCGCCGGCGTGAAGACTGCGCACAGCGAGATCGTCGACAACCCGGCCAAGCTCGACGAAGCTCTCGATCGTTTCGGCCCCAACTGGGTGGTCAAGGACGACGGGCTCGCTGCAGGTAAGGGCGTTGTCGTCACCACGGACCGCGTCGCAGCCCGCGATCACGCTGCTGAATTGCTCGAACTCGGGCACCCCGTCCTGCTCGAATCCTTCCTCGACGGTCCCGAGGTTTCCCTCTTCTGTCTCGTTGACGGCGAGACGGTTGTCCCGCTGCTGCCCGCGCAGGATCACAAGCGCGTCGGCGACGGCGACAGCGGCCCCAACACCGGCGGTATGGGCGCTTACACGCCGTTGCCGTGGTTGCCCGACGAGATGGTCACGCAGATCGTCGACGACGTCGTGAAGCCTGTCGCCGCAGAGTTGGTTGCGCGCGGAAGTGGATTCTCCGGACTTCTCTACGCCGGCCTCGCCATGGGCGTCGACGGACCGGCTGTGGTCGAGTTCAACTGCCGATTCGGTGACCCGGAAACTCAGGCTGTTCTGGCCCTGCTCGAAACACCGCTGGGTGGACTCCTCAATGCGACATCCACCGGCACTCTCGATTCCGTGGGCCCGCTCCAGTGGCGCGACGGTAGTGCGGTCACCGTCGTGATTGCTGCCGAGAACTACCCGGCAACTCCGCGCACGGGCGACGTGATCACCGGAGCGGACGCCGACGGCGTTCTGCACGCGGGTACCAAGAAGCGTGAAGACGGTGCCGTCGTCTCTGCCGGCGGGCGTGTGCTGAGTGTTGTCGGAGTAGGTAAAGATCTCACCGAAGCGCGTGACGACGCGTACGCCAAGATCGCGAATGTGAAGCTTCCCGGTGGACACTTCCGGACCGATATCGGGCTCAGTGCAGTCGAAGGACGTATTGCTCTACCCTGATTCGTTTTCTCGTGCGGTGGCCGGTGAACCTAAGGTTCACCGGCCATTTTTGTGGAAAATTGACACTTGTTCCATATTACCGACCAGTAATGCTCCGCTGGTTCCGTTGCGGACGGTATATCTCTGCGCAGGGGCTACCGAACGAGAAGGAATCACTTGAGCATTCGCACTGGATCAAAGGACCGACACGGGCGTACCACTTCGGCGCTCTCGCGTAGAAACTTCCTTGCCGCAACAGGATTAGCTGTAGGTGCTGCTGCGCTGTCATCCACGTGGACAACTGCGGCGGCCGCACCGCGTCGGGCATTGGGCGACGGCGACCGCGTGCCCGCGCTAGTCATCGGCAGTGGCTACGGCGGAGCCGTCACAGCACTCCGACTGACGCAAGCCGGTATCGACACGCACATGGTCGAGATGGGCAAGGCCTGGACCACGCCGGGATCGGACGGAAAGATCTTCTGCCCGACGCTATCGCCGGACGGACGGTCGACGTGGCTCAGAGATCGCACAGTGCAACCGGTTTCGCATTTCTCCGGTGGTTCGGTTGACAAGAACATCAGCAAATACGTGGGTGTTCTTGATGCCGAAGACTTTGGTGGGATCAAGGTCTACCAGGGCCGCGGGGTAGGTGGTGGGTCGCTGGTCAACGGCGGTATGGCGGTGACGCCGAAGCGCAACTACTTCGAAGAGATCCTGCCCGACGTCGATTCCGACGAGATGTACTCGACCTACTTCCCGAAGGCAAACGCCGCACTGGGAGTAAACAACATCGATGCGGCGTGGTTCGAGTCGACCGAATACTACAAGTTTGCGCGAACGGGTCGCAAAACCGCTCAGAGGTCCGGATTCTCAACGGTATTCGTGCCTAACGTGTACGACTTCAACTACATGAAGCAGGAAGCCGCCGGCCAGGTGACCAAGTCCGCGTTGGCATCCGAGGTCATCTACGGAAACAACGCCGGCAAGAAGTCCCTCGACAAGACGTATCTCGCGCAGGCATCGGCGACCGGCAGGCTCACAATCACCACGCTGCACGTCGTGACCGAGGTGAAGCCGGCAACCACCGGTGGTGGGTACCAGGTGGTGATGAACCAGATCAACGAGCAGGGCAATGTCATCGGCACGAAGACCGTGACAGCGGACAAAGTCTTCTTCGCGGCCGGCAGCGTCGGAACGAGCAAGCTCCTGGTATCGATGAAAGCGCAAGGGCAACTGGCCAACCTGCCTGGAGCTGTCGGCCAGGAATGGGGCCACAACGGCAACGTGATGGTGGCCCGCGCCAATCACATGTGGGATGCAACAGGGGCGAAGCAAGCGTCGATACCGGTGATGGGCATCGACAACTGGGCGGATCCCACGGCGCCTGTGTTCGCAGAAATCGCGCCCTTCCCGGCGGGTACGGAACTGTGGGTGAGCTTGTACCTGGCAATTGCCAAGAACCCCGAACGTGCGCAGTTCAAGTACAACTCGTCAACTGGCAAGGTTGGGCTGAATTGGCAACGCTCGCAGAACCAGCCGTCGATCAACATGGCGAAGAAGATGTTCGACAAGATCAACTCGAAGGAAGGCACCATCTACCGGACCGATCTCTTCGGCCCGGTGCAGACCTGGGGCGATCAGCTCACGTACCATCCGCTCGGTGGCTGTGTTCTCGGTAAGGCGACTGACAACTACGGACGACTTCCCGAGTATCCCGGGCTCTATGTCATGGACGGTGCCCTCGTTCCGGGCAATGTCGGTGTCAACCCGTTTGTCACCATTACCGCACTGGCAGAACGGAATATCGAGAACATCATCGCGAACGACATGAACTAGCTTTTGAACGCGACGTGCACACCGGGGCAGTCTTCTTCCCCGGTGAGCACGTCGTTGTTTCTACGCCGGAACTCCTCGCAGGCCAATTGTGCAGTCGCAGGCCGAACTAGCCGCGCGACTGCACAATCACCGCGCGGGCTCGACCGTTCTGTCTTCTAGCTGGACGAGTGCGCAACGTTTCGCTTGCGCACGGGTATTCAGAAAACGGAAGGCTGCGCCGCCGACAGTGACCGCGAGTGTTGCCAGCACAGCCCCGGCAATGACATCGGTGAGCCAGTGGACGCCCAGATACAACCGGGTGAGGGCAACGATCACCGTGACAATGACCGCCAGGAGCATGAGAAGTCGTTTGATCGACGGAGTGTGCTGCGTCGCCACAACGAGGACGACGATGCCGATCAAAGCTGCTGTGCCCGTGACGTGGCCGGAAGGAAAGGAATGGTCGGTCTCGAGGAGAACCTGAGTGGCGGTCGGCGGACGTTCACGCCCGACAATCGCTTTCAATACGGTGCTCGCGACGGCTGCAGCGCCAACGGTGCCGACGACGACGATGCCCGGGATCACCGACTTCGCACGCCACGAGAGCAAGGCGCCGGCCGCGATGCCGAGGATCGCTGTCGCGACGGGACTACCGATATCGGTGACGGCAACGGCAACCTGGTTGAGTCCGCTGCTCCGATGGGCGACCATCCACTCGGTCACGGGACCGTCGAACCTTGTCAGCCACCCGGCCTGCACTACCTGCACCGATAGTGTCACCAGGGCGATCGCCAGTCCGACAACTCGAAAGACCGTCGATCGCACGTCGGCTGACCGATAAATCGATCCGACTCCGAAAAGCGCGGCAGCAACGAGCATCGCGGTGACGGCGATTTCCGCGGTGGTGCTTTCGGTCAACACTTCGGTGACCACGGCATGCGGGGACGTGACAGATGCAAGCATGGATCGAAGTCTGCCCAGCCGATGCTGAAGAAACGCTGAATGCACGTTCGGCGACGGTGCGTAATCTGTTGTACTGAGTTCGGAAAGGGGGCCTACGGTGCGAGTACTGGTAGTTGAGGACGAGGTACGACTGGCGGAGACAATTCGTCGGGGGTTGGTCGCCGAAGGATTTGTGGTTGCCGTCGAACACAACGGTGACGACGGACTTATTGCCGCCGGCAGCGACGAGTTCGATGTGATTGTTCTCGACATCATGTTGCCGGGGAAAAGTGGTTACGAGATCGTTCGCGAACTGCGCGCCCGCCGGATCTGGACGCCGATCCTGATGCTGTCAGCGAAGGACGGGGAGTACGACCTGGCCGATGCGTTCGATCTCGGTGCCGACGACTATCTGGTCAAACCCTTTTCCTTCGTGGTGCTTCTTGCGCGCCTGCGTGCATTGGTACGACGGGGCGCACCGCAACGGCCGACGGTATTGACCGTCGGCGATTTGGCGCTCGATCCTGCGAGGCATCAGGTGACCCGGGGTGCCATCGTGCTGTTGCTGACTCCCCGCGAGTACAGCGTTCTCGAATTTCTGATGCGCAACAATGGGGTAGTCGTGACCAAGAGCGAAATTGTTCGATCCGTCTGGGACACCAACTACGAGGGTGACGAGAATATCGTCGAGGTCTACATCGGCTACCTGAGAAAAAAGGTAGACGCACCGTTCGGGACACACAGCATTGAGACGGTGCGCGGCGTGGGCTACCGATGCAGGTCAGATTCGAATTCTCAGTCCTGATCTGTCGGGATCGCGATGTCGAATCTGCTTCCACCGCTAGCTCTTTCGGTTACTGTGATGGTTCCACCGTGCGTGGCAGCGATATCCGACGCGATGGCCAACCCGAGTCCGGAGCCTCCGCCCTCTCTTGATCGCGGGGAGTCGAGCCTGACGAAGCGTCCGAAAATTCTTTCCCTCTCGGATGCCGGGATGCCGGGTCCGTCGTCTTCGATCATGATGTGGGCTGTGCCCCCGGCCTCGGAACAGCTCAGCCACACTTGGTTTTCCGCGTGGCGAACAGCATTGTCGACGAGGTTGCGTACCAAGCGTGTCAACGAACGCGGGTCCCCGGTGACACGAACCGGCACTATTGCTGCTGTCACGGCGACATCCGAGATTCCGGAGATCCGCTTCTTCTCGTTGAACAGAATGTCGTCGATATCCACGTCCACGGTGAGTTTCGTTTGCTTGACGTCTCTTTCGTCTACGCGTGCCAAGGTCAGGAGATCCTCGATCAGTTGCCGCATCCTCCTGGCTTCGGGGAGCAGTGCGCCCTCGATCAATGCGTCATCGAGTAGTTCGGGGCGGCGGTATGCCAGTTCGAGTGCAGTAGTGATGGTGGACAACGGACTTCGCAGTTCATGGCTGGCGTCACTGATAAATCGCTGCTGAGCCTGTGCGCCTTCGTCGAGGCGAGCCAACATGTCGTTCATAGTTGTTGCCAGTCGTGCTATTTCGTCGTTTCCCGACGGTACCGGCACTCGTTCGCCGTGACTGCTGCTCGAAATCGACGCGACTCTCGTCCGGATACGTTCCACCGGCGCGAGAGCGGAACCTACGAGCCGGTATGTCGCGAATGCCGCCAGCGCGAGAACGAGAGGCCCGACTACCGTCAAAAGTATTGCCACGGTGGTCACTACGGTCTCGACAGGTTCACGATCAGCTCCGACGAAGATCGTGACCAGCTCGGTCGGGGTCGCGACACCGCGGCCGATCAACCAGTAGTCGCTGTTGTCGGACAGTGTGACGCGGCCGAAGGATTCGGAGTGATCAGGTTCGAGAATTCGCTGCGAGAGCAGTCCGTTCTCGGTACCGGGTGATTGGGCCAGAACTTGGTGATCAGATCCCACGATCTGAACGATTCCGATCTGGCTGTCCGTCGACAGGAGTGACGGGTCGAGATCGGTAGCACTTTCTCCACTGAGTTGTTGAGCGAGTTGCGTGGCTCGTGCATCGGAACTGTCTATCGCCGACAGTTGGAGCGAGTTCGCGAGAACGAATACGAGAGCCACCCCCGCGATCACGAGACAGAACGCGATGACCAGCGTCGACGCCACAGTCGAGCGGATACGGACGCTCCACTGGGATGGATGGAGAATCGACGCCGCGAAGTTCATGCGTTCAGTCTCTACTGCATGGGCCGAGAGCGACGAGTGTTCTCAGCTTCCTTTCAACAAGCACCTGCAACTCTGACCCACATGACTCTCACACGTGAGCCGGCGCAAGGTCTCCGAGGTAACTCTGTATTTCTGGATCATAAAGATTCTGGGTACGAGGGTTGGTGAGACTGCGGCAGATTCGCTCAATGCAGATCTCGGCATCGTATTGACCGGGACGGCAGCATTGACGACTGGGCTACTGGTGATCGCCCTGGGATCCAGTTCGCGCGGAAACAGTATGTGCCGTGGGTCTATTGGTTGGAAGTGGTGCTGATCAGTGTGGTGGGAACGTTGATCACCGACATCCTCACCGACACCTTCGGAGTGTCATTGGAAGTGAGTGCCGGAATCTTCGCGGTTGCGTTGGCCGTGACATTTGCAGTGTGGTTTGCGAGTGAACGAACTTTGTCCATTCACAGCATCCGGACGCCGAAGCGCGAAGCGTTCTACTGGCTCGCGATTCTCTTCACCTTCGCGCTCGGCGCGGCGGCGGGTGACCTGATCGCAGAGCAGGTCAATCTGGGATATGCAAAGTCGGCAATCCTGTTCGGTGCCGTCATTGCTGTGGTGACCGCGGCTCACTACGGGCTGAAACTCAATGCGGTGCTGGAATTCTGGATCGCGTACATCGTCACCAGGCCGCTGGGTGCGTCGTTCGGTGACCTGTTGACTCAGGACCGTGACGAAGGCGGATTGGGATTCGGGCCGACCGTCACGACGTTGGTGTTCACGATCGTGATCGTGGCACTGGTTGCATTCCTGACGGTCAGCAAGGTCGACGTTCTCCCGGCCAAGGTCTCGGATCTCGAAGCTACTGAACGAGAACCCACTGACGCTTGATTGGCGGTACCGACTACCGTCGAGGTGTGCGCTCAGAATCTCGTCGATCGAACATCCAGACCTTCCACGTCATGGACGTGTGGAAAGCCGCTACCGAACGCCAGCGGACGCATGGCGACGTCCTCACGTTGGCGGCCGGTCAGCCGTCGACGCCGGCGCCGACCCCGGTATTGCGTGCAACGCAGGAGATCCTGGGTAGAGAACTCCTCGGGTACACCGAGACATTCGGGATCTTGGCGCTCCGCGAGGCCATCGCGGGCTACCATTCCGAGCGTTCGGGAATCACCGTCGACGCCGACGACGTTGTCGTGACGACAGGTTCGTCGGGCGCGTTCACATTGCTCTTCCTGGCTGCATTCGATGAAGGCGATACCGTCGTCGTCGCACGTCCGGGATACCCGGCCTATCGTAATACCCTTGCGGCGCTGGGTTGCAACGTCGTCGAACTCGATTGCGGACCGGCGACGCGCTATCAGCCGACAGTCGAGATGCTCGAAGCGCTGCCGTCGCCGCCGGCCGGCTTGATTGTCGCGAGCCCCGCCAATCCCACCGGAACGGTCATCGCACCCGACGAGTTGGCGGCGCTTGCCCATTGGTGTGACGAGCACGGAACTCTCCTGATTTCCGACGAGATTTACCACGGCATCGGCTACGGCGATCAGCAGACGTCGAGTGCCTGGGAAACCTCCCGCGAATCGGTTGTCATCGGCTCGGTGTCCAAGTACTTCTCGATGACGGGCTGGCGACTCGGCTGGATGCTGGTGCCCACTTACTTGCGTCGACCGCTGCAGCGCCTCGCGTCGAACATGACCGTGTGCCCGCCCGCGATTTCGCAGTACGCCGCGATCGAAGCTTTCTCGGCTGACGCGAAGGTCGAACTGGATGGTCATGTCGAACGCTATGCGCGCAACCGTGAGCTTCTGCTTACCGGGTTGCCGAGGCTCGGCATCACCGATCTGGCCCCCGCTGACGGCGCGTTCTACGTATACGCCGATATCGGACATCTCTGCGGCGACGAGGGCGCGACTGCCTGGTGTTCGCGGTTGCTGACCGATACCGGAGTCGCGTTGGCGCCGGGAATCGACTTCGACACCGTGCATGGAAATCGGATGGTTCGGCTCTCGTTTGCCGGTGCCACAGCGGACATCGAAGAGGCGCTTCGACGCCTCGAATCGTGGCTTGGGTAACAAACAGCAAGGTGTTCGCACTGTTTCCCGATGCATGTACCTATAAAACTGGCACGATGGAACGGTGTCGGGAGCAGCAACACCCAAGGGAGAAAAACGTCGCCAAGCACTGGTGGCGTCCGCTGCTGAGCTTTTGCTGGAAGGTGGGTTCGACGCGGTCCGCCACCGCGCCGTCGCAACGCGGGCAGGCCTTCCGCTGGCATCGACCACTTACTACTTCGATTCACTCGACGACCTCATCGCCTGCGCCGTCGAATTGAACGGCAACGCGGATATGGACGCGGCGCGTGCCCGTGTCGAAGTAGTGACCATGCGTCGACGGGGCTCCGAATCCACCGTCGATCTGCTGGTGGACCTGCTGTTCGGTGTGGACGAAAGGCTGGCGGAGAGCCGTGAACGGTTGATCTCGCGGTACGAAAGATCTGTTGCCTGCGCTCGGCACCCGGCATTACGTGACGTGCAGTTGAGGTTGCGCGCGCAATTGGACGAAGTGCTGACCGAGGCGTTAAAGCGCTCGGGCCGCTCAACTGCCGACGGTCAACTGCGACGCCTGGTAGCTATGGTTGATGGCGCGATGATCACGGGATTGGGGGAGTACGACCCCGACCCGCGTGGTTTGGCCCGCGGGATGCTTCTCGAATCGATCGATGTGATGGCCCCATCTGTGCAGGGGTAACGGCCATACTTGCCCACCGTTAGACTGAGGCCTCGTGAGCCGCATCCCGAATGTCCTTGCCAACCGTTACGCCAGCCCGGAGCTTGCCGCTCTGTGGTCGCCTGAGTACAAGATCGTGCTCGAGCGCCAGCTGTGGGTGGCGGTGTTGCGAGCTCAAACCGAGCTGGGCATCGACATTCCGGCCGACGCCGTCGCCGATTACGAGCGTGTGATCGACAACGTCGACCTGCAGTCCATCGCCGATCGTGAGCGTGTAACCCGCCACGACGTGAAGGCCCGCATCGAGGAGTTCAACGCCCTCGCCGGCCATGAGCAGGTTCACAAGGGCATGACCAGCCGCGACCTCACCGAGAACGTCGAGCAGTTGCAGATCGTCCGCTCCCTCGAGCACGTCTACAACCACGGCATCGCCGTCGCCGCCCGTCTGGGTGAGCGCGCTGCCGAGTACTCGTCCATCGTGATGGCCGGCCGCTCGCACAACGTCGCAGCTCAGGCCACAACTTTGGGTAAGCGCTTTGCGTCGGCTGCCGACGAACTGCTGGTTGCACTGACTCGTCTGCGTCAGCTGATCGACCGCTACCCGCTCCGCGGAATCAAGGGCCCGATGGGCACCGCGCAGGACATGCTCGATCTCTTGGACGGTGACGCAGCCAAGCTGGATCAGCTCGAGACGAAGGTCGCCGAGCACCTCGGGTTCACCAATGTTCTGACCAGTGTCGGCCAGATCTACCCGCGTTCCCTCGACCACGACGTCATCTCCGCCCTTGTCCAGGTCGGTGCCGCGCCGTCGTCGTTCGCGCACACCATCCGCCTCATGGCCGGCCACGAACTCGTTACCGAGGGCTTCCAGCCCGGCCAGGTCGGCAGTTCCGCGATGCCGCACAAGATGAACACCCGCTCCTGCGAGCGCGTCAACGGACTGCAGGTCATCCTGCGCGGCTACGGTTCCATGGCAGCCGAGATGGCCGGCGCTCAGTGGAACGAAGGCGATGTCTTCTGCTCGGTGATTCGCCGCGTTGCACTGCCTGACGCTTTCTTCGCGATCGATGGAATGTTCGAGACCTTCTTGACGGTGCTCGCGGAAATGGGCGCCTACCCGGCCGTCATCGAGAAGGAACTGACGCGCTACCTGCCGTTCCTCGCCACCACTCGGGTACTCATGGCAGCTGTTCGCGCCGGCGTCGGACGCGAGACCGCGCACGAAGCCATCAAGGAAAATGCCGTCGCCGTGGCACTTGCGATGCGCGAAGAGGGCAAGGAACCTGATCTTCTGGATCGCCTCGCCGCCGACGACCGTCTGCCGCTCGATCGCGCTGCGCTCGATGCAGCCCTCGAGGACAAGGCCGCCTTCATCGGCGCCGCGTCGGCTCAGGTCGAATCCGTTGTCGCCGAGGTACAGAAGCTTGTCGACGCTAACCCCGAAGCTGCGGCGTACGCGCCGTCGCCGATTTTGTAGGGGCTACGCCCTGTGCGCCTTTCTGGTAGTCACCGCTACCAAAAAGGCGCACAGGGCCGAAGGCTATGAACTGCATCTTCTGCTCCATCATCGCCGGCGAGGCAGCAGCCAGCGTCGTCTACGACGACGCGAATGTTCTTGCCTTCATGGATATTCGGCCGTTCACGTCAGGTCATCTCCTCGTTGTGCCGAAACGTCACGCCAGTGGATTGTCGACGCTGGATCCCGACGACGGTGCCAGGATCTTCGCGGTTGCGCAGAAAATTGCCACGGCCATGCGCGCTGGGCCACTTCCGATCGACGGCGTCAATCTTCATCTCTCCGACGGAGCTGTCGCGGGGCAGGAAGTTTTCCACGTCCACCTGCATGTCATCCCCCGGAATCGTGGCGACGGCTTCGGTGTGCGCGCTCAGCCCCGTACGCCGCAGCGGGCGGTACTCGACAGCACGGCAGCCGTAATCCGGGAAGCATTGAACTAATGATTCACCGGTAACGGCGATTCTCGTAGGATTGTTCGGTAACCACCATAACCGTTCGAGGTTCCGAAGGACTCAGATACATTTGCAGTTCGAACGCCGGTCTGACAAGAGCTGCTGGTAATCGTTTCGGCTCGAGTATCTACCGGTGCCGGGGGAGCCTGATATCGAATGGAGTCGGATGTTAGTGCACTTCCGCCAGTTTCTGCCATCGGAGCAGATATATTCGGTTCAGATCAATCGGTTGACCCCGAGTAATCCGGCAATCGCTGCCGTAGTGCTCGGCGTTTTGAGTGTGGTGTGGCTCTTCGGGATTGTGGCCGCAAAGTTGGCCGGTGACGTCGGAATGAGACTCTTGCATTCGCCGTCGCTGATTATTCAAGCGGTGATGTTCATCGTCATTCTCACGTTTTCCGCTTGTCTACGTCGCGCATTTCCGATTGGTTCGTTTCTGGTGGCGATGGTCAGCACCGCGGGCCTGACGTTGCTGCTGGACGACCGATCTATGGGTTTGACGCCGCTGTACTTTTTTGCGATCGTGACACTGGCGATTCGCACACAGGGAATGAAACTTGTGTTGCTCACTGTGCTGGCAATGGCGACGGACGTGGCTGTGACCGCAGGACGCGGATTGGAGCCGACCAATAATCTTGGCGAGGTACAAACGCCTCAGCATTTGATCATCCTGCAGATTGTCAATGTTCTGTTCACCTATGGAATGCTTGTTGCCTTTGGTCTGGTCATTGCGAAGTTCCGTACGTATTCATCGACCAGTAGTGCTGCCATCGAACAACTTCGGCAGGAACACGAGGCGAAGTTGAATGATGCAATCGCGTCTGAGCGGCAGAACATGGCACGTGAACTGCATGATGTTGCAGCCCATCACCTCACCGGAATGCTCATCCAGACAAAATCGGCGAACAAGGTCCTTGCGAGCCATCCGGACGATGTGCAAGCAATGCTCGACGGAGCGATCGACCAAGGGCAGCGAGCGCTCGACAGTTTGCGTCAGATCGTGGGAATCCTGCGGTTGGGTGAAGGTGATCCCGATTACCCGCAGCCGATGATCGCCGATATCCCGGAAATGATCGACGGATGTCGGGCAGCGGGTTCGCCGTTGACTTTCGAACTGGAGGGCAGTTTTGCCGAACTCGACAGTGCGGTGCAGCTATCGTGTTATCGGATTGTTCAGGAGGCATTGTCGAATGCACTTCGGCATGCGCCGACCAGTCCGGTTCACGTGAGCGTTTGTCGTGATCATGCATCGGTAATCGTCACGATCGACAACGAATACGGAATCAGTACGGCTGCTATGCGAGGTCAGGGCTTCGGTATCCCGGGAATGAGGGAACGAATCACGCTCTTGGGCGGAGAATTCTCAGCCGGACCCGATGGGACCGGTGGATGGACAGTACGGGCGACGATGCCGATTAGCGGGAGGATTATCGCATGATCTCAGTACTTATTGCCGACGATCAAGCGGTTGTCCGGGAAGGATTCGATCTTTTCCTTCGTGATCACCCTCGGATCGAGGTGATCGGTCATGCAAGCTCGGGAACTCAAGCGGTGGAACAAGTCCGGCTACTTCGCCCGGACGTGGTGCTGATGGATATCAGAATGCCGCGCGGTGACGGGCTTACGGCGACTCGCGAGGTTTTGAAAGAGTTCCCGAATACTCGCGTCGTTGTTGTCACGACTTTCGATCTCGACGAGTACGTGTTCGGCGCTCTTGACATGGGAGCGGCGGGGTTCTTGCTCAAGGACACGGATCCGAAAGACTTGGTAGCGGCAGTCATTGCTGCGGCAGAAGGCGGTTCGGTACTTTCGCCGCGACTCACGCGCAGGTTGATAGTGGAATTCGGCAAACGAAAGCAGTCGGTCGGGGTATTGCTTCCCGGTCACGACCTGAGTCTGCGTGAGATGGAAGTTGTCCAGCATCTCGCGAGAGGCTTGGGCAACGGTGAAGTGGCTGACGTGATGGAACTCGAATTGAGCACCGTCAAGTCACATATCAGCAATATCTGCCGGAAACTCGATGTGCGTACGAGGGTACAAATTGTCATCTGGGCGTATCAGAACGATGTTGTGCGCGAGTTTTCGACAGAATAGGCGTACCCGAGTTCACGTCCGGTAGCGGACATGAACTCGGATACGCCTCGTATGTGATGCCTGTGTCGGAACTCAGCCGAGCAGTTTGGCCTTCAGCTCCATGATGGTGCCCTGGCTCAGTCCCAGGCCCTCCGTCAGGTAGTTGTCAATGGTTCCGTAATCCGCCTTCACCTGGTCGAGGCCGGCTTGGAGGAAGCTGGCTTCCACTCCGAGTGCCGGTGCGGCTATTGCTGCTGCGCCGGCACCGTACGTCGCGGTGATGTAAGCGGTGGCCGCTGCGATGCTTTTGACCGAGTACTCGTTGGTCAGAAGGTAATCGTCCATGATGGTGGACTGGTCGACGCCGGCGATGCTGAGCAGCAGCATTGCGGTCCAACCCGTGCGGTCCTTACCGGAGGTGCAGTGAAAGACCTGCGGGCCATCGGTTTTCGCCATGTTGGTGAGGAGGGTCTTCAACCCGGCGCGCTCGACTGCGCCGGTAACAAATATCCGGTTCATTTCTTGCATGGCGCCGCGCATTTCGTCGGGCGTGCGGATTGTGGCCATCATCGCTGTTATGTCCACGTCGTGTGCCAGGATCGAGATGTGTTCGCTGTCGACGCCGGGCGGCAGAACATCCGGCACCTTGGCGATTTCGCCGTCGGTACGGAGGTCGTAAACCTTTGCCAAATCAAGCTTTACGAGCTCTGCCATATCGGCACCCTTCGGGGTGAACGCGTTGGCTCGGTAGAAGACGCCCTTGTTGAGATGCTGGCCGAGGGATCCCGTGTAGCCGGATCCCTCATATCCGTCTCCGGTTCCTGCGACATCGCGGAAGTTGTCGATACCCTCGAGGCGCGGGGCGTCGGGAGCCTGCTGCGAACTGCCGAGGCCGAGCGAACCGAAGTCCAGTGAACCGAATCCGGCGGATCGAAGCGGATCGGCCTGGGCGAGCGCAGTTCCGCCGATACCGGTCATCAGGAGGCTGCCCGTGATTGCCAGTGTTGCGGCGGCACGGAGACCGACAGTGCGTGAAGTTCGAGGCATCTGTAAACCCTTTCGTGAAGCGGGAATCTGATTGCGATGAATGAAGTGATCTGAGTGTGTGTCGCAAAAATGCCGGATTTCGGCGTCTCTCCCGTCCAATGGGAAAACTGGTTGTCTTGCGCTTGGCGGGCACTACCGGAACCCGTAGATTCAGTAGCCGCGCGGCTACTGTGACAGTGGCCTCTCACTTGTAGGTGAGAAGCCATCCGCAAATCCAGGTCAGCGGGCCGCGGGCCTCTCAGAACGGCGAGTTTCGGTCACCACGGTTCTGTGTGAGTCGGTAACTCCCGATAGGGTGGCAACGTGCGTCCTACACTTGATTCCTACACTCATCTGGCCGGTGGCAAGGTCCGCGACCTTTACACGATCGACGACGAGCACCTGCTGCTTGTCGCGAGTGATCGGATCTCGGCCTACGACCACGTGCTCAGCACGCCGATTCCGGACAAGGGCCGCGTCCTCACTGCGATGAGCGTGTTCTTCTTCAACGTCCTCGGCGGCAACAATCACCTAGCCGGTGAGCCCGACGACGATCGCATCCCCGAAGAGGTCCTGGGGCGTGCGTTGGTAGTGAAGAAGCTGAACATGGTGCAGGTCGAATGCGTCGTCCGCGGCTACCTCACCGGATCCGGGCTGGTCGACTACAACAACACCGGAGCCGTCTGCGGTGTGTCCCTGCCTGCTGGTCTGGTCGAGGCCAGTCAGCTGCCCGACCCCATCTTTACTCCCGCTTCCAAAGCTGCCATGGGTGATCACGACGAGAACATCAGTTTCGCTGAGGTCGTCGAGAAGGTTGGTCAGCCGCTCGCGATCCAACTCCGTGAAGACACGCTCGACGTGTACGCGCGCGCATCGAACTTCGCGGCAGACCGCGGAATCATCCTCGCGGACACCAAGCTCGAATTCGGTCTCGATGCCGCCGGCAACTTGGTGCTTGCCGACGAGGTACTCACTCCGGACTCGTCGCGTTACTGGCCGGCCGACGGCTACGAGGCCGGCAAGGTTCAGCCCAGCTTCGACAAGCAGTTTGTCCGAAACTGGCTGACCAGTGCAGAATCCGGCTGGGACCGAGCGTCGGACACAACGCCGCCGCCACTCCCGCAGGAGATTGTCGACGCGACCCGGGTGCGTTACATCGAAGCCTACGAACGTATTTCCGGATTGTCCTTCGCCGATTGGGTCGGTCCCAGCGCATGAGCCCCGTCCCGCCAGTCGCGAAGAAGGTTCCCGCTGAACGTACCCATCACGGACACACGTTCGTCGATGACTACGAGTGGCTGCGGGACAAGGAAAATGCCGAGGTGGTTGCCTACCTCGAGTCCGAGAATGCGTACACCGATCAGCAGACCGCTCATCTGGAGCCGTTGCGCGAGAAGATCTTCCAGGAGATCAAATCACGCACCCAGGAAACGGATATGTCGGTACCCACTCGTATGGGGAAGTGGTGGTACTACGCTCGCAGCGTCGAGGGAAAGTCGTACAACGTTCACTGCCGCTGTCCTATCTCCGACGAGAGTGACTGGACGCCACCCAATCTGACGCCTGGTGTCGAATTGGCCGGCGAACAGATTCTCATGGACGGCAATCTCGAGGCCGAAGGCCACGACTTCTTCTCGCTCGGCGCGTTCTCGATCAGCGAAGACGGCACTCTGCTGGCGTACTCCGTGGACGTGCTCGGCGACGAGCGATACACCCTGCGGTTCAAGAACCTCGAGACTGGCGAGCTCCTCGCCGACGAGATTCCCGACACCGCCCCCGGTGCTACCTGGGCACTCGATCACAGTCACGTCTTCTACATGACTGTCGACGAGTCCTGGCGTCCCGACACCGTCTGGCGGCACAAGCTGGGAACACCGCAGAGTCAAGATGTTTCGGTGTTCCACGAGCCTGACGAGCGCTACTGGGTGTCGATAGGGTCGACTCGCAGCGAAAAGTACCTGATGATCTGGGTCGGTTCCAAGGTGACCAGCGAAGGCTGGATGCTGGAATCCGCAAACCCGGAAGGTGACTTCCGTGTGATCATTCCCCGCCGGGACGGTGTCGAGTACGGCGCCGAACACGCTGTGATCGGGGGAGAGGATCGCTTCCTCATTCTCCACAACGACGTCGTCGACGGCGTGAAGGCCGAGAATTTCGTGCTGGCCGAGGCTCCGGTTTCGGATCCGACGAACATGACCATGTTGATCGCACACAGCGAAGACGTGCGTCTGGAAGAGGCCGACACCTTTGCCGGTCATATCGTGCTGAGCTACCGGCGCGAGGCTTTGACTCGGGTTGCTGTGTGGCCGTTGACAGCCGACGGCTACGGCGAGCGTCACGAGATAGATTTCGACGAAGAACTGTTCAGTATCGGAATGGGCTCCAACCCGGAATGGGCTCAGCCCACCATCCGGCTCGGATTCACATCCTTCATCACCCCGGGGCAGGTCTACGACTACTACGTCGACAGTGGTGAACTGGCGCTACGTAAGTCGCAGCCCGTTCTCGGAGACTTCGATGCGAAGAACTACGAGCAGCGCCGCGATTGGGCAGTGGCCGAAGACGGAACTCGGATCCCGCTGTCCATCGTTCGGCGCGTCGGCGCACCTGAGGGCCCGGCACCGTTGTTGTTGTACGGCTACGGTTCGTACGAGGCGAGCATCGACCCGTCGTTCTCGGTGGCACGTTTGTCTCTACTCGATCGCGGTGTTGTCTTTGTGGTCGCCCACGTACGTGGTGGCGGCGAGATGGGTCGGCATTGGTACGAGAACGGCAAGACGCTTACCAAGAAGAACACTTTTACCGACTTCATCTCTTGCGCAAAGCATTTGATCGATGCCGGCGTCACCACTGCTGATCGGATGGTTGCCGACGGCGGCAGCGCGGGCGGCTTGCTGATGGGTGCTGTAGCCAACCTCGCGCCGGAACTCTTTGCGGGCATTCTCGCGAACGTGCCGTTTGTCGATCCACTGACGTCGATCCTGGATCCGTCGTTGCCGCTCACGGTCATCGAGTGGGACGAATGGGGAGACCCCTTGCACAACAAGGACGTCTACGAGTACATGCACTCGTACAGTCCGTACGAGAACGTGGAAGCCAAGGACTACCCGGCGATTCTGGCGATCACCAGCATCAACGACACCCGTGTCCTCTACGTCGAGCCGGCCAAGTGGGTTGCCAAACTTCGCGCGACCAAGACCGGGGAGGCTCCGCTACTTCTCAAGACCGAGATGAGCGCCGGACACGGCGGCGTCAGCGGTCGCTACGAGAAGTGGAAAGAAGTTGCTTTCGAGTTCGCATGGGTACTCGACACCGTCGGTGCCAACTAGGCCCTGCGGTACCGAACCTGTGGGCGTCCCGCACGTCCGTATTCGGTTTCCCGGGTGAGCAATCCGTCGTCTGCCAGTTTTTCGAGGTAGCGCCAGGCGGTCACCCGGGAAACACCCACGGACATGGCCACCTCGGCGGCAGTCACTGGACTCTCCGACGCGCGTACGCACGCGGATACCAATCCGAGTGTTTGCGACGAAATACCTTTCGGTGATGCTGCTCTGTCGTCAGAAGTTCGGAGTGCCGCCATTGCCCGGTCGATATCGTGTTGGCTGACGGCTGATTCGCCGGCGGGCAGCGCAGCGCGGTACTCCAGGTACCTCTCGAGCTTGTCGCGGAAAGCGGCAAACGTGAACGGCTTGAGCAGGTAGAGAACGATTCCGCGCGCAACGGCGTTGCGTACTACGTCGAGGTCTCGGGCCGAGGTCACGGCAATGATGTCCGGACTGGGGCGCAACCCGCCCAGTGCTGACGCAACGTCGAGTCCACTCGCGTCGGGTAGTCCGATGTCAAGTAGTACCAAGTCGATGGGTTGATCGGTGGCGTTGGCTTCGGTTACCGCGCGCAGCGCAGCCTGTCCGGTGTGAACAACGCTGTGCACCAAAAACTCCGGAACGCGCTCCACGTAAGAGCGATGCGCTGCGGTAATCAACGGTTCGTCGTCGACGATGAGTACCCGGATCATTGTGATGCCTTCTCGTGTCGAATCGGAATACGAACTACCAGCATGGATCCGAGACCGGGTTCGCTCACGAAAGTGCCACCGTGGCGCTTCACGATCTGCGAGACCAGGGCAAGGCCGATGCCGCGAGAGCCTGATTTGGTGGAATATCCACGCTCCTTTGCCTTTTCGAGTGCGTCGGGTGTCATTCCCGGACCACTGTCGGCGACGGCAACTACCATCATCGAATCCTCTTCCATCACTGTCACTTCCACCCACGGGTCTGGGCCCGATCGGGCGGCGTCTATAGCATTGTCCACCAGATTGCCGACCAGCGTGACCAATTCACGGGCGGTGAGCGTGGAAACGGGGCCGAGCGCAGTGTCTTCGGTGACGGTCAACTCCACCCCGCGCTCGGTCGCCTCGCTCAGTTTGCCGAGCAGTAGGGCCGCCAGTGCAGGCTCGTGGACCGCATTGACCAACCGATCGATCAGCTGCTGAGAAACACGTAACTCGTTGGTGGCAAAGGCGACTGCGTCGTCGTATCGTCCCAACTCCACCATGGTGATGATGGTGTGTAGTCGGTTGGCGCTCTCGTGTGCCTGTGAGCGCAGTGATTCTGCGAACCCTCGAATCGAGTCAAGTTCGCCCAGAACATTCTGCAACTCGGTGTGATCGCGAATTGTTAGAACCGTTCCAATTCTCTTGCCCTCCCACTCAACCGGATGCTGATTGACCACCAGTATTCGTAGATCGGTGAGATGAACCTGATCCTTCGCCGAACCGGCGTCCACGTCTCGCAGGGTGGAAGGAAGGGACGAAAGTTCAACGCGCCCATTCGGTAGGTCGAGGAGGCGACGGGCTTCGTCGTTGACCATCTCCACCTGAGCTTGTCCGCCTCGCCCGCGGCCGATGACGACCAACCCTTCGCCGATGCTGTGCAGAACGGCGTCGTGATGTTCGTACATCGTGAGCAGTTCGTCAGGTGCCAGACCGAGGGTTTGACGCCTGATCCGGCGACTCACGAGCAATGAACTCAGGACCGCCGCAATCAATCCCGCCGCGGTTATTGCCAGGATGGTCGGAATGCTCTGCGCGAACTGCTTGCTGATCTCCTCGCGCGTGACGCCGACAGACACCAGACCGACCAGCGTTCCCTTCGCGTCGTAAACCGGTGTGACAGCGCGAATCGACGGACCCAACGAACCGGCATACGTTTCGGTGAACGTCTCGCCGGCCAAGGCTCGGTCGATGTTGCCGGTGAACAATTGCCCGATCAATTCCGGATTGGTGTGGGTATAGCGCGTCCGGTCCGGTGCCATCACCACGATGAAATCGACGCCGGTGGCCTGGCGTATTTCCTCGGTCTGAGGTTGCAGGACCGCAGTCGGATCAGGGCTTGCCAGAGCCTGGGCGGTGGAGTCGGACAGGGCGAGGGTCTCCGCGATCGAGCTCACCTGTCGGCGGATGGCGTCGTCGCTGTCGCCGCGCTCGTCGACAATCGCCAAAGCGCCGCCGACACCGATGACCAGCGTCAACAGTGCCAGCTGCAGTAGCAGAATCTGCCGAGCGACGCTCATACGTCGGCGACTGCGTAGTTCGACCATCGGCCTCTCCTGAACGTTATGAACACAAACTTCACGTCTCGAGTATTTGCAGCAAGAATTCTCCACGACTTGAAAGTGATCCCGATCACTTCACAGATTTCCCACCAAAGGACATCCCATGAGCATCACGGCAACAGGGACAGTAGACGCTTCCCCACAGCCCGAGGGCACCCCGGCGAAGCGCGACAAGACGCACTGGCTCTACATGAGCGTCATCGTTGCTGTCATCGGCGGCATCCTCGTCGGTTGGCTCGCACCCGAATTCGGCAAGTCGGTCGGTGTGCTCGGCACGTTGTTCGTCAGCTTGATCAAGATGATGATCAGCCCGGTCATCTTCTGCACCATTGTGCTCGGAATCGGCTCGGTACGCGCTGCGGCGAAGGTCGGCAAGGTCGGCGGTCTGGCGCTTGCCTACTTCATCGGTATGTCGACCGTTGCTCTCGCGATCGGCTTGGGTGTCGGTAACCTGCTGAACCCCGGCAGCGGCTTGAACATCACGCCCAACTCGGCTTCCATCGCCAAGCTCACCGATGCAGCTCATAGCGCCGGTGGGACGTGGGACTTCATCGCGTCGATCATCCCGACGTCGATGCTGTCCTCTCTTACCGCCGGTAGCGTGCTGCAGACGCTGTTCGTGGCGATGCTCGTGGGCTTCGCGATCCAGTCGCTCGGTAAGCCCGGCGAGCCGATCCTCAAGGGAATCGGCCACATTCAGAAGCTCGTGTTCAAGATCCTCACGATGATTCTGTGGCTCGCCCCGATCGGTGCTTTCGGCGCCATCGCCAGCGTGGTCGGCCAGACCGGACTGAGCGCCGTGGTTCAGCTCGGGACACTGATGATCGGCTTCTACCTGACCTGCCTGATCTTCATCTTCGGTGTCCTCGGAACCCTGCTCCGCGCGGTGACCGGATTCAACATCTTCAAGCTGGTCAAGTACTTGGCCCGCGAGTACCTGCTCATCTTCGCGACCTCGTCCTCCGAATCGGCATTGCCGCGACTGATCGCCAAGATGGAGCACGTCGGCGTCGAGCGCACCACTGTCGGCATCGTCGTTCCGACCGGCTACTCCTTCAACCTCGACGGCACCGCGATCTACCTGACCATGGCGTCGATCTTCATTGCCGACGCGATGGGTCAGCCCCTCGCCTTCGGTGAGCAGCTCTCTCTGCTGGTGTTCATGATCATCGCCTCGAAGGGTGCTGCGGGAGTCAGCGGCGCCGGATTGGCAACGCTTGCAGGCGGTTTGCAGAGCCACCGTCCCGAACTGCTCGACGGCGTCGGCCTGATCGTCGGTATCGACCGCTTCATGTCCGAAGCCCGAGCGATCACCAACTTCTCGGGCAACGCCGTCGCCACGCTCCTTATCGGAGTCTGGACCAAGACCATCGACAAGGAACGCGTCGTCGAGGTCCTGGACGGCAAGATCCCGTTCAACGAAGCCACGATGCTCGACGACGAGGACGAAGAAGAGCAGCACAAGCTCGAAACTGCGCCTGCTGGAACCAATCAGTCATTTGTCAGTCACCACTAAAGGTTTGAGCACTTCCGTACCGCGGAACCCATTCTGCGATCAGTGATCCTGGTCGTATCTAGATGAATGAGACCGTCGCACCCACCGTGCGGCGGTCTCATTCTGTAGACGCTCGGAGCGTCGTACGAGTCCATTGACGCGGGACAGCGATTCCCCCGCGCGGGCGTTGTCAACTTGGGGCGAAGAATTCCCGTCAGCCGACTCCGCAACGTGTCCCCGAAGTGGCGCTGATCTAAGCCGCTTACGAAGGCGGCGCAAAGAACTCGAGCGCGATGTTGTCGGGGTCACGGAACGAGATCCCGGATCCGTAAGGTGCGGTCACGATACCGCCGTGAGCGATACCGAGTTTCTCGAGTCGTGCCCGCCACTCTTTCAGGCTGTCCTGGGTGCAGCCGAATCCTACGTGATCGAGTCCGACTCGCCGTTCGTCGAATGTCGATGATGCGTCGGCGTTTTGGTGCGCGTGCAGTCCGAACAGTGTGCCGTCGTCGAGCGCAAACACCGCATGGTGAAAGTTTCCCGACTGGTCTTCCTCGTCGAGCACGGGCGGGGTCCCGAAGAGTGCGGTGTACCACTGCCTGCTGACGCCAAGATCGGAGACTGTGACGGCGATATGAGCGAGGCCTGGAAAGATAGTCATTTTGTGAGCCTCTCGTTCCTGCCAATGTCGGATCATTGGTCCATTCGGTGAACTTCGATAGGGGTCGATCCATTATCGTGCCGGCTGACATTGGACGACGCTAGCCAATGTCAGCCGACACGATGGTCACAAGGCGATGCTGACCGACTTGGTCTGGGTGTATTCCGCGATGGCACCCTCGCCGAGTTCCCGGCCCCACCCCGACTGCTTGTACCCACCGAACGGCAGAGCAGTGTCAAAGGCGTTGTGGCAGTTCACCCACACCGTGCCGGCTTTGATCTGGGCCGCGACCTCATGGGCTCTGGAGACATCCCGAGTCCACACGCTTGCTGCGAGTCCATACGGGGTGTCGTTCGCCGCGGCGAGCACGCCCTCGTCACGATTGAACCGAACAGCGACAGCGACCGGGCCGAAGATCTCCTCCTGATAGACGCTGAAGTCGCTTTTCACGTCGACCAGCAGCGTCGGCTCGACGTAGAACCCGGTATCGCCGTGCCGCTGTCCGCCGGACAGGGCACGGGCACCGTCGGCGAGACCAGCCTCGATGTAGCCGGTGACCTTGCCGAGTTGCTCCTGCGAGATGAGCGGTCCGATGTCGTTGGTCGGATCCAGGCCGGACCCGATCTTCTGAGACTTCGCAAACTCGGCGATCCCCGCGGTGAACTCGTCGAAGATATTATCCTCAACCAGCAGTCGAGTCCCAGCCGTGCAAGCCTGTCCGTGGTTGAACAGGAACCCACTGGCGACGCCGGGGATTGCGGCTTCCAGGTCTGCGTCGGAGAAGATCACCTGTGGGCTTTTGCCGCCGAGTTCGAGGGAGACCTTCTTGAGGTTCCCGGACGCGGCGTTGACGATCTTCTTACCTACCTCGGTCGATCCGGTGAATGCAACCTTGTCGACGTCGTCGTGGCTCGACAGTGCAGCGCCCGCGTCGCCGAAGCCGGTGACCACGTTGAACACCCCGTCGGGGACGCCGACCTCGGCAATAACCTCGGCCAGTAGCAACGCTGTGAGGGGAGTTTGCTCGGCCGGCTTGAGGATCATCGTGTTCGAGCATGCCAAGGCCGGGGCTACCTTGAACGCCGCCATCACCAGTGGGAAGTTCCACGGCACGATCTGCGCGCAGACACCGATCGGTTCGCGGGTGGTGTAAGCATGGAATCGGCTGCCCGGTGCCCAGGGGACCGATACCGGGATGGTCCGGCCCTCGATCTTCGTGGCCCAGCCGGCGTAGTAGAAGAAGATCTCCGCGGCCCATACGACATCGACGGCCTTGGCTACCGTGACGGACTTACCGTTGTCGAGGGACTCGAGCTGGGCGAACTGATCGGCCCGGGCCAGGATGCCTTCACCGATCTGCCATAGCACCCGTTGGCGCTGAGCGGGCGTCAGCTTGCGCCACGGACCGTCCTCGAAGGCGCGTCGGGCGGCTGCGACCGCGCGGTCGACGTCCTCTGTGCCTGCGTGCGGCACAGTGGTGAGGGTCTTTCCGGTTGCTGGGTCGACGGTCTCGAATACGCGTCCCGAGGCAGCCTCCTCCCACGCTCCGTCAATGAACATCTTCTTGGGGGAAGCGATGAATTCCTGCACCCGGAGGTCGAGTTCGATTGCCCCGGTTGGAGTATCGGTGGTAATCACGTGGTTCCTTCCATAGTTGGTTGCGCTGCCGGCATCGGTCAGTGCGTTCGGAGTGCAGCCATCGCAGACTCGTGGCGTGTATCGACGTCCGGAGCTTCGACATCGATCCGAACGAAGTCGATCTCCCCGGTGAACGAATTGGCCGGCGCGGGCAGATATTCGTCGGTGACGGGAGTGTTCCGGTCGACGCCAACGTCAAGTGTTCCGCTGATGGAGTAGAAGTACGGGGTCGTACGCGGCACCCGGCCGGTGCCGACCTTGATCCCGTCCACCTCGATCGTGCCGGTGCCGCCCTGACCGATGCCGCCGTCGTAGTCGAAGTGGAACTCGACGATATGCTCACCTTCGCCCAACGTCTCTTCAGCTCTCACGTAGTATCGGTCGACATCGCACAGGTTGTGGCAGTAGGTCACGTACCCGTCTTTGACGTACAACGACCATCCGGCGAACCTGCCACCCTGGGCGACCAAGACGCCGTCGGAACCATTGTTCCGCACCGTGATTCGTGCAGTGATCGCGAAGCTCGTGTTCTTCACGTTCGGTGCCGTATCTTCGTGCAGGCCGGGCATCGAAGGGCGCAGGGTCAGGCTGGTGCGTCCGGCCATCAGATCGGTGCGTCCGGCGATTGCCGGGTTCATGCGTTCCTTGAACCGGTCGTCCATGGGAAAGATCTGGTACTTGGCACCCTCGATGAGGAACTTCTCCTTGAGCTCGGCGAGCTTCTCGGGAAACGCGTGAGCGACGTTTCGTGCCTGGGACCAGTCCGACCGTGTGTCATAGAGTTCCCACGTGTCTTCCTTGAAGGGACGCCATTGTGAGGGGTCGTCGATCCACGGAATCCGGTGCGGGGCAACGGCGGTCCACCCGTGATCGTAGATGCTGCGGCTGCCGAAGAGTTCGAAGTACTGGGTGACGTGCCGGTCCTTCGCGTCCGCGTCGTTGAACGAGTACAGGAAGGACGTTCCCTCGATCGGCTGCTGGGCGACACTGTCGACGGTCTCGGGGTGCGGAATGTTGGCAGCCTCCAGAATTGTCGGCACCACGTCGATGCAGTGGTGCCACTGGTGACGGACTTGGCCGGGGTCCTCGATCCCGGCCGGCCAATGCACCACCATGCCATTGCGGGTTCCGCCGTAGTGGGACGCCATCTGCTTGGTCCACTGGTATGGCGTATCCATGGCCAGCGCCCATCCGACCGGGTACACGGAATGCGCTAGGGGGCCACCGATGTCGTCGATACGGGCGTGTGCCTGCTCGACGGACAGCGTAATGCCGTTGACGCTGCCGACCTCGTTAAGGGTGCCGGTGATGCCGCCCTCCGGGGAGGCCCCGTTGTCGCCGAGAATGTAGAAAATGAGCGTGTTGTCCAACTGGCCGGACTGCTCGAGGGTGTCGACCAATCGGCCGATCTGGGCGTCGGTGTGCTCGGCGAACGCAGCGTAGGACTCCATCAGTCGCGCGGCCACTGCCCGCTCGGTGTCGCCGAGATCCGACCAGCGTGGCACGGATTCCGGCCATGGGCTCAGCTCGCAGGCGTCTGGGACCAAGCCGAGTTCCTTCTGCCGACGCAGGGTGCGCTCACGCTGTTCATCCCAGCCGTCGTCGAATTGTCCCGCGTACCGGTCACGCCAGTCCGAGGGAACCTGGTACGGAGCGTGGCAGGCGCCGAAACTGAGGTAGCTGAACCAGGGCTTGTCCGGGTCGAGTGTCGTCACGGTATCGACCCAGTTCGCGACCTGGTCCACTAGATCCTCGGAGAGGTGGTACTCGCGGCCGGGTTCGATCGGTGGATCGATGGGCGTGGTGCCGTGGATCAGCGTGGGACGGTACTGGTCTGTTTCGGCACCGAGGAATCCGTAGAACTCTTCGAAACCGTCACCGGTGGGCCAACGATCGAAGGGGCCGGCAGGCGATGTCTCCCACGGTGGGGTCTGATGCATCTTGCCGAAAGCACCGGTCGCGTATCCGTTGCAGGTGAGGGTGCGGGCGATGGTTGCCATTGAACGGGGGCGCACCGAGGTGTATCCCGGAGAGCTGGTCGCGGTCTCGCCGATACAGCCCATTCCGACGCTGTGATGGTTCCGGCCGGTCATCAGAGCCGCGCGAGTGGGCGAGCACATCGCGGTAGTGTGGAACTTTGAGTAGCTCAGGCCAGCCGAGGCCAGTCGTTCCGCAGTCGGCATGTTGCAGGGTCCGCCGAAGGCTGATGAGGAACCGAAACCCATGTCGTCCAACAGAATCAACAGTACGTTGGGGGCCTTGGCGGGGGCCTTCATGGGCTGTCGAGTGGGAAAGGGTTCGGCTTGGTCGCGGTAGTCGATCGAGGCCGCAGCCCTGCGGCCCTCGGAGTTGTCGATGGGAAGCGTGAATCGATTCATGTGAGGTCCTTGTTCTTCGAATACGGCGTCGATCCGTCCGGTACGGATGTGCCCTGTTTCGACGTGGTGGGCGCGTCCGTACCGACAGTTGGAGCAGGTCAGGAGTGAACGATGACGCCGCGGATGTTCTTGCCGTCGCGCAGATCCTGATAGCCCTGGTTGATGTCCTCGAGCGTGTACTTCGTAGTAATCAACTCGTCCAGCTTCAGCTGACCGGCGTCGTAGAGACGGAGCAACCGCACGATGTCGTACTGCGGATTCATCGAGCCGAACAGCGTGCCCTTGATCGTCTTCTGGTTGAGCGTAAGGTCTGTTCCCGAGACATGAACAGTCAACTTGTCGGGAGCCGCCAAGCCGGTGATTACCACCGTCCCGCCCTTGCCGATCACGGCGGTGGCAGCGCTGACGACGTCTTCGTCGACGGTTCCGACCAGAATCAGTGCGGCATCGGCGCCCTGGCCCCAGGTCAGTTCGTTGACCTTCGTGGCTGCACTCGCCGCATCTGCGAAGGCATGCGTCGCACCGAATTTCAGCGCTGTTTCACGCTTGAACGCCACAGGGTCCACCACCACCACGTACTTGCACCCCGCTGCCACTGCGCCCTGAACGGCATTGATTCCCAGGCCGCCGATGCCATAGATGACGGCAGTGTCACCGGCGCGAAGATTGCCGGCGTTGACTGCGGTACCCCAACCTGAAGGCACACCGCAACCCACCAGGACAGCGGTTTCGAGTGGAAGCCAGTCGTCGATCTTGACGACGGAATGCTGCGAGATGGTAGCCCGCTCCGAGAACGTGCCGAGCATGCACATTCCTCCGAAATCCATTCCGTTGCCATGGAATCGGAAAGAGCCGTCAGGCATGGACCCTTCGAGAATGGTGGCGCCCATATCGCAGAGATTCTGTCGGCCGGTTGAACAGTAGCGGCACGTTCCACAGTTGGGGATGAAGCTGCACACCACGTGATCACCGGGCTTGACCTTGGTGACTCCGGGGCCAACTTCTTCGATGATGCCGGAACCCTCGTGTCCGCCGACAATGGGGTAGCGGGGAGGGAGATCGCCGTCGGTGAGATGTAGATCCGAATGGCACAGTCCAGCAGCGGTGTACTTGATCAGTACCTCGCCGACGCCCGGACCGTCGAGGTCGAGTTCCATTATCTCGAAAGGCTTTCCGGCTTCGAGCAATACAGCAGCTTTGGTCTTCATGATTTCTCCTAGTCGTCGGGCGCGTCGGACAGAGCTCGGTGGCGGGCGTACTGCTCGACCGACTGCAAGTAATCGAACGCAGAAGAGCCGTCCTGGACGGACCGCATTGGCGAGGGCTGCAGATCCGGTGTTCTGCCGTGATCCGAATGGATTCGGGTGATCGGCATGCAAGTGCCCATATTTTGTCTTTGCGTGGAAACTTGTTGTACTGCAGGTCTTCCCGGATGTTTACAGGATCTGCGCGGGGTCAATCCAGCGTCTCTCGGAGGTCGTTCGACGTGCCGTTAGAATGTGGTCGAAATTATGATTGCCCACACGGTGGGGGTGTAAGTGTTCAGTTCTGTAACACTGCCTGGGACGGCGCCGGATTCATCCCGGAACGTTCAACGCCCGCATCCGCCGGTACAAGGTTGTTCGGCTGATGCCGAGGGCCCCCGCAGCATGCACTTTGTTGCCACTGGAGGCACGAAGCGCCTCGACGATCGCCACGCGTTCGGCGCGGTCACGACCCAGCAGTGCGGTGTGGACGCCGTAGCGATGTGACTCGGGCAGGTCCGCCGAGCCGATAGTGCCGCCGGTGCGGCCGGTCAGGGTCCGCGCCAGTACGGTGCGCAATTCGGCGAGGTTGCCGGGCCACAATTGGGTCGACAGTGCATGCATCGCGCTCGCCGAGTACCTGATCCGGTTGCTGCCGACCAGGTCCATCGTCAATGCGTCCACGAGAGCAGCGAAGTCTCCGACCCGCTCCCGCAGCGGCGACAGGTCGGCCCGGTAAGCGCACCGCGACAGGACTGGTTCCAGCCTGTCGTCGGCTACCTGAGCGGTGGAGGTGACCACCACGCGAGGAATGGTCTGCGGACTTGCGAGAACTCTGCCTAACACGGCGAGTTGTGTTGACGGAAGTAGTTCCACGTTCTCGACGATCAGCACCCCGCGGAGCATGGCGGCATGCTCGACAAGACTTGCCGTCCAGTCTCTTTCGCCTTTGATCGAAATATCTGCGGCATCGAAGACGGCGCAGGTGTTCGGTTTCGCTAGTTCGCGGGCTGCGGTACTACGACCAGTACCGGCTTCGCCTGTGATCGAGACGGAACCAGGCGTCTGACGCAGCGCCTTCAATCGCGGCCCCCACACGTACCCGGAGGGCTGCTGTGTGGGCGCGCGTCGCAGCACGGGTTGCTCTTTCACCCACAGCGGCTCGATCCGACAGATGACGCCGGCACCCGGGACGGTCTCGATCGTGATCTCCATCTCCCTGCCGTTGTCGATCTGCAGTCGTGTGGATAGCGGCGCATCCCGACGTACCTCGGCCGCCAGGCGTCGCAGCACCCCGACGTCTGCTGTTTCCAGAATTTTTTGTGCGGGTGTGTTGCCGAGTACGAAACCGTCCCCAAGTGCACAGACCGCTCCGCCTTCGAGTCGGGTGATGCGCTGGAACTCGGCCACTAGCCGGAGTTCGGTGTCGCAGGTTCCCTCCAGTAGTCGCCGCTCGATGTCCGAGACAACTCGCTGGACGAACGCCGCGAACATCGGTGTGGCAGCCTTGGCGAAACCGATGATGTTCAGCACACCTTCGATGCGGTTGGTGGCGGGATGAAATATTGGCTGTCCGTAGCAGCTGAACTGCTTGAACACGTCGAGGAAGTGCTCGTTGCCGATGATCGACAGACCTCGGCGAAGTTCGGCTGCGGTCCCTACTCCGTTGGTGCCCATGACGTCTTCGCCGAAGTACGTCCCCACGGCTAGTCCACTGTGGTCGAGAGCCATCCCGATCGCACCGTCATCAATCACCCGATGCACCAGCATGCAGTCGCGGTCGGCTAGCACAACCGCCGTATCGGTATCGCGGATCTGGTCGGCCACCTCGTCGAGCACCGGCCCAGCAGCCCGCAGGAGGGAGCTGTTCCCCAGGTCGTCGATTATCCGAACTGTCGTTGACGGTGTGGACCCTGGCTCAAGCCCACACATCACGGATCGCCTCCACGATGAGACGATCTCCGGTCGCATCTCTGACGATTCGATCAATGCTCGTGTCCTTCCGCAGCTCGGCTACGCACGGAACCCCACCCAGTGCTCGTATCTATCGTAGCGCCACGTCAGAGAGGATTTGAGGACCAGCTATAGGCGCTGACGCAGGGCCTGGTGACCTGACTTCCGCGCACTGAAGGCAGTCGGCCGAGATCAGCGTGAAGGTGAGGCTTGTGTACCCCAGATGTATCAAAGTTGAACACATAAGGGCGTGACGAATCGCACAGAATTTACCCCACGGTCGGACACGGGAAGCGGCGATTCCGCCCCGCGGTGCTGTTCCCGCTGGCGGCGTCCCCTTTCGGAGGGGACCTATCGGGCGGTAGATGGCGCGAAATTCGCTGTCGAGGCTGTCCGCCAACCACATTGACCGTGTCGATTCCACATAGACCCAGGTGAGGTAAATGAAGCATTCGAATCCCCCCTCCTATGACCGCAAGCGTGCCTGGATCGTCACAGGTCTGCTGCTGGTATTCATGTTGATCAACTTCGCAGACAAAGCGGTGCTCGGGTTATCCGCTGCGCCGCTAATGGATCACCTTGGCTTATCAGCGAGCCAGTACGGGACAATCTCGAGCGGATTCTTCCTCCTGTTCAGTATCGCCGCGATCGTCGGTGGGGTTGTCAGTGACCGGATGCCGAGTAAGTGGCTACTGCTCGGCATGGCGCTCGTCTGGTCGGTAGCCCAGTTGCCCATGCTCGTCCCGCTCGGCGCCTATGGATTCTGGGTGGTCCTCGGTTCCCGGATCGTCTTGGGCACCGCGGAAGGTCCCGCCTATCCGGTTGCCAATCACGCTGCCCATAAGTGGTTTCCAGACAAAGACCGTGATCTGGCAAGTGGCATCCTAACCATCGGCGCACCCCTCGGTGTCGTACTAGCGGCTCCGGGACTGACGTGGATAATCAGTAGCTTCGGTTGGCGGTCGGCCTTCTTCGTGATGGCCGTTCTCGGCCTCGTTTGGGCGGCGGCATGGGCTCGGTTCGGCCAGGACGGACCGATCGAGAAGATCGAGCCCGTGGACGCCGAGAGAGCTCCCGATCTCACGGTGGTGGCGTCGACACCGCTCCCGTATTGGAGGATTCTGGCGTCGCGGACCTGGATCGGTTCGGTGATGGCAGGCTTCGCCGCATACTGGGCGCTGGCAGTGCTGATCTCCTGGATTCCCATCTACGCGCAGAAGGTTCTCGGGTTCAGCAGTGCCGCTACAGGGTTCGTCATCGCAGTGCCGTGGGGGATTATGGCGCTGGCAATGATCACACAGGGGCTTGTCAGTAAGTCGCTGACGAGCCGCGGGGTATCGACCCGGATCACTCGTGGCGTGCTCAACAGCGTCGTACTCCTGATATGTGGTGGATTTGTCTTCGCGGCGTTGGTGGTGGATCCCGTTTGGATGAAGGTCCTCTTCATGTCCCTGGGGTTCGGCATGTGCGCGGTGTCCGTACCCATCGGGCAGGCTCTGTGCTCGGAGATCAGCCCCGCCGGCCGCAACGGCGGCGTCCTCGGCGCCTTCGCTGCCGTCTACTCGCTGTCGGGCATCATCGCGCCGATGCTCACTGGTCGGATCATCGATGCGTCTGGCAGTACCGGGGCTGGGTTCGATCGGATCTTCGCCATTACCGGGGTCATCCTCTTGGTCGGCGGCGTGGTCTCCGGCGTGCTCATCCACCCGACCCGGGATCGCCTGCGCATCGCCCGACTCGGGTCGGATAAGGGGCCGGCAGCAGGTTCGCATACGTCGGCTGCGCTGGCACATGACTAATGCGAACCGGGCTGGGCTGGGACGCAGTTTGCAGGAGGGCGTCATTCGTATCCCTCTCTTGCGTAATTGAATCCGGAAAGGGATCTCTATGACCGTCAGTGCGAAACCCGCAACATCCGCCACCAAGGCAGCAAACCGCATCATGCTGGACTGCCTCGATTTCGAAGATCGAAAATCGTACGACGATGCGCGCCGAGGATTCATCGCCACTCTCGAACCGTTGGTCATCAAAGATGAGGACCAACGAGTTGTCTGGGATATCGACAGGTACAAATTTCTCGAGACGGAGGCTCCGGATACGGTCAACCCAAGCCTGTGGCGCATGTCGCAGCTTCACATGATGCACGGTTTGTTCAAGGTGATCGATGGAATATATCAAGTCCGAGGCTTCGACATTTCGAACATGACTGTGATCGAGGGCGATAGCGGGTATGTCATCGTCGATCCGTTGACGTCATCCGAATGTGCCGCCGCAGCAATGAATTTGGTGTATCAAGAACTGGGTCGCAGGCCGATCAAGGCAATCATTTATACACACAGTCATGTGGATCACTTCGGAGGTGTCAAAGGAATTGTGTCCGAGGATGACATTAGGTCGGGCTCGCTCCGAATTGTTGCGCCCACAGGCTTCCTGGAGCACACGGTCAGTGAAAACGTCTATGCGGGAAATGCGATGAATCGTCGCGCCCAATATATGTACGGAAACACGTTGCCGCATGGGACGACCGGGATGGTTTCAGCTGGGCTCGGGCTTGGACTCTCCTCGGGGACAGTCACGCTGCTGGAGCCTACGGACTTCATCGCTGAGACAGGTCAGCAATTGACGCTCGACGGTGTCCGAATCGAATTTCAGTACACGCCCGATTCAGAGGCTCCTGCCGAGATGAACTTCTATCTCCCTGATTTTCGAGCACTTTGCATGGCGGAGAACGTATCTCATCATATGCATAACCTGTACACGCCGCGCGGTGCCCAAATTCGCGATGCGGCTGCATGGAGTGACTACATCCATGAGGCACTCCAACTTTACGGCGAACGATCTGATGTTCTTTTCATCTGCCATCACTGGCCGGTTTGGAGCAAGCAAGAGCTCGCTGGCTTCTTGGAGCGGCAGCGGGATCTGTATCGTTACATCCACGATGAGACTCTGAGGCTTGCAGCTCACGGTTACACGATGATCGAAATCGCTGAGATGATCGAGCTTCCCGAGGAGCTCGCTGTGTGCTGGTCCAGTCGCGGCTATTACGGCTCACTCAATCACAATGCCAAGGCTGTTTACCAAAAGTATCTCGGGTGGTTCGACGGCAACCCGGCGACTCTGCATCCGCATCCACCGGTTGAGTCGGGTCGACGCTACGTTGCTTGTATGGGTGGAGCTGATGCTGTGCTCCGCAGCGCGCGTGAGTCATTTGATGAAGGTGACTACAGATGGGTTGCCCAGGTTGTCAACCATGTGATCTTCGCGGACCCGGATAACGAGCAAGCGCGAGAGCTTCAAGCCGACGCGCTCGAACAGCTCGGCTATCAATCTGAGTCTGCACCGTGGCGCAATTTCTATCTCACTGGTGCGCAGGAGTTGCGGCAGAGTGTGAAGAAGGATGAGGCGTCGCTGACCACTTCGGACGTGCTGTCTGTGATGACGACGGACATGATGCTGAATTACTTGGCAATTCGCCTCAACGGACCAAAGGCGGCGGGCCGATTGTTCAGTGTCGACCTGCATGTCATTGACACTCGTGAACGCAGACTGGTCCAACTGACGAACGGCGTCCTCGTTCGTACCGCCACACAACAACCCGCAGAGGCCGACGTCTCAATCGAGCTGACACGGGTCGCCTTCGGTGCGTTGACTCTCGGCAGCAGTTCTCTCGGTGAGAGCATCGCACAGGGTGCAGTATCGATTGTGGGCGATGTTGACGGACTACATGAACTGTTCTCACTGCTCGATACCTTTGAGCGGTCGTTCAACATTGTGAGACCTTGAATGCAGGTTCTGGATTCGCATTCATCGGCGGCTGATTCGCTTGCCTGAATTGAAGTCAACAATCGACGAGAACCTCACAAAAGCGGGAGCATCAGAATGAAAACAGGAGCAGCAATGCTTCGTGGCTTCGGAATGCACTGGGAGATCAAGGAAGTCGAACTCGGTGATCCAGTCCGCGGGGAGGTGATGGCTGCGACTGGGCTCACAGTTCGAGAGGTGCATCAGCATGTACGTGCGATTTCCGGAGTTCGGAAGAAACGAATGCAACATTCGCGGGGCGCTCGCCGAAGGCGGCTTCTGCAGAGGGGGATACCGGATGTGCTTGATAGGTATTGTTTCAGGCCAGGTACACCTGCCACTGAATGAGTGACCACCTCACCCTGTGTTCGCTCCGATTAAGCGCATAGTCAGTCCGATCCCGCCGCATGCCGAAACTATGGAATCTCGTGGTGGCCTTCGCGCGTTCTGTTTCTCCGGTCAGGAACTGTGCGCAACGACATCTGTTTGCTCGTGGAGATGCTCGATGATCCATCGATTCCATTCGACGGTGCCACCGGCACCGCAGCCGTGATCAAACGAGCCCTGCGGGAGCCCCAGGCGAAGAACGAAGCGAAAGTATCGCTCGGCCATGCGTATATCGACGGTTGTGCCGTTGTCGGTTGCCGACTCGGCAACATGTTCGAGTGCATCGGTCGCGCTGATTCCGGTTGCGCTGCGGACGGCGTGCTCGGCCGCCTGCGCGGGTAAGGACAACGCTGCACGGCCGCGCAGGTGCGGCAATGCAAGTTGGCCAGACAGATATGAATTCACTGCCTCCACTGCGGAATCCGCTCCGAGTCGGCTGAAATAGACTGCGGAGGGCCACGCAATCATGTTGGCGGCGAACCGGTCTCCGCCGATGTGGCTGCATTCCCAGACATCCGCGTTCGGAATCGCCGTGAGTGCAGACACGATCGGACGGCCGAGTTCCGCACAACAGGCGTCTTTCTTTCCATGGGTGCAGACAGCGAAGAACGGAGTGCGGCGTGAACGCCCGAAGTTCGGTTCCAGCCCGGCCGCCATAGTCTCGAATGGTAGATCGACAAGGTCGTCGTAGCTCTCGACGGCACCCTCGCGCATCCACTGGCGGATGCCGTCCGACCAGGCGAGTAGGCACGTCGGTGCGGCGACTTGTCTGTTGTGAGGGCGGCGGATCAGAACCACTCGGATGAGCCCGGCCACCGAGTCGAGTCGATCGGTGAGCACTCGGGGAAGGACATCGTCCGGGGCAGATGCCGGCCACGGCCCGGGGTGTTCGATCAGTACCCACAAGTGGGTTCTTCCGGCTCTGGCAGCCATTGATTCGCCCGCGATCGACGATTGCCGTGTGCAGGCATCGGCGCGTCGGCTCATTTGTGGGTTCGCGACGACCGAAGTAGGCCATGGGGTGGTCGTGTCACTGGCAGTGCAGCTGTGGCAGGAGGAAGGCACGACACCGCTCACTTTCAGTAGGTTAGGCTCACCACACTAGCTGATGAAAGATTCTTGTCGCCGGGAGAATTCGGTGACACAAGATTTGATGGGAAGTCTGAATGAAGCGATCACGGATGAATCTTGTGGTGGGTGGTTTTGTCATCGCGGCTGTGGCGGCGACGATGGCCGCCTGCGGCACAGACGACAAGACGGATGCATCCGGTGCGTCGGCCGACGCGGTGCACACAGTCGCACACGCTCGTGGAACGACGGATGTGCCTGCGGATCCGCAGAGAGTCGTTGTCCTCGAGCCGGTTCAGCTCGATACATCCGTAGCACTGGGCGTCACCCCGGTAGGCACAGCGGTACTCAGCGAGGCGACCGGTGTTCCGGCCTACCTCGGCGCCGAGGCAGCGCAGATCGAGACGGTGGGCACCGTCACGGCACCGAACTTCGAGAAGATCGCTGCACTGCGTCCGGATCTGATCATCGGAACCCAAACTCGACACGGGGACCTGTACGAGCGGCTCAGCTCGCTGGCTCCGACGGTGTTCATGGCGACCCAGACCGATCCGTGGCAGGACAACGTCCGGTTTGTCGCCGATGCGCTGGGCAAGTCCGATCAAGCAGACGTCGTGCTCGGCGATTACAACGCCCGCTGCAAGGAGATTGCCACCGAGCGAGGTACCGGAAATAAGACAGCCCAGCTCATTCGTCCCCGAGACGACGTCCTGACTCTGTACGGACCGACGTCCTTCGCTGGCAGCACCCTCGAGTGCACCGGTCTCACCATCCCGGCTCGTGACTGGGAGAACTCGATCTCGGTCGACCTGTCGCCGGAGTTCGTATCCGGAGCCAACGCCGACATCATCATGGTGACCTCCGTGAACCCCAACGATCCCACCACCTTGCCGTCGACGATCGCCGACAACGTCGGATTCTTTCCGAACCCACATCTCGTTGATATGTCGTACTGGATCACCGGAGTCGGACCGCTCGGTGGCCTCGCCGTTCTGGACGACATCGAACGCATTCTCGAAACCAGTGGCTAAGTTGGAACCCATGACAACTCCAGTGCAGAACATCGTGATCAACACCCTCGGCGGCGTACCCACCTCACTGGGTGAATACGACGGCCGGGCAGTGCTTGTCGTCAACGTCGCATCCAAGTGCGGACTCACGCCGCAGTACGCCACTCTCGAGAAGCTGGCCAGCGAGTATGCAGACCGCGGACTCACCGTGATCGGCATCCCGTGCAACCAGTTCATGGGGCAGGAGCCGGGCACCGCGAAAGAGATCGAAACCTTCTGCTCCACCACGTACGGCGTCACCTTCCCCCTCATGGAGAAAATCGAGGTCAACGGCGAGAACCGGCACCCGCTGTACGCCGAACTCACCAAGACACCTGACGCCGACGGCGAAGCCGGTGACATTCAATGGAACTTCGAGAAGTTCCTGATCGCGCCCGACGGTACCGTCGTCAATCGTTTCCGTCCGCGCACCGAGCCTGATGCGCCGGAGGTTCTCGCCGCCATCGAAGCTGTGCTGCCGCATAACTGACCACCAGCTGCCGCCGGATGATCATTCGGCGGCAGTGTGTTGTTCATCCGCAGGCGGCATTATCGTCGGTATGTCCGCTGAACTGATCGTGTCGGTATCCGGAATCAGAGATGAGACATGCTATCTCGCTGCAGGATTCGCGGACGAGATGGATGCCAGGGGAGTGCGCCTTTCCCTCCTCGTGGCCCCGAGGCTCAAAGACAAATATCGACTGGCCGACGACGCCGTCACTGCGGCCTGGCTGCGTGAGCGTCGTGAGCACGGCGACGCGATAGTGCTGCACGGGTACGACCAGGCTGCCACCAAGCGTCGACGCGCCGAGTTCGCCACACTCTCGAAGCACGAAGCGAAACTCCGGCTGTTGGCGGCAGATCGAGTTCTGGAACAGGCCGGCCTGCGAACGCGAGTGTTTGCTCCGCCCCGGTGGATGGTCTCACCCGGAGCGATGTCGGTGTTGCCGGAGACGGGCTTTCGGACGATGGCCGGACTCGGCGCGGTTCACGACCTTGCGCGGGGGACGTCGCAGCGTGGGCGAGTGCTCGGTATCGGCGAGGGCTTCAAGGTCGAACCGTGGTGGTGCCGGGCGCTCATCCTCGGTGCCGGCCGTGCCGCAAAGCGTGGAGGTCTTGTCCGACTGTCGATTTCGGCAAGGCAGCTGGGGAACGAAGGACCGCGTCGAGCAATCCTCGACGCGGTCGATCTCGCTCTCTTTCACGAGGCAACGCCACAGGTATATCGGTGGAATTCTCGATCTCGGGAACTCGGTGCGGCCTAGGAAACCTCGACGCTCGACTCTTCGCCGAGCACTCGGAACTCAGTGCCGGCGGGAGCCATGTCCGCGTAACGACCGTAGAAAATGCCCGTCGCTTCGTCACGGATGATGCCCTGATGAATAGGCACCGCGACGCGAGGTGCCACGGCGCGAAGGTAGTCGACGGCTTCCGAGATCTTCAGCCACGGAGCGGCCGCGGGAAGGGCAAGGACGTCGACAGTCTGTTCGGGGACAAAAAGTGAATCACCGGGATGCATGAACCGGGCGGGATTCACTGCGTCGCCGAGCAGGAATGCGGTGTTGTCGATCATCGGCAGATCGGGGTGGATGATCGCGTGCTCGCCGCCCGCTCCCGTCACCTCGACATTGCCGATGGTGAACGTGTCGCCTGCCCGGACGCCGTTCCATCGACCGGCCAGCTGGGTTGCAGTCTGCGGATCGCAGTACAAAGCAGCATCGGGATTTGCGTCGACGAGCGCGGGTAGGCGCGCCGGGTCCGCATGATCTGGATGTTGATGTGTCACCAGAATGGCGTCGAGGCCGGTAATGCCCTCGAAACCGTGGGAGAAGTTGCCCGGATCGAAGAGAATCTTCGATCCGTTCAATTCGACAAGTACACAGGAATGGCCGAAATGTGTCAGTCGCATGATTTCGAGTATGCGCCATTTACGGGTGGTCGGCGTCACCTCTCGACTCACTCGATGCGAACCTTCCCGGCCTCGCCCGGTAAACTCGTCACTACCCGGTGTTTCCCTCTGGGTTCGCGCACTAGTACCGAGGAGCAGCACGTGGCCCGTGTCGTCGTCGAAGTCATGCCCAAGGCCGAGATTCTCGACCCCCAGGGACAGGCCATTGTCGGGGCACTGTCTCGCCTGGGCTTTGCAGGAGTATCCGATGTCCGTCAGGGCAAGCGGTTCGAGTTGGAAATCGACGGTAGCGTCGAAGATGCCGAACTCGAGAAGATCGCCGAAGGCCTGCTGGCCAACACGGTGATCGAGGATTGGACCGTCAGGCGCGTCGAAGCGAGCGAAGCGACGGGGAATCTCGAAGCATGAGCGCACGCATCGGAGTCATCACCTTTCCGGGCACGCTCGACGACGTCGACGCAGCTCGAGCGGTGAATCTGGCCGGCGGTGAAGCCGTCGCACTCTGGCATGGCGACGCCGACCTCAAGGGCGTCGACGCAGTCATCGTCCCCGGCGGATTCTCCTACGGCGACTACCTTCGCTGTGGAGCCATCGCACGTTTCGCACCTGCCATGGGCAAGGTCGTCGAAGCAGCCAAGGGCGGTATGCCGGTCCTCGGTATCTGCAACGGTTTCCAGATCCTCTGCGAAGCAGGCTTGCTCCCCGGAGCGTTGACCCGCAACCAGGGTCTGCACTTCATCTGCCGCGACGAGTGGCTCACTGTGGAGTCCAACAACTCCGCATGGTCCTCGCGCTACGAAAAGGGTGCCCAGATCTTGGTTCCCCTCAAGTCGGGCGAAGGTCGCTTCCAGGCTCCCGAGAACGTTCTCGACGAACTCGAGGGTGAAGGCCGCGTCGTCTTCCGTTACTCGGAGGAGAACCCCAACGGTTCGCAGCGTCGTATCGCCGGCATCTCTTCCGCCAACGGTCGCGTCGTCGGACTCATGCCGCACCCCGAGCACGCAACCGAGGCCCTTACCGGCCCCAGTGACGACGGACTCGGACTGTTCTACTCGGCTTTGGACTCCATCGTCAACGCCTGATTTCAGCTTTCAGCAGCGCCGGTCTACCAGTAACCCTGGTCGACCGGCGCTGTTTTTCTTTGCCTTTTCTTTGCCCTTTTCTGAGCGAACGTACCTTCCATCGCCTTCAGCGCGATGGAAGGTACGTTCGCTCGATGTCAGATGGGATGGAAGGTACGTTCACTCGATGTCGGTGGAGGGCACAGGGACTCGGACATTTCGGCAGAATTTATCGTAGATCGCGACTCGTTCAGGCACGGATCGGTAGGCGCAACTCCAGTGTGGTCCCCGTGCCGTCGCTGCCAACGGTCGCAGTCAACGTGCCTCCGTGTGCAAGTGCGAGACTTCGGGCAACAGTCAGCCCCAGTCCCGAGCCGTCTGAGCTGCCTCCTCGATGGAATCTGTCGAAGACGGACTCGAGTTCCGCACTGGGAATCCCTACTCCGGTATCGGTGACCGATACGGAAACATGGTCTGCCAATTCTTCGACCCTCCGTACCCGGACGAACCCCACACGGCAGCGATGATGTCACTCCGACTCAGCGCCGTATCCGGTCTGGCAGCCAGAGCGGTAAGTAGTTCGAACTCGGTGGGCGTGAGGTCGACGAGTGCTCCATCGACGCGCACAGTGCGTGCGACCACATCGATGTCCAGCCCGGGAGGTGGCGGCAATGGTTCCGACATCAGGCTCGACGCGCGAGGACTACGCAGAAGAGCCTTGACGCGGGCGACTAGTTCGCGAGGCCCGAAAGGTTTGACTACATAATCGCCGGCCCCGGCAGCGAGACCCATCACTTTGTCGGACTCGTCGCCGCGGGCCGAGAGCATCAGTATATACGCGTCGGAGAAACCGCGGATTCGACGGCACGCTTCGATGCCGTCGAATCCGGGCAGCATCAGATCCAGGACGATGACGGCGGGTTCGAATTCGTGTGCAGCACCCACCGCGGTGGGCCCGTCGAGCGCGATTCGAACTTGAAAACCTTCGTGTGCAAGATAATTGGCGACAACTTTGGCCAATGCGGGTTCGTCTTCGACTACCAAGACGCGACCTGCTCTTTCGGTGTGTCGCGGTGGTACCGATTCGGAAATCATGAATTCAGGCTATCTGAGGTGAGTGCAATGTCGACAGTCGTGCCGGGACTATGAAGATTTGATGAAGGTGCATCGGTTTTGGCGATTATGCCGAGTCTCGCAGGTTTACCGTCGGTACAGTGGTGACTGCCCGCTTCGGACGAATTGAAGATCTGAAGTTGTTGCACGGTAATAAGTTTCGAATGAAGTTAGATTTCTTTTGGTAGTGGTGTCATGTTCTCGGCCAAGCGTAGTTCTGTTCGGTTTATTCCTGTGTTGGCAGCAGGAGCATTGTTGATCGCCGGCTGTTCGGACGGCGGCGATCCAGCGACCACGGCTACGACGCAGACTTCCGTGTCCGCTGCGCAATCCTCAATTCCCCAGGGCGTCAACGCGACAGACATCGAATTCCTGGAGTGGATGTACCCGCACCATGTGCAGGCTCTCGATATGGCGAAAATGGTTGAGGGACGTACAGATAACGCCGAACTTCTTGCGCTGGCAGCTCAGATCGAGGCGGCCCAGGGACCGGAGATGGCGCAAATGTCTGGGATGTTGATGAAGTGGGGTCGCCTAGACTCGGCGTCGATGTCAATGGAAGGTATGGACCACTCGGGTCATGGCGTCGGTATGGCAGAGATGCCGGGTATCATGTCCGGCGACGATATGACACCTCTGACCAATGCGAGCTGTGCTGAATTCGACAAGATGTGGTTGACGATGATGATCGAACATCATGCTGGTGCCATCGCAATGTCCGAAACGGAAATCGCTGACGGCCTCGATCCGGCTTCCGAGAAAATGGCTGAGGCAATTATCGCTGGTCAGCAAGCGGAAATTACACAGATGGAAGCGATGCTCGCAGGCAGATAGTTCTGGCGAGCGATGATCGGCGTTCGCGCCGGCCACGTATCGGAGCTGGGCGCAATCCTGCTGTCGGTGTCGACAGCGGTGGTTGTCGCCGACGCACAACTGCCGCTCCGCCTGGATGTGAAGCAGCTATCCGTCGTCACGGATCAGGAGCGGGTCCCTACGCGGCAGTCTTGAACGGATCGTGTTCTGCGATCAACTTGTCGAGACGCGCTTCGTCGACGCGAACACGAACCGTGGAAGCTTCTTGCTGATCACGAATCACCTTTGCCAACGTGAATGTGCTGGTGACCAGGAAAAGTAGGGACATTCCGAGGAATCCGCGCTGCCAGGCGTCGATGGGCAAGTAGGCGATTCCGACGAGAGTGCCGACAAAACTGATGGCAAAAGCTATTGCGGCCTGCAAGAAGAACGCTGCCGTGGACTTCGAGGGTGCTGTCGGTGTGTTCATGATCTGAAGTCTGGTGCGCGACCGCGCGGTCCGGATGAGTAGTCGTACTCGAGTGCACAAAGTACTTACCCAGCACGTGCCGAGTACCACGCTTCGACAACTTTGTGAACCAACCGTTCCTCTGTCTAATACGGGAAATACAGACTGAAAGAACTTTTCGTACTAATGTAACAAAACTCTTGCACTTTCTTTACAGATTTGGGTAGCCTGTAACTACCAGCCCGATGGTAAGCAGACCGAATGTGCACGGCACCCGGAAGTCGGCAGTATCAGGTGCACTTGGTGTGTTGGCCTCGATGGTTATGTGACCGAGGTGACTTGGTTGATGAACGCTCTTCGAGTGAGGGTGATACAAATGTCACCGTTTGTGAAACCAATGGAGGTAGCACCATGGAAGGTATTCCCACGTCCTATCGGCCGATCAGCTCCGCGAGCTTGAATCGGCTGTCCGGCAATTGCATTCAATCGTCCGGTAGTGGAGGTCTGGTTGAGCGGCTCAACGTCCTGTTTCGATCAGCGGCCGATTCTGGAGCTGTGCTGACCCATCGGCAGTTGACGACAGCACTGTCGTCTGTAGATGCTCGGCGGGATAGCGAAGATGGAATTTGGACGGAATCCGTTGTAGTTCAGCGTTACTGCTCTGCCCGACCCGTAAATATCGGACTCGAGTTTTTGGCTGATGTAGATGGTTGTGACGACATCGAGTTGTCGGACCCCTGGGCGATGCAGTTCATCCGTGCAGCCGAAGGGCTTTCGGGCGAATCACTGGAACTGCTGTTTCAGGCCTGCGCTCATTTGATGCGATCAGAGCTCTCCGAATAGGTGCGGCTGGCTCTGAAGCCCGATGCGAGAAACAGTAATGACAGAAGTGAGCCGGTCGTGAAACCTATTGCAGTGAAACTGATCAGAGGTGGATCAAGATCAAAGTGCACGATCGTCGAGTCTGGATACAGGTCCGCCGGGTCGCGCGGTTCCGGCAGGACGATGGAGTAGAACGTAGGCGGAGAGATTCGTCCGGTAACTGAACCCGTTAGACCGTAGAGTCCCCCGAATCCCGAATCCCGAATCCCGAATCCCGAAAGTGCAAGCGCGAGAATCCATTTGTTTCCTTCGTGATTGCGAGTCACTCGCCATCCGGTAGCGGCGCATAACGCGGACACCGCAAGAGCGAGTGCCGTTCCGAGGGTCAAGAACCATCCCGTTGCCGGGAACCAGTGCGGGCCTTCGAAGTAGCTGTATCCGTCGACAACCCACATGTATCCGGTCTTACCATCTTCCATTGGCGGCGGCGGTGGCGGCGGTGGCGGCGGTGGCGGCGGTTGGATGCCGATGTGCTCGGTAAGCATGGACGGCGTCGCAAAGCGCCAGCCCAAGACTCCAAGGCAGCCCAGTAGCAGGCCGGCGACGGCGAATGCCGCGACAAGTGTTTCCGCAGAACGTTCTTGCGGCGATCTCGGACTCATTCGAGGGTGGTCTCATCTCAGTCGCTCGCAGCGTCGGTAGACCGCCTGAAGATTTTGCTTCGAACGTCATGTTCGTGTCGGTGCCATCGTTTAGCGTGGGCCCATGACACTGAATCTGGAAATGATCACGTTCGACAGCCTCGACCCGGGTCCACTTGCGCGATGGTGGGCAGAGCAGTTGGGTGGCACCCTCAAGGAGGAGAACGACGGCTGGTTCTACATCGTCGATGTCCCCGGCAGTGCCAATTTTGCATTCCAGAAGGTATCGGATCCCACTGCCGGCAAAAATCGCATCCATCTGGATCTGTCCAGTGCCGATCTCGACGCCGAAGTGACGCGCCTGATCGAAGCCGGGGCCACGGAACATCATCGCGAAAACATGGACGGCTTCCGCTGGGTGACTCTTGTCGATCCCGACGGCAACCAGTTCTGCGTTTCCGGTGCCCACGGCTGAGTAGAACGCGGTCGGGCATGATGAAGAGCATGACTTCCTTGACCGGGGCCGATGCCCAAGGACTTTGCCGTTTCGTCGACTCGTCACCGTCGCCTTTCCATGTGTGTGCGACTGTGGCAGAACAGCTGGCCGGCAACGGATTTGTGGAGCTGCAGGAAACTGTCGCGTGGCCGGCGAAGCCCGGGCGGTACTACCTGATTCGCGGTGGATCGCTCATTGCCTGGAGCACCGAAGGTGTCGACCCAGCCGCACCGTTCCGGATCGTCGGCGGTCACACCGACAGTCCGAACCTGCGCGTCAAGCAGCATCCTGATCTGACGTCGGCCGGTTGGCAGATGGTTGGCCTCGAACCGTATGGTGGGTCGCTTCTGAATTCGTGGCTCGATCGCGACCTCGGGATCTCCGGTCGGTTGAGTGTGCGTGTGGGAAACATGTTGGAGCAGAAGCTGGTTCGGATCGACGAGCCGATTCTGCGTGTTCCGCAGCTGGCAATCCACCTGTCCGAAGACCGCAAGGGAGTCACGCTCGATCCGCAGCGTCACGTCAACGGAATTTGGGGAGTGGGCAATAAGCCCAAATCCTTCATCGGTTTTGTCGCGAACAATGCGGGTGTGCCTGAATCTTCGGTGCTGGGTTGGGAATTGATGACCCATGATCTGGCGCCCAGCATGGTGGTGGGTGTTGATCAGGAGCTCGTCAGCGCGCCCCGGTTGGACAACCAGGGTACGTGTTATGCAGGGACACAAGCGCTTCTGGCTGCTGCGAAATCCCCGGGGCGTCATGTTCCGGTGCTCGCGCTCTTCGATCACGAAGAGGTTGGCAGCATGTCCGATCGCGGGGCGTTCTCGGATCTGCTGAACACAGTGCTCGAACGAATTGTGTTGGGGCGCGGCGGCGGACGTGAAGAATTTTTGCAGGCGATGGCTGGATCTGTGTGCGCATCGGGCGATATGGCCCATGCCACGCACCCCAACTATCCCGACCGTCACGAACCGGCCCACCGCATCGAGATCAACGGCGGCCCGGTACTCAAGGTCAACCAGAACCTGCGGTATGCCACCGACGCGGCCGGTGCCGGCGAGTTCGCGTTGGCCTGCGATCAGGCGGGAGTTCCCTTGCAGCGTTATGTGCATCGGGCCGACCTGCCGTGCGGGTCCACCATCGGACCCATCACGGCGTCGCGAACCGGCCTGTCCACAGTGGACGTGGGTGCGCCTCAGCTCGCGATGCATTCCGCTCGCGAGCTGATGGGCGCCGCAGACATACGTATGTATGCCGACGCGCTGGGTGCGTTTCTTACACCGAGGGGCTAGCGGGAAGCGTCTCGAAGAAATCGGAGTTCGGTGTGAAGAACATCGATCCCGTCACGGCAGTCGAGAAATCGAGCAGACGGTCGTAGTTGCCACGAGGGAAGCCGAGGAACATGTTCTCGAGCATGCGCTCGGTGATGGCGGGAGTGGCGCAGTAACCGATGAAGAAGGTGCCGATCTCGTCGTCGCCGAGGCGTCCATACGGCATATTCGCGCGCAGAATCTCGAGAGCGTTGCCGTCGTCGTCCTCGATCGCGTTCAACGCAACATGTGAATTTGCGGGCATGACGTCCTTGGACATCTCGATATCCTCGAGCTTGCTGCGGCCGATCACGTTCTCCTGTTCCTCGACCGAGATAGCTTCCCACTCGCGCATCTTGTGGATATAGCGCTGGATGTGGACGTAGCTGCCGCCGGCCCACACGGGATCCTCGTCGCCGACCGTCACAGCGGCAATCGCGTCGCGGCCCGATGGATTCTCGGTGCCGTCCACAAAACCGATGAGGTCGCGGTTCTCGAAGTACTGGAAGCCGTGCACCTCGTCGACGACGGTTGCCGCGCCGTGCAATCGCTTCGTGATCTGGCGAGCCACCTCAAAGCAGGCATCCATGCTCATCGCGCGAATGTGAAAAAGGAGGTCGCCGGGCGTCGATGGCGCGTGATGGACATCTCCCTGCAATGCGGTGAACGGGCGCAACAGCGCCGGACGAGGCCCGGAGAACAAGCGATCCCAGGCGTCCGAACCAATGCTGGTCACGACGTCCAAGCCTGACCCGGGAACACGCAGACCGACCGCTCGCTGCAGGCCCGCGACGTCCGCAAGAAGCTCGCGTGTGGTGCCTTCACCACCGGGATTTACCGTCGCCACCAGGAAAATTGCGGCCGGAGTCAGGGGAGTGGTGACTGACTGAGATTGTGCCGCGACATCAGAGTGACGCACATCCTGAGGCATGAAGAACCTTCCATTCGGGGATCGGGCAGAACCGAACTTAGGGTAAAACCGACCGTATTACCGAAACCGTAAACGAGCGCGATCAGGCTGCCTTCGCAGGCCTAGCGATATGAAGGGTCCTGCCGTCTGCGGAAGTGATCCGATATCCCCGATAGACTGTCTTCCGGCACGTTCTTTCGTTGGGCACATTTGTGGTGTCCTGCGGCATTCCGGCTTGCCTCTTGACTCCCGTAGGGAAGGGACCCCTCTCCAGTGTCTGCTCACCAGGTCGATACCGTCACGCACGCATCGGCTGATCCCGATGCCGCTCAGCCGTTCAAGGAGCTTGGGCTCAAGGACGACGAATACGCCCGCATCAAGGAGATCCTGGGTCGCCGTCCCACGGACGCCGAACTGGCGATGTACTCGATTATGTGGAGCGAGCACTGCTCCTACAAGTCTTCCAAGGTGCACCTCGGATACTTCGGCGAAACCACCACCGATGAGATGCGCGCCAACATGCTCGCCGGTATCGGCGAGAACGCCGGCGTCGTAGACATCGGCGACGGCTGGGCCGTCACATTCAAGGTCGAGAGCCACAACCATCCGTCGTACGTCGAGCCCTACCAGGGTGCGGCTACCGGAGTTGGCGGCATCGTCCGCGACATCATGGCTATGGGTGCTCGTCCCATCGCGGTCATGGATCAGCTGCGTTTCGGTGCTGCTGACGCCCCCGACACCCGTCGCGTCGTCGATGGTGTCGTGCGCGGCGTCGGTGGATACGGAAACTCCCTCGGTCTGCCCAACATCGGCGGCGAGACCGTTTTCGACGAGTCGTACGCCGGTAACCCGCTGGTCAATGCACTTGCTGCAGGCGTCATGCGCGTCGAAGACATGCACCTGGCCTTCGCCTCCGGCGCCGGCAACAAGATCATCCTGTTCGGTGCTCGCACCGGCCTCGACGGCATCGGCGGCGTGTCTGTTCTCGCGTCGGCGACGTTTGATGATGATGGAGGCGGCCGGAAGAAGCTGCCCGCGGTGCAGGTGGGCGACCCCTTCACCGAGAAGGTGCTCATCGAGTGCTGCCTCGACCTCTACAAGGCCGGCCTCGTTGTCGGTATCCAGGACCTCGGCGGCGCCGGACTGTCCTGCGCTACGTCCGAGCTGGCAGCAGCCGGTGACGGCGGCATGCACATCAACCTCGAGCGGGTTCCGATGCGAGCCACCGGCATGACCCCCGCCGAGGTGCTCTCCAGCGAATCGCAGGAGCGCATGTGCGCCGTGGTCACCCCCGAGAACGTCGATGCGTTCATGGAGGTCTGCAAGAAGTGGGACGTCCTGGCCACCGACATCGGCGAGGTCACCGACGGTGAGCACCTCACCATCTCCTGGCACGGCGAGACCGTCGTCGACGTACCGCCGCGCACTGTTGCTCACGACGGACCGGTCTACCACCGTCCCGTCGAGCGTCCCGCTACCCAGGACGCGCTGATCGCGAACACCACGGCCGGACTGAAGCGTCCGGAGACGAGCGAAGAGCTCGAAGCGACGCTCATGAAGATGATTGCTTCGCCGGCGCTGTGCAGCCGTAAGTGGATCACCGAGCAGTACGACCGCTACGTTCGCGGCAACACCGTTCTGGCCGAGAACGCCGACGGCGGCGTCATCCGCATCGACGAGAAGACGGGCCGCGGAATCGCGCTGTCCACCGACGCTTCGGGCCGCTACACCGCGCTCGATCCGTACACGGGTGCGCAGCTCGCTCTCGCCGAGGCGTTCCGCAACGTGGCAGTCACGGGTGCGACGCCCAAGGCCGTCAGTAACTGCCTCAACTTCGGTTCCCCCGAGGACCCGGGTGTTATGTGGCAGTTCCAGCAGGCTGTCCGTGGCCTGGCCGACGGTTGCGCCACGCTCGGCATCCCCGTCACCGGCGGCAACGTCAGCTTCTACAACCAGACCGGCTCCACGGCAATTCTGCCCACCCCGGTGGTTGCAGTGCTCGGCGTGATCGACGACGTTCATCGCCGCATCCCGACGGGCCTCGGACTCGAGCCCGGCGAGACGCTGATCCTGCTCGGCGACACCCACGACGAGCTGGACGGTTCCATCTGGTCGCAGGTCGAGCACGGCCACCTCGGCGGCGTGCCGCCCAAGGTTGATCTGGCTCGTGAGCAGCTGCTCGCAGACATTCTGCTCTCGTCGTCGCGTGACGGCCTCGTCACCGCAGCCCACGACCTGTCCGAAGGTGGACTGGCTCAGGCTGTTGTCGAAGCTGCACTGGCCGGCGAAACCGGTTGCCGCATCCTGCTTCCCGAGGGCGGCGATCCGTTTGTCGCACTGTTCTCCGAGTCTTCGGGACGCGTCCTCGTGGCTGTTCCGCGTACCGAGGAAACCCGCTTTACCGGCATGTGCACCGCTCGCGGTTTGCCGTGGACGCGTATCGGCGTTGTCGACGAGGGCAGCGATTCCGTCGAGATCCAGGGTCACTTCTCGGTCACGATGGCCAAGCTCCGTGAGGCCTTCGAAGGAACGTTGCCCGCACTGTTCGGGTGATCGATGGTCGATTCCGGAGAACTGACTTCCGCTGACAGCCAGCCGCAGGAACATCACCTGCGGCTGGCTGTTCCGACATCTCTGGAGAGGTTCGACAATCGCTTCACCGAGTGGGCGTGGGGCCTACTCAAGCTTGATTTCACCGGCATCGCGTTTGCGGCCTTCTTCTTCTGCTGGTCGCTGACACCTTCTCTGCTGCCACGCGATTGGCTGTTTCAAGGTCTGATCGGCGGCATCAACTCGGCGATCGGTTACGGAGTCGGTACGGCGATCGGTTGGGCCGTCGAGCGGTATCTGCTTCGCGGGCGACGGTGGTGGCCACTCCCCAAACCCGTCCCCACCGCTATCAAAGTGTTTGTTCCGGTTGCGTCCATCGTGGCGGCGATCCTCATGCTCGTCTACGCCGCCGGCTGGCAACGCGAAATTGCTGCGCTGACAGACGCCGAAGGCACGACCACCACCGGATACATCAGAACTCTCGGGCTCAGCGTGCTCATCGGTGGCCTGCTCATCTCGATCTGGCGAGTGCTGCACGATCTGGTGAAACTGATTGCCGGAGTGCTGATGCGACGGTTCCGCTGGTCGCGTTCGGTAGCCAACGGTGTTGGCGTTCTGGTCGTGACGGTGCTCTTTATCATGCTTGTCGACGGCGTCCTGGTTCGCGGAATCTACGCCGTCACCAACTCGATCTTCAGTCTGCAGAACTCCACCACCAGGGACGGCGTCGTAGAACCGCAGGACCCGATGAAGTCGGGTAGCCCCGAATCTGCCGCTCCCTGGAACACATTGGGATTCGAGGGCCGCAATTTTGTCTCCCGTGGACTCGACGCCGCGGAGCTGACAGCAGCCACGGGTGTACCGGCATTGGATCCCATCCGTGTGTACGCGGGTCTCGAAAGCGCCGAAGACCCGAAAGAACGAATGGATCTGGTGATCAAGGAACTCGAGCGCACCGGCGCTTTTCAGCGCAAGGTGCTCGTGGTCATTCCGACGACAGGCACCGGGTGGGTCAATCCGACAGCGGCGCAGGCGATCGAGCTTGTCGGCAACGGTGACACAGCGTTGGTCGCCAGCCAGTACTCGTATCTGCCGAGTTGGATCTCGTTCCTCGCAGACCAGGAGAAGGCGCAAGCTGCCGGACGACTGCTGATCGAGCGGGTTCACGAAAGATGGCTCCAGGAACCGGAAGCCACCAGACCCAAGTTCTTGGTCTACGGCGAAAGCCTCGGCGTACTGGCCGGTGCCGGCGCCTTCGACACGTTGCAGGCAGCACGAGATACCGCCGACGGAATCCTGTGGGTCGGCCCGCCCAACGCGACACCGTTGTGGCGCTCCGTAGTGGAGCGACGCGACCCCGGTAGCACCGAAGTTGCCCCGGTCTACGCGGACGGTCTGGCCGGAGTCCGGTTCGCGGATCGTCCCGAGGACATTCCGACTGCCGGCATGTCGTGGCCGGACCCTCGCGTGCTATTCATCCAGCACCCCTCCGATCCTGTGGTGTGGTGGTCACCGGACCTGATGTTCAACAGGCCGCAATGGCTTACGGAGATACCAGGATTCGACCGATCGCCGTCGATGAAGTGGTTCCCGATCGTGACGTTCTGGCAGGTGTCCGCCGATCTCGGTAATGCTGCCGGAGTGCCCGACGGTCATGGTCACAACTACGGAACCTCCGTACTCGACGGCTGGATCGCGATTGCGCAGCCCAAGGGATGGACGGCAGCGGATACCGAGCGTGTGCGCGATGCGTTGGTGATCGCCGTGAAGTCGGAAGGGCCCGAGAAGTGAAGCCACTACTGCTCTCCGCGGCAGCAATTGCGTGGAGCAACGTGGTGCTGCCGGCGTTCGGTTTGTCGCCAAGGGCGAGGGCGGTAGTCAATACTGCCGTGGGCTTGTCGGCTATCGGAATTCTCCTTGCACGCGGTTACACCCGCGAAGAGTTGGGACTGGCTCACACCGGCATTCGTGGTGGCGCGCAGTTCGGTGCCAGTGCCGGTGGAGCAGTTGTCGCCGGTTACTCTGTGGCGCTTGCAGTTCCACAGTTGCGGGCATCGCTGGCGGCCGACGAGCGCGCCGACGGCCGTGAGGACTTCCTCGAATGGATAATTCTGCACATCCCGTTCGGCACCGTGCTCTCCGAAGAGCTGTTGTTCCGCAGCGCGATGTCCGCAGTGTGGAACCGAGAACTCAGTCTCCCTGCCGCACAGGCGATTCATGCGTTCACCTTTGGAATGTGGCACATTGCTCCGGCCCGCAGCGCCGGAGACAACGTCCCAGCAGCAGTTGCCTTCACGGGGGCGTCGGCACTGTTGTTCGAATGGTTGCATCGCAGAGGTGGCAGCGTTCTGGCCCCGGCGCTGCTGCATCTGGCAACCAACGCCGGTGGGGCACTTGCTGTTCGAATTGCAACAACCAGGCATTCAGGAGTGAATCGATGACACCGCGTCGCGCAGTCGACCCCGCTGAACTGAGGGCTGCGCTTCTTGCCATCGGTCCGTGGCTGAAAGATCCTGAACTGCCGAAGCCTTCGCGAGCAGAGCTCGGGGCCGCGGTGAAGATGAGTGCGCGCACCCTCGAGCAGATCGTGCCGGGATCAAGCGTCGAGGTGCGGGTTCCGCCGTTTGTGGCGGTGCAGTGCATCGAAGGTCCGCGGCACACCCGCGGAACCCCGCCCAACGTCGTCGAAACCGATGTGCGCACGTGGTTGTTGATGGTGACCGGGCTTCTCGAATTTCACGACGCTTCCGCCGACGGTCGCGTCGACGCCTCCGGAAGCCGAGCCCCCGAGATCGCGCATTGGCTTCCGTTGCTCAGGTTGACCCGGTAACGGAGACTGATCGGTTCAATCTTTACCAAGGCCGCCCTGAGGCGAGGCGTCACGAAAAATGCCGGTAGACTGTGCATGCCCCCCAACCCCTGCCCACAAAGGGAGCGCCACGTGACTCGTGCCGATCTTTCGGTCAACAGTCCAAATCTCCTCGCTACGAACCCGTCCGATGAGGACGAGAACGAGCCCCGCGAAGAATGCGGTGTATTCGGCGTTTGGGCGCCGGGAGAGGATGTGGCGAAGCTCACGTATTACGGTCTGTACGCACTGCAGCACCGTGGTCAGGAAGCTGCCGGCATTGCGGTAGCCGATGGCTCCCAGGTACTGGTGTTCAAGGATCTCGGCTTGGTCAGTCAGGTATTCGATGAGCAGACGCTGGCAGCAATGCCGGGACACGTCGCTATCGGACATTGCCGTTACTCCACTACCGGGTCCACGACGTGGGAAAATGCGCAGCCGATTTTCCGCACCACGGTTGCGGGCACGGGCATTGCGCTCGGCCACAATGGCAACCTCGTGAACACAGCTGAGCTCGCGAGCCGTACCCGCGCAGCCGGCCTGGTCAACGACAAGCGTCCCAACGCGGCGACGTCGGACTCCGACCTCATCGGTGGACTGCTGGCGCACGCTGCCGCAGATCGCACCATCGAGCAGGCTGCGATGGAGTTGCTCCCCACGTTGAAGGGCGCGTTCTGCCTCACCTTCATGGACGAGAACACCCTGTACGCAGCGCGTGATCCGCACGGTGTCCGCCCGCTCTGCCTCGGTCGACTCGATCGCGGCTGGGTCGTCGCCAGCGAAACCGCAGCCCTCGACATCGTCGGCGCGTCCTTCGTTCGTGACATCGAGCCCGGCGAACTGCTCGCCATCGATGCTGACGGTGTCCGGTCCTCGCGCTTCTCCAATCCCACGCCCAAGGGTTGTGTATTCGAGTACGTCTACCTGGCTCGCCCCGACAGCGTTATCGGTGGACGTTCCGTTCACTCGACTCGCGTCGAAATTGGCCGTCTGCTCGCCACAGAACATCCCGCTGAGGGTGACCTGGTGATTCCCGTTCCCGAGTCGGGCACCCCGGCTGCTGTCGGTTATGCCCAAGGATCAGGTATTCCTTACGGCCAGGGTTTGATGAAGAACGCCTACGTCGGCCGTACCTTCATTCAGCCGTCGCAGACCATTCGTCAGCTCGGTATCCGACTCAAGCTCAACCCGCTGAAGGAAGTAATTCGCGGGAAACGTCTTGTGGTGGTGGATGATTCGATCGTTCGCGGCAACACGCAGCGTGCTCTCATTCGGATGCTTCGCGAAGCCGGTGCGCTCGAGATTCACGTCCGTATCGCGTCGCCGCCGGTGAAGTGGCCCTGCTTCTACGGCATCGACTTCGCCTCGCCGGCAGAGTTGATCGCCAACGGAGCGGGCGGGCAGACCAGCACGTTCGAGGAAATGCTCGAAGGCGTTCGTCGTTCGATCGGCGCGGACACCCTCGGATACATCTCCACCGAGGGCATGATCGCCGCGACCGAGCAGCCTGAGACGCGATTGTGCACGGCGTGTTTCACAGGCTCGTACCCCATCGAACTTCCGCACGAATCCGCGATCGGCAAGAACGTCCTCGAAGGAATGCTCGAGAGCGCAGCGGGCTCGACCGCAACTCGTGAAAACGACAATGCGAGCGCACTCAGCCGTCCCTGATTCACCGATTTACCACAATCTGCCGTCCACCTGGTGTGGGCGGCAGATTTTGTCTTTCTCACTACAACGCCTGTCGCAGACATCTGGCATAGTGCCCTCGTGGCGCAACTGCGAATGGACGGGCACCGGGTACTGGTTGCAGACCTGGTGGGGGACACGATCAAGGCGATCAGCGGATCGATGGTGGCGTACGAAGGCTCAATCACCTTCAAGAACGCCGGCATGGGCGGCGGCGGCGGACTTCGTGCCGCGCTGAAGCAGAAGGCAGCAGGTGAATCGCTGTCTCTGATGGAAGTCAGCGGACAGGGCACCGTCTACTTCGCCGTCGATGCCCAGGACATCACGATCATCGAGCTCAACAACGACGCCTTGCACGTGGAATCGTCGCAACTGCTCGCTCTGGTGGGCCAATTGCGCACCGACGTGAAATTTGCCGGCTTGCGCGGCGCAGGCACGGGACAGGGACTGTTCACGACGGTAGTCAGCGGCAGCGGGATGGTCGCTCTGCTGTCGAAGGGCGGACCGATCATTGCCCTCGAAGTGAGCCCGCAGTATCCGCTCGTCGCCGATCCCGACGCTTTTGTCGCTCATCGGGGCCAGCTGAATCAGAGCTTTGTCACCGACGTCACGTGGCGGTCTGCGATCGGCGGTGGCAGTGGTGAAGCGTTCTCACTGCGCTTCGACGGATCCGGCGTCGTCTACATCCAGCCTGAGGAGCGCTGACCCATGCCTTTGGACAAAGTGAACAGCAAGGTCGTGAAATCGACGCTCAGTCCCGGACAGAACGTACTGGCCCGAACCGGATCGATGCTCTACTACACGGGTGACGTTCGATTTATCCCGCACAGCATGGGCGGCGGACCGGGCTCGATGCCGAGCATGGGTGGCCTCGCAGGAATGGCCGGGCGGATGATGTCTGGGGAACACGCACACATGATGTCCGCAGAAGGGCAGGGCGAGATCTTCTACGGACACGCCGGTCTCTACGTGGACATCATCCACCTCGACGGTTCTTCGATGCTCACAGTTGAGGCCGATCGACTCCTTGCCCATGACGCGTTCTTGCAGAGTTCGGTAGTGGCATTGAGCTCGCAAGGTGGGGCGCGCGGTGTCGTTCGAGGAGCGATGACTGGACAAGGCCTCTTCACGACTCAACTGCACGGACAAGGTAGCGTCGCGGTGCTTTCACACGGTGGAGCGATTCCGTTGCAGGTAGGCCCGAACAACCCTCAGGTTGTCGTGGATCCGCAGGCTTACGTGTGTCATACCGGGCAGATCAACATCGACATCTCGGCGAATGTCGGCTGGCGTGAAGCCGTCGGAAAGGGCTCGGGGGAGTCCATTCAGTTGAAGATGACCGGCATGGGCACGGTCTGGGTTCAGGCGTCCGAGAAGAAGTTCTGAGAGCGAGAAATCGAATGGGTATCGAAATTCACAATCCAGCGACTCTGCCTGCCAACGACAACGTCCCGGGCAACGATTACGCCTTTTGCGTCGAGTTGGCCGGGCAGCCGTGGTTCACGTCCAAAGGTGCGATGATCGCGTACTACGGGAACATCAATTTCGAGCCACTGGGACGCACCAGCATGGCCGCGATCGTGGCCGCCAGGTTCTCCTCGCCGCTCTACGCCGACGACTGGGTGCTTGCTCAGGGGCAGGGAAAACTGATCCTCGGGGACCGCGGATTCAACATCAATTCCTACGACCTCGACGACGGAAATCTCACGATCCGCGCGGCGAATCTTCTTGCGTTCGAAACCGGCCTCGAACTGAAACAATCCATCATGCCAGGCTTTTTGACGCTGTTGGGCACCGGAAAGTTCCTTGCCTCGTCCAACGGGCCGGTCATGTTCGCGGAGCCGCCGCTGCGTATCGATCCGCAAGCGCTAGTCGGTTGGGCCGACTGCCCGTCGCCGTCCCACCACTTCGATGCAGACTGGATGCAGAGCTTCCTGGGCTCGGTCCGAGGGACCATGTTCGGCGCCAATACCGGTGAAGAGAAGCAGTTCGATTTCACAGGTTCCGGGACCGTGTTGATCCAGTCGAGCGAGAAGGTCGTCAACGACGGGCACCTCCTCAAACACATCCAATCGGAGACTGTCGCACTCGGACAGAACAGTCTGCGGGCACTGCATTCCTCGATCGGTGCGCAACTCCAGAACTGAGTCCGATCGGCACGCGAGGTCTCGTCAGCGGCCTCAGTCCGGTAGCGTAAGGGCGTAATCATCGGTATTTGTGTGCGCTGAGGACTCGAGTCGAGCCTCTTGGTGCGTCACGAGGGTTACACAACACATACCTGTGCACGAACAAAAATCGTGCTCGCGAGAAATACAAGGCTGGAGTAGTAATCCGATGACCGAGGACAGTCACCGCACAGCAGGCGCCTCCTATGCAGCAGCAGGAGTCGATATCGCCGCCGGAGACCGGGCGGTGGAACTCTTCGCCCCGATGGCCAAGAAGGCCAGCCGCCCCGAGGTCATGGGCGGCCTCGGCGGATTCGCCGGATTGTTCTCGCTCAAGGGTGACTACAAGGAGCCCCTGCTCGCAGCCTCCACCGACGGCGTTGGCACCAAGCTGGCCGTCGCGCAGGCGATGGACAAGCACGACACCGTCGGACTCGACCTCGTCGCCATGGTTGTCGACGACCTCGTCGTGTGTGGTGCCGAGCCGCTGTTCCTTCAGGACTACATCGCAGTCGGACGTGTTATCCCCGAGCGCGTTGCCGAAATCGTCGGCGGCATCGCCGAAGGTTGCATCCAGGCAGGCTGCGCACTTCTCGGTGGCGAGACCGCCGAGCATCCCGGCATCATGGCAGACGGTGACTACGACCTCTCCGCCACCGGCGTGGGCGTCGTAGAAGCAGAGAAGCTGCTCGGACCGGACCGCGTCCGTCCCGGTGACGTCGTCATCGCGATGGGATCGTCGGGCCTGCACTCCAACGGTTACTCGCTGGCACGCAAGGTTCTCCTCGAGATCGACCGCATGAACCTGAACGCTCACGTCGACGAGTTCAGTCGCACCCTCGGTGAAGAACTTCTCGAGCCCACCAAGATCTACGCCAAGGATTGCCTCGCGCTCGCAGCCGAGACCGACGTGCGCACCTTCTGCCACGTCACCGGTGGCGGACTCGCGAACAACCTCGCGCGCGTCATGCCCAAGGGCCTCGTCGCAGAGCTCGATCGCGGCACCTGGAGCCCGGCTCCTATCTTCGCAATGATCGCGCAGCGCGGACGCGTCGAGCGCGCCGAGATGGAGCAGACCTTCAACA
>NZ_JASHKR010000113.1 GCF_030056815.1 Rhodococcus sp. IEGM 1379
AGATGCAACGATAGGGATATGAAACCAAGGATTCTGGTTGTCGACGACGACACGGCACTCGCCGAGATGCTCACGATTGTGCTGCGTGGTGAGGGATTCGATCCCTACGTTGTAGGCGATGGAACCCTGGCGCTCGCAGCAGTGCGTGAGACTCGCCCTGACCTCGTTCTGCTCGACCTCATGCTTCCGGGCATGAACGGTATCGACGTATGCCGGGTCCTGCGCGCGGATTCAGGCGTTCCGATCGTGATGCTCACCGCCAAGACCGACACCGTCGACGTCGTGCTGGGCCTCGAGTCCGGTGCGGACGACTACATCATGAAGCCGTTCAAGCCCAAGGAACTGGTCGCCCGCGTTCGAGCGAGATTGCGACGCACCGAGGACGAGCCTGCCGAACTGCTCAGCATCGCCGACGTCGTCATAGACGTACCGGCCCACAAAGTCAGCCGCGGCGGCGAGCAGATCTCCCTCACCCCACTCGAATTCGACCTGCTGGTCGCGCTCGCCCGGAAGCCGCGTCAGGTGTTCACCCGCGAGGTTCTCCTGGAACAGGTGTGGGGTTACCGCCACGCTGCCGACACCCGACTCGTGAACGTCCACGTTCAGCGTTTGCGCGCCAAGGTCGAAACTGATCCCGAGAATCCCGAAGTGGTTCTGACGGTGAGGGGTGTCGGCTACAAGGCCGGACCGCCGTGAGCGGTGTCTCTCGATGGCGTCGTCGCCTTAATCGGTGGCTGACGCCATTTATGCGGTGGTGTCACTCTCTGAGTAACACCCTCGCTCACACGTGGCGACGCTCGCTTCAGTTGCGAGTGGTCGTCTCGACGTTGTCGTTGTCGTTGATCGTCATCGTCATCTTGGGTGTTGTTCTCACCAGCCAGATCACCGACAGGCTTCTCGAAGCGAAGATCACTGCGGCGACGGAGGAGATGGATCGCGCGCGGGGGATCGTCGAAGATCAAGTTGCAGGCGCCGACGGCAATCTCGAAGCGCAACTCGAGAGCGCGGCGTCGAGTTTGACCAGTCGCAATCAACCGGCCGGTCAGGCATCTGGTTCTGCGGGGACGTTCGATCCGGTTCTCATCGTGGAAGGCGGCGGGCCGCGGCAACCGACTTCTGCCGGCCCTGCCGAACAGATTCCCGCGAACCTACGTGAGTTCGTCCAGAACGGTCAGATCGCGTACCAATTCGCGACAGTCGCGAATCCGGGTGGTTACTCGGGTCCGGCGTTGATCATCGGCAGTCCGACGGCGTCGTCGATCTCCAATCTCGAGTTGTATCTCGTGTTTCCGCTCGCAAGTGAGGACCGCAGTCTCTCGCTGGTGCGCAGCACGCTGTTGATCGGTGGCGCAGTTCTCCTGGTCCTTCTGGCAGCGATTTCGCTGCTGGTCGCCAGACAAGTGGTGTTGCCCATCCGGTCGGCGTCGAGGATTGCCGTGCGGTTTGCCGACGGCCGACTCAAAGAGCGGATGCCGGTTCGCGGTGAAGACGACATGGCTCGTCTCGCAATGTCTTTCAACGAAATGGCGGAGTCTCTTTCGAAGCAGATCACGCAACTCGAGGAGTTCGGCAATCTACAGAAACGCTTCACTTCGGATGTCAGTCACGAACTGCGCACTCCACTGACGACAGTTCGGATGGCCGCCGACCTCATCCACGACGGCAGCGAAAGCCTCGATCCGATCCTACGTCGGTCGTCGGAACTGCTTGTCGCAGAACTTGATCGGTTCGAGGGTCTGTTGGCCGATCTGCTCGAGATTTCCCGTCACGACGCCGGTGTCGCGGAACTGGCGTCCGAACAGCTCGACGTCAGAATGTGTGCGCGTGCCGCGGTGTCCACGGTTCGCCATCTCGCCCGTGAGTCCGGCACCGAGCTGATCGTGGATATGCCGGACGAGCCGGTCATCGCCGACGTCGATCCGCGACGCGTGGAACGAGTGCTGCGGAATCTACTGGCCAACGCCATCGATCACGGTGAAGGGAAACCCATCCTGCTCCGCTTGCGTGCCGACGACAATGCCGTGGCCTTCATCGTTCGCGACAGCGGTGTCGGATTGCGTCCTGGTGAAGAGAAACTCGTGTTCAACCGCTTCTGGCGATCCGATCCGTCTCGGGTACGCCGCAGTGGCGGTACAGGACTCGGCTTGGCTATCAGTGTCGAGGACGCGAATCTGCACGAGGGCAAGCTGGAGGCGTGGGGCGAGCCCGGCGTCGGAGCGTGTTTCCGTCTGACATTGCCGCGGGTGCGGGGAAAGAAACTGGTGTCCAGTCCACTTCCCTTGAAGCCGACCACAACCAAGTTCGTGCGGTCACCGTCCGCAGCGGACATGGTCGCAGAAGAGGTCGTCGCGGAAGAGGTCGGAGACGTCACCTCGTCCGTTCCCACTCCGCATGAGCAAGAATCTCGAAGCGGTTCGCAAGGCAGTGAGCGTTCATGAAAAATCACCTTCACCGCGGTGTGCTCGCATTGATGCTGTCTACGGTTCTGTTGACCGGGGCGTGTGCGAGCCTGCCCGACTCGTCGTCTCCGCAGGCGATCGGGACCCTTGCCACAGTGGCGCCGGGAACATCGATCGCTCCTCCGGCCGAGGGCCGCGAGCCCGATTTGTTGTTGCGGGACTTCGCGAAAGCCAGTACCGATCCGTCGAATCGGCATCTTGCGGCGCGGCAGTACCTGGCTCCCTCAATGTCGGCAAAATGGGATGACGCGGCCAGCGCGACCATCGTCGACAGAGTCGACACGCTTTCCGAATCGCGAACCGACAAGGAAGCCGTTTACACGATCCGGGGGAATAAGGTCGGACGCCTCGAGCCGGGCGGCGTGTACGTTTCGGAAGAGGGCAGTTACGAATCCAAGATGACCCTGACGCTGGTCGACGGCCAGTGGCGGATCAGTGATCTCCCGTCCGGTGTGATCATGGAGCGGCCGGCGTTCCTCGGTGCGTATCAACGAAAGTCGTTGTACTTCCCCGATCCGAGCGGGCAGACCATGGTTCCGGATCTGCGGTGGGTTTCGGGGTCTCAGGATCAGATGGCGTCGCAGTTGGTGGGCTTGTTGATCAACGGACCCAAGTTGGCGCTCGCCGCCGCAGTCCGCAACGAACTCGGTTCCGGGGTCTCCGTGATCGGACCGATAACGAAGGCTGACGGCAGAACCAGTCAGGTCGGTGTCGGTCTCGGCGGCGTCCGGATCGACTTCCGGATCGATCCGGAGGATCCGGCCGATCGCTCGATGGATGCTGGTACCCGCGGATTGTTTGCGTCGCAGATTATCTGGACGTTGGCCGGTGCCGACATCTCCGGTCCGTACGTTCTGCTGGTGGACGGGAAGCCGCTCGACGCGGCCCATCCGGACGGATGGACCACCGCCGACGTGGCGTCCACGAACCCACTCGCCACTGCCGGCGCCACGGTCGGACTGCACGCGCTGCTCGGTGGGTCCCTGGTCAGTGTCACCGAGCAGGGTGTGATTCCCGTACCCGGGTTCGCCGGGAACGCCGGAAATCTGGTCTCGGCGTCCTTGTCCCGGGACGGCAAGACCGTCGCCGCAGTCGCCGATACCGCAAAACCTGATCCCGCGACGCGGTTTTCGCTGGTGCTCGGGCCCTATGCCGAGGGCGGGGTGCCGGTGCTCGAAGCGCCGGCCATCACGCGGCCGACGTGGGAACTGGATAACAATGCGATCTGGGCGGCAGTCAACGGCAATACCGTGGTGCGCGTGGTGCGCGAGCCCACTACCGGCCGCGCATCGGTAACGAATGTGGATGTGGGCGCGTTGATTCCGTTGGGTTCGAACATCACAGAACTCAGGCTTTCGCGAGACGGAGTGCGGGCGGCGATGATCATCGACGGCAAGGTATATCTGGCGACCGTGGTGCGGATGCCGAGTGGTGTGTTTGCACTCACCAGTCCACGGGCGGTGGCTCCGGGTCTGGGCAGTTCTGCGCTCGCATTGGACTGGAGCAATAGCGACACCGTTGTGATTGCGCGCAACACTTCTGACGTTCCCGTAGTACAGGTCGCGATCGACGGTTCCCGAATGGACTCGTTGCCCCGAGGCAATCTCACCGCGCCGGTGGTTTCCGTGGATGCTTCACCAACCACCGAGTACGTTGCCGACGCGCGGGCAGTGTTCCAGTTGAACAACAACGATCCGGCCGGCGACAGGTTATGGCGTGAAGTGCCGGGTCTGACGGGGCAGAAGGCAATTCCGGTACTGCCCGGCTGAGCGGTCGGTGGGCATCTGTCGGTGCCGTGCCTCAGACTTCCCGTCCATGGGGGAATTCGCGTTTCGTGATCTGGGAAAACTGGGCGGTGCGGCGCTCGATCTTGTCCTGCCACGAGAATGCGGAGGGTGCGGCAGGCCGGGCGCGCAGTGGTGCTGCGCGTGCGCCGGCGAGCTTCGGGACCATCCGATCCAGCTGACTCCGAGAGTCGATCCCGGGGTACCGGCGTGGGCGCTCGGGCCCTACAGCGGCCCGAGACGGCGCAGCGTGATCGAGATGAAGGAACGTGGCCGACGAGACCTCGTCAGGCCTCTGGGAGCCGCGGTGGCGGCAGCGATGACGTGTCTGAACCGGTGGGGCGAGCTTGATTTCGATTCCGAGCGGCCCGTGGTTCTGATCCCGGCGCCGTCGCGCTCGCGGGCCGCGCGTTCTCGGGGCGGAGATCCGGTCCGAAAGATCGCGCGCGCAGCGGTCGGTGCCTTGCCGACGGACTGCGGCGAGGTTCGGTCGGGGTTGGTCATGTCACGTGGCGTCCGGGATTCGGTAGGGCTGTCGGCCGCGGACCGAGCTACCAATGTGGCCGGAGGGATCTCGGTCACATTGGCATTGGAAGAGCTGGCGGGCAGGGACGTCGATGTGGTCCTTCTCGACGATGTTCTGACGACGGGAGCGACTGCGGCAGAGTCGATTCGGGTGCTCGGCCAACGCGGAATCCGGACAACCCTCGCACTCGTTGTTGCGGGCGTTTGAATGAATTTCAGGCGAACAGTGGCACTCGCGCGAATTACGTACTAGCGTCGGCGGCACACCCGAAAATACAGGTGGGAGGTGGTACTTCAATCCTGGTGCCGGGCGGATCCCCTCTCGGTACTTGAAACACCTGCTGCCGCCCAACTTTGGGCGGAGCCGTAATTGGGAGGTACGAGTGACGACCCCTTCGCAAGCCTCATTTTTCATCGAGGACGCCACCATCGAGCGTTCCGCGCAATCTGTCGTTCCGAAATCCGACATCGTCGTCACGGGACGCAATGTCGAGATACCCGATCACTTCCGAGTTTATGTCTCGGACAAACTAGCGCGACTCGAACACTTCGACCCCTCCATTTTCCGTTTCAACGTTGAACTCCAACATGAGCCCAATCCCCGGCAGTCGAAGACCGCTCAGCGCGTCGAGATCACTGCCCGAGGCAAGGGTCCCGTAGCGCGAGCAGAAGCCTCCGCCGAGAGCTTCTACGCGGCATTCGAGGCTGTCATTGCAAAACTCGAGAATCGGCTGAGGCGTACCAAGGGCCGTAAGCGCGTCAGTTACGGCGAGAAGCGCCCGGTTTCGGTTTCCGAAGCGACGGCGGCGCTCGCACTCGAAACCGTGCCGACGGTTGATTCGGACGTCTCACTCAACGGCCAGGAGTCGGAGGCCTACGAAGGTCCCGGTCAGGTAGTGCGAGTAAAGGATCACCCGGCTGAACCGATGTTGATCGACGATGCGTTGTACGAGATGGAATTGGTCGGACACGACTTCTTTCTCTTCCACGACAAGGAGTCGGATAAACCGTCCGTCGTCTACCGTCGGCATGCGTTCGACTACGGGTTGATACGCCTGACATGACCGATCTATAGGTGGGTTGCCTCGCAACTCGGCCTTAGCGCCTACCATGGAATCCGGCCGGGGTTTTCGGACTTCGGCCGGATTTCACTGTGTCGCCCATTTGTTGCCGAAGATTGAGGACGAACAAGACTGTGCCGTCGCTGTCGCTATCGAAGCTGCTCCGTGTTGGTGAAGGTCGCATGGTCAAGCGACTCAAGCACATTGCTGACCATGTCGAATCGCTGTCGCCCGAGGTAGAGGGCCTGACGGATGAGCAACTCAAGGCCAAGACCGTCGAGTTCCGCGAGCGCTATGCCGCTGGCGAGACCCTCGACGAGTTGCTACCCGAGGCATTCGCCGTGGCGCGAGAAGCGTCGTGGCGCGTGATCGACCAGAAGCACTTTCACGTGCAGATCATGGGCGGTGCGGCCCTGCACTTCGGCAACGTCGCGGAAATGAAGACCGGTGAGGGCAAGACCCTGACCTGTGTGCTGCCCGCGTATCTCAACGCGATCGCTGGTGACGGCGTCCACGTCGTCACGGTCAACGATTACCTGGCCAAGCGTGACTCCGAGTGGATGGGCCGTGTCCACCGCTCACTCGGGCTCGAGACCAGTGTGATCCTGTCCGGCATGACGCCGGCCGAGCGTCGGGTCGCGTACGCCTGCGACATCACCTACGGTACCAACAACGAGTTCGGTTTCGACTACCTCCGCGATAACATGACGCACTCGCTGGACGATCTGGTCCAGCGTGGCCACGCGTTTGCCATCGTCGACGAGGTCGACTCGATTCTCATCGACGAGGCCCGTACCCCGCTGATCATCTCCGGCCCCGCCGACGGTTCGAGCAAGTGGTACAGCGAGTTCGCGCGTATCGCGCCGCTGCTGAAGAAAGACGTCCACTACGAGGTGGATATCCGCAAGCGCACGATCGGTGTGCACGAAGCCGGCGTCGAACTGGTCGAGGATCAGCTCGGCATCGACAATCTGTACGAGGCTGCCAACTCGCCGCTGGTGAGTTACCTCAACAACGCCATCAAGGCGAAAGAGCTCTACAACAAGGACAAGGACTACATCGTCCGCGACGGTGAGGTCATCATCGTCGACGAGTTCACTGGTCGAGTGTTGGTCGGCCGTCGATACAACGAGGGCATGCACCAGGCCATCGAGGCCAAGGAAAAGGTCGAGATCAAGGCCGAGAACCAGACTCTCGCCACGATCACCCTGCAGAACTACTTCCGTCTCTACGAAAAACTGTCCGGCATGACCGGTACCGCAGAGACCGAGGCAGCCGAGCTGCATCAGACGTACACCCTCGGCGTGATCCCCATTCCGACCAACCGTCCGATGATTCGTGTCGACAACGGCGACCTCATCTACAAGACCGAGGAAGCCAAGTTCGACGCAGTTGTCGATGACGTCGTGGAACGGCACGAGAACGGTCAGCCGGTTCTGATCGGTACCACCAGCGTCGAGCGCTCGGAGTACCTGTCCAAGCAGTTCACCAAGCGCGGTGTGGCGCACAACGTTCTCAACGCCAAGTTCCACGAGAAGGAAGCGACCATCATCGCCGAAGCCGGTCGATCCGGCGCGGTGACGGTTGCCACCAACATGGCTGGTCGTGGTACCGACGTTGTGCTGGGCGGCAACCCGGACATCATTGCCGATATTGCGCTCCGTAGTCAGGGACTCGACCCGGTCACCACGCCGGAAGAATACGAGGCCGCGTGGGACGAGATCTTGATCAAGGTCAAGACCGACGTCAAGGAAGACGCGGAGAAGGTGCGCGCTGCCGGTGGTCTCTACGTACTGGGCACCGAGCGCCATGAATCGCGTCGTATCGACAACCAGCTTCGTGGTCGTTCCGGTCGCCAGGGCGACCCGGGCGAATCCCGGTTCTACCTCTCCCTCGGCGACGAGCTCATGCGCCGCTTCAACGGTTCAGCGCTCGAGTCGATCATGACGCGCCTCAACCTGCCCGACGACGTTCCGATCGAAGCCAAGATGGTCTCCAAGGCGATCAAGAGCGCGCAGACACAGGTCGAGCAGCAGAACTTCGAGATCCGTAAAAATGTCCTCAAGTACGACGAGGTCATGAACCAGCAGCGCACCGTCATCTACAAGGAACGTCGCCAGATCCTCGAAGGTGAGGATATGGAGGGCCAGGTCGAGCAGATGATCACCGACGTGATCACTGCGTACGTCGACGGTGCCACGGCCGAGGGGTACGTCGAGGACTGGGATCTCGAACAGTTGTGGACTGCCCTCAAGACGCTGTACCCGGTCGGGATCGACCACAAGAAGCTGGCCGGGGAGGACGGCGCCGGGATCAACAGTGATCTCAGCCGTGACGACCTGCGGACCGCGCTGCTCGAGGACGCTCATGCGGCGTACAAGAAGCGCGAAGCCGAAATCGACGCGATCGCCGGCGAGAACGGTATGCGCGAGCTCGAGCGTCGGGTCTTCCTGTCCGTCCTGGACCGTAAGTGGCGTGAGCACCTCTACGAGATGGATTACCTGAAGGAAGGCATCGGTCTGCGTGCGATGGCGCAGCGTGACCCGTTGGTCGAGTACCAGCGTGAGGGTTACGACATGTTCATCGGCATGCTCGACGGTTTGAAGGAAGAGTCCGTGGGATTCCTCTTCAACTTGCAGGTCGAAGCTGCTCCGGCGCAGCCGTCCACCGGCATTTCGGTCACGGCCGGCAGTGCTGCAGCAGCATCAGCGACCGCGCCGAAGCCCTTGCCGACGCAGGAAAATGCGGCGGGTTCCCATGGCACGGCAGCGCCGTCGGCGTTGCGCGCAAAGGGACTCGACGACACGGGTCCGTCGCGGCTGACGTACTCCGGTCCCGACGAGGACGGTAAGGCAAAGGCCACGCGGGACGCGGCAGATGATTCCGGTGATGCAGCTTCGCGCCGTGAACGTCGCGAGGCCGCACGCACCCAGTCGAAGAGCACCAAGGCACCGAAGTCCAAGCGCAAGCGCTGATTTCTGGAAACTGATTGCTGGAAACTGATTGCCGGAAAATGATTGCCGGAAAATGATTTTCAGAAGGCTGGATGGTCACACCACGTGTAGTGCGGTGATCATCCAGCCTTCTGCGTTTGTGTTCTCGATTCTGGCCGCGATGGCAAAGGTTCGGTTGCCGCGTCGATAGGTGGCGCACACTTCTGCTGCGCTCGGTGATGCTGCGTGCACGTGTGTCCGGTGGGTTCGTGCAGCGCCGAGATCGCGGGTCGGATTATCTGAAATAGCAAGGCGCCGTACGATTTCCAGGACGGTGGGGGATAGTAGAGCTCTAAGGTGCAGGGGGTTTCGTCGTTGATCGAGTACTTCGAGTACGAGGCGCAGCGACGTGTTCCAGAAGATGTCGGCGCCGGGTGCAACGGGGTCCGCAGTGATTGCGTCGGTACTTCCGGGCCGAGCCGGTGAGGTGTCCGTGCCGGAAGTACCGTTGTGCGGCGTCTTGCGTGGGCTGCCTAGTACCCGTTCAGTTCGCGCCGACGGACGCCTGATCGTGACGGAATCAGCGGCTGGTTCGCTGCGTGGTGCAGGCCGAAGAAATCCTTGCGGGCTGTAGTCGATCTCGCTGCTGTTCACCTGTTTGTCCCCCCAGACATGGATCGCTCCCCCGAGCGATGGTGAGAAGTATGACACTAATCGGCCGGTGTTGTCGCAGGGGTCACCTTGGCCACCTAATGTGAATCGTGTGCGGGGACTTCTGTTGGACGTGGGTGGAGTGCTGTTCGGTCCGGGGTCGGACTTGGACGGTTTGAGTGCGCTTGTGCGCCGGGCCCGGAGCACGGGTATCGCAACGGGGATTGTGAGCAACGATCCGGGGGGATCGAGTGCTGCGTGGTTGCGGGATCTCGGCGATGGAGTGCTCGTGGACGATGTCGTGTTGTCCGGTGATGTCGAGATGGCCAAGCCGGATGCCGCGATCTACCGTCTGGCCGCGCAGCGGTTGGGTCTTCCGCCCGAAGTGTGTGTGTTCGTCGACGATCTGACTGTGAACGTCCGGGGCGCTGTGGCCGTCGGCATGGTCGGGGTGCATCACGTCGATCCCGAGACCACGATCGAGGAATTGTCGATACTGCTTGGATTGGATCAGCCGTGGTGAACCGATTGACGACGCAGGATGCGGCGTTCTACTTTCTCGAAGCCGGGAGCACGCCCATGCACGTGGGTTCTCTGGGTGTCTTCCGTCAATCGGGGACCGGGATCGATCATTCCGAGTTGTTGCGACTGGTCGAGGAGCGACTGAGCTTGGTGCCGCGGTACCGGCAGAAGGTACGCGAGGTAGTGCTGGGATTGGCGCGCCCGGTGTGGGTCGACGATCGCGATTTCGACATCACTTATCACGTGCGCCGGTCAGCACTACCCAAGCCCGGAACTGCAGAACAGTTGAACGATCTGATTGCCCGGCTGATTTCTCGGCCGCTGGACAATACTCGGCCGCTGTGGGAGATGTACCTGGTAGAGGGCTTGTCCGACGATAGATTCGCGATTTTCACGAAGTCGCATTCTGCCCTGGTCGACGGAGAATCCGCTCTCGAGATCAGCCAGGTTCTCTTCGATCAGCAGGAGATCCGTCTGCCCGGCGCCGAGGAATTATGGATGCCTGCTCTGCCGCCGAGTGATCTGAAGTTGGTTGTCGGTGCGCTGGCTGATCTGGTGACCAGTCCGGGCGAAGGGGTGGCCCGGGCGCGGGCTGCGTTGGGCGATATGACGACGTCGATGACGGAGGCGGTCAGTGCCTTGGGGAAGGTCGCAGCAGTGGTGCGTACGGCTGCCCAGGTGGCCCCCAGCAGTCCGCTGAATGCGCCCATTTCCCGTAACCGTCGACTGGCTGTGGCAAAGACGTCGCTCAACGACTATCGCCTGATCCGGGCGAAGTACGGGTGCGAGATCAATGACGTGATCTTGACGGTTATCGCTGGTGCACTTCGGAATTGGCTGCTTTCGCGCGGTGAGCCGGTTACCGAGGCAAGCATCGTTCGGGCGATGGTTCCGATGTCGGTGTACACCGACGGACCGAACAATCCCGACGCTCCGGATCCGCAGGCGCCGGGTCATGTGTCGTCGTTTTTGGTCGACCTGCCGGTCGGTGAGCCCAATGCGGTGGTCCGGTTGTCACACGTTGCTCATGCGACCGAGGCGTTTGCTCGTCAGGGTCGGCGGGTGACGGCCCAGACTTTGGTACGGATGTCCGGGTTTGCGCCGGCAACGCTGCACGCGTTGAGTTCGCGTGCGGCCGGCAATCTGTCGCAGCGAATGTTCAACCTCATGATCACGAATGCGCCGGGTCCGCAGTTTCCTCTCTACCTCGGTGGAGCGCGGATGGAGGACATGTATCCGGTGTCGCCGTTGCTGAAAAATCAGACACTCAGCATTGCCCTGACGTCCTATGACGGCAACGTCTACTACGGTTTGAATGCCGACCGTGACGCGATGTCGGACGTCGACGTAGTGCGTTCGTTGATCTTCGAGTCTCTCGAAGAGTTGACGGACGCCAGTCGGTGAGTGGTAATTCTCGGCGTCGTCTTTCGATGAAGGTGGTCTCATGAGGGTGTACGTACCGGCAACCGTGGAAATCTTGCAGCGGTTGGTGGCCGATCAGGAGTTCGACCCGATGAGTCGAACTGCGTTCGCTGTCACTCCGGCGCTGCGTGAGGCCTATGCGGCGGGCGACGACGACGAGTTGGCCGAGGTTGCGATGGGTGAGGCGGCGCGGGCGTCGTTGCGTTTGATCGCCGGCACCGAGGGGGACGTGACGTTCCGTCGGGCGGTGGTTGCGGCCGACGTCGAGGATGTGAAGTTGCGTCCGGATCTCGACGACGCGGTCGTGCGGTTGGCTGGTCCGGTCACGATGGCGCAGGTGGCATCGGTCCACGTGGACCTCGCCCAGGCCGAACCGGACATCGAGCGTGCTGCCGGGATTGTCGATGCGGCGGATCTCGGCGACGCTGATGCCGAGTTCACTCTCGGTGACGCGGAAGACCACGAATTGGCGTGGTATGCGGTGCAGGAATTGCCGTTCTTGCTCGACCTGCTCTGAAATTTACTACTTTGGAGTAACCTACGGTACCGTAACCTGGTAACCTACGGTACCGTAGGAAGTGATTTCGGTGGGATCTCTAATCGAGAGGTGGCAGGTCTGATGGGTCTGAAGGACTGGATCGAGGCACCGGCAGCGTCGGTAGTTCCGGCAGCGCGGTCGAA
>NZ_JASHKR010000114.1 GCF_030056815.1 Rhodococcus sp. IEGM 1379
ACTCGTTGTATTCGATGATGTGAAAAGTCAAGACTTTGGAGTGCGAGCACGTGACAAGGTTCGACAGTATCGAGCGCGCAGTAGCTGATATCGCTGCAGGTAAAGCTGTTGTCGTTGTGGACGACGAGGATCGCGAGAACGAGGGCGACCTCATCTTCGCCGCCGAGAAAGCCACCCCGGAACTGGTGGCATTCATGGTTCGCTACACGTCCGGTTACCTGTGTGTTCCGCTGGACGGCGAGGATTGCGACCGTCTGGGCCTCCCCCCGATGTACGCCACCAACCAAGACAAGCACGGCACCGCCTACACGGTGACCGTCGACGCTCGCGAAGGCATCGGTACCGGCATCTCGGCGTCCGATCGCGCAGCGACCATGCGACTTCTGGCTGACCCGGAGTCTGGCGCCAACGATTTCACTCGTCCCGGACACGTCGTTCCGCTTCGCGCCAAGGAAGGCGGAGTTCTCCGTCGCCCCGGGCACACCGAAGCTGCTGTAGACCTGGCACGCATGGCCGACCTCCGCCCCGCCGGCGTCATCTGCGAAATCGTCAGTCAGAAGGACGAAGGCGCGATGGCTCAGACGGACGAGCTGCGAGTTTTCGCCGACGAGCACAACCTGGCACTCATCTCGATCGCCGACCTCATTTCATGGCGTCGTAAGCACGAGAAGCACGTCGTCCGGATTGCCCAGGCTCGCATTCCTACGCGTCACGGTGAATTCACCGCTGTCGGCTACACCAGCATTTACGACGAGGTCGAACACGTTGCGTTGGTGCGCGGCGATCTCGCTGGCCCCGACGGCGACGGCAGCGACGTACTGGTTCGCGTGCACTCCGAGTGCCTGACTGGCGACGTCTTCGGTTCGTTGCGCTGCGATTGTGGTCCTCAGCTCGACGCGGCTCTGGACATGGTGGCGCAGGAAGGCCGCGGCGTCGTTCTGTACATGCGTGGCCACGAGGGCCGCGGAATCGGTCTGATGCACAAGCTGCAGGCGTACCAGTTGCAGGACGCCGGATCCGACACCGTCGACGCCAACCTCGAACTCGGCCTGCCGGCTGATGCTCGTGACTACGGCATCGGCGCGCAGATCCTCGTCGACCTGGGTATCTCCTCGATGCGTCTGCTCACCAACAACCCGGCTAAGCGCGTCGGCCTGGACGGCTACGGCCTGCAGATCACGGACCGTGTACCGATGCCGTTGCGTGCAAACGCGGAGAACCTCACGTACCTGCGCACGAAGCGTGACCGGATGGGCCACGACCTGATCGGTCTCGACGAGTACGAGGCTAGCCAGAAGGACGGTGCGGTGTGAGCGGCGAAGGACAGCCGACGCTCGCCATCTCGGAGGCCAAGGACCTCAAGTTGGCAATTGTCGCCGGCCAGTGGCATCCGACCATCTCCGAGGCTTTGATCGCGGGTGCTCAGCGGGTGGCTGCGCAGGCTCAGATCAAGGACGTGACTCTGGTTCGTGTTGCCGGCGCCGTCGAATTGCCCGTCGTCGCACAGGCTTTGGCGCGGACGCACGACGCCGTCGTTGCGCTGGGTGTTGTTATTCGCGGTGGCACACCGCACTTCGAATACGTCTGTGACGCCGTTACTGCCGGTTTGACGCGGGTATCGCTCGACGAGAGCACGCCCGTCGGCAACGGTGTTCTGACCACCGATACCGAACAGCAAGCCCTTGATCGGTCCGGTTTGCCCGGTAGTGTCGAGGACAAGGGTGCGCAGGCTTGCGCCGCCGCTCTCGACACAGCAGTCACACTGCGCCATCTACGACAGCCATGGACCGAGGATTCGTTTCGATGAGTACACCTGACGACAACTGGGAACTTGTCGCAAAGTCGCACAAGTCGGCGCGGTACGCGATCGGAATCGCAGTTCTCCTGGTCATCGTTCACGTCGGTCTGGCACTGTCGTTGCACCATGGAGAGACTGGCGTGTACTTCCGTGCCGCCGATCAGATCGCGATGGCCACCATCGGATGCGCGCTGGCCGGCGGTGTGTTTTTGCTCACCAGACCTCGTGTGCGAGTAGGCAAGCGAGGCGTCGCGGTGCGCAACATTCTGGGCGAGAAGATTGTCGACTGGGATCTGTTCGAAGGATTGTCCTTCCCCGACGGCGCAGCCTGGGCTCGCGTCGAATTGCCCGACGACGAGTACATGCCGGTGATGGCGATCCAATCCAACGACGGTGAGCGCGCCGTCGACGCGGTAGTGAAGTTCCGCGAAATCGCCGAGCGATACGCGCCCGCCGCGAACAGGAACAACTGACGTACGCCACGACCGATTCGGGGTACACAGCAGTGTGCTTTCCGAATCGGTCGGTGGCGACGGCTAACGTGGAACTGTGCCGGATCCTTCGACTTACCGCCCCGCTACCGGAACTATTCCGGCGGCGCCTGGAGTGTACAAATTTCGTGATCCGCATGGTCGGGTCATCTATGTGGGCAAGGCCAAGAGCCTCCGCTCGCGTCTGAACTCGTACTTCGCGGACGTCACCACACTTCATCCGCGGACTCGGCAGATGGTGACCACCGCCGGCAGCGTCGAGTGGACGGTTGTCAGTACCGAAGTCGAAGCGCTGCAGCTCGAATACAACTGGATCAAGGAATTCGATCCGCGGTTCAACGTCCGCTATCGAGACGACAAAACGTATCCGGTTCTCGCTGTCACTCTCAATGAAGAGTTCCCGCGGTTGTTCGTCTACCGCGGTCCCCGGCGCAAAGGTGTCCGGTATTTCGGCCCGTATTCACACGCCTGGGCGATCCGGGAAACACTCGACCTGCTGCTGCGCGTCTTTCCGGCCCGGACGTGTTCCACCGGAGTGTTCAAGCGCCACAATCAGATCGGCCGGCCCTGCTTGCTCGGATACATCGACAAATGCTCGGCGCCGTGTGTCGGACGCGTCAGTCCCGAGGAACACCGTCAGATCGTCGAGGACTTCTGCGATTTCTTGGCCGGCCGCACCGACAAGTTGGTCCGAGACCTCGAGAAGAAGATGCAGCAGGCATCCGCGGAACTCGATTTCGAGACTGCAGCACGTTTGCGTGACGACATCGGGGCCTTGCGTAAGGCGCTCGAGAAGCAGGCCGTGGTTCTCGGCGACGGTACCGACGCCGACCTGGTCGCGTTTGCGACCGACGACCTCGAGGCGGCGGTTCAGGTCTTCCATGTGCGCGGCGGACGTGTGCGCGGTCAACGCGGATGGGTCGTGGAGAAGGCGGGTGACGCTATCGACTGGGCGGCGCTCGATGCCGAGTCCGACCTCCCGATCCTGGTCGAGCAGTTCCTGACCCAGTTCTACGGCGAGCAGGCTGCACTCGAACCCGGTGCTGATCCCGAGGTCCGGCTCAGTGCGGTACCGAAAGAGGTGCTCGTCCCGGTTCTTCCGCCCAACGCCGCCGAGCTCCAGACGTGGCTCAGCGGGCTGAGAGGTTCGCAAGTGCAATTGCGGGTTCCGCAGCGCGGCGACAAGAAGGATCTTGCCGAGACCGTCCAGCGCAACGCGAAAGAAGCTCTGGCGCAACACAAACTCAAGCGTGCGGGCGACTTTACGTCCCGTTCGGCAGCGTTGCAGGGAATCCAGGAAGCCCTCGATCTGGATTCTGCGCCCCTGCGCATCGAGTGTGTCGACATCAGCCACGTGCAGGGAACTGATGTGGTCGCGTCGCTCGTCGTCTTCGAAGACGGCCTGCCCCGCAAATCCGACTACCGGCACTACGCGATTCGTGAAGCTGCCGGCGACGGTCATTCCGACGACGTCGCCAGCATCGCCGAGATCACGCGTCGGCGTTTCCTGCGGCACAACCGCGACCTGGGGATTCTGGCGAATTCCGCCGCCGGTATGGACGCTGACGGCGGCGATCTCGCTCCCGAAGCAGCGCTCGACCCACAAACAGGCCGGCCACGGCGCTTCGCCTATCCACCCAATCTTTTTGTCGTTGACGGCGGCTCACCTCAGGTAAACGCAGCTTCGGCGGTCCTCGAGGAACTCGGCGTCACGGACGTCGCAGTTGTCGGCCTGGCCAAACGACTCGAAGAAGTCTGGGTGCCGGGCGAGGAAGATCCCGTGATCTTGCCGCGCACCAGTGAATCGCTGTACCTGCTGCAGCGGATCCGCGACGAAGCACACCGCTTTGCCATCACCTTCCACCGGAGTAAGCGTTCACGGCGGATGACGGCGTCGGTGCTCGACGCTGTGAAGGGGTTAGGGGAGACGCGGCGTACAGCACTGGTGACACATTTCGGATCCGTCGCGAATCTGAAGACGGCCACCGTCGAGGAGATCATGGAGGTCCCCGGAATCGGCGCAAGCACCGCACGCGCGGTCCTCGACGCATTGGGTTCCGATTCCACGACCCCCGATTCCACACCGACAGACTCTGAAGCCGTCGCACAGTCCGGCTCGGTAGGGGATGATAAACAGGCCGTAGAGTTCGTAATGTCGGATCAGTCGGTCCGGCAGGTACCGGATTCTGCGTCGAGCGAATCATCCAGGCCGACGACAGGGCAGAGTGCCGAGTGATCACAGACAGCGCAAACGACAGTCGGACCATGGACGTTCTTCTGGTGACCGGCCTTTCGGGCGCCGGGCTCAGTACGGCGGCCAAGGTGCTCGAGGATCTCGGCTGGTATGTCGCGGACAACCTACCGCCGGAATTGATTTCGCGGATGGTCGGACTGAGCCTCACGTCGGATCCGCCAGTTGATCGCCTCGCAGTTGTACTCGACGTGCGTAGCCGACTTTTCACCGGAGATCTGGGTTCGGTTCTGACCCAGTTGGAAGCCGAACCGATTCACACCCGCGTCCTGTATCTGGAGGCGTCGGACGACGTCTTGATCCGGAGGTTCGAGCACGTTCGTCGTAGTCACCCCCTACAGAACGAGAGCATCGACGGCACCCTGTCCGAGGGCATTGCTGCAGAGCGTCGGCAGTTGGCTGTGGTCAAGGCTGCGGCTGATCTGGTGATCGACACGTCATCGCTCAAAGCACATCAGTTGAGGCAGAAGATCGAGACGGCTTTCGGTAACGCCGGCAATCGAACCATGCAGGTCACGGTTGAGTCGTTCGGGTTCAAATACGGCTTACCGGTCGACGTGAATTTGGTGTGCGACGTTCGTTTTCTGCCGAATCCGCATTGGATTCCGGAACTTCGTGATCACACGGGCCAAGATGCCGACGTCCGCGACTATGTCCTCTCACAGGACGGCGCTGAGGACTACCTCGATACCTACTTGCATCTGCTCGAGCTGACGATTGCCGGATATCGTCGAGAAGGAAAGCGCTACATGACAATTGCTGTGGGTTGCACCGGTGGAAAGCACCGAAGCGTGGCTATGACCGAAGCTCTTGCCCGCAAGTTGGGGCGTGAAGACGACCTCGCGGTCAGCATCGTGCACCGAGATCTGGGCCGCGAATGACCGAATCTGTTGCGCAGAATCGCAGCGAACCGGCGGTAGTTGCACTCGGCGGCGGGCATGGATTGTTTGCGACGCTTCAAGCTGTCCGCAGGCTTACCTCCGACGTGACGGCCGTGGTCACTGTTGCCGACGACGGCGGATCCTCGGGCCGATTACGAGCCGAGTTGGGCGTGATTCCTCCGGGCGATCTCCGGATGGCGCTCGCAGCGTTGGCTGCCGACGAACCCGAGGTCAGAGACTGGACTCGTACCATTCAGCACCGCTTCGGCGGTGTGGGCGCGCTTGCCGGTCACTCGGTGGGCAACTTGATTCTCGCTGGTCTGACCGAGGTGCTCGGGGATCCTGTCCTCGCCCTCGACGAGATGGCGAGGCTGTTGCGTGTGCGCGGGCGCGTACTTCCGATGTCTCCGATCGCGCTCGAGATCGAAGCCGACGTCCAAGGTTTGGAGGAGGATCCGCGCGTCAGCCGGTGTATCCGTGGTCAGGTGGCCGTTGCGACCACTCCGGGCAAAGTACGACGCGTGCGCCTGTTGCCGGCGAGTCCGCCCGCCAGCCCCGACGCTGTGGCCGCTATCGGGAAAGCGGACCTGGTGGTGCTCGGTCCGGGTTCGTGGTTCTCGAGTGTCATTCCGCACGTGCTTGTCCCCGAACTGGTGGAAGCTCTCTCGACTACAGCAGCGCGGAAAGTGCTCGTGCTCAACCTCGCGCCCGAACCGGGGGAGACTGCCGGATTCTCCGCAGAGCGTCACCTGCACGTACTCTCCCAGCATGTGCCCGATTTCCGGGTCGACTATGTGGTGGTCGATTCTGCATCGGTTCCGGCGGGCCGCGAGCGTGAACATTTGGCTCGCGCAGCCAATCAATTCCATGCGGAGGTCGTTTACGCCGAAGTCGCAGACCCCGCAGCCGGGTCAGCGCACGTACACGATCCGGTGCGGCTCGCGGAGGTCCTGGCCGAACTGGCCGGGCGCGCAGGCAAATTCGACTCCCCGAACGGGGAGTCCACAGACCATTCAGCAGCAGAACAGAGGGAGAACACTTCGTGGCAATGACAGCGGAGGTCAAGGACGAACTGAGCCGGTTAGTGGTGACTCAGGTCAGCTGCCGCAAGGCTGAGGTCTCCGCACTGCTCCGATTTGCCGGTGGGCTCCACATTGTCGGTGGGCGCGTCGTCGTGGAGGCGGAGGTCGATCTGGGTTCCACTGCGCGTCGGCTTCGCCGTGAGATTTTCGACTTGTTCACCTACAACGCCGAAGTTCACGTGCTCAGCGCCGGTGGTCTGCGGAAGTCCGCCCGCTACATCGTGCGCGTCGCCAAAGAAGGTGAGGCACTCGCACGTCAGACGGGACTCCTCGATCTGCGGGGACGGCCCGTCCGTGGACTGCCCGCCCAGGTTGTGGGCGGAAGCGTCGGCGATGCCGAAGCAGCGTGGCGCGGTGCGTTCCTCGCCCACGGTTCCCTCACTGAACCCGGCCGTTCCTCGGCGCTCGAGGTCAGTTGCCCCGGACCCGAAGCCGCACTTGCTCTGGTCGGTGCAGCGCGTCGCCTCGGAATCTCCGCGAAGGCCCGCGAAGTGCGCGGAACCGATCGCGTCGTCATCCGTGACGGCGAGGCCATCGGCGACCTCCTCACGAGGATGGGCGCCCAGGACACCCGCCTGGTGTGGGAAGAGCGTCGGATGCGCCGCGAGGTGCGTGCCACAGCCAACCGTCTTGCCAACTTCGACGACGCAAACCTGCGACGCTCCGCCAGAGCTGCAGTAGCTGCCGCCGCACGCGTCGAGCGGGCTCTGGAAATCCTCGGTGAGGATGTTCCTGATCATCTGGCCGCTGCGGGCGCACTGCGCGTCGAACATCGGCAGGCGTCACTCGAAGAGTTGGGTCAGCTGGCAGATCCGCCGATGACGAAGGATGCCGTCGCCGGACGGATCCGCAGGTTGCTGTCGATGGCCGACAGAAAAGCCAAGGAGACGGGTATCCCCGATACCGAATCCGCGGTTAACTCCGACCTGCTCGAAGAGGGCTGACCAGCCCGTCACCTGCCCCTCTTCAGGGTGGGCTGCGCGCGCTCGAGGCGCGCGCATTAGGGTAAGAGTCACATCGACCGATGAACCCCACGTCCGTGTCGTGCACACACGAGCTCGGATCATGCGTGGGTCAAGTTGCACACCAGAATGATCCTCTAAGGAGCGAATTGTGACTGTCCGGGTTGGCGTTAACGGTTTCGGCCGTATCGGACGTAACTTCTTCAGGGCGGTGGATGCGCAGAAGGCGCTGGGCACCACTGATATCGAGATCGTCGCGGTCAATGACCTCACCGACAATGCGACTCTCGCTCACCTGCTCAAGTACGACTCGATCCTCGGCCGTTTGCCGTACGACGTTTCGCTCGACGGCGACGACACCATTGTCGTCGGCGATCAGCGCATCAAGGCACTCGCGCACCGCGGCCCCTTGAACGAGCTTCCTTGGGGCGAGTTGGGCGTCGACGTCGTCGTCGAGTCCACGGGCATCTTCACTGACGCTGCCAAGGCCAAGGGTCACCTCGAAGCCGGCGCGAAGAAGGTCATCATCTCGGCTCCGGCCAAGGGTGAAGACATCACCATCGTGATGGGCGTCAACGACGACAAGTACGACGGCAGCCAGAACATCATCTCCAACGCGTCGTGCACCACCAACTGCCTCGGCCCCATCGCCAAGGTTCTCGATGACGAGTTCGGCATCGTCAAGGGTCTGATGACCACGATCCACGCGTACACGCAGGATCAGAACCTCCAGGATGCTCCGCACAGCGACCTCCGTCGCGCCCGCGCAGCTGCCCTGAACATCGTCCCCACCGGCACCGGTGCAGCCAAGGCAATCGGCCTGGTTCTCCCGCAGCTCCTGGGCAAGCTCGACGGCTACGCACTGCGCGTACCGATCCCCACGGGTTCGGTCACCGACCTCACCGCACAGCTGCGCAAGCCGGCTACCGCCGACGAGATCAACGCTGCGATGAAGGCTGCAGCCGAGGGCCCCCTCAAGGGCATCCTCAAGTACACGGATGCTCCGATCGTCTCCTCGGACATCGTCACCGACCCGCACTCGTCGATCTTCGACTCGGGTCTGACGAAGGTCATCGACGACCAGGTCAAGATCGTTTCCTGGTACGACAACGAGTGGGGCTACTCCAACCGTCTGGCCGACCTCATCGGCCTCGTCGCCAAGTCACTCTGAGCGGAGTTTCGATAACAGTGACAGTTCAGACGCTGAAGGATCTGCTGGACGCTGGGGTCGAGGGGCGCACCGTATTGGTGCGTTCCGACCTCAACGTCCCGTTGGATGGCGGAGAAATCACGGATCCGGGTCGCATCGTTGCATCCGCTCCCACCCTGCGAGCACTTGCCGAGGCCGGCGCGAAGGTCATCGTGACCGCGCACCTCGGACGGCCCGACGGTCAGCCCGACCCCAAGTTCTCGCTCGCACCCGTAGCCGCCAAGCTGGCCGAGATCCTCGGTCGCAACGTGCAGCTCGCCGGTGACGTTGTGGGACAGGACGCTTTGGCTCGTTCGGAGGGACTCACCGACGGTGACGTTCTGATGCTCGAGAACATTCGTTTCGATCCGCGTGAAACCAGCAAGGACGAGGCCGAGCGCGTCAAGCTCGCGAAGGCTTTGGTCGAGTTGGTCGGCGACGACGGCGCATTCGTATCCGACGGCTTCGGTGTTGTTCACCGCAAGCAGGCTTCGGTCTTCGACGTCGCGAAGCTGCTTCCGCACTACGCGGGCTACCTGGTGGGTGCCGAGGTCGAGGTACTTGCCAAGCTCACGCAGGAAGCGGAGCGTCCGTATGCGGTTGTGCTGGGCGGATCCAAGGTTTCGGACAAGCTCGCTGTCATCGAGGCGCTCGCGCCCAAGGTCGACACTCTGGTGATCGGCGGCGGAATGTTCTACACGTTCCTCGCGGCTCAGGGTCTGTCCGTGGGCAATTCGCTCTGCGAAGAATCCATGATCGACACCTGCAAGGACCTCCTGGACCGGTACGCGGACGTCATCCACATCCCTCAGGATGTTGTTGTCGCGGACTCCTTCTCGGCTGATGCCGAGTCGAAGGTCGTGCCGTTCAACGAGATTCCCGACGGTTGGATGGGGCTCGATATCGGACCCGAGTCGGTCAAGCGCTTCGCGGCGATCCTGACCGGGGCCAAGACGGTGTTCTGGAACGGGCCGATGGGCGTGTTCGAGTTCCCGAAGTTCGAGGCCGGCACCCGTGGTGTCGCCGAGGCCATCGTGGAAGCAACCAGCAAGGGTGCGTTCAGCGTTGTCGGCGGTGGCGATTCAGCTGCGGCTGTTCGTCAGCTCGGCATCCCGGACGAAGGCTTCTCGCACATTTCCACCGGCGGCGGCGCTTCCCTCGAATACCTCGAGGGCAAAGAGCTTCCCGGCATCGCAGTACTGGAAGGCTGATCCGACATGGCACGTAAGCCGTTGATCGCCGGCAACTGGAAGATGAATCTGAATCACCTCGAGGCTATCGCCCTGGTGCAGAAGATCGCTTTTGCCTTGCCTGCAAAGTATTTCGACAAGGTCGACGTGACGGTTATCCCGCCGTTCACCGACATCCGTAGCATTCAGACGCTGGTCGACGGTGACAAGCTTCTGCTCACCTACGGAGCGCAGGATGTCTCGGCTCAGGACAGCGGCGCATTCACCGGCGAGATCAGCGGTTCCATGCTGGCCAAGCTCGGATGCACGTACGTCGTGGTCGGACACTCGGAGCGCCGAACCCTGCATGGTGAGACCAACGAGTTGGTCCTCGCCAAGGCAAAGGCTGCGCTCAAGAACGGCATCACGCCGATCGTGTGCATCGGGGAAGGCCTCGAGATCCGCGAAGCAGGCGATCACGTCGCTTACAACGTGGAACAGCTCAAGGGTTCCTTGGCAGGTTTGAGCGCGGAGGAGATCTCCAAGATCGTCATCGCGTACGAGCCTGTCTGGGCCATCGGCACGGGTCGTGTCGCTTCGGCTGCGGATGCTCAGGAAGTGTGCGCGGCGGTTCGTGCAACGCTCGTCGAGCTTGCCGACGCCGACGTCGCTGCAGGCGTTCGCGTCCTGTACGGCGGTAGCGTCAGCTCCAAGAACGTCGGAGAGATCGTCGGCCAAGCTGACGTCGACGGCGCTCTTGTCGGCGGTGCTTCGCTCAAGGCAGACGAGTTCGCCACGCTGTCTGCAATTGCAGCCGGTGGGCCACTGCCTAGCTAGTGCTGCCGAACTAGATGCTCTCTAGCTAGTGTGATTGTCAAAGACGGTGGGCGCGTGACCATTTCGGTTACGCGCCCACCGTGTTTTGTATGCTCAGCCGATCAGCTTCGTTTCGAGCGCTCCGATGGTGGCGGTCGTGAGTCCGAGACCGGAGTACAGGTAATTCTCGATAGACGCGTAATCGGCTTCGACTTGCTCGAACGCCGCACCCAGGTAACTTTCGTCGACAGTGAGCATCACACGAACCACGTCGGCGCGTCCCGCCACCGCAAACTGTGCGATGCGGTCGGCAGTCTCGTCAACGTACGCGCTCGAGTAGGTGTTGGTCAGCAGGTAATCGTCGAGAATGGTCTCGTGCGGCACACCTGCCATCGTCTGCAGCAGCGCCGCTGCCCATCCGGTGCGGTCCTTGCCGGCGGTGCAATGGAACAACTGCGGCCCCGGTGTAGTGGCGAGAGCGGTGAGCAACCGTGAGAATCCGGCGCGGGTGGCATCGTCGGTGACAAAAGTACGGTTCAGGAGTCGCATGAAATCCTGTGCGGCATCGATGGTTCGGATAGACACAGCGGTTTCTTGAATAGTTCCCGGCAGGATCGGGATGTGGGTGTATGTCGCGGCGGCCGGCATCGTGTCCGGGGTTTTCGTAGCCTCCGCTTCGGAACGCACGTCGTAGACGGCGGTCAGTCCGAGCGACTCGACGACTGCCATATCTGCGGGTGTAGGGGTGAGTACGTTGGCCCGATAGAAGACACCACGCCGCATGGTACTTCCACTCGCTGTCGAGTATCCGTGTCCGGCGACGTCACGGAAGTTGTGAATGGACTCGAGGCGAGGAGTGCTGGTGCCGCCTTCGGATGTTGTCGGAGTGGTGGTGTTGGGGAGCATTAAATGAAGCCTTTCAGAGATAAGAACGCGTCAACTCGAAACTAGCGGGCGCTGAACCTTGCGCGGTGTTCGGTACCGCCGAACGAGATCTTCGATCCTGGTGTGGACGCACTCACAGTGTGGAAACATGTCCGAGACGGGTACGTGGTCGGGTTAGCTGCGTGCGCCTGTATGGTGTTATCGGTTGTAGTTGTCCCTATTGGATTGGTGGACGTAGA
>NZ_JASHKR010000115.1 GCF_030056815.1 Rhodococcus sp. IEGM 1379
ACCGGCACCCACTCGTGGGGCTACTGGCAGGACGATCTCCACAACTCCTGGCCGATGATTGCCAACTCCATGGACGTCAAGAACTAGATACACCGGTTTGACCATTCGGCCCCGCTCCCACAGCTTCTCGGGAGCGGGGTCGAATGCTGTATAACCGTGCATCAAAACAGTCAAAAAGCCCACCTGACCATGATGTTTCTGCTTTACTGACCGAAGACATCGATCCCGAACGTCTTTCGGGCAAAGTAGTGGAGGTTTCAGAGAGTATGGGCGCTCGTACATTCAAGCGCGGCCGTATGGTCGCCGCGATAGCAGCCGTTTCCGTATTGCCGATGCTGATCAGTCCGGCCATGTCCTCCGCGGGCGGAGATACAACAGCGGGCGGAAATACAACTGCCACCGCGGCAGTGGCCAAGGTCAACGCAACGGGTTCCAAGCTCTCGAGTCGCGTCGACGCTGGACGCAAGACCACCATCAAGGTGTTCTCCCCGTCCATGAATCGCGATATCCCGCTCGAGGTCATCACCCCCGCAGACACCAGTGCACCGCGCCCGACGCTCTACCTCCTCAACGGTGCCGGCGGCGGCGAGGACACTGCGACGTGGCAGCGCAACGCGGACGTCATGAACTTCTTCCGGGACAAGAACGTCAATGTCGTCACCCCACTGCAAGGTGCCTTCAGCTACTACACCGACTGGGTGAACGACGATCCCGAACTCGGTAGCCAGAAGTGGCAGACGTTCCTTACAAAGGAACTCCCGCCCGTCATCGACAAAGAATTCAACACCAACGGCGTCCAGTCGATCTCCGCGATCTCCATGACCGCCACGTCGGTTCTGAACCTCGCGATCGCAGCCCCCGGCTTCTACAAGGCCGTCGGCGCGTACAGCGGTTGCGCCGAGACCAGCACGCCCGTCGGCCAGAGCGCTATTCAGCTCGTTACCGGCACCAGGGGCGGCGCAGACATCACCAACATGTGGGGCCCGCTCGACGGCCAAGGCTGGATCGACAACGATCCGGTTGTCAACGCCGAGAAGCTTCGCGGCACCCAGCTGTACATTTCCACCGGATCCGGTCTGCCCGGCCCGCATGACACCCTCGCGAATCCCGCGATGAAGGGCGAGATTGCCAATGTGGCGAACCAGGTTATCGTCGGCGGCATCATCGAGGCAGCCGTCAACTACTGCACACACAACTTGGCATACCGCCTCAACGAACTGAAGATCCCGGCGCAGTTCGACTTCAAGCCCACCGGCACCCACTCGTGGGGCTACTGGCAGGACGATCTGAACAACTCCTGGCCGATGCTCGCGCGTTCGCTCGACATCTGAGTTCAACAATTCGACCCCGCTCCCACAGCTTCTCGGGAGCGGGGTCGAACGCGCTCTGCCGGTAGCAGTAAGAATGGACGCATGACTTCCGATAAGGATCCGTACCTCTGGCTCGAAGATGTCACGGGCGAGGCAGCTCTCGATTGGGTGCGGGCGCACAACGCCGTCACCGAAGCACAACTCGCCTCCGGTGAACGGTTTGAGCAGATGCAGTCGGATATCCGCGAGGTCCTCGATACCGACGCGCGTATCCCGTACGTCCGACGACGCGGCGAGTACCTGTACAACTTCTGGCGAGACGGCGTCAATATTCGTGGACTGTGGCGACGCACCACCCTCGAGGAGTATCGAAGCGAGAGCCCTGAGTGGGACGTGCTCGTCGATCTCGACGCATTGGCCGAAGCCGAGGGCGAGAATTGGGTCTGGAAGGGCACGCAATTGCTTCGCCCCCTTCGGAACCGCGCGCTGATCAGCCTGTCCCGCGGTGGAGCGGACGCTGCTGTTGTTCGCGAATTCGATATCGAGACAAGACAATTCCTCGACGCCGACGGACCACAATCAGGTTTCTATCTCCCCGAAGCCAAGACGGATATCGACTGGATCGACATCGATACCGTCTATGTCGGAACGGATACCGGAGAAGGTTCGCTCACTGACTCCGGCTACCCGCGCCTGGCAATGCGGTGGAAGCGCGGCACTCCCCTTTCCAGCGCCGAGACGATCTACGAGGGCGAGAGCACCGACGTCGCAATCTCCGCTTCCCATGATCCGACGCCCGGCTTCGAGCGCGACTTCGTCACTCGCTCAGTCGATTTCTACAATTCGCGACGGTTCCAATTCACGACCGACAGCGAGTTGGTTCTGATCGACACGCCCGAAGACGCGGGAATCTCGATTCATCGTGAGTGGCTACTGATTCGAACGAAGTCACCGTGGACCGTCGAGGACACCGAGTACGCGACGGGTACCCTGCTGGCCGCCCGATACGACGATTACCTCGCCGGTTCACGCGATCTGACGGTCGTCTTCGAACCCGACGAGCATTCCTCGCTCGACCAGTACAGCTGGACCCGGGATCACCTGATTCTGGTGATCCTGACCGATGTGCGAACCACTCTGCGCATACTCACTCCCAGCGAAGACCGTTGGGACAGTGCACCGTTCGAAGGCCTACCCGAGCTCACTACAATCGAGATCCTTGATACCGATCCCGATGTCAGCAACGAGTACTTCCTCAATTCCAGCGGATACACCTCTCCCGCAACACTTCTGCACGGAGTTATCGGCGAATCCGAGCCCAGCGTCATCAAATCTGCGCCGGCATTCTTCGACGCTGAAAACATTGTGACGCAACAGTTTTTTGCCACTTCCGCCGACGGAACCCAGGTCCCTTACTTCGTGGTCCGAACCGAAGGCACCCAACCCGGTCCGACGCTTCTGTACGGCTACGGCGGATTCGAAGTTTCGATGACGCCGTCGTACAGCGGTTCCATCGGACGGGCGTGGCTCACACGTGGCGGTACCTACGTCGTCGCCAATATTCGCGGCGGCGGCGAATACGGACCAGGTTGGCACACACAGGTTTTGAAGGCCGGCCGCCACAAGGTTCACGAAGATTTCGCGGCTGTCGCGCGCGATCTGGTCGAGCGCGGAATCACCACACCGGAGTTGTTGGCCGCTCAGGGCGGCAGCAACGGCGGACTGTTGATGGGCATCATGCTCACAAAGTACCCAGAGTTGTTCGGCGCCATCGTCTGTCAGGTTCCACTGCTGGATATGCGACGGTTCCATCTCCTCCTGGCCGGCGCATCCTGGATGGCGGAGTACGGCGACCCCGACAACGCGGACGAGTGGTCCTTCATCTCGGAGTACTCGCCGTACCAGAACATCGATGCCGACGCGTCGTACCCGCCGATTCTGATCGCAACGTCGACTCGCGACGACCGCGTGCATCCCGCGCATGCTCGCAAGATGGCGGCGCGGTTGGAGGAACTCGGCAAGCCGGTTCTGTACTTCGAGAACATCGAGGGTGGGCACGGCGGCGCCGCCGACAATGCACAGTTGGCCTACAAGAGTGCGCTGACCTACGAATTCTTGTGGCAGAAGTTCAGCTGAGCATTCACCGGTCGCGCAGCCACTCGACGACGCGCTCGGTCACAGCCTTGGGTTTCCGGATCCAGCCGTTGTGACCGAGTGGTTCGTCGATGTGCACCATCGTCACCTGTGATCCGGTGAGCTTGTCCACCAGGTTCTTTGCGGATCGACGCGGAGCGAGATCGTCGTCGCTGATTGTCAGGGACAAGACCGGCAAGCTCAGCCGGGCGATCCGCTCCTCGTAGTCGATATCTGCGCCCACGGGTTCGATCTTGCCGGTGCGAGCAAACCTGGCCCAATCCGTGATCAGCACCTTCGACTGCCGTCCGAAGCCGCCCACATTCAGGCGATCACCGGGCCAGAAGCCCGCGATGTTGGCCGTCATCGACATCGCTGACGAGCCCAGGTACAACCCCGGAGCCCGGATTCCCGGGAAGCCTCGGTGGTACGGCGAACCGGAAGCCACCAGGATCACCCCGCCCAAACGGCCGCGAATCCGCGACGCGTACATCACGCCCAACTGCCCTCCCATACTGTGGCCGAGCAGGAACGGCGTGCTGGCCGGGAATCTTTCGCGCACAACCTCGAACGTCGCCGGGAAATCGACCGACACCACGTCCTGATACCCGAAGGTGCTCGACGCGCTGGGACGTGGCCGGCTGTCGCCTTGGCCGCGCAGCTCCCCGATAGCGGCATTGAAGCCTGCGGCCACGAGGGCCTCCGCCACCGGATCGTAAAACCCTGCCGGCACACCGAGACCGGGAAACATCACAACAACGGGGGCGTCGTCCTTCGGCCCGGGAAACAGCCGGATCGGAGTCAGGGTTCCGTCGGGCAGCTGGATCGGCACGGTCTCCATGCCTCTCACACTATCGACCCGGGCGCCGCAGGTCAGCTCATCCGACTATTCGAGGCTGCCGACGATCAGGGGGTCGGGAATGCCGACGATCTCGTGGTCCTTGTTGTCGTAGTCGAACTGGCTCAGCACATGTCGCATCGCGTTGATACGGGCACGCTTCTTGTCGTTGCTCTTGATGACGGTCCACGGCGCCGCCGCAGTGTCGGTGAACCCGATCATCTCTTCCTTCGCTGCGGTGTACGCATCCCACTTGTCCAGGGAGGCAATGTCCATCGGCGAGAGCTTCCACTGCCGCACCGGATCCACCTGGCGAATCGCGAAACGCGTCCGCTGTTCCAGGGATGACACCGAGAACCAGAACTTGATGAGGCTGATCCCATCGTCGACAAGCATCTGCTCGAACAACGGAACTTGCCGCAGAAAACGATCGTGCTCTTCGTCGGAGCAGAAGCCCATGACGCGCTCCACCCCGGCCCGGTTGTACCAGGAGCGGTCGAACATCACGAGCTCGCCGGCCGCCGGAAGATGCTGCACATAGCGTTGGAAATACCACTGCGTCGACTCGCGCGCCGACGGCTTTTCCAGCGCGACGACGCGAGCACCTCGCGGATTGAGATGCTCCATGAACCGCTTGATGGTGCCACCTTTTCCGGCAGCGTCACGGCCCTCGAACACGATCGCGTGACGGGCACCGGTCTCTTTCGACCAATTCTGGAGCTTCAGCAGTTCAATCTGCAGAAGACGCTTGACCTGCTCGTACTCTTCGCGAGGCATCCGCGAGTCGTACGGGTACCCCTCACGCCAGGTGTCGACCTCGAAACCTTCCGGCGCAGTGAGCAATACGGGATCGTCATCGTCGCTGTCGTCGACGGTGAAGCCCGTCGTATCGGTCAGATCCACGGCGGTTGCAAGATCCGCGAAGGCGCTCAGGAAGGGACGTCGTTCTGCTATGTCGGTCACTCGTGACAGGTTAGCCGCCGACAGCAACCATTCGGTGACCTTACGGTGAACGGGCGCGTTCGACGCGAGAGAAGATCAGGGAAAGATCGGGGAAATTCCCGATGGTGCACATGACCAGCAGACATAAGAATGGACACATGACATTCGAAAACCACACACCGCGCCCATTCACCCGTTCGACTGAAGACAGAAAACTCGCCGGCGTTTGCGGTGGAATTGCGGAGTACTCCAACCTAGACGCCAATCTTGTTCGAATTCTCGCCGTAATCGCAACTGTTTGCACTGGCGGAACCGCTGCTTTGGTTTATCTGGCAGCGTGGATGCTTATGCCCTTGGGATAGTACTTTAGTAGGAGATACCATCCACATCAGTAACAAGCCGGCTATTTAATGAAGCTAATAGCTAAATGAGTAAGAGCGTTTCGGGGCTACGCGCTATATGCATAGCCCCGAAACGAAAATCTCTGAGTCTTACTTTCCGGCAGCCTTGAGTTCTCCACCGCTAAGCGCAGCGAGTGCCGTGAGGCCCTTGACAGCAATTCCGCTGATACTGCCCAATCCTTGGCCGATAATTCCGCCCAAAGATCCTGCGGCGCCCATGACAGATCCTTCGATCATCAGATTATCCTTAGATAGTTCAGGGAAGGACCTAGTCCTTCAGGAAGGGTGGATTCAAAACTCAGGGTGCGCGTACTACAGGCGGGGCGAAACTGATGGTGTCGAGTGAACCGAAGATTCCACCCGCGGTGTCGCTCAACGATCCGAAGAACAACCGATTGGTGAGATTCCGGATCTCCAGACCATCGCCGGCGCTGTGATGCGTCTTCAACATGATCAACGTCAGGTTGCCGGGCAGGTCGTCGATGCCTTGTGCACCCGAATATGATCGTCGACGTTGAACTCGGTTGCCGGCACCCAATACGGATAGTCCAGAGCGAGGGGAACTCGCTGTACTCGACTCGTGAACAAAGGCCAGTAGCCGAATCGTTCCGTAATCCACCGAACTGCGTCGGCGTGCGTCATCTCCGCGAGCGGGTGACCCGTGGTGTCGAAGAAGTAGGCGCAGACCATATGACTGAAGTGGCCCTCGGACTCGTTGTAGATGAATTCCACGTCGCGGGGACTTGGTCAGGATTCTAGCGACCCCCGAAGTCCGACATTTCGGGTTCTGAGAAGATTTATAGCGACTCATTCACTCCCGATCTCGAACCGAATTGGCGCCGACGATTCCCTGCCACTATCACGCGCCAGTGCACGCGACTACGCGCGCGGAGGCACATCCGGCCATCCGGAGTTAAGTTGCGCGCAATCGCGAACGTGGCCTCCAATCGCCAACTCAGCAAAATTGGCAAACTTCCAGACACGCGTGAATTTGTTCACTTATCGTAATTAATCTGCAGAAATCACCCTACTGGACGCGGATCCACCAAGTAGCAATTCTGAGGCTATCTACACCGTCGGCAATGCGCCCCTCTGAGCGGGCCAGTCGTTTGCGAACCCCATTCCAGCGTCACTATGGTGACTGTGGTCACAGTATTACGGCTAGGTCAGGAGTTCATGGTGAGAACCACTCGCAAGGTGGACGATCCGATATCGGTAGTGGATCGAATTTCGGCCATCCTCGAAACATTCGAAGACAGCGGACCTCTCACGCTTTCACAGGTATCGCAACGTACGGGCATCGCCCGTTCGACAGCGCACCGCCTACTCGAACAACTCGTCGCAAAGCGATGGCTCACCAGGCTCGAGCATCGATACGAACTCGGCAGCAAGTCGTATGAACTCGGACAGTGGGCACTCAACCAGAACCGACTGCGCCACGGCGCCCTACCTGTCCTGAACCGACTGGCTCGCTCAACTGGACTGACTGTGCATCTAGCTGCAATAGACAGTGGCGACACGCTGTACTTGGACCGCGTCCCCGGGCGTACACCGTTGAAACTTCCCAGCCGGGTCGGCTCCCGGATGCCTGCGCACCTCACCGCAGTCGGCAAGTCGATTCTTGCCAATCTCGACGAGGACAAAGTCCACGGCTCTATCCCAACTCCGCTCCGCAAATTGACTCAGTACAGCATCGACTCGCCGGAGCACCTTCAGCAGGAATTCGAACGCATTCGCGACCGAGGCTTTGCGACGGATCGCGAAGAATCAGTGCTCGGAATTGCCTGCGTGGCAACCTCTATCGGCCCACGCGATCATCACTACGGAAACCGGTCCGCAATCTCGGTCTGCGGGCCGATCGGCGACATGAAAATGAACCAACTCGTCTCAGCGGTCAGAATCGCAGCACGCGACATCTGGGACGCCTGCGTCGCAAACGATCTGCGATCACAGGATCGCTCCGAGGCTTCGTGACGGCTAGTCGTTCTGCTCCGCAACGCGCGCCCTGAGCTGCGCGTAAATTGCGCGATCGGTACGTGGCCCACCCGGCGTCGAAGCACCGTAGCGCTCGATCTCGGCGGCAATGTCCAGTGGCCGTGTGTACGCGACACCGGGAGTAAGTTCACCGTCGAGTTGGCCATCCGGCACGAGCCATGTGACTTCGAATTCGATTCCGTCGGGGTCCCGGCCGTAAAGTGCCTTCGTGGCAGCATGATTCGACGCCCCGGTGAGAGCGTTCGATGCCAGCATCCGATCACGGCAAAGCGCGAGTTCGCTCAGGGTCTCCACCTCCCACGCCAAGTGATAGAGGCCTACGGCACCGTCGCGTGCACGTGGCGCTCGCGCCTGGAAAAGCCCCAAGTCGTGGTCATTCGCCGAATTCGCTCCCCGCAGGAATGCTCCGCCGGGGAAATCGACCGGAAGCCGTTCGAACCCCAATACATCGCAGTAGAACGCTGCACTCCGTTCGACGTCGGAGACGAACAACACCGCATGGTTCAGACTTCGGACAGCCATTGCATTCCTACCTTCAACTCGGGTACTCAACGAGCACATTACTTTTGCTCGTGCCGCGCCACGGCACCGCCACAGCCAGCGCGGGCCGTTTCACGGAATCATGAAGTGCCACAGTCACATTCGCTGTGGCGGTGCGGGACGTCAGTACCCGGCGGCTCAGCTCAACGACCAAGCTCGCCAAACACCAGGCCGGAAAACTCCAGCGCAAGTATTTGACGAGATAGCCTTCGCATCGATCAGTTAGGGCACCCTGCCGTCAAAAAATTTCGGGAAAATGCAAGTCCTTCTACTGACCCCAGGGTAGATCTGACCCTGTCCAGAAGTTCTCGAACATCCCGCCGAACAATGCTGCCGCTGTTTGCAGAACCGAATTAATCATCCTGATTTTTGCCCTTTCGGTAGATCATGAGTCAATTCATCACACATCCGCACAAGCCTGCTTGTGACATCTCACAAGAAGTGAAATCTGTTAGTACATAAAGGAATCCAGTTCTTCCGACATTCGGATTTCCGCCGAACCAACAGCCCTCCGTGGCCATGTCCGGCATCACGCTAACGCAATTTTGCCCGCGCTGGTGAGCTTTCGACTTACTACTTCAGGACCAGCCTGAAGCCAGTTCTATTTTTGCTGGTCATGCGCCCAGATGCCCGGAAAAGTAACGGCTCAGTCAACACTTCTCGCGCCTACAACCATCCACAGGTACGTCGTTCATCCACAGGAAAGTTTCAGAGGAAGCACTCCGACTCCGGTGCCGCCACAGTGTTCACATGGACATGGTCACCCGAAAGCAACTGCTCGATCGCGGGCTCGACAGCAGTGCGATTACTCGTGCCATACGTTCAGGAAAGCTTCACCGCATCCTGCCATCGGTGTATTCCACCGAAGAACCCGAGTACCTCGAGCGCTGCATCGCAGTCACCCTCTGGAAACCCGACGCGGTTCTCAGCCACACGACGGCCGCCCGGCTATGGGGCTTGCTCGACGAAGAACCGCACCTCGTAGAAGCCACCGTACCGGCGTCCGCACAAGCGCGCAGCCCGTCGTGGATACGCCTGCACCGTCGAGCTCTAACGTCCGCGGACCTATGCGAGGGCCTACCAGTAGTGTCGATCGAGCAGTGCTTCATCGATGTCGCAACGACATTGCCTCTCCCCCAACTGGAAGCGTTCTTCGACGCCGCGGTATCAACTAAAGTGCCCTGGAAGTCGATCGCGTTGCAATGCGACAAGATGAAACACATGCACGGGATTCCTGCTGTGCGGCAACAACTTCGAATGTACTGTCCGGGGACGCTATCCGAACCGGAACGTGTTGTCGCCCGAGCACTGTCCGCACGCGACTTTCCTCTCGAGCTCAACGGCCGCGTCGGCAAGTACTACGGCGATCTCATGTGCCGGAGAGGTCGGGTAATCGTCGAGATCGATGGCCGTGAATTCCACACCGAGCCTGAGGTATTCAACAATGATCGGCGCCGACAGAACACACTGGTACTCGACGACTGGCTCGTGCTGCGTTACTCAGCCGCGACGGCGATGGCGCATCTCGACGAGGTGGTGGACGAAATCATCGCGGTGGTGCGCAAGCGTCGACGGAGCCGACGCGCGTAGCTGCTCACAATCGCGCCCGCGCAGGCACATCCAGCCATCTGAAAACGAGTTGCGTGCAACCACGAACACCACGCCCACCATCACCGCGCACCAGTGCACACAACTACGCCCACACCGGCACATCCAGCCATCTGACCACGAACACGGCACCACAACCACACCGCGCCCACGCAAAAGCCCGGCCCACCAAATGGTGAGCCGGGCCTTTAACAGCTAGGTGGGGATGGACTCAGAAGTCCATTCCGCCCATGCCGCCGGTGGGATCGCCTGCGGGAGCAGACTTCTCCGGCTTGTCAGCGACAACAGCTTCGGTCGTCAGGAACAGAGCCGCGATGGACGCTGCGTTCTGCAGTGCCGAGCGGGTGACCTTGACCGGGTCGTTGATGCCTGCAGCGAGGAGGTCTTCGTACTCGTTGGTCGCAGCGTTGAGGCCGTGACCTGCGGGCAGGTTAGCGACCTTGTCTGCAACAACGCCGGGCTCGAGGCCTGCGTTGAATGCAATCTGCTTGAGGGGAGCGGACAGTGCAACGCGAACGATGTTCGCGCCGGTTGCCTCGTCACCTTCGAGCTTGAGATCGTCCAGGGCGGGAGCTGCCTGGAGGAGTGCGACGCCGCCACCGGCGACGATGCCCTCTTCGACAGCTGCCTTGGCGTTGCGCACTGCATCTTCGATGCGGTGCTTGCGCTCCTTGAGCTCAACCTCGGTTGCTGCGCCGGCCTTGATGACTGCAACGCCGCCGGCCAGCTTGGCCAGACGTTCCTGCAGCTTCTCGCGGTCGTAATCCGAGTCGCTGTTCTCGATCTCAGCGCGGATCTGATTGACGCGACCTGCGATGGCGTCGGCGTCGCCGGCACCTTCGACGATGGTGGTCTCGTCCTTGGTGATGACAACCTTGCGTGCCTGGCCGAGAAGCTCGAGGCCTGCGGTCTCCAAGGAGAGTCCGACCTCTTCGCTGATGACCTCTCCACCCGTGAGGATGGCGATGTCGGCGAGCTGAGCCTTACGACGGTCACCGAAGCCGGGAGCCTTGACGGCAACAGACTTGAAGGTGCCACGGATCTTGTTGACGACGAGGGTGGAGAGAGCTTCGCCCTCAACGTCCTCGGCGATGATCAGGAGCGGCTTGCCGGACTGGATGACCTTCTCCAGCAGGGGCAGCAGGTCCTTGACCGTGGAGATCTTGGAGCTGACGAGCAGGATGTAGACGTCTTCGAGGACGGCTTCCTGGCGCTCTGCATCGGTGGCGAAGTACGCCGAGATGTAGCCCTTGTCGAAGCGCATGCCCTCGGTGAGCTCGAGCTGCAGGCCGAAGGTGTTGGACTCCTCGACCGTGATGACGCCTTCCTTGCCGACCTTGTCCATTGCCTCGGCGATGAGCTCGCCGATGGACGGGTCGCCAGCGGAGATGCCAGCGGTAGCAGCGATCTGCTCCTTGGTGTCGATCTCCTTGGCGGTTTCGAGCAGGCGAGCTGTGACAGCCTCGACAGCCTTCTCGATGCCGCGCTTGAGGCCGAGCGGGTTCGCGCCGGCTGCGACGTTGCGCAGGCCTTCACGAACGAGTGCCTGTGCGAGGACGGTTGCGGTGGTGGTGCCGTCGCCTGCGACGTCGTCAGTCTTCTTGGCGACCTCCTTGACGAGCTCGGCACCGATCTTCTCGTAGGGATCGTCGAGCTCGATCTCCTTGGCGATGGAAACGCCATCGTTGGTGATCGTGGGGGCACCCCACTTCTTTTCGAGAACAACGTTGCGACCCTTGGGGCCCAATGTCACCTTGACAGTGTCGGCGAGGGCATTGAGGCCTCGTTCGAGGCCACGACGTGCCTCTTCGTCGAACGCGATGATCTTTGCCATTGCGAAGTGATCCTCCGGATAGGGGGTGACACACAAGGTGACCGCTTTTCGGGTCACCTCATCGGCACAGGGCGACCGATTTACCTGGTCACCCATCTAGCCTGCGGTTTGAGTCAGTGCCCGCGACGGACGACCGGGGGTGTC
>NZ_JASHKR010000018.1:0-45769 GCF_030056815.1 Rhodococcus sp. IEGM 1379
GCATCGACATGAGCGAATACGGTGAGAAGCACTCGGTGGCCCGACTCGTCGGTGCCCCTCCGGGATACGTCGGTTACGAATCCGGCGGCCAGCTCACCGAAGCAGTCCGTCGGCGCCCGTACTCGGTGGTTCTCTTCGACGAGGTCGAGAAGGCTCACCCCGACGTCTTCGACGTACTGCTCGCAGTGCTCGACGAAGGACGGCTCACCGACGGTCAAGGCCGTACGGTGGACTTCCGCAACACCATCTTGATCCTGACCTCGAACCTGGGATCGGGTGGCAACAAGGAACAGGTCATGGACGCAGTACGACGCGCGTTCAAGCCCGAGTTCATCAACCGTCTCGACGACGTGGTCATCTTCGATGCCCTGTCCGAAGAGCAGTTGGAGCACATCGTCGACATCCAGCTCGAGCAGTTGCAGAAGCGTCTGGCGATGCGTCGACTCACCCTCGACGTCAACGGCGCGGCCCGGATGTGGCTCGCGGTACGCGGTTACGACCCGTTGTACGGCGCTCGGCCACTGCGCCGGTTGGTCCAACAGGCCATCGGCGACCAGCTCGCCAAGCTGCTCCTGGCCGGCAAGGTCCAGGACGGCGATACGGTGCACGTCGGTGTCAGTGAGGATGCAGATCAGTTGGTTCTGTCCTGATCATGTGAACGCGCCTGATCGGGTGAACTGAAATGCCCCGCCGATCCACTTCGGATCGGCGGGGCTTTCGCATTTTGTTCTACGCTGGATGGCTGAATGCTCGACCGGCGGATGTACGTCCGCACTCGCATGTCCGAACTGAAGGTGGGCTAGCCATGACTGATCAGAACGATCCGCGAAACCCTGGCGGCGACCCGAACCCGGATCAGCCGACCGAGCACTTCGAGATTCCGCGGCAGTATCAGGGGCAACAGCAATACCCCTACGGTGGGCCGGATCAGACCACGGAGAACCTGGGTCAGCAATACCCGCCGAACCAGCCGAATCCGACGCAGGCGTTTCCGGCCTACAACCCGCAGCTCGATCCGGGGGCGCCGCCACCAGGCGCGACGCAGGCTTACCCGCCGTACTCGGAGCAATATCCGGTGGCCGGTGGGAGAGCCGGCGGCGGGATTCCGCCCGAACAACCGTTCATCGACAACGGATCGCCGGACGGGGGAAAGCGTCGCAAATTCGGAACCTGGATTGCAGCCGGCGTCGTCGGAGTTCTTGTTGCCGTCATCGCGATCATCGGTCTGTCAGTCTTCGGCTCGTCGAATGATTCCGGAACTCAGACGGCATTTGTTCCGCCGACAACCAATGCACCGGCGCCCACAACGCCAAAACCCAAGACCACCACACCGGCGCCGTCGCCCACGACGACATCTCCCCTCGACAAGCTGCCCGGCGGACTCGGCGACGTGATCGGCAAAGCCGGCGGAGCCGTCGGCACAGTCGTCTCCAACGACGGCACCACCCTGGTCATCAACTCGATCGGTGGGTCTCAGACCACCGTCCTCACCACGCCGGAAACCACGTTGATCGCGTTCAACCGCTCGTCCGTCGCAGATCTGCAACCGGGGGACAACATCGTCGTCGACGGCACTCCGCTGGAGAACGGCACGATGACCGCCAAAACAATTCTCGACACCTCATTGCCGTCGTTCGGTAACTAGAGCTTGCCGACGTCGGCAAGGACACACCGGACACATTCGTCAGGGTGTCGCGGGAGGTTGTCGTCTTAAGTCGCTACTCTGAGCAGTGATGACTGGAATGTGGTTCGGACTCGCAGCAATAGCACTCGCCGGCGCGGGTGCGCTTCTGTACGTCGATCGAACGAGGCGCGATCAATCCGGCCGAGTACGTCAGATCTGGGCAAAAGCGCAGGGCTACACGTATACGGGCAGTGACGATCAGCTGGCAGGCGAGTGGCATCGCGCAGCGATGGCCAATCAGGATTATCTGACTGCGACCGACGTCGTGCGCGGCAATCGTCGCGGTGAGCAGTTCGTGCTCTTCGACCTCGAAGAAACCGCCACCATCGTGGCTGTTCGACGCGAGATCGGATCCGACGTCGATATCGATCTCCGTTTGAAGTCGACGGCTCCGCCCAAGGACGGCGACCTCAATCTGCTGGGCGCAATCGGACCGCGTGTTGTATTTGCCACGGACCTCGAGATCGCCCGCCGAGTCTGTGACCAGCGGATGGTCGCGTTCACCGAATCAGTACCCCCGGCTTTGAGCATGCTGTGGAGTGAGGGTCGTTGGACCCTGGGTTCATTGCCGGTATCGAGCAGCGGCCGCGATTGGGACGCCGCTATCGAAGCTGTTGCCCGGTTGTCCGGCATCCTGCACGTACTTCCTCCGGTCACCGATCCGAGCGAACTCGAAGTTGATCACGACCCGACGCGACCGCGCCCCCGCCCGGACGTTTCCGACGCACCGGTCGTCAGTGATTCCGATGCACCCGTAGCGCGCGACCTACCGTCAGCCGTTCGAGATGTGCCCCGTCGAGAGGCTCCGGAGTCGCAGCGTCGAGAGGCTCCGGAGTCGCAGCGTCGAAACGCACCGGCACCCGACCCCTCGAACACACCGAAACCAGGTTCCGGCCCACAACGTTCAGGAACCGTCCGACCCGTCGATTGAGACAGGGGTAAGCCGCACCTTTCGCGGCGTGACGCACTAGCGTGGCCGGTATGTCGTCATCGAACTCGGATCGCCCTGTGCGTCCTGTAGCCCTGATCACCGGTCCCACTTCAGGTCTCGGTGCAGGGTTCGCCAAAAAATATGCATCGCTCGGTTACGACCTGGTACTTGTCGCTCGCGACGAAGTGAGACTGCACGATCTTGCATCGGAACTGTCCACCATGTTCAGCACCGAATCCGAAATTCTTGTTGCCGACCTCGCGACGGAACCGGGGCGTGACGCGGTTGCCGATCGCTTGGCCAAGGGCGTCGAAGTTCTGGTCAACAACGCCGGGTTCGGTACGTCGGGAGAATTTTGGACCTCTGATCCGGCGCTCCTGCAATCTCAACTCGATGTCAATGTCACCGCCGTGATGCGTCTGACCCGCGCCGCATTGCCCAGCATGATCGCGTCCGCACACGGAACGATCCTCAACGTCGCGAGTGTGGCCGGATTGCTGCCCGGGACCAGTTCGGCGTACTCGGCAAGCAAGGCGTACGTGATTTCGTTCACCGAAGGGCTGGCCGGAAGATTGGCCGGAACGGGTGTTCAGGTCCAGGCTCTGTGCCCGGGTTTCATCCATACGGAGTTTCACGAGCGGGCCGGGCTGGAGATGTCTGCGATGCCGAAGGCGATGTGGTTGAGCGTCGATCAGGTGGTCGCGGCATCGATGAAAGACTTGGCAGACAACAAGGTCATCAGCATTCCCGGAATCCAGTACAAGGTGCTCACTACTGCTGGTCGTCTCATTCCCAAGGGGCTGGTTCGCAAGATGACCAAATTTGTCGCCCGAGGTCAGGGTCGCACGTAAATGTCGAGCCCGATGATTATTGCCACGGCGCCGCGGTCGGTAGGCTGAGCACTCATGAGCGATCGTGAAGATTTGGCTGCGCTGGTGCGTGAATTGGCTGTTGTACATGGAAAGGTGACGTTGTCTTCGGGCAAGGAAGCCGACTATTACGTCGACCTTCGTCGTGCGACGCTTCACCACAAGGCCGGACCGTTGATCGGTTCGTTGCTGCGTGACCTGGTTGCGGATTGGGATTTTGACGCAGTCGGCGGTTTGACGATGGGCGCAGACCCCGTCGCGATGGCCATCATGCATGCGCCCGGGCGTCCGATCGACGCGTTTGTCGTTCGTAAGGCTGCCAAGGCGCACGGAATGCAACGTCAGATCGAGGGCCCCGATGTGGTCGGCAAGCGCGTTCTTGTTGTCGAGGACACCACGACGACAGGTAACTCTCCGCTGACGGCAGTCAAGGCTCTTCGCGACGCCGGCGCCATCGTGGTCGGTGTGGCAACCGTAGTGGACCGAGCGACCGGCGCAGACGCCGTCATCGGAGCCGAAGGCGTCGAGTACCGCTCACTGCTGGGCTTGGAAGACCTGAATTTGGACTAGCGCCTGTGCGCCTTTTTGGTAGCGCCCGCTACCAAAAAGGCTCACAGGGCGGAACGCCCATGGATCATGGATCGTAGCTCGGCGAGTCCTTGTGTCAGCCGCTCGATCTGCTCGGGTTCGAGGTGGCTGAAGTGTGGGACTAGAGCATCGGCGATTGCGTTTCGCCCGTCCGCGAGAGTCTTCTGCCCGACGTCGGTCATTGCGACTCGGACTGCTCGGGCATCGTCAGGGTCGGAGCTGCGTTCGACGAGTCCGCGTTCGCTGAGGGTGCGTAGGACAGCGGTCGCCGACGGTTGTGATGAATGGTCGAGACGGGCGAAGTCGCTGATACGCATTTCCCCGTGTTCTTCGAGCAGTGCCAGCGCGCGGAGCCACGTTCGGGGATAGCGCTCTGAGGCAAGTGAAGTCGCCATTTTTGTGAAGCGGTGAGTGTTGCTTACCAGCTCGACCAGTAGGTCGCGTCGTCGCTGTTCTTGATCTGGCACGCCCGTATCATTGCATAGGGTAATGAGTGTGTAAAACTTCGCGTCGGTGACGCAGAGTGCACAGTGTCTAGTATCGGTGAGGTAGATGCTGTGCAACTGGACGGGGATGTCGGCGTGCTCTATCGGCTATTCAAATATGTATTGATCGGCCCGGTTCTCTGGGTGTTCGGGCGGCCGACAATAGAAGGCCGCGACAACATTCCGAAACATGGCCCGGTGATTCTCGCGGGCAACCATCGAGCCGTCGTGGACTCGTTTTTTCTTGTGCTGAAGGTACGTCGGCGGATTACGTTTGTCGCCAAGAGCGAGTACTTCACGGGCAGCGGCATCAAGGGTGCGTTGCAACGGTGGTTCTTCGGTGGCGCGGGTCAGGTTCCGATCGATCGCACGGGGGCCGACGCGTCGCGTGCTGCGCTGGACACCGCGATTGGAATCCTCGATACCGGTGGGGTGTGGGGGATCTATCCCGAGGGGACACGGTCGCCGGACGGACGCTTGCACAAGGGTAAGACGGGCGTCATACGTGTTGCGTTGGAAACCGGAGTCCCGGTCATTCCCGTTGTCGTTCACGGTGGTGACGCCGTGAATCCGCCGGGGACCCGGATGTGGCGATTCAGCAGGGTTCGAATCGTTGTGGGGCAACCTATCGATTTCTCGCGGTATCGCGAACTACGCGCCAATCAGGCCGTGGTGCGCGCCGCGACAGACGAACTGATGGCGACTTTGTGCGACCTCTCCGGTCAGGACTACGTCGACGAATACGGCGCGGACGTCAAATCCCGCGATGCTGCCTGAATTACCCAGTACGGTCGACTCGGACGTGGTACCACCTCCGTCTCCGACGGTATTTCACTCAGGTGCCGCAAAGCGAGGAGGACTGGCATGGCAGGTAAATGGGGCATCGAGCACGCAGTTTTTGTGGCAGCGACGGCGGCAACCGTAGCGGGAGCAGTGCTCGGCAATGAGCGTGTTCAGCAGATCGCCAAGCCGCTGATCGCACCGTCGCTCGCAGCGCGGGTGTTGCGCAAGCGATCCGAGACGGACACCGCGGACACCGCTCTGCTTCTGGTCGGCCTTGCTGCGGCAACCATCGGCGATGTGTTCATGATCGACCCCGACAACGACGGTCGATTGGTGAAGGGCGCATCGTCGTTCGCGGTGATGCAGGCGAGCTATTCGGCGCTGTTGTTGCGACGGGGCGCGCGGCCGACGAAGGCGGCGCTCAAACCGCGAGTCAGTGGATGGTCCACAGCTTCTGGACTGCTGCGCGCGAAGGCGCCGTCGGTGTCGACGCCGTTGACCGGATACGGGTTGATGTTGGGTACCACCTCGACACTGTCGGCAGATCCCGGGTTGTCGCCGCAATCGAAGTCAGTGCTCGACGTGGTGGTGCCGAACGGCGACCGACGGTCATGGCTCGGTCTGGGTGGCGTGCTGTTCACCGCTTCCGACGGACTGATTGTTGTGCGACGCTTGTTTATTCGCGGCAATGCGGGCCGAGCAGCTGCCGAGGGCATCATTCTGGCGTCGTATGCGGCTGCGCAGTTGATGCTGGTCGAGGGCATGCTCGCGCTCGGGCGCAAGAAGGTCTGACGGATGGCCGAGCGGAGTGTCCTCATTACCGGCGCGGCAGCGGGAATCGGACGGGAGAGCGCGTTGTTGTTCGCGCGCAACGGGTATCGCGTGGGTGCATACGACATCGACGAGGTCGGCCTGGAGACGTTGGCTGCCGAGATCGGAGGATTCGGTGGCACTGTCGTGACCGGCGCGCTGGATGTGACCGACTCGGATCAGTGGGCGAAACAGTTGGCCGATTTCACCGGTGCATCGGGTCGTCTCGACATCCTGGTCAACAACGCGGGCGTTCTGTCTTCGGGACGGTTCGAGGACATTTCCCTTGCCGCGCATCGGAGAATGGTGGACATCAATGTCACCGGAACCCTCAACGGCACGTATTCGGCGTTTCCGTATCTGAGAGACACCGAGGGCGCTCAGGTGGTGAATCTGTGCTCGGCGTCGGCCATCTACGGACAACCGGAACTGGCAACCTACGGCGCCACCAAGTTTGCAATCAGAGGGCTCACCGAGGCGCTCGACCTCGAATGGGCCGAGCATGATATTCGGGTAATTGCATTGTGGCCCTTGTTTGTTCAAACGGCGATGGTCACCGGAATGGATACCGGTGCCACTCGTTCGCTCGGGATCAAGCTCACCGCAAGCGATGTCGCTGCGGAACTCTGGGATGCCACCCGCGGCGTCGGGCGTATCCCCAAGGTTCACTATCCCGTGGGCACTCAGGCCAAACTGTTTCTTGCGGTGTCCCGATTCTCGCCGGCCTGGCTGTCGAGATTGACCAACAAGCGTGTGACCAGCACGTAGTAGGTCTCGCGATATAGTTCATGTTCGATCCGTCGGTCGAGAAAAGACGTGCGTGGAGGTTGTTCGAGTGGTTCGTGGTCGCTGGGGATTGCTGTGTGTCGGCGTGGGTTCGGTGCTGGTGCTGACCGGGTGCGGCGGAGAGGCGGAATCGGAACCGACTGTGGCGGCGCTGCCCAGTTCGACAGTTCCGGCGGCCGCCTCGACGACCACGACGGTTCCGATTGCCACGACAACAACCACCACGACGGTGCCCGTCACCACCACCACCGTGGCCCCGACGACAACGCTCACCGACGTGCATTTCGAGCGTAACGAGTCGTACTACTTCACCAGTCCGGACGGAAATTTCCAGTGCGGCATCATCAAACTGCCCACGCGCACCGAGGCGGGGTGTGAGGGAACGACCACTCCGATTCCGTCGCGCCCAGAAAATTGTATGGTCAACTGGGGCAATGGAATTCGCGTCGAAAATGAGGGTGAGGGCGCATTCATGTGCTCGGGTGGCCAGCTGTACACATCTGGTGGACCCGACACCGATCCGGTGCTTCCGGCCGGAACGCCACTGGCTAAGCTGGGCTTCACATGTACTACCACGGCGACGGATGTCTCGTGTGTCAATGAGCAGACAACCCACGGTTTCACCGTGGCTGCCGATTCCAACGAGGTGTTCTGATGTCCGACGTGAGCGTTGATCCGGCCGACGAGGTCGGCCCGACAGAATGGGGCGAGAACCCCAACGGCGTCGGACCGTGGGCCGTGTTTCACGGAACAGAACTCCCGGCGGACGAGCGCTACGACCGGGAACTCCTGGCCGAGGGCGACCGGCGAAATGTGTTGGACGAGTATCGGTATTGGACACGCGAAGCGATAGTTGCCGACATCGATTCCCGGCGTCATCCCATGCATGTCGCGATCGAAAACTTTGCGCACGACGCCAACATCGGCACCGTGGTGCGCACTGCCAACGCCTTTGCCGCGGCAGCAGTACACATCGTGGGTCGACGTCGGTGGAACCGTCGTGGAGCGATGGTTACCGACCGGTACCAGCACATCGTGCACCATGCCGATATCGGTGAACTCGTCGAATACGCGCGTGAGAATTCGCTCACGATCGTTGCCGTCGACAACACACCCGGATCCGTTCCACTCGAAACGGCAAGCCTTCCGAAAGACTGCATCCTGTTGTTCGGGCAGGAAGGCCCCGGAGTTACGGAACTCGCGAAAGAGGTTGCGTCCATGACGGTATCGATCGCGCAGTTCGGCTCGACGCGCAGCATTAACGCTGGCGTGGCAGCGGGTATTGCAATGCATGCCTGGGTGCGCGAGCATGCGGATCTGCGCGACTCTCGTTGACCTGAGCATCGCCACAGCAGTTACCGGCTAGCGCACGCGGCTCCGACAGACCAGGATGTGTCCTATGCAGGAAGTGTGGGCGGAGCGCGCAGACGCGGCCGAAGGGGCAATAGTCAGTCGGCATCTGCGGCGGTTGTGGGGGATGCCCAGAACAGCATTGGGTGTCGTCGCCTGGCCTGCTGTGCGGCGTGAGCGCATGTTCCGGCCGTGGCATTACTGGTGGCAGGCACACTTGCTCGACACTGCCGTCGATGCACTCGAACGCGACCCGACGCCCCGGCGTCGGCGCCGCGTTGCAAAGGTTGCGCGCGGCGTCCGCGTCCGGAATGTCAGCGCGTGGACCAACAACTACTACGACGACATGGCGTGGCTCGGCTTGTCGCTCGAACGCGCTCAACGACTCTTCTCGGTCGACCACCGCACCGCTGTCCAGGCACTCGAATCTCAACTCTTCGATTCCTGGGCGCCGGAGGACGGCGGCGGGATTCCGTGGTGCAAGGGTTCCGATTTCTACAACACACCCGCCAACGGCCCGGCCGGAATCATGCTCGCTCGCACGGGAAAGCTGTGGCGAGCACAGGCAACTGCCGATTGGATCGACGAAACTCTGCGTGATCCCGAGTCCGGTCTGATCTTCGACGGTATCCGCCGCGACGGCACCCTCGAGCGTGCTGTCTACTCGTACTGCCAAGGCGTGACCCTCGGCCTCGAAACCGAATTGTCGACGAGGCTGGGTGAGCCGCGGCATCGGGAGCGTGTTCATGCGCTGGTCGACGCCGTGTACGACGGTATGACCGATCACGGCGTGATCACCGGTGGCGGTGGCGGTGACGGGGGCCTGTTCAACGCGATCCTGACGCGCTATCTGGCCTTCGTCGTAGTCAACCTGTCGTGGGAAACCAACGAGGATATTCGGGCGAAGGAGATCGCGGCGCAGATCGTTCTGGCGTCGGCGGAAGCAGCGTGGAAGAACCGCCTGCAGATCGAGGGATTGCCGCTGTTCGGTCACGACTGGACCGCGGATGCGACCTTGCCCAGCCTCTCCGGTTCGCTGGCCACATTTGCCGGCGGCACCGTTCGCTCGTCGAGCGTCCCCGAGCGGGATCTATCGGTTCAGGTGGGCGGTTGGATGCTGATGGAGGCGGCCTACGTCGTCTCGGCAGCAGGATATCCGCGCAAGCGTTCCTGACATCAGTCGAGAACTTCCTCGACCTCCACGTCCTCGGCGGGACGTGCCATCTCCTTGCGGTACTGCCAGATTCCGAGACCGGTGCCGACCACCAGGCTGATGGTCATCACGATCAAGACAGCAGGAAAGAGCCACGGCACTCGTTCGAGAAATGAGCCGCCGTAGAACCCGATGAGCAGTAGCACCGGTGCCCAGATGATTGCGCCGATGGTGCTCGCGATCGTGTAGCGAGTGTGGTTCATCTTCGCTGCGCCCGCGACCATCGGGCATAGTGTGCGCACCCACGGGATCCAGCGGGCGACGAGGACAGCCCAGAACCCGTGCCTCTCCAAGAGGATGTTGACGCGGTGCAAGTTCTTCTCGGTGAAGTACTTGCCGCCCTTGCGGGCTTTGATGTGGTTACCGGTGCGGTGGCCGATGGCGTACCCGACCTGGTTGCCGGCGATCGCAGCGATCATCGCACCCACCGCCAGAGCCCACACGTGACCCGCACCGGATTCGTGGCCGGCCAGCACGATTCCTGCAGTGATCAGCAGGGAATCGCCGGGAAGGAACAAACCCAGGATGATTGCACATTCGACGAAGACGAATGTGATGACGATGATCCAGACCAGCAGGGGACCGGCAGTTTCGAGTGCCGAGAAACTGCCGGTCGCGGTCGTCATGGTGGTCAGTTTCTCGCCTCTGTTCTGGTGATCAGAGCTTGGGTTCCTCGGTCACAGGCACGGAATTGTCCGTAATCGAAGTATCCGCCGTTCCGCCGCGTCGTGAGGCCAGAAGGCGCTTGCCGATTTCGAAGGCGATCGGCAGGACGGATACCAGGACGATGCCGATGAAGATGTAATCGACGTTGTCGCGGATGAACTGGATTTGCCCCAGAAGGTAGCCGAGCAACGTGACGCCTGCACCCCAGAGAATGCCGCCGACGATGTTGTACGTGAGGAAGAGCGAGTACTTCATCTTCGAGGCACCGGCAACAACAGGCGCGAAGGTGCGGACGATCGGCACGAAACGGGCCAAGATGATGGTGATCGGGCCGTGCTTTTCGAAGAACGCATGCGATTCGTCGATGTACTTCTTCTTGAAGAACTTGGAGTCATTGCTCTTGAACAGAGCAGTTCCGCCCTTGCTGCCGATGAAGAAGCCCACCTGATCGCCCAGGATCGCGGCAATCGGAATAGTCACCAACAACACCCACAACGGGGCGAACGGCTCGATCTCGGTCGACTTCGAGGCCGCGATCAACCCTGCCGTGAAGAGCAGTGAATCGCCGGGCAGGAGAGGGAACAGCAGGCCGGATTCGATGAACACCACCAGAAGCAGTCCCACCAAGACCCACGTCCCGAAAGAATTCAAGAGGTTCACGGGATCGAGGAAGCCAGGCAGCAAGGCCAGGTTCGTCACGGATTCAGTTGCTGCCTGCACATTCACGGAGGCCAGAGTACCGGCCATAACTGAGTGTTTCCCACCAACGCAGGTCACCGCGTCGTCGACGCATGTGGATGCAGTGTCGTCGACGCATGTGGATGCAGTGTCGTCGACGCATGTGGATGCAGTGTTGTCAGTGCGCGCTGAGACCGCGAGGAGACGCGGCGATCAGGACTTGCCATACTGCTAAGACCACACGAAGCGCTTTCACATCACCGAGCGCTCCGAACGACACGTAAATGGAGGACTCCCGCCGTGCCTATCGCAACTCCCGAGGTCTATGCCGAGATGCTTGGTCGGGCCAAGGAGCATTCCTTTGCCTTTCCCGCCATCAACTGTGTCGGCTCCGAATCCATCAACGCAGCTATCAAGGGCTTCGCCGACGCCGGCAGTGACGGCATCATCCAGTTCTCGACCGGTGGCGCCGAGTTCGGTTCCGGCCTGGGTGTCAAGGATATGGTCACCGGTGCGGTGGCACTCGCCGAGTTCGCTCACGTGATCGCTGCCAAGTACGACATCACCGTCGCGCTGCACACCGATCACTGCCCGAAGGACAAGCTCGACACCTTTGTCCGGCCTCTGCTCGCGATCTCGCAGGAGCGCGTGAACAACGGTCAGAACCCGTTGTTCCAGTCGCACATGTGGGATGGCTCTGCTGTGCCGATCGACGAGAACCTGGTCATCGCCAAGGAACTGCTCGCACTGTCGAAGGCTGCGCGCATCATCCTCGAGGTCGAGATCGGTGTTGTCGGCGGCGAAGAAGACGGCGTCGAAGCCGAAATCAACGACAAGCTCTACACCAGTGCTGAGGATTTCGAGAAGACTGTCGACGCACTGGGCGTCGGCGAGCAGGGCAAGTATCTTCTTGCTGCCACCTTCGGCAATGTCCACGGCGTTTACAAGCCGGGCAACGTCACGCTGAAGCCGGCCGTCCTCGCCGAGGGCCAGCGTATTGCGGAAAACAAGCTCGGTCTGGCCGACGGATCGAACCCGTTCGACTTCGTCTTCCACGGCGGTTCGGGTTCTTCGGTCGAAGACATCGAAGAGTCGCTGCGGTACGGCGTCATCAAGATGAACGTCGACACCGACACTCAGTACGCATTCTCGCGTCCGATCGCCGGTCACTTCTTCACGAACTACGACGGCGTCCTCAAGGTCGACGGCGAGGTCGGAAACAAGAAGGCCTACGACCCGCGTAGCTACCTCAAGAAGGCCGAAGCAGGCATGACTGCTCGTGTCATCGAGGCGTGCAACGATCTGAAGTCGGCCGGCCGTTCGGTGTCCGGAAGCTAAACGCTCAATCGCTCAATCGACAGTGCGCTTGCAGAGTCTGAAGGACTCCGCAAGCGCACTGTTTCGTTTTCTCGGGTTCTTTACCCGGTGGTCTGGCTCGGGTCGCAGACCTTCCAGGTTCCGTCAGCGCGCTCGAGGTCGAACGTTCGCCAGGACTGTTCGCCGGTCGACGGAATGCTGGCCTGTACCTGCGCGATCGCCGTGTTGTCGGTAATTCGGACGGCGTCGACGGCACTGACCTGAGGAATCGACTTCTGGGCGACCGCGTTCAGATGGACCTGCGCAAATGCGTCGTCCGGAATGGTGCGGTAGTAGTCGGCGAGGGATCCACAGGTCGCGGTGCGCAGAGTCGCCAGATCGCCGGCGTTGAGTGCGTCGACGTACGTGCTGATAGCGGTTTGGACCTGCGCTTGCGGTGAACTGCCGCCGGCGTTATCGCCAGACGAGACATAGATCGCCACACCGACCGCAGCGACGATGGCAACAACGGCCGTTGCGGCAGCGATGTACCAGGCCTTCCCGCTGCGCTTGGTCGGCTCGGGTGTGGTCGGTCCCACCATGGTCGGTTCAATTCTGGCCGGTTCGATCCTGGTGGGACCGGGCTGCGCCGGCGGGATTGAGGCAGCGGCTCCCACTCGTTGAGGCTTGGCGCGCTCAGGTTTGGCGAGAGGGGGCTTGCCGAGCGGGGGAGCAACTTTGGGGATGACGACTGTTGCCGGTTCTGTCGGGATCGAGTTCTTGCCCTGCTCGATCTTGTTCGAGTTGTCGTCTTTCGGGTCCGGCACCGGGAATCCTTCAGTCTGGGGCATGGGCGTCAGCCAGCGTAGCGAGGCGTTGTTGCAGCCAGCGTAGCGAGGCGCTGTAGCGGTCGGGGTAGCGAGGCGCTGTAGCGGTCGGGGTAGCGACTGACGTATTTCGGTCGTAACGGCGACCACGGGTGAGGCGGCCGGGTGTTGGAGGATCGAAGCGGGCACAATAACCTCATGACCCAATTCGGTGACCTGCTCGGACCTAAGCCCACTTTGCTTCCCGGTGACGACGACGCGGAATCGGCACTGCTCAATCACGCTGTTCCCGCTCAGGTAGCAGCCGATCACCCCACCGCGTCCATCGCGTGGGCGTACCTCGCGGAGGCTGCTTTCGACAAGGGCGAGACCATCACGGCCTACGCCTATGCCCGTACCGGCTACCATCGCGGGCTCGATCAGCTTCGTCGCAACGGCTGGAAGGGCTTCGGACCCGTGCCGTACAGCCATGAGCCCAACCGCGGTTTCCTTCGTTGTGTAGCGGTTCTGGCCAAGTCAGCCAAGGCCATCGGCGAGGCAGACGAGTACGCACGCTGCCTTGATCTGCTCGAAGATTGCGATCCCAACGCCGCCGAAGCGCTTGGCGTCGGTTAGCAGTTTCCGTCCGAGCGCGTCCAGCATCAATGAACGCGTTCGTAAGTCGGTTCGACGATTGAAGACGTCGGCGCAACCGATTCTTCAATGCGCACTGGCTGCCGGGTTGGCGTGGTGGGTTGCCACCACGCTGATCGGGCACCATTCGCCCTTTTTTGCGCCTATTGCCGCAGTGGTGTCACTCGGGTTGTCTTTGGGCGCCCGGTTGCGTCGCTCGCTCGAGTTGGTTGCGGGTGTCACCCTCGGTATCGGTATCGGCGATCTAATCATCTCCGGTATCGGTAGCGGGCCTTGGCAGATCAGCTTGGTGGTCGTGCTGGCGATGTCGGTGGCTGTCCTGTTGAACAGCGGCCCGATCTTCGCGATGCAGGCCGGAAACTCCGCAGTGCTGGTGGCAACGTTGATACCGCCTGGTGGAAGTGGCGGAATCGACCGCATGATTGATGCATTGGTCGGCGGTTTGGTGGGTATCGCGGTAGTCGCGATCATCCCGACGCATCCGGTGCGTCGGGCGCGCAAGGACGCCGGCGCAATTCTTGCGACGGCCTCGGACGTGCTGGAGTTGGTTGCCGACGGACTGATCGCCAACGATCCGGAGCCGATCGTGAAGGCGCTCCGCAAAGCGCGCGCGACCCAGGCTGCCATCGACGGTATGCGCACCAATCTTCTAGGTGGGCAAGAGATCAGTCGGATCTCGCCGCTGTACTGGAACAGTCGGCCGCGGCTCGAACGTTTGATGGCCACCGCCGATCCTATCGACAATGCGATGCGAAACATCCGGGTTCTCTCGCGTCGATCCCTGACTTTGGTGCGTGACGACGAAATTCTTGATCCACGGTTGGTGACTCAGGTGGAACGGTTGGGAAAGGCCGTCGACGTCCTTAAAGAAATGATCCTGGCGGAGCCGGGGGAGCAGCCGGACCAGGCTGAAGCGGCGCGAGTGCTGCGGTCGGTGGCCAAGGAGCTGAAGCCGTCGATCGTGGAGAACGCCGGAATTTCGTCGACTGTCGTGTTTGCTCAGATCAGGTCGCTCGTGGTCGATTTGCTGCAGGTGGCAGGCATGAAGAGGATCTCGGCGATCGCGACGTTGCCGCCTACGGTCCCGAAACCCGCGTACGAACCGGAACACTGAACTGACGGACCTTCATCCTGGCGCGCACTGAACCGATTGTATATATGCGAATGTATGCATATGATCGGGTGAACTCAGGAGGTAAGCGGCATCATGGCTTCAGGGCACGGTCATTCACATGGTCATTCGGCAGCGGATTCGGTTGGGGTAGGTCCCTCGCCGAAGCGCATCAGGAAGATGGTGATCGCTCTCGCGATTCTCGTTGCCTTCCTTGTTCTCGAAGCGACTGTCGGCTTCCTCATCGGATCACTCGCCCTGCTTGCCGACGCCGGCCATATGCTTACCGATGTCGTCGGCATGGCTATGGGATTGACCGCTCTCCTGCTGGCCAAAAAGGGGAGCACTACTGCTGCAAGGACTTTCGGTTGGCATCGCGCCGAGGTCTTGACCGCGATGGCCAATGCGGCCATGCTCTTGGCCGTTGCCGCCTGGGTGATGTACGAGGCGATCGGCCGGATCGGCGACGAACCCGAAATTCCTGGTGGCGCGCTCATCATCACTGCCGCAGCGGGTCTCGTCGCAAACATCGTAGTGATGCTCATGCTGCGAGGCGATTCCAAGGACAGCCTCGCGGTGCGCGGCGCCTACCTCGAAGTGCTTGCCGACGCGGTCGGTAGCGTCGGCGTCCTTATCGCGGGTGGTGTTGTCCTCCTGTTCAATTGGACATGGGCGGACGTCGTCGTCGGTGTGCTCATTTCCCTGTGGGTAGTGCCGCGTGCACTCAAGTTGGCGGCCGCGTCGTTGCGCATTCTGACCCAAGCGTCTCCGGCCGACGTCGACGTCGAGGCTGTCCAGTCGGATCTTGCCGCACTGCCCAACGTGGTAGGTGTGCACGACCTTCACATTTGGACCCTGACCACCGGAATGGATGTTGCGACAGTGCATCTGACCAGTGACGCAGATTCTTCGCGCGTTCTCGAATCAGCACGAACTGTTCTCGAAAGTCATGGGCTCTCGCACGCGACGGTGCAGGTCGAAACGTCCGCCAACGGGGAGCACTGCGAGAAGAACGTCACTTGGTGAAGCGGATTATCTCCTTGCCCGGCTTCCAAAGATCGACATGCATGTGTTCGCCGTCAACGGTTGTGTGAACTACCTCGTTGATGTCGAGAACAAAGAGGTGCAAGGGTTTTGGCACCTCATATGAATAGCTCGCCAGTATCGCGTCCAGTTCTTCGTCGAAGACCTCTCGCGCCGATCCCGCGATTTTTGCGTCGCCGCCCTCCATCGTGTGATGCCCCGGATTGCTGTGCAGCGCGTACCGTCCGTCGCGCTGCAGGTCCTTGGCTTTGAGGGCTCCGACCATTGAGCCGAGCACCATAAGCCCGTTCAACAGCTCTACCTCGGTTCCGCTGACCCGCGGTGATCCGTCCTTGCGTAGCGTCGCGAGGACGTGATGCTTGTGGGCCTTCAATCGCGTTTCGACAGCTTCGGCGAGGGTGGGTGCTTCTTCGGAGAACTGCTTCCAGGTAACCATGACGGTCATTCTGCACCCGTAACCCTGACAACTTCTGTCAGTGATACTGGATAGAGTTTCCGATGTGCGTTCCGGACGGCTCCTCCAACTGATGCTCCGACTACAAGGCAGCCGCGGCGCCACCGCCCAGCAGCTGGCCGATGAGTTCGGAGTTTCCAGGCGCACCGTCTATCGCGATGTGGCCTCGCTGTCCGGTGCGGGCGTGCCGATCTGGACTGAAAGCGGCCCGGGTGGCGGCATCAGGTTGCTCGACGGTTGGCAGTCCAAGCTTTCGGGCATGACCGACGACGAGACGTCGGCGCTGATGCTCCTGGGAGTGCCGTCCATCGCCGCTGATCTGGGCCGAACGGACTTTGCCGAATCTGCGGCCGCCAAGCTGCTGAACACGATGCCCGCGCCGCTTCGGGAGGGCGCACAGTTGTGGCAGGACCGCATTCTGGTGGACGTACCCGGATGGTTCGGTAGCAGCGATGACGTTTCCGGATTGCCGGTTATTGCGTCGGCTGTATTGGATTCTCGGAGAATGCAGTTCGTGTACCGCGACCGCGAACGTACCGTCGATCCACTCGGGCTGGTGATCAAAGCCGGGGTCTGGTACCTCGTGGCGAACTTGAATGATCGAACTCTGTCGTTTCGAGTGGGCCGTATCAAAGATCCGATGGTACTGGAAGATTCGTTCACCAGGCCCGAAGGATTCGAGTTGTCGAGGTGGTGGGCGTCGTCGATGGCGGAGTTCGATCGATCGCTGCTGCGATTCGGCTGCCGGGTGCGATTGTCAGCAGAGGGCTGGCGCAGACTCCCCGACGTCGTGGGCGTCGAAGCTGCTCGAGTCGAGCCTGGCCAGGCTGATGGCGACGGTTGGGTGGGTGTCGATCTGAGGTTGGAGAGTTTCGACGTCGCACTCTCACAGTTGATCGGTCTGGGCGCGGATGTCGAAGTGCTCGAACCCTTGTCCTTGCGCGGCGCCATGCACGCAGTGGCGGAGCAGATGGTGCTCCGCCACAGGCGATAGGTGTCAGACGGTGGCTGATCGCTTCGCCAGCAGGCGGGTGATACCCAACTGCCCAGCGACGATCACGACGCCTACCACCAAACCCAGCGCGGCGGACGCGAGAGTGTTGACGATCCACGCCAGTACCCCACCGACGCCGGCGACGTCCTTGACAGCTTCTTCACCGTGGTGAACGGCGTCGTAGAGGGGGTGGAAGCCCAATTCGTCGATGCCGACCAGAAGGATGTGGCCACCCACCCACAACATTGCGGCTGTGCCGACTACGGAGAGCACCGACATCACGTGCGGCATACCGCGAACGAGTCCGGTACCGACCTTCTGGGTGAAGCCTGACGAAGACTCGGCGATCCGCAAACCGATGTCGTCCATCTTCACGATCAGTCCGACGACGCCGTAGACGATGACGGTGATGACCACAGCCACGACGGCAAGAATTATCAGTCGATTCCAGAAACTCTGGTCGGCGACGGTGTTGAGTGCGATCACCATGATCTCGGCCGACAGAATCAGATCGGTACGCACGGCGCCGGAAACAACTTCCTCTTCGTCGCGAGGATTCTCGTCAGCAGTGTCGTGGTGGTCACCGTGGCCGAAAATTGCGCCCCAGATTTTGTGCACTGCTTCGTAGCTGAGGTAACAGCCACCCACCATCAGCAGAGGAGTCAACAGTCCCGGGAGGAACTGGCTGAGCAGTAGTGCGATCGGCAGAATGATCAGCAGCTTGTTGCGCAACGATCCGACGGCGATGCGCTTGATGATGGGCAGTTCACGTTCGGCCGCCAGCCCACGGACGTACTGAGGCGTTACCGCGGCGTCGTCGATGACCACGCCGGCTGCCTTGGCCGTTGCCTTGCCTGTCGCGGCGGCAATATCGTCGATCGACGCCGCGGCCATCCGAGCCAGCGCTGCGACGTCGTCGAACAATGCGAATAGTCCGCCGGCCATCACAGACCTCCGGTGGAATCAGTAGAAAGGTATGGCCGGACGGATCCGGTAACACAGTTGCGTGATCGCACGAAGTCTCTATTCCATGAACGTCGAAGGTGGTGGTAGCCGCCTAGAACGATACCGGCGCGTCGGCATCCGCAATAGCGGTGACCCGATGTCGTCGGCCACGGAATCTCGAACGCCCTGCTCAGCCCGTGGTGTGTGGCCGAGGCCTTTCAACATGTCGCAGTTTCAACCTTGACCTTCCCACCTGCGCATCAGCTCAGGCGTTCGAGGATCGTCGCGTTGGCCAGCCCGCCCGCCTCGCACATAGTTTGGAGTCCGTACCGCGCGCCTCGCTGTTCCATGGCGTTGACCAGTGTTGTCATGATGCGGGTTCCACTGGCGCCCAACGGGTGACCGAGTGCGATGGCTCCGCCGTGAACGTTGACTTTGGACAGGTCGGCACCCGTATCCGCTGCCCAGGAAAGGACTACGGGAGCGAAGGCCTCGTTGACCTCGAACAGATCGATATCCGAGATATCCAATCCTGCTCGCGCGAGGACCTTTCGCGTAGCAGGGATGACGGCGGTGAGCATGTACAGCGGATCGTCGCCGACGACGGCAAAGGTATGCAGACGCGCTTTCGGGGTCAAGCCAAGTTTGGCAGCGATCTCGCTGGTGGTGATCATGACCGCGGAGCTTCCGTCGGAGAGTGGGCTGCTGTTTCCTGCGGTGATAGACCAGTCGATTTGTGGGAATCGCTTTGCGTAGTAGTCAGATTGGAAGGCAGGCTTCAGCCGGGCCAGAGCTTCTACCGTGGTCCCAGGGCGGATTGCTTCGTCGAACGAGAGTCCCGACAGTGGCGCGAGTTCCTTGGCGAAATGGCCGTTTTCGGTTGCGAGCGAGGCTTTTCGGTGGCTGGACGAGGAGAACTCGTCGAGCTGAGTACGGCTCAGACCCCACTTGGCAGCGATGAGTTCGGCACTGATGCCCTGCGGGACCAAACCGTCGGGATAACGTTCCTCGAAACCCACGCCCATCGATTCGCGTCCGATACTACTGGAGCCCATGGGAACTCGGCTCATCGACTCGACGCCCGCAGCGACGATGATGTCGTAGGCTCCAGCGATCACACCTTGAGCGGCAAAATGTACGGCTTGTTGGCTGCTTCCGCATTGCCGGTCGACGGTCGTTCCCGGTACGGACTCGGGATAACCGGCAGCGAGTAATGCTGTGCGAGTGATATTTTGGCTCTGTTCTCCAACTTGACTGACGGCGCCGCCGATGACGTCGTCGATCAGTGCGGGGTCGATGCCGGTGCGCACGACCACTGCTTCGAGACTGTGGGCCAGCAGGTCGATGGCGTTTATGCCGTGTAACGCGCCGGTGGCCTTACCCTTGCCGATCGGAGAGCGAACGGCCTCGACGATTACTGCGTCTCTCATGACAGATTCCTTTCAGGGACGACGGATACGACAGGAACAGAATTGGCGGCGGGGGTCATTCCGAGCGATGCGACTGCGGAGACGAGGGCTATCGCGAAGATGACCCACCAAGCCTGACGGAAGGTCTCGTAATCGACTGCGGCACCGAGAACTGCGATCAATACGCTGACTCCGAGCACGGTTCCGATCTGACGGCTCATGCTGATAACCGCGCTACCGGTAGCCGATCGGGCAGCCGGTAGGTCAGCGGTAGCCTGCGACAGGATGGTGGGTAGTGCCAGGCCGACGCCGATGCCGGCGATGATCCATCCGGGAAGAAGCTCGATGGCATAGTTCGGAGTTGTTCCGACAGAGAGTAATACGAGTAGCGTGCCAGCAGCCCAGAACGCGCTGCCGAGCGCAGCGACACGGCCGGCCGAGTACTTCTGAGTCAGTGCACCACCCGCAATGGCGAACATCGGGACCATCATCGGCCCGGGCGCAACCGCGAGGCCGGTTCGCAGAGCTGAGTATCCCCAGACCTCTTGCAACCACAGGATGTTCGAGAGCAGTCCGGCCGCGAATGTGGCGCTGAACAGAATGGCGGTGATATTGGACCAGGTGAACGAGCGGACCTTCAGCAGGTCTGGAGCGATCAGGGGTGCAGAGTGACGGGAGTTGCTCCACCAGAACGCAATCAGGGTGACTACGGCGAGAGCGAAGGCGACAGTGACGCGCGGATCTGTCCATCCCCAGTCAGGTCCTTGAACGAGGGCCAGAGCGAGAGCGCCGATGCCGAAGGTGAGCAATGCGGCACCGACCAGGTCGATGCCGGCATTCGGGTCCTTTTCTGCCGCGTCAGGAACCAGTCGAACAGCGAAGTAGAGCAAGACAATTCCGATAGGGAGGTTGATCAGGAACACCCAATGCCACGATGCCTCGACGAGGATGCCGCCGACAACAGGGCCGAATGCTGCTGCCGCAGCACCGGCTGCAGCCCAGATGCGAACACCGGATTGACGTTTCGCTGCCGGGAGTGCGCTGATTAGGAGTCCGAGACTGGCTGGCGTCAGGGCTGCGGCACCGATTGCCTGCACGATTCGAAATGCCACGAGCATCCAGAGCGAAGGGCTGAACGCGCAGGCGGCACTGGCCAACGTGAACAGTGCGAGACCGGCGATGAAGGCGCGTTTGGGGCCGACGCGATCGGCCCAGCGTCCGAGGGGGATCAGCAGTGCTGCGTACACAATGGCGTAGCCATTGAGGATCCAACTGAATTCGCCGAGCGAATGGCCCGGAAAGCTCTTGGAGATATCGCCGAAAGCCACGTTGACCACAAAAAGGTCCAGGCTGGCGACAAACGGTGCGCCCGACAATATCGCGAGAAGTGGGCCCGTCCGCACAGGCTGGCTATTGAGTTCCATAGTCAGCAATCTAAACCCTGGCTATGGCTATGGCAAGTCAGGGCGTATTCTGGGTATATGGACGCAGTGCGACTGGCCGGAGTGCTCGAAGATCGGGATGCGTGGCAGGCCACGCACTGTTCGATCGGTAGGGCGATGGAAGTGGTCGGCACTCGATCTGCGATGCTCATCCTTCGTGAGGCTTATTACGGCACAACCCGTTTCGATGATTTTGCAGCGCGTGTCGGCATTACCGAGGCGGTGGCGTCGGCGCGATTGAAAGAACTGACCGAGGCCGGCATCTTCGAGCGTCAGCCTTACAAGGAGCCGGGACAGCGGACTCGGCACGAGTATGTGCTGACCGAGATGGGACTGGACCTACTGCCGGCGGTTCTCGCGCTCATGCAGTGGGGTGACAAGTATCTGCACGACGGAAGGGGTGGACCGCTGGCGGTGGCAGATAATGCCACGGGCGAGCCGGTGCACGTCGAGGTGCGAAGCGAATCGGGCCGCGAAGTTCCGTTGGGGGAGTTGCGAGTGTCGGTGAACGGCGCACGTTCGCGCGCCTAGTGGTGTATCTCTCGAGAAGTCTAATGTGCTGTCTGTCAATGACTCTCGAGCAAATATTCGCGAAATCCTGTCCGAAATGTCTCTAGGAATCGAAATCTTGTTCGATGATAATTGGAGCATGGGGAATCGGGAAGCGTGGCAGCTGGACGGCGAGGGACTCAAAACAGAGGTCCTCGACCTGGCCCGCGCCCGCCACGACCTGCAATCGCGCATGGTCCATCTCGTTGTCGAAATGTTCACCCGTGACGCACTCCCCGACACCGGATTCCGCGCTATCGCTCAGTGGGTGCATCGGTCCACCAACCTCGAGATCGGCGAATGCAGTCACCTGGTCAGCCTCGCACTGTTGTTCATGCTCGAACCCGTAGTCGCACAATCCTTTTACGACGGTGACATCGACGCCCTCAAGGCCCATCAGGTAGCACAGTTCCGCCAGCACCCACCCAAGAACATCCAGATCGCGGACGTCGAAAAGGCGCGGGAAATCCTGCTGGCCCTCGCCTCGAAAAAGGTTTCCGACTGCGACGGAAGTCCGAGCAGCACTCCGGCACTCCGGCACTTCGACGCGCCGACGGCTTCTGCGAACTCCTGCGACGCTACGAGATGGCCGGCCTCGGGCCCATCGAAGGTGGCGTCAAACCGCACCTGACGATCACGGCCACCGCGAAAGATCTGACGGACCTGCAGGCTCTCAAAGACCTGTTGCCGTCCACTGAAGAACTCGGGTACGCGATCACCAACTGGGCCGGTCCCATCAGTCTCGATACCGCCCGGATGCTGGCGTGCGATTGCACGGTTGCGCGAATCCTGCTCGACCAGAACGGCATTTCCGCGGGACTCGACGAACGAACCGCAACAGTCCCGCAGCGGCGAGCCCTGGCCGTCGGAGATGGCGGATGCGGCTTCCCCGGGTGCGGGGCCCCGCCCGGATGGTGCGATGTCCACCAGATTTCCCATTGGATAGACAGTGAACCAACGGATTTCGACAATCTCATACTTTTGTGCGGTCACCATCATCGACTGCTCCACCACACCGAGTGGAGTGTCGAGATCGGGGATGATCGGAAAACCCGGTTCTATCCACCGATGTCGGTGGATCCGTATCAGGTTCCGATACCGGGGAACAGTCCACCGACAGCAGCCTGAACAAACGAATACGCAACGTGTGCACCGGGGTAGAACGATGCCCCGGTGTGCACGCGGCGTTATCAGCTCAGCTGTTTACCGGTTTACCCCTTCAGCGCAGGACCACCAGCGTGACAACGGAGTCTTGCTTCGCAAATAGTCGATGTGTCACTCCACCTTCTACGTGCACAGCTGTCCCGGGAACCAGCGAGACAGTGTGGTCGGCGACGGTGAACTCGACTTCGCCGACGGCCCCGTGAACGAGAATCGGGAACGGAGACCGGTGGTCCTTCATCTCTTGGCCCGCAGTGAAGCTGATGCGGATGACGGTGGATCCGGTGGCAGCGGTGAGCTTTTCGATCCTCGGGGTTTCACCGTCTTGGAAATTGGCGGAATCCAGTCCGTCGATGACGGTCAGACCGGGAACCTTGTCCTTGGGATTCACGCTAGCTCAGCGACTTCTTGAATCCGATGTGGGACGCGACAAATCCGATGCGCTCGTAGAACTCGTGTGCCTCGGTCCGAGTCTGATCCGAGGTTAGTTGCGCGAGAAAGGCCCCGCGTCGTGCACCTTCCTCGCATGCCCATCGAAGCATTGCGCTGCCGATGCCTTTGCTCCGAAAGTCCTCGTGCACTCGGACCGCTTCGATTTGCATCCGTGTTGCGCCCATCCGGCTTAGTCCCGGGATGAAAGTGAGTTGCATCGTGCCGATCACGTCGTCGTCGGTAGTGGTGACAACCACGAGTAGCTGTGCCTCGTCGGCGTCGATTTTCGCGAAAGCGTTGTCGTAGATCGTTCGGGCGTCAGGGTTGGTGGTCTCCCGAGTGGAACCGATCGGGTCGTCGGCGAGGAGGTCGACCAGAATGCCGACGTCGCGAAGCTCTGCCCTTCGGATGCTGTAAACCGAGTTGCCGCAGTCAATCGACGCAGAAATCATCAGTGGTACTCCTGGAAAGAGTTAAATAGCCGAAATGTCAGGTTCTCACGTCTGGGCTCGGCATTCACCGGAAGGGGCGAAATGGCTACGTCCAGAAACGCATGAGGGCATTGCCGTACATCGCGTAGGTCTCGGGCACGCCGCTGAGTTGGAAGATCCAATAGATCGCGTCGAAGAAGACGACGTTGATCTGAGGGACAAAGAGCAGTGCCACCAGGAGGAGTAATCCGTAGGGCTTGAACTGGTCGAGTTGCGCACGCGTCGTAGGTTTCAGGTACGGCTCGAGTGCGCCGTACCCGTCCAGGCCGGGGACTGGAAGCAAATTGAGTACGGTCGCCATCACCTGCAGGAATGCCAGGAAACTCAGCCCGGTCCAGAAGGTTTCGTGGTCGGTCCCGACGCCATACATACGTATGGCAGTCAGGAGGATGACCGCGACCAGCGCGTTTGTCAGTGGACCGGCGAGAGAGATTCGGGCTTGAACTTTGGGGGAGAACATTCCCGTGCGCAGGTACACCGCGCCGCCGGGTAAACCGATGCCACCCAGTGCGATGAACAGAACCGGCAGCCCGATCGAGAGCAGCGGATGGCTGTACTTCAAAGGATTGAGTGTCAGGTACCCGCGGGCAGCGACATCCGTATCGCCGTGACGCCACGCCAAGTAGGCGTGCGCGAACTCGTGCAGACAGAGAGTGACTACCCAACCCGCGACGACGAGAACGAAGACACCGACACGGCCCGAGACGGAACCCCACTCGGATCGCCACGCCAGCGCGCCGCCGAGAACAGCGATGGCCACAACCCCGATGAAGACCGGGCTTGGCCGCACCGCCGACCTGGCTGCGCTGGTTCTCATCGGACCAGCAGCCAAGTCTGGTCGTGGCGATAGAACGTCGAGCGCTTGAGGTCTCGAGGATTCGGGACACCGTCCCGCACCAGGCGAGCTGCCGGCGCTCCCAATTGGATCGCTCGGCCTTCCAGCCAGCGACGGCCACCCCAGCGGCTACGGCGATCGACCGAAGCCTTGATGCCAGGCAGCTTGGGGCTGGGAACGATACGGATGCCCGGCACGGTTCCGGAGAACAATTTGTTGTCGTCGACGTACGCCTCGCCGACCAATTCCTCGGTACCCCCGTTGCCGCGGTCGCCCGCTGGGCGAATCGGGCCGGTGACGGTGGCAGCGCCGACGAGTGCGATTCCAGCGTCGTCGCGGATCAGCGGCACCACGTGGACGGCGCCCTTGAGCGCAGCACGGGCAGCTTTTGCGCCGGTGGACAGTCGGTATGCCTCGGTCGCATCCGATCGGTTCTCGGTGACGTAGGCGAGTTCGATGTCCAACCGCTCGAGGCGCATCAATCGCGTCAGTGTCGCAGCAAACGCCGCGTCCGTCCCGACGACGATCAGGCGGGGATCGGAGACAACCTGCAGCTGCGACATGAGGTCGGTGAAGTCGTCCTTCTCCGGAATATCCGGGAGCGTGAACGACATGACTTCACCCAGCGGGAGAGGCACCGGTGAATCGCCACATCTGAGTACCACGGGGGTCAACGCCGCTCCTAGTTCGAACAAGATTTCTCGGAAAGTGGGAACCCGCCACCTACCCAGCGATACGGCCTGGGAACAGTGGTCGGAATCGCCGCCCACGATCCTAGTGCGGGAGCCTGCGGACGCAGTTAATCGAGCTAGTGCGGGAGCCCGCGGACGCAGCTAATCGAGCTAGTGCGGGAGCCTGCGGACGCAGTTAATCGAGATACTGACCAGCATAGTTCTGTACCGAAAGGTCTGGTCTCGTGCTCTGGGCTAGACTTCTCCATCGGTCACTGCAACAACTCGGCTGCACACAATGTGCGCGGAATCCTGCAGTACCAATGCGGCGGGACAACTGCTGCACGTCGACCGTAGGAGACAACGTCATGCCGGCAATCGTCCTGATCGGCGCCCAATGGGGCGACGAAGGTAAGGGCAAAGCTACAGATCTACTGGGCGAGCAGCTTCAGTGGGTCGTGCGATACCAGGGCGGCAACAATGCCGGACACACCGTGGTTCTGCCAAACGGTGAAAAATTCGCACTGCACCTCATCCCGTCCGGAATCCTTACCCCGGCAGTCACCAACGTCATCGGCAACGGTGTCGTGGTTGATCCGGGAGTGTTGCTGACTGAACTGGCAGGTTTGGAAGCGCGCGGAGTGGACACCACCCGGTTGCTGCTCTCTGCCGATGCGCACCTGATCATGCCGTACCACGTAGCCATCGACAAGGTCACCGAGCGTTTCCTCGGTGCCAAGAAGATTGGCACCACGGGTCGCGGTATCGGCCCGTGCTACCAGGACAAGATCGCACGTGTCGGCGTCCGCGCGGCTGATGTCCTGGACGAGAAGATCCTCACCCAGAAGGTCGAGGCTGCACTGGAATTCAAGAACCAGGTGCTGGTCAAGATCTACAACCGTAAGGCGCTGGATCCGCAGCAGGTTGTCGACGAGGTTCTGGAGCAGGCTGAAGGCTTCAAACACCGCATCGCCGACACCCGCCTGGAGCTCAACCGGGCACTCGATCGCGGCGAGACCGTTCTCCTCGAAGGCTCGCAGGGAACGCTTCTCGACGTCGACCACGGAACGTACCCGTACGTGACGTCGTCCAACCCCACTTCGGGTGGCGCAGCGGTTGGTTCGGGCATCGGACCCACCAAGATCACCACGGTGCTCGGCATCCTGAAGGCCTACACCACCCGTGTCGGCTCGGGCCCGTTCCCGACGGAACTGTTCGACGAGTTCGGCGTGTACCTGGCTGACAAGGGCGGCGAGATCGGTGTCACCACCGGTCGTGGCCGTCGTACCGGCTGGTTCGACGCCGTGATCGCCCGCTACGCAACGCGCGTCAACGGCATCACCGATTACTTCCTGACCAAGCTCGATGTGCTCAGCAGTCTCGAGACCATCCCGATCTGCGTTGCTTACGACGTCGACGGTGTGCGTCACGAGGAAATGCCGATGTCGCAGAGCGATATTCACCACGCCAAGCCGATCTACGAAGAGATGCCGGGTTGGTCCGAGGACATCACGGCGGCTCGTACGTTCGAGGAGCTTCCGCAGGCTGCACAGAACTACGTACTTCGACTCGAAGAACTGTCGGGTGCCTTCATGTCCTGCATCGGTGTCGGTCCGGGCCGTGACGAGACTATCGTCCGACGCGAGATCATTCGCTAGAGTTTGTGTTTCGAAATCCCCGTTCCTGCTGCAGGAGCGGGGATTTCGTGTTTCAGGCTCGCTTCGCCAAGTGATCGGTGACAGTCTTCCAATTGGGAAACTTGTTGGTGCCGAACTCGATCCATTCGCCTTCGAACTTGTCTGCTCCATTGGCACCGCGGTCGTCGACCAGGAAATCGCCGCGGTTGAGGTGTTTGTGGTGCGAGAGGATCAGCCGCTTGTATGCGACACTGCCCTCCTCCATCCCGAGGTGCTCCTGAACCCACAGGACCTTGTCGTGCCACGCCGTTGCGTTCTTCCAGGGTGCCGTCGACAGGATGTAGGTGTCGAACTGTTCGGCGAGCCGGTGGTACGCCTCGATGGCGCCGTCGACGGGATCCATCCGCGAGAAGATGTGCGGCGCTTCGTCGAGGTCGTCCTTGAACTTCTCGCGAACGTTGTCGGTGAGACGATCGATACCGGACTGGAAGTTGACGAGAGTGTTGTCGAGGTCGATATAGAGGATCTTCTTAGTAGTGGGCTTCACAGAATCGGGCATTGGAGCCTTTCGTCAAGCGGAAGGAGTCCAGTTTTATGGAACTGGACTGAGATCAGTGATTTTTTCCCCTTCTTCACAATCGCACAGGGCACCGACAGGTTTGTCAGCGCCGGCTTCCGGCCTGTTGTCAATGACTCTGCCAAGGGTCGCAGCCAGGCGAAACTGCTCCGCACGGATGAATGTTCCCTCGCCGTCGGCGGGTGCAAAAAGTACACGGCAGCCACGAAGAGTCCGAAGCTAACGAGGGTGGCGAAGGTAGTCATGCACTCATGATCGAGTCGACTGGTATTGAAATATATAGCCAAGTTGTCGATACTGGACCGCATGATGACTCGAGTTCTCGGTGCCCGCTCACTTGCCCGTGATCTTGGGTCGTGGCAGGAAGAGTCGGGTCGACGCCCCGCCTATCGTGCATTGGCCGACGGTATCCGCCTGCTCGTGCACGACGGCCGCATCCCGCTGGGAGTGGCGCTCCCGAGTGAGCGTGAACTGGCAACGGTGCTCGAACTCAGCCGGACCACGATCACGTCGTCGTACTCGGTTCTGCGGGACGAGGGTTATCTGATCAGCAAGCAAGGCTCGCGCAGTACTGTCGCATTGCCGGCCGGTGCGCGGCCCAACGGGTTGATGTTCCGCTCGCACCAACCTGGCCCCAGTGGTCCCGTCGTCGACCTCAGTTACGCCGCCATGGCGGCGCCGGCCGCGCAAGTAGAACTCGCATATGCGTCTGCGCTGGCGGCACTTCCGGAGTTTCTGCCCACGCACGGTATGGAGCCGATCGGTATCGGTGATCTGCGTGACGTTATCGCTCGGCGCTACACCGCCCGCGGATTGCCCACCACTCCCGAGCAGATCATGGTGACGTCCGGCGCGCAGCATGCCCTGCGACTGTTGCTGTCGGTGCTTACCTCGCCCGGTGAGCGAGTGCTGGTGGATCACCCGACGTATCCCAATGCGCTGGAAGCGATTCGGCGAAACGGTGCACGCCCGGTTCCGGTTCCGGTACGTCCCGAGTTTGCTGCGGTGGGAGCGTGGGATCTTGACGGAATTCGTAGTGCGGCAAGGCAAACCGCAGCCCGCATGGCCTATCTCATTCCTGATTTTCACAACCCGACGGGTCTCTGCATGGACGCCGCCGGACGCGTGGAACTCGCGAAGATCGCCCACGAAACCCGAATGACGCTTGTCGTCGACGAGACGATGGTTGATCTGTGGCTGGACGGTCCGCCGCCGGCGCCGGTGGCCGCCCACTGTCGCGGAACTGCGAAAACTGATGTGGTGACACTCGGATCTACCGCGAAATCACTGTGGGGCGGGCTGCGAGTGGGCTGGATTCGAGCGGATTCCGCACTGATCACGCAGTTGGTAGGAGCACGAGCGGCCGTCGACCTCGGTACGCCGATCATGGATCAGCTTGCCGCAGCGTACCTCCTGGCCGATGACAGACTGATACTCGAAGAGCGTCGCGAAGTACTTCGTCGGCAGCGAGCGGTGCTGCTCGACGCGGTAGCCGAGCGACTTCCGGACTGGACCCCCACCATCGGCTCGGGCGGAATGTCGGTGTGGATGCGCATGTCGGCCCCCGTGTCCACGGCGTTGGCGGCAGTGGCACCCAACTTCGGGGTATTGCTCGCGGCCGGCCCCAGATTTGGCGTCGAAGGTGCTTTCGAGCGGTTTATCCGGGTGCCGTATGCACGATCGTCGGAGGATCTTGTTCGCGGAGTTGCTTCCATCGCCGCTGCATACGCCACACTTGCCACCGATCGGGACGTTGCCGATCAGAGGATGGTCGTGGTCTGAGAGGAGTGGCTGCCAGAACTGGGTACTCAATCTGGAAGCGGGGACGAATCCAGGAGGTATCGATGGCAGCCGTCGACGAAAACAACGCGTCGGAGATTTTGGCAGATCGATTGTTTGCGGCCACGATCGGCGCGGCCGAACTCCAAGCGGTGTACCTCGGTGATCGACTCGGCTGGTATCGGGCACTCGCCGATCATGGTCCGCTCACGTCGACGGAATTAGCCGACCGGACCGCAACGGTCGAGCGGTATGCCCGCGAATGGTTGGAACATCAGGCTGTGTCGGGGTATCTCGATGTCAGTGCCGATTCCGACCGTCGATACAGCCTGTCTGCCGAGCATGCCGCTGTGCTGCTCGATTGTGACAGCCTGCTGTATCTGACGCCGTTGTCACGATTGTTCGTTGCGACGACGACGTCGATGCCGCGGTTGCTCGACGCGTATCGCCACGGCGGCGGGGTCACATGGGAATCGATGGGTGCGGACGCCAGAGAAGGCCAGGCGTTGATGAATCGGCCGATGTACCTACGGCAGTTGTGTCAGGAATTTCTGCCGACCATTGCGGATTTGCATGCGACGTTGACCGGCGGCGCCAAGGTCGCCGATCTCGGCATGGGCGAGGGCTGGTCGTCGGTGGCGCTTGCGCTCGGCTACCCGAACGTCGAGGTTCACGGGTTCGATGTGGACGCGGCCTCGGTGGCAGCGGCGCGGCGTCACGCCCGGGACAACGGCGTCGACGACCGCGTTCATTTCTCGTTGGTCGACGTAGCCGGCCAGGCGCACGAGCTGGGGCGCGCGGACACGGGCACCTACGACGCCGTTTTTGCTTTCGAGTGTGTGCACGACGTGCCGGATCCCGTGGGCTTCCTCTCGACCGCAAGGTCGATTGCGCAGCCGGGTGCGCCGGTGATCGTCGTCGACGAACGGACTGCAGATACTTTTGATCCGGAGGCCGGGAAGGTGGAGCAACTGCTCTACGGATTTTCGTTGACGTGCTGCCTGCCGGACAGTCTCGCGCATCCGGGGAGCGTCGGAACGGGAACGGTGATGCGGAGGTCGACGCTCGAAAGTTATGCCTTGGCAGCAGGTTTCGAGAGGGTCGATGTGCTGCCGATCGAGCACGAGTTCCTGCGGTTCTACCGGTTGGGCTAGCGCCCCTGCGCGCCTTTTCGGTAGTGGGCCCTACCAAAAAGGCGCACAGGCGGAGCCTACTTCCAAACCGTCTCGATATCCGTCGCCTCACGGGCCGGCGCGGACGGGACTGCAGCCGGAGTGCGAGAGAAGCGCGGGGCCGGAGCGTGCTGGGTGACGCCGTCGATTTCGATGAGCGAACCGCGGGCGGCGATGTGCTCGTTGGACGGTGCTTCGGCGAAGGTCAGGACCGGCGAGACGCACGCGTCGGTGCCGAGGAAGATCTTGGCCCACTCGTCGCGGGTCTTCGAGAGGAACTTCTCGGTGAAGAGCACCTTCAGCTCGTCCCACTTGCTCGAGTCCATCTGGTGGGGGAGCGTCGCGGGATCGATCTCGAGGCCCTCGAGCAGCAGTGCGTAGAACTGCGGTTCGATGGATCCGACGGCCATGTACTTGCCGTCGGAGGTCTCGTAGGTGTCGTAGAACGGTGCGCCCGTGTCGAGGAGGTTGACTCCACGCTCGTCGGACCAGACGCCACGGCCACGGAACGCCCACATCATGTGTGAGAGCGCGAGGGTGCCGTCGACCATGGCGGCGTCGACGACCTGCCCCTTGCCGGAGACGGAGCGTTCGACGAGGGCGGACAGGATGCCGAAGATCAGGAACATGGAACCGCCGCCGAAATCGCCGACCATGTTGAGCGGCGGAACGGGGCGTTCACCCTTGCGGCCGATGGCGTTGAGGACACCGGTGAGGGAGATGTAGTTGATGTCGTGACCGGCTGCGCTGGCCAGCGGGCCTTCCTGGCCCCAGCCCGTCATACGGCCGTAGACCAGACGAGGATTGCGCTCGAGGGCCACGTCGGGGCCCAGGCCCATGCGTTCCATGACGCCCGGACGGAAGCCCTCGATGACGACGTCGGCGCGCTCGATCAGGTCCAGGACCTTTGCGACGTCGGCCGGATCCTTGAGGTTGGCTTCGACGATGCGGCGTCCGCGCTTGATCTGATCAGTTGAGCCGGCATCCTGCGGGATCGGGGCGGCGCGCTGCACGATGACGATGTCGGCACCCATGTCGGCCAGAAGTGTCGCCGCGTGCGGACCTGGTCCCAGTCCGGCGAATTCGACGATCCGAATACCCGCGAGCGGGCCCTTTTTCTCCACGGTTTCTGCAGACACACGAACTCCATTTCCGACGGTGAAATTGCTTCTGGCCCGACGGTAACCTGTCGGGCCAGAAGTGTGTGCCCCGGGGCACTATGTCGGTATCAGGAGTCTGCGATCACACTCCTGGGGCGTTGAATTAGACCGCGGCGCCCTCGAATTGTGCGTTGTAGAGGCGGAAGTACGCACCGCCGTGGGCGATCAGTTGATCGTGTGTGCCCTGTTCGACGATTTGACCGGCTTCCATCACCACGATCAGATCTGCAGTACGGATGGTGGAGAGTCGGTGCGCGATGATGAAGCTGGTGCGCCCGGTCCGTAGAGCGGACATGGCTTGCTGCACAAGCTGTTCCGTGCGGGTGTCGACGGAGCTGGTTGCCTCGTCGAGGATCAGGAGTGAGGGCTCGGACAGGAACGCTCGGGCGATCGTGATGAGTTGCTTCTCGCCCGAACTGATGTTGGACGCTTCCTCGTCGAGCACGGTGTCGTAGCCGTCGGGCAGGGTGTGGATGAAACGGTCCACGAATGCTGCTCGGGCGGCTTCTTGGATGTCGTGTTCGCTGGCACCGATGCGACCGTAGGCGATGTTCTCGCGAATGGTGCCGCCGAACAGCCAGGTGTCCTGCAGGACCATGCCGACATGCTTGCGGAGGTCCGCGCGACGCATGTGCGAGATGTCGATGTCGTCGATGGTTATTCGACCGGAATCGACTTCGTAGAACCGCATGATGAGGTTGACGAGGGTTGTCTTGCCGGCGCCGGTGGGACCGACGATTGCGACGGTCTGACCGGATTCGGCAGTGAGGCTGACGTTCTCGATGAGCGGCTTGTCCTTGTCGTAGCGGAACGAGACGTTGTCGAAAACGACAGTGCCGACGCTGCGATGACGGCCGGCCTGCTCGGGCACGAGCGGAACGTCGATGTCGGGGGACTGTTCGGGCTCGTCGAGCAGTTCGAAGACGCGTTCCGCCGACGCCGCCCCGGACTGCAGGCTGGACGACATCGATGCGATCTGGGTGAGCGGCGAGCTGAACTGGCGTGAGTAGACGATGAACGCCTGGACGTCGCCAAGTGACATGTTGCCGCTGGCAACTTTGAGCGCGCCCACCACTGCGAGCAGCACGTACGTGATATTTCCGACGAAGTTCATCACCGGCATGATCAGGCTGGACAGGAACTGGGCGCCGAACGACGCGTCGAGCAGTTTCTTGTTCTGTACCGCGAACTCGCGCTCGGCCTCGGCCTGGTGTCCGTAGACACGGACCAGATCGCGGCCACTGTAGGTTTCCTCGATCTGTGCGTTGATCTTGCCGGTTTCTTCCCACTGCGCTTTGAAGAGAACCTGGGCGCGCTTTGCGACGCGGGCTACCAGCAGTACCGACACGGGCACGGCAATCAGCGCGATCAGCGAGAGCATCGGCGAAATGACGAACATCATCACGAGGACACCGATGACCGTCAACACGGATGTCAGCAGCGAGGTTAACGTCTGAGACAAGGTAGACGCCACGTTGTCGATGTCGTTGGTGACACGGCTGAGGACTTCGCCGCGTGGTGTTCTGTCGAAGTAGGGCAACGGAAGTCGGTGAATTTTCGCTTCGACTTCGGCACGCAACTTGTAGATCGTTCGCTGCACGATGATGTTGAGCAGGAACGCTTCGACCCAGGCCAGCAACGATGCCAGTACGTACACGCCGATGGCGAGCATGATGACCTTGCCGATGGCATCGAAGTCCAGTCCGACGCCCGGAACGACGTCGGACGAGTTGGCGACGAGATCCGCGAACGTCGAATTACCCGATGCACGAATGGCTTCCGCGGCCTGTTCGCGAGTGAGACCAGCAGGCAGGCTCTTGCCGATGAATCCGGCGAAGATGAGGTCGGTGACGTGGCCCAGGATCTTGGGAACCGCAACCGAGAGCGCGATACTGCTGATCGTCGCAACAAGTACGACGAATACGGCAAGCTTGTGCGGCTTCAGCAGTGCCAGAAGCCGTTTCATCGTGGCTTTGAACTGCTTGGGTTTGGTGGCCGGCGTGGCCGACGCCGGTGGTGGTTTGGGTTCGGCGTCGCCCGCAGGCTTGGGCACGGGGCCGTCGCCGGGTGGGGGATCGGCCGGCGCAGTGGGGTTGTCGGAGGCATCAGGTTCTGCCGGGATCTTCGCGAAGACGACGGTAGGGGTGTCGTCGAGATACTGGCGATTGGCCGCGCCGAAGGTGGGATCCTGCGGATTGGTCATGCGCTCAGCTCCGCGGGAATCTGGGACGCCACGATCTCTTGGTACGTGGGGCAGTTGGCCAGGAGGAAGTTGTGGTCACCGAGTCCGACGGGCGACCCGTCGTCGAGGACCATGATCTGGTCGGCGTCGATAATGGAAGAAATACGTTGCGCGACGACGATGACTGTTGTCGAGGTCGTGACTGCGCGTAGTGCGGCGCGGACGGCTACATCGGTGTGCATGTCGAGTGCCGAGAAGGAATCGTCGAACACGAGGATCCGCGGCTTGCGGACGACGGCGCGGGCGATGGCCAGTCGTTGACGCTGACCACCGGAGAGGTTCGTTCCGCCTTGGGAGATCGGTGAGTCCAGGCCCTGCGAAAGCTCACGGACGAAGCCGTCGGCTTGCGCGATGGTGAGTGCATCCCAGATATCCGCGTCGGTTGCGGCTGGGTTTCCGTACCTGATGTTGGTGGCGATGGTCCCGGCGAACAGATAGGCCTTCTGCGGCACGTAACCGAAGTTGGTGAACAGTTCGTCCTGATCCCAGCCGCGGACGTCCAGGCCGTCGATCAGGACAGCTCCGGCCGTGACGTCGACGAGGCGCGGGATGAGTGAAACGAGGGTGGACTTGCCGCTGCCGGTACTACCGACGATGGCTGTGACCGTTCCGGGTAGGCAACGCATCGACACACCGCTCAGGACGGGAGTTTCGGCACCTGGGTAACTGAACCCGGCTCCACCGAACTCGACGACGCCGTACGGGTTTGTCGGGCGTAGGGGCTGCGACGGCGCCGGCACCGACGGCTCGGTGTCGATCACTTCGGTGATGCGGTCGGCGCAGACAGCGGCGCGAGGAATGACGACGGCCAGCATCGTTGCCATCAGGACGGACATCAGGATCTGCATGACGTAGGCGAGGAATGCGCTGATCTGTCCGATCTGCATGTCGCCGGTGTCGACGAGGTGCGCACCGAACCACAGGACCGCGACGCTGGACATGTTGGCGATCAGCATGATCGTCGGCATGAGTACAGCTTGATACCGGCCGATGAGCATGGCCGTGTCGGTCAGTTCCTTGTTGGCTTTGTCGAAACGCATCGTTTCGTCGGGTTCGCGGACGAACGCGCGGATGACGCGCATACCTGTGAGCTGCTCACGAAGTGAGCGGTTAATGTTGTCGATCCGGGTCTGCATGGTGCGGAAGTGCGGGATCAGTCGGGCGATGACCACCGCGACGGTAATACCCAGAAGCGGCACCGAAATAGTCAAGAGCCATGACATTTGCAGGTTCTCCCGCAGGGCCATGACGATTCCGCCGATGCACATGAGCGGGGCACTGACGAGCATCGACGCAGTCAGCATCACGAGGGTTTGGATCTGCAGTACGTCGTTGGTGTTTCTGGTGATCAACGTGGGCGCTCCGAAACCGGAGAACTCGCGATCGGAGAAGCTGCCGACTGCCTTGTAGACCGCTGCTCGGACGTCGTGACCGAAGCCCATCGAGGACTTGGCAGCGAGGAACGTCGAAGCTACCGAGGCAAGGATCGTTGCCAAGGAGACCAGCAGCATGATTCCGCCGGTCGACATGATGAATCCGGTGTCGCCGCGAGCGACGCCGTCGTCGATGATTCGGGCATTCAAGGTAGGCAGAATGAGTGCCGCGATTGCGCCGAACAGTTGTAGTGCCAGCACTCCTGCGAGGAGCCAACGGTACGGAGGCAGGTATGCCTTGAGCAGTTTTGCTAGCACGGCGATCCCGATCGGGCTGCCACGCGTTCCGGATTGATCACATGCACACGGTATGACAGATGCGCATCCTTGCGGGCACCGACTCGTGCGATTGCTGAGGTTATTCCGAATTGAACGTGGAGTGGCGACGGCAGCTGAGGGGTTACGACCGTAATGTGACAAAATGTGTCTGAAAGTTGTCTGCTAGTCCCGTTTGCCCAGGAATTAGTGTGATCTATAACACATTGTTATTGTTCCGTTACTGAAAATAATCGACTTTACCTGCAGGTTTATTGAAAATGTTAAGCGCGGTAACGTTAATTAGCGGTCAGATAGCTCGACAATCGAGATGGGGCCGTCTATAAATGCAATCAGCGCAGTTTCGTGCGCTGCATCACAGCTCGGGATGTCACAGGGGATGACAGAATTTCTGCCCCTCTGTGCCATGGGTTCCCGGACTGCTTCGGTCACCGCCTGCGACCGAAGCAGCGCTGAACAACCACACCACCTCACATAACAGGAGAAACTCCTATGTTCGGATCGCTCAGCACACTCGGACCTCTGCTCGCTGCACTCGGTGTTTTCCTCAAGTCCGTCGACACCTCTTCGCTGGCCGACGGATCCAGCGAAACCGGTGGAGCCGGCTCGCTCGGTGGACTCCTCGGCGGATCCTCCGAATAAGCTTCGACCCACGTACTGAGCGCTCGGTACTGTGGTAGTTTGATCGCTTCGTATTGCCTCCTGTCCGTCTATTCGGATGGGGGGCAATACGTTTTTCCGCTTTGCCTGTTGTTCGGTCGAGCGGGTTGCGTACGATGGACCAGTGACTGTTAACTGTTGCGTAGCTAGGCTGGTCTATCGGGCAGTTCGAGGATCTCCTCCACTGTGCCTAGGTATTAAATCCGGGGTGAGGTGAACGATGACAAGAATGAGTCGCACAGTGCGGTTACTCATTGTCTTCGTTGTTGTCCTGGCCGCGGCCCTCGTCGGAATTCTCACCCGGGCACCCGGGCTTCTGGCAACCTTCTGGTGCGCAAACGCGTTGTTGCTGGGAATGATGATGCGGTGGCCTGTCTTGATCGAGTGGCCCACCTGGATAGCCGCGATGGTCGGCTATTTGAGTGCTGATTTGCTGACAGGCAGCACTCTGGCGATGGCAGTGCAACTGAACGGCGCAAATCTGGTCGGTGTCACATTCGGTGTGCTCTTGCTCCGCTGCACGAAGCGCATACCGTTTCGGCTTGTCGATTCGAATGCGTTGATGTGGATGGTCATTCTCGGCGCGGCGAGTGCCATCGCAACTGCTTCGACCGCAGGACTGCTGGATCGGGTGATTCGGGAGGAATCGTTCACCGACACATTCGTTCACTGGGGCAGTACGGAGTTCATGGCGTATCTCTTGGTGCTGCCGCTGATTCTGTCCGTGACTATTCCCTCCGGATTTGCGGACCTTTGCAGAAAACTGACATTGAGGACCATCGGAACGATGATGGTTCCGCTGCTCGCGACCGCAGCCTGCGTTCCGATCGCGCTCAGGATCGAGGGGCCGATCGCTCTCGTCCTCCCCATTCCGGCGCTGCTGTGGTGCGCCACCCGTATCTCGGTTCCGAGCACAGCCTTTGTCTCAGTGGTCTGGTCGGTGTGGACACTCATGATGGCCGGCACGGGACGTCTGGATGTCGGCGAACAGGACCCCACGAACTGGTCGGAGGATGTCATCACGTCGATCGCAGTCACGCTGATCGCGCTGGGGCCGATTGCAGTGGCGTGTGCCACACAGGAGCGTCGAGCAGCTGAGCGTGAGCTGTTCCGAGCCGTCGAATACGACAACCTCACGGGAGTTCTCTCGCGGGGAGCCTTCCTCAGACAAGCCGAGGAACAACTTCGGCATGAAACAGAAACGCAATCGCCCGTCGGCTTGCTGATGCTTGATCTCGACCACTTCAAGAACATCAACGACACCTACGGGCACATGGGCGGAGATTCCGTGCTCGCGGACTTCGCTGCCCGCGCGGCCGATCGGGTGTCGGACACCGATCTGGTCGGAAGGCTGGGCGGCGAGGAATTTGCTGTCCTGCTCATCGGTTCCAGCTTCGCCCGCGCCTCGGAAGTCGCGGAGGCGATCCGGTCAGCGCAGGTCGAGGAATCGACAGCCTCCGGCGTTGCCAGCACGGTCAGCATCGGACTTGCGTGGGTAGACCACCCGACACCGCGATTGGCTGCGTTGATGATCGCGGCCGACGAGGCAATGTACGACGCCAAGGAAAGTGGCCGAAACCTCGTCAAAGCGCGAGATGTCAGCGGTGTGGTGCCGAAGCGTCATATTGCCGGGCAGGCCTGAACCCGTCACCTTGCCCACTCGTGAGAGCAGTCCGCTGAACCTGACTAGCTCTGACCTGCATCGGGATTGGCATATAGTCGCACCCATGCAGCTTGATTCGACACCCTCGCTTGATGTGACACCGCACCCGTCCGTTTTGCCCCTCCATTTCGGCACGCCACTCACCGAGAATGCGATCCGAGTGATGATGCTGGGCTCGGGTGAACTGGGCAAGGAAGTCATCATCGCGTTGCAGCGGTTGGGCGTCGAAGTGATTGCGGTAGATCGGTACTCCAACGCTCCGGGGCACCAGGTTGCACATCGGGCCCACACCGTCGACATGAGCGACCCCGAGGCCTTGCTTGCCGTGATCGAACTGGAAAAGCCGCATTTTGTGGTTCCCGAGATCGAGGCCATCGCCACCGATGCGCTGGCCGTTGTCGAAGAACGTGGTGAGACCGTGGTGATCCCCACGGCCCGGGCAACACAGTTGACCATGAATCGTGAAGGCATCCGCCGCCTTGCTGCCGAAGAATTGAGGCTGCCCACGTCGCCGTACGCTTTCGCGGATTCACTCGAAGAAGTGCAGGCTGCGACGGAACGCATCGGATTCCCGTGCGTCATCAAGCCCGTCATGTCGTCCTCGGGTAAGGGGCAGTCGACTGTACGTTCTGCCGACGAGCTCGGTGCCGCGTGGGATTACGCGATGGCCGGCGGACGTGTTAATCACGGCCGCGTCATTGTCGAGGGTTTCGTTGATTTCGATTACGAGATAACACAATTGACGGTTCGGGCCGTATCCGTCGACGGCAGTGTGGCCACGTCGTTCTGCGAACCGATCGGGCACCTGCAGCAGGCCGGTGACTATATCGAGTCCTGGCAGCCCCAGCGTATGTCCGACGTTGCGCTCGCTGCGGCGCGTGCGGTTTCCGAAAAGGTCACCACCGCGCTGGGTGGCCGTGGAATCTTCGGTGTCGAATTGTTTGTCAAGGGCGACGACGTGTACTTCTCCGAAGTCAGCCCGCGTCCGCATGACACCGGATTGGTGACGCTGCGTACCCAACGACTCTCGGAGTTCGAACTTCATGCGCGTGCGATCCTGGGATTGCCGGTCGATACAACGCTCACCTCGCCGGGTGCGTCGGCAGTCATCTACGGCGGTGTGGAGGCGAAGGGCATCGGATTCGACGGTGTTGCAGAGGCTCTCGCGGTTCCCGAAACCGAACTCCGACTCTTCGGAAAGCCGGAAAGCTTCCTGCGTCGACGGATGGGTGTCGCCGTATCGACGGCCGTTGATGTCGAGACCGCCCGCGCCCGTGCCCGTGAGGCCGCGTCGAAGGTTCGCCCCGTCGGATGAGTTCAGCGGCCGAAGTTGTTGTAGGACTCGTTATTTTGGTCGGCTTGGTCGGTGTTGTCGTGCCGATCATTCCGGGAACCCTGCTGATCTTGGCGGCAATACTGGTGTGGGCCTTGATGACCGGTGGCGCTACCGCGTGGACGGTATTCGCACTGGCGGCTCTGGTCTTGGTGATCACGGGCGTCGTGAAATACACGTGGCCGGGTCAGCGGATGCGCGACGGGGGAGTTCCCAACCTGTCCGTGATGATCGGCGGTGTTGTCGGCATCGTCGGATTCTTCGTGGTCCCCGTCGTGGGGTTGTTCCTCGGATTTGTCCTGGGAACCTATGTCGCGGAATGGGTACGGCTACGCAATGTCAACATTGCGTGGGCGTCGACGCTTCACGCGGTGAAAGCCGTCGGGTTGTCCATGGTGGTGGAACTGTTCGGCGCGTTGGTTGCGGCCGGACTCTGGCTGGGCGCAGTCGTTTTGGTGTGAGCAGCGGTTCGAGATTCGCACCGATACCAGGCTCGGGCAGTGTCACCCATCACTGCCGGGAGGTCGTCGCCGACGGCCTCGGCGATCACGTCGAGGTCGTGGCTCTCGAAGGCGCGGCGGGCCCGGGTTCCGGGTAGATCCGTCCCGAACATCAAGGCTTGCGGATTGACCCGGTGGATTTGACGGAGCACGTCGCCGACATCGGAGATGGTGGTGCGGCCGAAGCCGGTGGCTTTGACCTTCACGCCGCGGTCGACCAGGTTGAGTAGATAGGGGAGCCCCCGCGTCGACATGCCTAGATGGTCGATGGCGACGGCGGGCAGTTTCGCGAAAACAGGTTCGAGAGAGAGCAGGAGGGTGGCGTCGACGTAGAACTCGGCGTGCCAGCCGACCAGATCGAAGGCTCGGTTGGCCAGATCCGAGAGTTCCCTCAGGTCGGTTGCTCCGCGCCGAAGGTTGAACCGGACTGCGCGAACGCCGATAGCGTCGAGCGCAACGATGTCCTCGTCGGTGGCGTCGTGTCCGAGTGCGGTGACGCCAACCCACCCCGGGCCGAGTTCGGCGAGCGCGGCCTTCAGGTACTCCTGATCGGTGCCCTGATAGGACGCGGTGACGACTGCTCCGCCGTCCACCCGGAGACCGTCGAGAGAAGCGACTTTGGACCGGTAGTCGGCGACTGTGAAGGGTTGGGGTAGGTACCCGTGATTCTCGACCAGCGGGAAGCGCGGATCGATGATGTGGACGTGGGCATCAAACACACCATCTATTTTGCACGCTGCCAATATGACCTTGCACAGAAGATCGGCCCGATGTGACGTGAGTCGCTCTGGAGCGAATCATCGTCATATCGGGCCGATCGGTCTGTTTGACCTGCTGTTATGCGGTGTCGGGGTCCGACTATCAGGCGGTGTCGGGGTCCGACTATTAGGCGGTGTCGGGGTCCGACTATCAGGCCCTGTCGGGCTCGGATGCCTTCAACATGTCGTGACGCTCGACGACCTTGATGCGCTCACGGCCTTCGGGCTCGCCGAGGCTGCGCTCGTGCGCATCGAGGCGGTACCAGCCCTGCCACGTCGTGTACGGAACCTGCTTGCCTTCGAGGAATTCGACGACGGCATTCTCATCGGGGTGTGCGGCGGGGGTGAACTTGGTCGAATCCTCGAGGAGGTTGGCGACGGTCTCGTTGGCGTCGCCCTTGGTGTGGCCGATGAGGCCGACGGGACCGCGCTTGATCCAACCGGTGACGTAGGTGGCCGGCATGAACCGGGCCTCGCCCTCAGCGGTTTCGTCGGCAACAACACGTCCGGCGTCGTTGGGGACGGTGCCGGCCTGGTCGTCGAACGGCAGTTGCGTGACGTTCTGCGAGAGGTAACCGACAGCGCGGTAGACGGCCGTAACGTCCCAGTCCTTGTAGGTGCCGGTGCCCTTGACGTTTCCGGTGCCGTCGAGCGCAGTGCGCTCGGTGCGGAGACCGACAACCTTGCCGTCTTCGCCGAGAACCTCGGTGGGAGATTCGAAGAAGTGCAGGAACAGCTTGTGCGGGCGGTTTCCGACGTCGCGAATTGCCCAGTCCTGCAAGGTGTTCGCAACCATATCGACCTGCTTGGAGTTACGGCGAGCCTGCTCGGAACCCTCGTCGTAATCGATGTCCTCGGGGTCGACGATGACCTCGATAGTGGGCGAATGATCGAGCTCACGCAGTTCGAGGGGCGTGAACTTGGCCTGGGCGGGGCCGCGTCGTCCGAAGACGTGGACCTCGACGGCCTTGTTGTTCTTGAGGCCCTCGTAGACGTTGGCGGGGATCTCGGTGGGGAGAAGTTCGTCGCCGGTCTTGGCGAGGACACGGGCGATATCGAGGGCGACGTTGCCGACACCGAGGACAGCGACCTTCTCGGCTTCGAGCGGCCATTCGCGCGGGACGTCGGGATGGCCGTCGTACCAGGAGACGAAGTCGGCGGCGCCGTAGCTGCCGTCGAGGTCGATGCCGGGGATGCCGAGTGCGCGGTCGGCATTGGCGCCGGTGGAGAAGATGACGGCGTCGTAGAACGTCTGGAGGTCGTCGAGGGTGATGTCGGTGCCGTAGTCGATGTTGCCGAGGAGGCGGACCTGCGGCTTGTCGAGGACCTTGTGCAGGGCGGTGATGATGCCTTTGATGCGCGGGTGGTCTGGTGCGACGCCGTAGCGGATGAGTCCGAAGGGCGCGGGCATGCGCTCGAAGAGGTCGATGCTGACGCCGCGGCCGGAGACTGCGGTGTCGGACTTCATGAGTGCGTCGGCTGCGTAGATGCCGGCGGGGCCGGCGCCGACGATCGCGACTCGGAGTGGGCGATTGGAGTCAGTCATCTGTAGACAGCTACCTTCTTCGAAGTTCGGACAACGTATCGACAATAAATCAATTTAGCCGAACCTAAGCGCGGTGTCGTGATTGCGGCTCGACCGGTTCACACTCCCACTCGAATCTGTGTGGGTAAACCTTTTCTTTCTTCCCATTGTTCCGCTGTGAGGGAACAGAAGGGTAGGGGTCCACTCCTTGGCAGCCCACAAGCTGTGATTGTGGGGGATTATTGGTTCCATGAGTGACCAGCCACGCGATTCCGACAACTCCGAAAACAAGACAGCCTCAGCCGGACCGTTTCTCCTGGCAGTGGCAATCGTTGCGCTGATCCTCGGAGGAATCTTCGTTGCGTCCGCGATGTCACCGGCCGAGGACAATGTCACCGAAACCGATCGGATCTCGCGCACCGTCGCGGACTACGTTGCCGCGCACAACAAGAACGACACCAAGACTCTGCAGGCTCTGACCTGCGCGAACTTCGACAAGCAGAGCGATGCGCTCGCAGCTGCGAACGGCGAGGTCGAGCTGGCCGGCGTCGATAATCCCGTAGTCACCGGTGACCGCGCCCAAGCTGATGTCAGGCTTTCTGGCGGCGGGCTGGGAAATAAGGTCGAGGCCTGGACGTTCACGCGCGACGGTGAAGGTTGGGACGTCTGCAGCTGATCGCCCACAGTGGTGCTCGGGGCGGTGCGGTGAAAATGGCGGTGCTGTGAAAACATGGACGACGTGAGTTACGCAGGCGATCTGACGCCGGAGCAAGCCTGGGCGCTGCTCCGCGAAAACCCCGACGCAGTGCTTGTCGACGTGCGGACCGACGCGGAGTGGAAGTACGTCGGTATCCCCGATGTCACGTCCCTCGGCAAGTCGGCCGTGATGATCGAATGGGTGAGCTACCCGAACGGCACACGCAACGACAATTTTGTCGACCAGTTGAAGGAATCCGGCATAGTTTCCGGTTCCGACAATCCCGTGATCTTCCTTTGCCGATCCGGACAACGGTCCATCGGCGCAGCAGAAATCGCGACTGCGGCGGGCATCGGTCCGTCGTACAACGTGCTCGACGGATTCGAAGGTGCCTTGGATGCCGACGGACACCGCGGAGTTGTAGGTTGGCGGGCCATCGGCTTGCCGTGGAGGCAGCAGTGAGCGGAATTCCTCAGGGCGGCGCATTTCAACGGGCGCTGCCGGACGATGTAGGGCTCGGCACGCTCGGTGTTCGCGGCGGATTGATGCGAACGGGCTTCGAGGAAACCTCCGAAGCATTGTTCCTCAACTCCGGATTCGTCTACGAGAGTGCAGAAGCCGCCGAACAAGCCTTCACCGGTGAGGTAGACCATTTTGTCTACTCCCGCTACGGCAATCCGACGGTCAAGATGTTCGAAGAGCGTCTGCGCCTCATCGAAGGTGCCGAAGCGTGCTTCGCGACGGCCAGTGGAATGTCCGCCGTATTCACGGCTTTGGGCGCGCTGCTGGGCAACGGCGACCGTTTGGTTGCCGCGCGCAGCCTCTTCGGTTCATGCTTCGTGGTGTGCAACGAAATCCTCCCGCGTTGGGGCGTCGAAGTCGTCTTTGTCGACGGTGAAGACAACGCGCAGTGGGAAGAGGCGCTGTCTGTGCCGACCACTGCGGTGTTCTTCGAAACGCCGTCCAACCCCATGCAGTCGTTGGTGGACGTACGACGCGTATCCGAACTTGCGCATGCAGCCGGCGCAAAGGTGGTGCTGGACAACGTCTTCGCGACGCCGCTTCTGCAGCGCAGCCTCGAATTGGGTGCCGACGTCGTTGTGTACTCCGGCACCAAGCACATCGACGGTCAGGGCCGCGTGCTCGGCGGCGCGATCCTCGGTACCGAGGAATACATCAGTGGTCCCGTCCGGGAATTGATGCGGCACACCGGACCTGCGCTCAGTCCGTTCAATGCGTGGACCTTGCTCAAGGGCCTCGAGACCATGCCGGTACGTCTGCGGCACTCTGTGGCTTCGGCTCTCGAGATTGCAGAAATGCTCGAAGCGCACCCCGGCGTCAAGTGGGTCAAGTACCCGTATTTGAAGTCGCATCCGCAGTACGAGCTTGCGCAGTCTCAAATGAGCGGCGGCGGAACGGTTGTCACCTTCGAGCTCAATGCTCCTGGTGGTGACGGCAAGAAGCGTGCGTTCGAGGTTCTCAACGGTTTGCGGGTCATTGACATCTCCAATAACCTGGGTGACTCGAAGTCTCTGATCACCCATCCTGCTACCACGACGCACCGGGCCATGGGTCCGGAAGGCCGTGCAGCAGTGGGCATTACAGACGGTGTTGTGCGCTTATCCGTGGGCCTCGAAGACACGGTGGATCTGCTTGCAGATCTGAAGCGAGCTCTAGGCTAGAGATTTCGACGTCTTACGACTCCGCCCGCCCGAGAAGTTTTCTCGGGCGGGCGGAGTTTTTACGGATCACACTGCTTCGATCACCGACTGTCCACTCGGCGTCCGCACGGTCTTCGACGTCGTCACGCCCGCATTCGGGTTCAGCTTGTCCACAGACCGGAACTGCATGCGCGCCTCATTCTGATCGCACGTGAGGACTCCGTAGCCGTGGCTGACCATGTCGACATGCTTGACGTGGGGGTTCTTGGCCCGACGGCTGGCCTCTTCGGCGTGCGCCGCAGCGGTGTTGTCTCCGCTGCCGGTTGCGCCGCCGTCCCCGGTGTTGGCGGAAGTGACTGAAGGAACGACGAACTCGACTCCTGCGCGCTGGGTACCAGGCGTGTTTCCCTGTTCACCGCTGAGCGTGCCCGGCGCGAATCCGGTGTTCCACAACTCGCCCGCCCACCCGTCGTGGTCGTCGCCGGTGACCAGGACCAGGTTCTCGACGGACTCTGCCGCAGCGGACAGGATCTCGGTCCGCTCGGCGCCGTACCCGTCCCACGTGTCGTAGTAGCCGCGGGCACCGTCGTCCTCGGTCACCATGCCCATCATCATGCTGGCGTTCGCAATGACCTTCCACTGTGCGTCGGACTGGGCCAGGCCGCCCAGCAGCCAACTCTTCTGCGTCGCGCCCAGCATGGTCCGGCCGGGAGCGTCGGCGTCCGGGCAGACGGTGTGGTCCACATCGCCGCACGGTTGCACGTCGCGGTACTGCCGACTGTCCGGCGCGAACAGTTCCACCGTCTTGCCTGCCCGCAGCGAGCGGTAGGTCCGGAGCGGGTCGTCGGAGAAGCGCGGCACCGGCATGTGCTCGAACCACGACTGCCACGCCCACTGCTTCTTCTGCTGGAACCCGATCGCGCTGTCGATCGGCGCGATCACCGGGAAGGTCCAGCCGTCCTGGCTGTAGTTGTTTCGGAACTCGTGGTCATCCCAGATCGGGATGAAGGCGTGCTGGCTGTGCATCAGCCGTAGGTCGGCGTCCGTGCGGTACTTGCGGTACTTCTCCCGCATACCCTCGAGGTTCTGCGGGAACGGGTTCATGTCAAGGCCCCGAACCCCCGGCTTGGTGAACTCGTACACGTAGTCGCCGAGGCACACGACGAAGTCGAGGTCCTCCTCAGCGAGGTGCCGGTGCGCCGCGTAGTAGCCTTCTTCGAAGCCCTGGCAGGTGAACCAGCCGATGCGGACCGGTTCGTTGGAATCGGCAGGCCGCAGCGTCCGGAAGCGACCGACCGGCGATTCGTTTCCGTCGCCTCGGAACTGGTAGTAGTAGGTTTCGCCTGGGGCCAGCCCGCTGGCATCGAAATGCACTGTGCCGTCAGCGTCTTCGCGAACCTGCACCCGCTCGGCGAGCACTGGGCTGGACAGGTCCTCGCGCGTCGACACGATCAATGCCAGCTCGCCGCCGACTGTGCTGCTGCCGGCACTGCCCAAGCTGCCGGTGCTGCTGCCGGCACTGCCCAAGCTGCCGGTGCTGCTGCCGGCACTGCCCAAGC
>NZ_JASHKR010000018.1:45869-106236 GCF_030056815.1 Rhodococcus sp. IEGM 1379
TGCCGGAACTGCTGCCCGCACTGCCCGTGCCGGATGCTCCGCCCACCCGCGTCCACAGCGTCGCGCCGTCGGTACGAGGCACTCCGGCCATGACGCCGTTGCCGAATTCAGGGTTGCGGATCAACCCCGCCACAGTGTCCGGCGCCTGGCGCAGAACGGGGGTGGCGTGCGCGGTGGCAGGCAGCAGGGTGGCGCCACCGAGTGCGGCCAGGCCGGTCAGGACGGCGCGACGGGAGACACTGCGGGGAGGAACTGACACGAGCCACCTCGGATGCGTAGGGGATTGATCCCTCAAGACCTTAGACGCTGAAATCCGATTTGTTGGACAAATGTTCATCTCGTCGAGGTGGCAATGATCTTCGATGGCGACTACGTCTGCATGGCCGCCCACTCCGATTACCAGGTGGGCGGCCACCGCTCATCGCATCGCATCTCCGAATCCCAGGGTCAGGAATTGTTCTTAGCGTTACGGAACGGATCCGTCGTAGTTCCGACGAGCTCGGCCACAGATTCCAGCACGATGGTGGGTCGGTACGGAAAAAGTTCCACGGAAGCCCGCGTGGAAATTCCGGTCATCACAAGAATTGTCTGCAGTCCGGCTTCGAGACCGCACACGATGTCGGTGTCCATCCGGTCGCCGATCATCAACGTATTGGCGGAATGGGCACCGATCGCCCGTAGTGCAGACCGCATCATGAGTGCGTTCGGCTTACCGACGTAGTACGGCTCGCGTCCTGTGGCCTTGGTGATGAGGGCTGCGACGGAACCTGTGGCCGGGAGGGAACCGTCGCGTGAGGGTCCGGTGGCGTCGGGATTGGTGGCGATAAAACGTGAACCTCGCTCGACGAGCCTGATAGCAGTGGTGATTGCCTCGAACGAATAGGTGCGTGTCTCACCCAGGACGACGTAATCGGGATCGCTGTCGGTCAGGACATATCCGATGTCGTGGAGGGCTGTCGTCAAACCGGATTCGCCGACGACATACGCACTGCCGTGAGGTCGCTGGTTGCCGAGGAATGTGGCCGTCGCAAGTGCCGATGTCCAGATCGACTTCTCGGGGATGTCGAGACCGGAATTGAGCAGGCGGGCGCGCAGGTCTCGCGGTGTCCTGATGGAATTGTTGGTGAGCACCATGTACGGAATCTCGTTTGACGCCAACTCTGCGAGGAAGACATCCGCACCGGGCACCAAGTGCTCTTCGTGAACAAGAACTCCGTCCATGTCCATCAGGTAAGTCCACTGGGTTTGATCCGCGGTCTTGGTCATATCTCCAGTATGTGGGAGCAGCGACTGAAGTGGGCAGTTAAGCGAGCAAACGCCACAGACCGATCAAGCCGACGACGACGATGGTGGCACGCAGCGCGGTCGGGGAGAGTCGGCGGCCGTAGCGGGCTCCGAGCACTCCTCCGGCGAGTGAACCCACGGCGATCAATCCCGCAGCGGCCCAGTTGATTTGATCGAATCTCAGGGTCGTGTACATAACGGCTGCGACGATGTTGACGATCAGTGCGAGTAGGTTTTTGGCGCCGTTCATTCGCTGCAGGGTTTCGGGCAGGATGGCCCCCATCACACCGATCAGAAGAATGCCCTGCGCAGCGGTGAAATACCCGCCGTAGATGCCGACGGCAAACGTTCCGCCGGTCAGAACCATCAGCCGTGTGGGCGAGAGTTCCATTTCGGTGGTGGAGCGCTTTTTCGCCCAGGCTTGGATGCGTGGCTGCAGAACAACCAGTGCCAGAGCAAGGATCAGCAAAATCGGCACGATTGTTTCGAACAGCTTCTCGGGGAGATGCAGGAGTAGCCATGATCCCAGAACAGCACCCGCAAATGACGCCGGAATCTGCCAGCGCAGCCGATCCCATTGCCCCGACAGTTCGCGTCGATATCCCCAGGTTCCCGAGATGCCGCCGGCAACCAGTCCGACGGCATTGGACATCGTCGCCGTCACCGGAGGCATACCGAACGCGACGAGCGTCGGGAAGGTGATCAGGGTTCCGCTTCCCACGACGGCGTTGATTGCGCCCGCGCCCACGCCGGCCAGCAGGATGATAAATGCGTCTAGTCCACTCACGTTGCAGACGGTACGGCAGGGCTGGTCGAGGGGCTCTCGGTGGTTCGGCACCGCAGTTTCGGCTCTTCCATTCAACACTGTGTTTTGATCTTCGGACAGTGTTGAAATCAGTGCGAATTCAACTTCCGATCGGCGCTATTTCCCTTGCAGTGCAGGGAAATACAACATTTGACGAGTGCGAATTCTGCGTCTAGTCTTTGCTCACCATCCAGAGCGACCGAGAGACCTGGCTCGTCGACGTCGCAGCAACCCACCGAACATTCGGGAGCGGGTGCTACCGCCAGGACCGATGGAAGGCATCACATGGGTTCCACTTCGTACGCGCCACACAGTCGGCGTCATATCGACTTGTGCCGCACGGCTTCGTGTCACTGTCGCTGAATCCGGTTCACTTTCAGCCCCGCGCAGTTGCGTTCCCGCCCTTCTCGAAAGGTCTATTTGTGATGTCCACACCGTCAGGTAGTGCGCCGTGAGTGCGCCCACCGATATTCGCCCCGAAGAGTCGGTGGCCCAGCAGAAACTTCCGGATTCGGAACTTGTCGTTGCTCGAACCTGGCATCCGCTTCGCTGGGTGATCAGCGCGACTGTGCTCATACTTCTTGCCCAGTTCATTCATGGGCTTGTGGTCAATCCCGGCTGGGACTGGCCGACATTCGCGCAGTACTTCACGGCAAAATCGGTGCTGGCGGCGTTGTGGATGACGATCAAGCTGACGTTGTGGGGAACGTTCCTCGGTTTCGGCCTCGGGGTCTTCCTGGCGCTCGGACGGCTGTCGAAGAATCCTGTACTGCAGGTGATCGCCTGGACCTATATTTGGGCGTTCCGCTCGATTCCGCTGATTGTGCAGTTGCTCTTCTGGTTCAACATCACGTACCTGTACCAGACGCTGTCACTCGGAATACCGTTCGGCCCGGAGTTCTTCACGTTCCAGGTCAGTGGTGTGATCGGTGGATTCACCGCAGCAGTAATCGGTTTGGCACTACATCAGGCAGCGTACTCGGCGGAGATCATCCGATCCGGCATCATCTCCGTCGACCACGGCCAGATCGAAGCGGCCCACTCGCTCGGTATTCCTCGTAGTCGCCAGTTCTTCAAGATCATTCTCCCGCAGGCGATGCGGGCAATACTTCCGAACGCTGCCAACGAGGTGATCGGACTCTTCAAGGGCACGTCCATCGTCTCGACCATGGCGATCGCCGAGCTGTTCTATCAGGTGCAGGTCATCTTCGGGCGCAACGGCCGCGTTGTGCCGTTGTTGATGGTCGCCACCATCTGGTACATCATTCTCACCACCCTGCTTTCCATCGTCCAGTACTACGTCGAGCGGCACTATGCCCGAGGTTCGGTGCGGGCGCTCCCGTTGACTCCATTGCAGAAGGTGCGCAACAAGTTCGAACAGATTCGTGATGCGCGTCTCGACATTCCGAGAGGTGCTACTCGATGACCGCTGAACTGATCGGCGATACGGTGTATGCCGTTGAAGCACGTGGGATCCACAAGTCGTTCGGATCTCTGGAAGTTCTTGCCGGAGTTGATCTATTGGTCCGCAAAGGTGAGGTAACGGTCATCCTCGGACCGTCCGGATCCGGCAAGTCCACGTTGCTGCGCACACTCAATCATCTCGAGAAGGTCGATCGTGGGACCGTACGGATCGACGGAGAACTGATCGGCTACCGGCGCAAGGGAAATCGGCTCCACGAACTCCGTGACCGCGACATCCTGAAGCAGCGCTCGCATATCGGGTTCGTATTCCAGAACTTCAACTTGTTTCCACATCTGACCGCACTCGAGAACGTGGTGGAAGCGCCGCTGTCGGCACAGAAGCGCGATCGTGACGAGGTGTACCGAGAAGCACGGGCTTTGCTCGAAAGGGTGGGTGTAGCCGACAAGGCCGACCAATATCCGCGGCAACTCTCCGGTGGCCAGCAGCAGCGTGTTGCTATCGCCCGAGCGCTGGCACTGCGGCCGGCAGTGATTCTTTTCGACGAACCGACCTCGGCGCTCGACCCTGAACTGGTCGGCGAAGTTCTCGAGGTGCTGGCCCAATTAGCCCGTGACGGCGCCACTCTGGTCATCGTCACACACGAAGTCGGGTTTGCCCGCGAAGTCGCCGATACCGCGGTGTTCATGGATGGCGGGGTGATCGTCGAGCAGGGCCCTCCTTCGCAGGTCATCGACAATCCGGTTCACGAACGCACCAGAGCTTTTCTTTCCCGCGTCTTCTGACGCCCCACCAGTACTTCCTGAAAGGAACCCTTGATGTTCTCCCCATCCCGCCGCGCCACCTTCCTCATCTCGGCTCTCGCCGTTGTCGGACTACTGAGTGCTGCGTGCAGCAGTGCCGATGCCGAACCCGACGGCGGCCAGGTCACTGCCGCAGCGGGTTACAACCTCACCGCAGATCAGAATCGCATCACCACCGACACAGTGGACACGATCGCAGCCGAGGTGCCCCAGGATATTCGTGACCGCGGGACACTGCGGGTCACGGGTAGTGCCGGATCCGCTCCGCCCCTGAGGTTCTACGCCGACGACGACAAGACGTTGATCGGATCCGAAACCGACTTCGCTTACCTGATCGGCGACGTTCTCGGGTTGAAGGTAGACCTGCAGACGGCTGATTGGGCGCAGAACTTTGTCCGCGTCGACTCCGGGGAGGCAGATGCATTCCTCTCCAATGTGACTGTCACGGAGGAACGCAAGGAAAAGTACGACTTCGCGACATACCGCCTCGACACTTTGGCCTTTGAAGCGAAGAAGGGATCGGGAATCTCCGTCAAGGATCCCAAGGACGTCGCAGGACTGAAGATCGCAGTCGGCTCCGGCACCAATCAGGAAGCACTGCTGGTCAAATGGAGTGAGCAAAACGTCGCTGCCGGCTTGGCGCCCACCGACATCACCTACTACCAGAACACCACCGACTACTACCTGCCGTTGCAGTCGGGTCGTATCGATGCCTACTTCGGTCCGAACCCGTCTTCGCAGTTCCATGCCAAGCAGTCGGGTGAAACCGAGGTGGTGGGGGAGTTCTCCGGTGCCGGTGACTCCTTGCAAGGTCAGATCGCAGTGCTGGTGAAGAAGGACAACGGACTGATCAAAGCCATTAATGACGCCATCAACCGCACTATCGAGAACGGGACGTACCAGCAGATCCTCGAACGCTGGAATATCACCGGTGAAGCTGTGGACACCTCGCTGATCAACCCGCCCGGTCTCCCGAAGACCAAGTGAGCACTTGGCAATGAGTGAAATTATCGATGTAATCGTCATCGGCGGAGGGCTCGTCGGGTCCTCCGCCGCGTGGCGGCTCGCCAAGCGAGGTCGGAGTGTCGTCCAGCTCGAGCAGTACGGTCCGAGCCACAAACATGGTGCATCGCACGGTACTTCGCGTATCTACCGGCAGGCCTACGACAATCACCTGTACACCGGCTTGGCTGCTGAGGCTTTGCCGCTGTGGCGGGAACTGGAGATTGCAACTGACATCGGGTTCCTGGAGCTGACAGGTGCCGTCGACCACGGCTTGCCCGAAGCAGTGCTGAGCAAGGCTCGGATACTGGTAAAGGCCGGCATCAAGGGCGAGATCCTCACTCCTGCCGAAGCCTCCGCGCGCTGGCCGGGACTGCGATTCGACACCACCGTACTGCATCACCCCGATGCGGGACGGCTGCACGCAGATCGAGCGATTACCGCGATGAAAGCGGGAGCAGCATTCGCTGGAGCGGAGGTTCGCCATGACACCCGCGTGCTGTCGGTGGTGGAAGCGTCGTACGGTGTCGACGTCATCACTGACCGCGAGACGCTGAGAACTCGGCACGTCGTGATCGCGGCCGGGGCGTGGACCGTAGAATTGATCGACAGGAGCGGGTTCCGTTCGGCGATCGACTTGCCGACATTGGTTACGACGCAGGAACAGCCGGCACATTTTGCGCCCCTCGACCCGGAAGTTCAATGGCCCAGCTTTGTTCATCATGCCGGGGCGGAGCTGAAGACCGCCGGAATCTACGGACTCGGATCCGTGGACGGCATCAAGATCGGTGAGCATGCGACGGGCCCGGTAGTGACCCCGGAAACGCGAGATTACATCGCCGATGCTGCCGGTCAGCATCGTCTGGTGGTGTATGCCGAATCATGGTTGCCAGGAGTGGATTCGGCGCAGGTCGAGTCGATGACCTGCCTGTACACCAGCACGCCGGACAGTAATTTCGTGATCGACCGAGTCGGGGCCGTTACTGTCGCCGCAGGATTCTCCGGACACGGATTCAAATTCGGTCCGGCGCTGGGTGAACTCGTATCGGATCTGGTGGACGGAAATGTGTTGCCTCCGGACCAGTTCCGGCTGGGGGAGCGAAGAAAATGACGGGAAGACTTGAACCGGGGAGTGGAGGAAATGCTGTGACTCTGGAAATCGTGGGAATCGGTGGCATAGAGGTCTGTTCGGTATCTCAAGAGGATCCGTTAGCCGCGCCTCTCATTGCGGAACTCGCCGAGGAATACAGTTCGAGATACGGCGGAACTCGTGAGGCGGTGTTCGAGGATCTGACGACGTACCCGGCGGAAGAATTTGCGGCGCCGCGCGGAGCGCTGTTGGTTCTGGTTCACGATGGTCAGCCGATTGCCGGGGGAGCGTTTCGCCAATTCGACTCCGTTACTGCTGAATTGAAGAGGATCTGGACGTCGTCGGACCACCGGAGGCGAGGTCTCGGAAAGATTGTCGTCCGAGAACTGGAATTTGAGATCGCGCGTCGTGGCTATCGCAAGGTGTACCTGACGACAGGTCCTCGGCAACCCGAAGCGGTGGCGCTTTACCTGTCCAGCGGGTACACGCCGTTGTACGACGCCACACTTACTTCGCTGGAAGTGGGTATTCACCCGTTCGAGAAGGAACTGCGGGTACGGCACGACGACGACAGAAGGGTGCCGGCATGAGGATCGCTGAGCACTCGAAAGTCTCACAACAGCACTTCCCATCATTGCGTTTGACAACCTTCTGGCATCAACTTGCCGGCCTGCCCAAGACCGTCTCGAGGAATCGAGAGTCCTGGCTCCACGAAGTCGGAGCAAGTTTGCGAGTAGTCGGGTGAGTTACTCAACACGAAAGGCTGAACATGTCTGAGCGTAGTTCCGAAGCGTTTCTGATCGGCCTCGAATTCGAAGGTACCGGAGCGCATCCCCATTCATGGCGCCGCGAGGATTCGCGGGCCGAACAACTCTTCACAGCATCGTACTGGGTGGACCTTGTGACGGCCGCTGATCGCGGCGGGGTAGATCTGGCCTTCTTTCCGGATTCGTTTGCCCTGCAGGCAGAGGGTCGACATACGACGCGTGGACGGCTCGAAGCGGTCGCGACCGCGGCCCGGCTCAGTGCAGTGACATCGCGGATCGGATTGATTCCCACCGCAACGGTCACACACACCGAGCCGTTCCACATTTCCAAGGCGATTGCGAGTATCGACTTCTCGTCCACCGGTAGGGCGGGGTGGCAGGTAGAGGTGTCGGATACCGACGTGGAGGTGTCCCTGTTCGGCCGGAAAACTCTGCAGAGCAACGAATCTTTATGGGAGGAAGCGTCTGAAGCTATCGAGGTGGTCAGCCGGCTGTGGGATAGCTGGGAGGATGACGCCGAGATCCGAGATGCCGCGACCGGCCGATTCATCGATCGGGACAAGCTCCACTACGTCGATTTCGAAGGAAAGAACTTCTCGGTCAAGGGGCCGTCCATCACTCCTCGTTCGCCGCAGGGACAGCCGCTGATCACCGTGGACGCGAGACGTGCCGAGGCACGCGAGTTGGCAGTGCAGCGCGGCGATCTCATCCGAATCTCTGCCCCTGACGTCAACGAGGCCAGTGCTACCGCTCGGCTTGTCCACGATCATGCTGAGAAGATCGGCCGGAGCGTGCGAGTTCTGCTCGACGTCGACGTCCTGCTCGGCGCCGATCGGGGAGCAGCAGACGATGCGTTGGCCGAACTCGAAGAATGGGCCGCCGCGCCCTATGCACCGAAATCCCTGTTCTATCGCGGTGACGCAGCAGGGCTCACTGCTCTACTACGTGAGATTCGTGGATATTCAGGGCTCGACGGCGTGGTCCTGCGACCGCTGGCCCTGTCATCCGGAGTGGAGAAGATCGTCGCCGACGTGTTGCCGGAACTGAATCCGCGACCGATAGCCGGCCCGACCCTACGTGAGCGGCTGGGATTCGAACTTCCCGTTAATCAGTTTGCGTAACAGAAGATTAAGGAAAATTGATGACGCAGAACAGGATTCGCAAGCAGGTTCATCTGGGCGCGCACTTTCCCGGCGTGAACAACACCACGGTGTGGACCGACCCGGCTTCGAAGAGTCAAATCAACTTCAGCTCGTTCGAGCACCTTGCGCGAAGCGCCGAGCGCGGTTTGTTCGACTTCTTCTTTCTTGCAGAAGGGTTGCGACTACGCGAACATCAGGGCAAGGTTCACGACCTCGATGTTGTCGGACGACCGGATACCTTCAGCATCCTCAATGCCGTAGCCGGTGTAACCACGCACCTCGGTTTGGCCGGAACGATCAACACCACATTCAACGAACCTTACGAGCTGGCCAAACAGTTCTCCACCCTCGACCATCTTTCCGACGGTCGCGCTGCCTGGAACCTGGTCACATCCTCGGATGCCTTCACCGGCGAGAACTTCCGTCGTGGTGGGTATTTGGAGCACTCCCAGCGTTATGCCCGCGCCAATGAATTGGTCGATGCAGTACGGACACTGTGGGACAGTTGGAGCATCGATCGACCGCTGGTCGATCGTGAACGCGGGATCTTCGCAACAGATCAACAGGTCGGCCAGTTCTCGCATACCGGAGAGCAATTCGACATCTCGGGACGCTTCGAACTGCCGCGCAGTCCGCAAGGGCATCCAGTTCTGTTTCAAGCGGGTGATTCCGACGAAGGTCGAGAGTTCGGTGCCGCCAAGGCCGACGCCATCTTCACCGGTCACGGAACCCTCGACGCGGGCAAAGCCTTCTACGCCGATGTCAAGGGGCGTCTCGCCAAGTACGGACGAACGCACGCCGACCTGAAGATTCTCCCCGCCGCCACCTTCGTCCTCGGTGACAACGCGGCCGACGCACAGGAGAAGGCGTATCAGATCCGGAGGCAGCAGGTCGGCCCCCAGACCGCCATCGCCGTCCTCGAACAGGTGTGGGGCAGGGACCTTTCGCAATACGACGCAGACGGTCCGCTGCCGAAGGAAGATCCGACAGACGACGTCAACATCACGCGTGGACGCGTCCGCCACGTCAAGGATCCCCGTGCTGTGGCGGATCAGTGGCGCGCAAAATCGGAGGCGGAGAACTTGAGCATCCGCGAACTCATCATCGAAGTCACTGCCCGCCAACAGTTTGTAGGCAGTGCTGCCGAGGTGGCAGCCGAGATCGACAGCTACGTTCAGGGAGACGCCAGTGACGGCTTCATTCTCGTTCCACACCTCACGCCGGCCGGCCTCGACGAGTTCATCGACACCGTGGTGCCGGAACTGCAGGACCGCGGCAGTTTCCGCACCGAATATGCAGGAACCACCTTGCGCAGCCACCTGAGTTTGCGCCATCCCCACGAGCAGGCTGAAGGAGTCCGCGCATCATGACTGTTACCGAAACCGACATTCCCTCCGACATCTTTGTCAGCGATTGGAATGCATGGCATACGTTGCGCGATAAAACATTCAGTGAACCATTGGGCTGGCTGAGTCTGACGGCACTGCACTGGCTGGTAGATGTTGATTCGACGTTTCCGGACCTACCGGGGACCTGGCGAGCGGACCAGGACGCCGTGATCATCACGGCCGAACTGTCGGACGACCTTTCGGTCGACGGGTTCGCGGTGGATGGTTCAGCGACGCTCACACCGGTCGAAGGCGCGCCCGGACTCATCGTGAAGCACGGACCACGTTTGGTCGAGGTCATCCGTCGCACTGGCAATGTTGCTCTGCGGATTCATGACTCGTCGGCGCCGGCCTTGGTGCAGTTCAGCGGCATCCCGACGTTCGCTCCGCGATCGGAGTGGATCATCGAGGGCGTTTTCACTGCCTTCCCGCAGGCCCGAACCGTGACGACGGGTGCCGTGGTGCCCGGACTCGAGCATCACCACGACGCTCGGGGAACAATCAACTTCGAGTACGACGGCTCAACCCGTGAACTGATCGCCTTTGCGGGTCGAGACGATGGTTTCCACGTCTTGTTCACGGATACGACCAGTGGTGTATCCACCTACCCGGCTGCTCGGTCGTTGCACGTGAGCGCACCCGTTCCGGGAGGCGCGGTGGTGCTCGATTTCAATCGGGCGTCGAATCTGCCGTGCGCCTTCACCGACTACGCAACCTGCCCCGTCGCGCCCGCCGAGAATCGTCTGCCGTTCGCGGTGGACGCCGGCGAAAAGACCCCCGAGGGCCGCTCAGGAAGGGCGCTGTCGTGACTATTCCACTGTCAATCCTGGACCTTGCACCGATCAGTGAGGGCGGCACAGCCCGACAAGCGCTGAGGAATTCGTTGGACCTTGCCCTCTCGGCCGAAGCCTGGGGTTATCGACGGTACTGGGTGGCCGAGCATCACTTCGCCGGTGTGGCAAGTTCGTCGCCGGCTGTTCTGGTGGGCCTTATCGCTGCTGCTACCAACACAATTCGTGTCGGTTCGGCAGCAGTACTGCTGGGCAACAACACCGCTGCCGAGGTAGTGGAGGCGTTCGGGACCGTGGAAGCGTTGTACCCCGGACGTATCGATTTGGGAATCGGACGCTCGGGTCAGCGTCGCGTCGAGGCGCTGAAAGCCGTTGCATCCGAGAATGTTTCAGCGGAACGAGCACGGCGGGATACGGTGGTGCGTGAGGGCGTCGTCATCCCGGCGCCCTTTGATCCGACAGGGTTGCTGACATCACCGCTTCTTCAGGCGTCGTTCGAAGCTCTTGCATTCTCGGGTGCGCAGGTTCCCGATTTCGACGAGCAAGTCGATGACATTCAGTCGCTGCTCAGCGGTACTTACCGCAGTCGGGACGGCGTCGAACTGCATGCGAATCCAGGCGAAGGCGCTGATCTCGAATTGTGGATATTCGGAAGCAGCGCCGGGCCCAGCGCGGAACTCGCCGGGAGGCTCGGCCTGCCCTTCGGCGCGAACTACCACGTCGCCCCGTCCAGCACCGTCGAGGCTGTGGAGGCATACCGCGGCGCGTTCCGTCCGTCGTCGACGTTGTCGAAACCCTATGTGGTGGTCTCGGCTGACGTAGTTGCGGCCGAGGACGACGCCACTGCGCGGGAATTGGCGTCCACATTCGGGCACTGGGCGCACAGCATTCGCAGTGGGCACGGGGCGATCCCGTATCCCGACCCGGCGACGGCGCTGCCGTTGACCGCGCAGCAGCATGCGGTGGTCGAAGACCGGCTGATCACCCAGTTCGTCGGCTCTCCCGGCACTGTTGCGGATCGGCTCGAAAGTCTGCAAAAACTGACCGGTGCCGATGAATTGGTGATTTCCGGTGTGACTCATCGGCATGAGGATCGTGTGCGCTCGTACGAGTTACTGGCCAGGGAGTGGGGGCTGACGGCATTACTTGCCGCATGATCGGTCGAGTGAGCACCCCCTCTGTGAAGTGAGCACCCCTTTTTGCGCGCTGAAAGGGGTGCTCACTATGCAGAAGGGGTGCCTGCTTCCCTCTGGCCTTGGGTACAGCCCACGGTCACGCCCCGATAGCGCCCGCGATCATCGGCCAGGAAGCGCGCATGTCCGCTTCGAATAGTCCCCAGGTGTGGGAGCCTTGCGGGAGATAACTGAAGGTCGCCGGGATGCCGAGTTGATTGAATCGCTGCTGCAACCCGGCGGTACACATCTGCGTGATGGATTCGAGTGCACTTCCCGGTATGACTCCTAGAACACCGACGAGAGAATTGATTCCGTCCACCGGCCCGGGGATTCCGTTGCCAGTGGCGATGAACAGTGCTGTACCGCGCAGCTTTTCGGCGTTGACCATCGGGTCGTGAGCCGCCCACTCCGGGCCACCCGGAGGTCCCCACATATTGGAAACGTTCCCGCGACCGAGTACTTCGACCATAGATCGCACCGCGGTCTGCCCCATGAGGTCGGCGGTTCGCGCGCAACCACTGTACGAACCGACGGCGCGGTACAGGCCAGGTGCTTGGGCAGCCAGATCCAACACGGGGCCACCGGCCATCGACACGCCGCCGATGGCGTTCACTCCGGTGGTGTTGTACCGAGAGTTCACTGCGGCCGGTAGTTCCTTCGTCAGATACGTCTGCCATTTGTTGCGGCCCAGAACGGGGTCGTCGGCATTCCAATCGGTATACATGCTGAACTTGCCGCCGATCGGCATCACCACATTGACGTGTTTGTCGTCGAAGAAGTCGCGGACACCGGTGTTGTTGAACCACGAGATCCCGTCTTCACCGCCGCCGACTCCGGTCAACAGGTAGAAGGTCGGTGCGGGTCCGCCGCCGGCCGGGGAGATGACGTCGTTGCTGATCCAGCGGTCCATCGACGGTGAGTAGACGTCGAACCGACTGGTTGTGGACTGCGCGGAAGCGCTCTGCGCGGTGAGGCTCAGGAACCCCGCCACTATCACCGCTGCCATCGTGAGATGGATGCCGAAGTGTTTTCCGAAGCGTCTCACGATCACATCTCCTGACGGTCGGCTTGTCCGGGTCGGACTGTGTGCTCGGTCCGGGTCGGACTGTCTGCTCGGTCCGGGTCGGACTGTGTACGCGGTCCCGATGCTGTGTGTATACCAACAGTGGCACAATGCGAATCAGAGCGGCGAATGTCCGATAAATGGTTGGGTGAGTGACGGAGGCGGACTGATGAGTGGGCAGGCGGATCGACCCGAGACTGATCTGGTCCGTCTGGGCTTCGGTCTGGCATCGATCACGCTGGGCGTGGCGCGCAGAACTGCGGATGCCGCGTTGGGATCGGTGGCGCGAATACCGATCATCGGTGAACCGTTGGATCACGCAATCGCGTCGGTGAGCGCACTGGGTAGCGATGCGATTGCATCGACCGCCGAGTTTGCGGACACAACGCTGCGCGCGGTGATCAAGGCAGTGGTGGCAGCGGCCTTGGCCGAAGTCGACATCACCAAGATCGTCATCGACAACGTCGACCTCGACACGATTGCCGAAACCATCGACGTCGACAAGATCGCCGAACGAGTTTCTCTGGAACCGATCATCGACCGTATCGACGTCGACGACATTGCCGGCCGCCTGGACATCGAAGCTGTGATCAAACGCCTCGACCTCGACGGCATCGTGGATTCCGTGGATCTGGAACGGCAGATCAATCGCATCGATCTGGTGAAGCTTGCCGACGAGATCATCGAAGATGTGGACTTGCCGCAGATCATTCGCGAATCCACCGGTTCGCTGTCCACCGAAGCTGTTCGGGGCGCGCGCGTTCAAGGTATGCAGGCCGACGACGCTGTCGCCGGTTTTGTCGGCCGGTTGTTCGGGCGAGACAGCGACCGAGATAACGCCAAGGCCGACGAGAACTCCACGTCCGAAGAAGGCAGGAAGTAGGTGGCGAGTCAGAACTCCGGTCCCGCCGGAATTGTCACCCGCGGCATCGCCGGAGCGATCGACCTGGGCGTCGTACTGATTCTGATGGGTTCAGGTTATGCCGGGGTCGGGTTTGTGCGGCTGTTGTTCTCGCCGCAGAACTTCACCTTCACACAACCTGGAATCTTCTTGTCCACCACAGCTTTTCTTGCGGTCTCGATCAGCTATCTGACGGTGTGCTGGGCCACCACCGGACGGACCGTCGGTGCCTTGGTGATGGGATTACGCGTCGTCAAGTCCCGTCATCGTCTTGTGCGATGGCCGTTGGCGTTGGTCCGTGCAGTTCTGTGCACGCTGTTCGCGTTCGGACTTCTGTGGGCGGCGGTAGACAAGCGTCGACGGTCGTTGCAGGACATAGTGCTTCGGACGGCGGTGGTGTACGACTGGAGTCAGGATCCTGACATTGTCGTCACCCACGGAGTCGAGGAATCGTGACCGAGCCCAATCGCCCCGACGAACGATTCACCCTTGCCAGTGAGCGCACGTTCCTAGCATGGATGCGAAGTTCGTTGGCACTGTTGGCCGGTGGGATCGCGGTAGTTCAGTTGGTCCCGGAGTGGAGTACGGGTTGGGTACGCACAACCCTCGGGCTGATTCTGATCACAATGGCAGCCGCGTCGGCGTTGGTGGGTATGCGTCGGTGGTTGCAGGTGAAGAAGGCTCTCGAAGACGGTGCCCCGATGCCGGAACCCCACGCGCTGTGGCTGTTTGCCCTGGTACTGGCCGGAGTTGCCGTCGCCGCCGGCGTGGCGACGGTTGTCACGAGCCTCGCGCGGTGAGATCCGCGTAGAAGTCCGCGGGCCCGCTGGTTAGTCTGCAAAGAAGGGTCTGCGTAGGCGGACACGGGACTCGGTCCCGGCAATGACGATGCACAGCCGCAGTCATAGTGACGCAACAACACAGAGGAGCAGATAGTGGCGCAGGAACTCAAGCTCGGATACAAGGCCTCGGCCGAGCAGTTCGGACCTCGGGAACTGGTGGAGCTGGCGGTTCTTGCAGAACGCCACGGCATGGATTCGGTTGCGGTCAGTGACCATTTCCAGCCGTGGCGCCACAACGGTGGCCACGCACCGTTCTCACTCGCGTGGATGACGGCCGTGGGCGAGCGCACCGAGCGCGTGCAGATCGGCACCTCCGTGATGACACCGACGTTCCGGTACAACCCGGCGGTTATCGCGCAGGCGTTCGCGACCATGGGCTGCCTGTACCCGGGACGCATCATGCTCGGCGTCGGCACCGGTGAGGCACTCAACGAGATCGCCACCGGATTCCAGGGTGAATGGCCGGAGTTCAAGGAACGCTTTGCGCGGCTTCGTGAGTCGGTTCGCCTGATGCGCGAGTTGTGGCTCGGCGATCGCGTCGATTTCGAGGGCGAGTACTTCACGACGCGTGGTGCCTCGATCTACGACGTGCCCGAGGGCGGTATCCCCGTCTACATCGCCGCCGGTGGACCTGTTGTCGCACGATACGCCGGCCGTGCCGGTGACGGTTTTATCTGCACATCCGGTAAGGGCATGGATCTCTACACCGAGAAGTTGCTGCCGGCAGTGGCAGAGGGCGCTGCCAAGGCTGAGCGCGACGTCGCGGAGATCGACAAGATGATCGAGATCAAGATCAGCTACGACACCGATCCCGAAGCAGCGCTCGAGAACACCCGTTTCTGGGCGCCGCTCTCACTCACCCCGGAGCAGAAGCACAGCATCGAAGACCCCATCGAGATGGAAGCTGCAGCCGACGCGTTGCCCATCGAGCAGGTTGCGAAGCGCTGGATCGTCGCATCCGATCCGGACGACGCCGTCGAGCAGGTCAAGGCGTACGTCGACGCCGGATTGAATCACCTGGTGTTCCATGCGCCGGGCCACGATCAGCGACGGTTCCTCGATCTGTTCGAGCGCGATCTGGCGCCGCGGTTGCGCGCGCTGGGCTGATATCGCGAGACGCGCTGGGCTGATATCGCGAGACGCGCTGGGCTGAATTGTCTGCGTAGATCGAAGTCCGGTAACGGTGTCTGCCACTGAACGCGTGGCAGGCGCCGTTCGCCTTTTCCCGTCGGTGTGCCCGTCCGTCCCTGACGGATCGGCCGGGCGCCACCACTAGGCTGTGGGGCATGTCGTCAGCGCCCGCAGCCGTGTCGAGTGTCTACATCGCTTCCCCCGAAGGTGATACCGGGAAGTCCACTATCGCATTGGGCGTCATGCAGATGCTGTGTGCGAGCGTCGCCCGTGTCGGCGTCTTCCGCCCCATCGCCCGGTCCACCGAGACCCCCGACTACATCCTCGAGTTACTGCTCGAGCACACGACGGCTGACCTCGCCTACGAGGACGCTCTCGGTGTCACGTACGAGCAGGTGCACGCGGATCCCGAAGCTGCTCTGGCTGATATCGTCGCGAAGTATCACAACGTGGCCGAGCAGTGTGATGCCGTCGTGATCGTAGGCAGTGACTACACGGACGTCGCCAGTCCGAGTGAGTTGAGTTTCAACGCCCGTATCGCAGCCAACCTGGGCTCCCCGGTATTGCTGGCTGTCCGCGGGGCACGACGCAGTGTCGACGAATTGGCTCAGCTTGCTCAGCTGTGTGCCGGTGAGCTCTCGGCCAACCACGCACACCTCTTTGCCGTGGTGGCCAACCGTTGTGATCCGGACAAGCTCGACGAGGTCGCCGAAGCCTTGTCCGGGCTGGGAGTTCCGACGTGGAGTCTGCCCGAGGTCCCGCTGCTCATCTCGCCGACCATGGCCGAGTTGATGGACGCGACAGACGGCGAATTCTATTCGGGTGACGCCGAATTGCTGCACCGTGAAGCGTTGAAGGTCATGGTCGGCGGAATGACAGCCGAACACATTCTCGAGCGACTCACCGAAGGAATGGTCGTGATCGCTCCGGGTGATCGCTCGGACGTTCTGCTGGCGTTGATGAATGCGCATGAAGCAGAAGGATTTCCGTCGTTGGCCGGGATCATCATGAACGGTGGGATCATCCCGCATCCCGCGATCGCCGCACTGATGGCCGGACTCAAACAACGACTCCCCATCCTGACGACGGCGCTCGGAACTTTTGACACCGCCAGTGCCGCAGCACAAACACGCGGACGAGTGGGAGTCGGCTCGCAGCGCAAGGTCGATACCGCGTTGAGTTTGATGGAGCAACACGTCGATGCGGAAGCTCTTCTGGGCCGCATGGCGCTGCCGATTCCGTCGGTGATGACACCGCAGATGTTCGAGTACAAGTTGATCGACCGCGCTCGGCGCGATCGTAAGCACATCGTTCTTCCCGAAGGTGAGGACGACCGCATCCTGCGCGCCGCCGGCCGAGTACTGCAGCGTCAGGTCGCGGATCTGACAATTCTCGGAGACGAGTTGAGCATTCGGCGCCGTGCCGCGGAACTGGGCGTCGACATCAGTGATGCTCGGATCCTGGCGCCCGCGCAGTCCCAGTACACGGAGCGATTTGCGCAGGAGTACACCGCGATTCGCGCGCACAAGGGAATGACGATCGAACGTGCCCGCGAAGTGATCGCAGACATCTCGTATTTCGGAACCATGATGGTGCACTTGGGAATTGCCGACGGTATGGTCTCGGGTGCTGCGCACACCACCGCGCATACGATCCGGCCGTCGTTCGAGATCATCAAGACCGCGCCGGGTGTGTCGACGGTTTCCAGCATCTTCCTGATGTGCCTGGCCGACCGGGTACTGGCCTACGGCGACTGCGCTGTGGTCCCGGACCCCAGTGCGGAGCAGTTGGCGGACATCGCCATTTCGTCCGCGCAGACGGCCGGTCAGTTCGGTATCGAACCGCTGATAGCGATGTTGTCATATTCCACCGGAGACTCGGGTTCCGGCGCAGACGTGGACAAGGTGCGTGCGGCAACCGCGTTGGTGCGCGAGCGTCGACCGGATCTATTGGTGGAGGGCCCGATTCAGTACGACGCCGCTGTCGAGCAGAGTGTGGCGGACAAGAAACTGCCCGATTCGCGTGTCGCCGGCAAAGCGACGGTGTTCGTGTTCCCCGACCTCAACACCGGCAACAACACGTACAAGGCTGTGCAACGCAGCGCCGGCGCCGTGGCCGTGGGCCCGGTACTGCAGGGTTTGAACAAGCCGGTCAACGACCTTTCGCGTGGCGCGCTGGTCCAGGACATCGTCAACACCGTGGCCATCACGGCTATTCAGGCACAAGGAGCACAGGCGTGAGCAGCACCGTACTGGTCATCAATTCCGGATCGTCATCCATCAAATTTCAACTGGTACATCCGGATACAGCAGAACTGGTGGCACACGGGCTCATCGAACGTATCGGTGAACCGGACGGGCATATCGTCTACAACCACAGCACCGGGGTCGAGGACCGCAACCTGCCGATTGCCGATCACCGCGGCGGCCTGAAGATGGTTCTCGACATCGTCGCGGAGGTGGGGCGACCCTTGAGTGAAGCCGGCGTGATCGCGGTCGGTCACCGGGTGGTGCACGGCGGAAACGTCTTCTCGGCGCCGACGCTGATTGACGACGCCGTCGTACAGGCCATCGCGGATCTGTCCGCCCTTGCACCGCTGCATAATCCGGCCAACGTGATCGGTATCGAGGTGGCACGCGAGGAACTCCCCGATGTTCCGCACGTCGCAGTCTTCGACACCGCGTTCTTCCATACCTTACCGGTGGCCGCGTCGACATACGCGATCGACCGGGATGTCGCGAAAGCCAACCAGATTCGGCGCTACGGATTTCACGGCACGTCACACGAATACGTGTCCGGACGAGCCGCCGCATTCCTCGGCAAAGATCCGGCCGAACTGAACCAGATAGTTCTCCACCTCGGAAACGGCGCTTCGGCCTCGGCGATCAAGGGCGGTAAGGCAATCGACACGTCGATGGGCCTCACCCCGCTCGAAGGTCTGGTCATGGGAACCCGCAGTGGTGACATCGACCCCGGCATCATTCTGCATCTCAATCGAAACGCCGGAATGACGGTCGACCAGATCGACGACCTGCTCAATCGCCGCTCCGGGCTCAAAGGGCTCTCCGGGGTCAACGACTTCCGGGCGCTTCTCGAGTTGGTAGACGCCGGGGATCAGGACGCGAAGCTGGCCTACGACGTCTACGTGCACATGCTGCGAAAGTACATCGGGGCCTACATCGTTGCGTTGGGCGGCGTCGACGTGATCACCTTCACCGGTGGGGTCGGAGAGAACAACATCGACGTTCGGCGCGACAGTCTCGCGGGCCTCGGGCGTCTGGGCATCGAGGTCGACGACGCTCTCAATACGGCGAAGAGTCGCGAGGAGCGACGGATCTCGGCGGCGTCGTCGGCCACCGCGGTACTGGTTGTTCCCACCAACGAGGAGTTGGCGATAGCGCGCGCAGCACAAGCGCTGGTGTTTGGGTAAGACCCACCGGGGCCGGAGGCCCCTAGAACGTGCTGTACGGCCTGAAGTTGTTCGCGAGGTCGACCAGGGCGTACCGGTGCGTTCGCGACGTCGTCGTGCGGGCCAGTGCCCGTAGGCAGGCTTCGGCGCCGGTGCGCAGTCCTCGCTGGGTGAACGGCAGATCGAGGATGGGTTCGCTCGGGTCGTGGGCGCGGTTGCCGGCTTTGATCCAATCGAGTGCGGTGCCCAGCACCAGGGTTCGCAACTGAAGGCTTCGACTCTCGTCGGCGGGCAAGGCGTGGACGCGTCGGGCAGCTTCGCGCAGGGTTTGTTCGTCGAGCTCTGCTGTGGGCACGCAGGACAGCATGGTCAGTACGCTGGACATGCGGGCAACGTTGTAATGACGTGAGCTGGTGGGAACTTCGTCGAGTGCGGTGATGGCAGCGGCCTTGTTGCCGAGGTCGGCGAGTTGGCGTGCCAATCCGAATGCGGCACTGACGTAGTTGCGGTCGGTCCGCCAGACGGTGAGGTAGTACTTTTCGGCAAAGCGGCGCCATTGCTCCGGATCTTCGGAATCCCACTGTTGCAGAATCAATTCGGCTGTTGCGGCCAAGGCGAGCTTGGGTGCAATTTCCCCGGGGAGGGCGTTCAGGACCAACTCGAAGTTACTGAAGGCGGACTCGAACTCGTTGTGGTGCAACGCCACAAGCCCGCGGTACCACTCTATTTTCCAGTGGCCTCCGATCGCGGCGTGTAGTTCGTCCAAGATTGCCTGCGCAGAAACGGGATCGCCCAAGTCCAGATGAGCTTTGGCTTCGGCCAACCGGAATTCGCCGGAAAACGCAACTTCGGCAGTTCCGACAACCCGATCGATTCCGTCTTCGCGGGCTCGGCGGAGGGCGTCGAGAGTTTGCAACGGTTCGCTGTGCACTGCGGCTGCAAGCAGCAGTGCGCTCGGATCAGCCGGGTCGACCAACGGGATGGGCAGCGCGTGTGCAACTTCGAGTGGATCGAGACCGCTCTCGCGAGGAATGCCGTCGACGTACACGTCCGTTTGCGCCACCAGGTTATCGGTGCCGAAAGATGTTCTCTGTCTGCTGAATACGTTCGACAGTCCCGGATTTTCCTGGCCGCTCCGCTGGGCGAGGACTTCACGGAGAATGCCGATCAATTGGCCGCTGATCTCTTCCGCGGACTGGAACCGCTTCTTGGGATCGGGATCGGTTGCGCGCAGGAGCAAGCGATGAAAGAACTCGAACTCGCGGAGCACAGGTTCGTCTGCGGGATCAGGGATACCGCCGCGATAGCGTCCGTGTTTGGAGGGCATGTCGAGGGTGAGTACGGCCAAGGTGCGACCCACCGTGAAGATGTCGGATGCGACGGTCGGCCCGGTCTCGATGATCTCGGGAGCTTGGTAACCGGCTGTGCCGTAAAGGTATCCGTAGTCTTCGATCCCCGAGACAGCGCCCAGGTCGATCAGCTTCAACTGATCTTCGGTCACCATGACGTTTTCAGGTTTGAGATCGTTGTACGCCAATCCGATGGAATGCAGATAGCTCAGTGCGGGAAGGATTTCCAGCACGTACCCGATTGCCTGCTCGATCGGCATGTGACTGGCATCCGGGAAGGTGGCCAGTACCTCTCGCAATGATCGGCCACCGACGTATTCCATGACGATGTAACCCATGAGGGTGCCGTCGGGCCGCGGATGCTCGACGAAGTTGAAAATCTTGACGATGCTCGGGTGCGCTACCTCGGCCAGGAACTGCCGTTCGGCCACCGCAACAGCTTGTGCTTCGGAATCGCCGAAATGCAAGAGGCCCTTGAGAACTACCCATCGATCGCTGACATTACGGTCGATTGCAAGGTAGATCCATCCGAGGCCGCCGTACGCTATCGGCCCCTGCACTTCGTACTGCGCCGAAACTAGGTCGCCTACTTCCAGTACCGGCCGGAAATCGAAGGTCGAACCACACTTGGGACACACGCCGCTTTGCCGCGCGGCAGTTCCAGCGGCTTTGCGGCCCACAGGTTCTCCGCATTTCCAGCAGAACCGTTTGCGTTCGGGAACCATCGGGTCGCTCATGACCGCCGAGGACGGATCTACCGGCGGAACGGGCGGAACTTCGACCAGTCCGCCGCCCAAGCGGAGTTTGCGAGTTGATCGGGAACGACGGGAACGGTTGGACCGACCCGTCGGCGTGGAGATTGTGGAGGGGCTGGTTTGACGACGTTGGGGTGAGCGCAGCGATGGGGACCGTGATTGCGCGGACGTCTGCTCGAGGCGTTCCGAGGCCTGTGTGAAATCGGGTTCGACGCGCGACGCAGCTTGTGTCGACTCGTATTCTGGTTCGTCCTTGTCCGTCATCGTTGCCTCAATCCCGATACACGGCGGGTGGGGGACCGGGCGTCGGTCCGAGAGTGGAAAGCCAGTGATCGTAAAGGGCGTTCCACGTACCGTCGGCGCGAATGCGATCCAGGGTCCCGTTCACGAAACGCACCAGATCGGTGTTGGCGAGGTTGATACCGATTCCGTACGGTTCGCTGCCTAGTGGATTTCCCACGATATCGAGATATGGATCCTGAGTGGCGAGCCCGGCAAGGATCGTGTCGTCAGTGCTGATTGCGTCCACCTGACCTTGTTGCAGGACTACGAGGCAGTCCGACCACATCGGGACGGTGACGACCGTTGCGGCTGGCTGCACTTGTTGCAGACGCATCAGCGAGGTGGTTCCGCGTGCGGCACACACTCGTTTACCGGCAAGGTCGTCGAGGCTGTGAATCGGCGAACCCTTCAGAACCTGTATCCGCTGGAGTGCTTCGAAATACTTGGTCGAGAACTCGATTTTCTCGCGGCGCTCGCAGTTGATGGTCAAAGTTTTGACGACGATGTCCACGGCGGACTCCTGCAATGCCGTAATCCGCTCGTCGGCCGCCAGGATCCGGTACTCGATCTTGTCGGGGTCGCCGAAGATGTCGCGGGCAACTTCACGGGCGATGTCGACGTCGAAACCTTCGATTCGTCCCGTCGCGGGATCTCGGAAGCTCATGAGATTGCTGCCGGTATCGAGTCCGACGATCAGGCGACCGCGTTCCCGGATCTTGTCCACACTCGGTGTCGGCGGACGTGGATCGGCTTGTGCGGGTACCGGATGAAGGCTGGCCGTCGGGTCGCCACAATCGGCCGGGGCTGTCGGCGTGGGACTGGGCGCGATAGTCACTTCGGCCGGCAGCGGAGGCTCCGTGTAGGCGGTGAATGGCTGCGCGTTGATGTCCGGGGCGCGGTCGACGCCGCACCCGGTGAGCAGTGTGGCCGCGGCGCACAACGCTACGAAGAGGCGACGGCGGTTCACTGGTACTCCCGCAATCTGGGCCAGAAACCGATACAGATGCCGGCGATGGCAACCACAGCGAGTGCAGATACGCCCGGCGCCGAGGCGGACAGCACGCGTGATGCATGGGAGATATCGGCACGGAGATTCTCTCGCGCATTGAGAATTGCCTGCCAGAGGGCGTTGTCGAGTACTCCGTAGGCGGCAGTCGAATCCTGTTTTCCGTCACCGACCGCGATATTCGCGGCTCCGATGAAGTTGCCGACCCCGAGACTGTCGGTCATCCGCTGATGCGCTGACACCCACTGATCGCGCGCATCGAGTGCCGTGGCAAGTACGTCGGCGTCGACTTCGGAGCGTTGGTCACTCTGTAAGTTGCGAAGGATGGTGTCGACGTTGTTCACCTTCTCGATGAATACGGTGTTGTCAGCTTCGGTGGAATCGCGCCGAGCCAGACTCAGCGTTTCGACGGTCCGAGCCTGTTGCGCCATAATGCGCGCCTCGGTCAATTCGTGCAACGGGCCGGCACCGGCATCGAGTGCCCGCGCTGTGGTCGACGCCGAAATGAGTCCGACGGTCAGGATCCAGATCAGGGCTGCAGCCACGGACAGCGTGGCAAGGATCAACCCGAGGTTGAACCGTCGTCGGCTGTGTTGCGCAAGCCGAATCTGCGTGGCGATCAACGCGGACAGTGCGAGCGCAAATGCTGCAACCGGCCACCATGGTGGCCGCGCAAAGTCGTTCTGGACCCCGGTTACCTGCGATTCCTGGGCCGAGTGCAGTTGCTGAGCCATCGGAAGCAACGACGTCTGCATCAGATGTGACGCTTCGCTGAGATAAGCGGCCCCCACCGGATTGCCCACCCGATTGTTGGCGCGGGCTGTTTCCACCAACCCGGTGTAGACGCTCAGATCAGCCGAGATGGTGGTGAGGGTGTTGTGGCCGACCTCGTCAGCACTGTCGAGTCCGGCCGATGCGGTCACGATCTCAGCTGACGCTTCACCGATCGACTGGGTGTACCGGTCGCGAACCGCCGACGGCTCGAGTCCTCCCCAGATGAAGGCGGTAGAAGCTGCGGCGTCGGCCAGCGAGAGTGCGCTGTACAGGTTTTGCGCCGAGTTGGCGAGGGGTTCGGTTTCTTCCAGCACGTTGCCGAGATGCGTTTGGCGGTTCCCGACGGTGGTGGCGGCCAGCAATCCCGCGGCCATTGTGAGGAGGATCAGGACCACACCCAGTGATGTGAGGCGTCCGGGCGTCGACGCCATGAACGCGCGAAGTTCGTGTCGCAACACCGGTCGTGAAGTGCGGGGATCAGACGCGTCGATGTCGGGGGCCGGGCCGGTGGTTCGAGGCTCGAGGGACGGGGTCACTCGGTTGACCATCGAACACCTCTCGATCTCTGCGTACGGGCCGGGGTCAGCCTTTGCGTACTGCCTGGTTCGGCTTGCACTCACTGGTGAAAGACCGGCGAATTTCGGCGTCTTCGCGAGCATATAAGTATGGTCCACACCTGCGGTTGATTGAACCGGTTAGTGTGGGTCGAAGGCAGAGTTATCCGAGTAGGTAGGGCGAGGGCAGTCGATGCACGGTGACGGTGACGGTTGGTCGATCGGAGCGGACGGTACTCGGCATTGGGGGCGTCACGGCGCCGCCGGATTGTTGTTGCGTGCCCCAGATGTGGACGGAACGCCGATGGTGCTGCTTCAGCACCGCGCGGCGTGGAGTCATCAGGGCGGAACCTGGGCGTTGCCCGGTGGGGCACGCGATTCACACGAGAGCACTACCCATGCTGCTGTTCGTGAGGCCCATGAAGAAGCCGGAATCGACGAGGCTGCGGTTCGGGTGCGCGGCGAGGTCGTGACTATGCGCGCCGAGAGCGGCTGGACCTATACGACGGTGGTCGCCGACGTCGAACGTCCGCTGGACACGGTTGCGAACGGTGAGAGCACCGAGTTGCGTTGGGTGCGAGAGGAAGACGTCGATTTGCTGCCGCTGCATCCGGGCTTCCAGGCGGCCTGGCCGACGCTACGCACTACGGCCGTTTCGCTGGGAACGGGTGAAGGCGCTGGTTGCACCGTCGTTTTGTCTGGTGGCGGGTTCGGCTGGGGCACTGGTGACGAGCAGAGGGTGTCACCGGCTTAGGAGTTCTTGGCCGGCGTTATTGCCCGACACAGACAAGAAGGGTCGGACTCGTGGAGTCCGACCCTTTCCTGTCACAGTTTTGGCTGGGGAGCCAAAATGATGCTCAGCTGAGCGCGCTGGCCGCCGTGATGAAGGAAATCGCGGTGACGCCGAGCTTGAAGAGGTCATTGAGGGTCTTGATGTCGGTGGGGTCGACAGAGCCGAGCGAGCCGGTGAAGGATTCGGATCCCATTGAAACTCCTTGGTAGATGGTTAGCTAGGAATAAGCTACATCAGGATGTTATCCGACCGTAACCCGATTGACAATTCTGTGATCAAAGTCACCTATTCGGACTATTTGGACCTTGAATCGGACAAATGAACGGTGGTTTCTTTGTATTTGTCTACAAGATGAACAGATGGTAATTGGACTAGAGCTGAAAGATAACTAGATCGACATCATGTCGGAGAGTCGACGCGCAGCAGCCTGTGGATCAGCCGCATCCGTGATTGCCCGAACAACGACGATCTTTCTCGCTCCCGCAGCCAGAACCTCGGCGACTCGCTCTTCGTCGATGCCGCCGATCGCGAACCAAGGACGTGACGGGTTCGCGTCGGCAGTGGATCGAACCAGGTCCAACCCGGCCGCGCTGCGATTCGGCTTGGTCGGTGTCGCCCACACCGGACCCGTACAGAAGTAGTCGACGCCCTCTTCGATCGCGGCCAAGCTGGCTTGCGCACGCGAGCTGGTGGAGCGGCCGATGATCACGTCGTCGCCGACCACAGTGCGCGCATAGGGGACGGGGATATCGTTCTGGCCGAGGTGCAGGACGTCGGCGCCGGAGGCCAAAGCCAGGTCGGCACGGTCGTTGACGGCCAGGAGTGCGCCGTGACGCTGGGCGGCAGCAGCAAGAATCCCCAGTGCTACGAGCTCGTCCTTGGCTTCGAGCGGACCGAATTCGCGCTCACCCACGGAACCTTTGTCCCGAAGTTGGATGATGTCGACGCCACCCGACAATGCGGCCTCTGCGAACTGCGCGAGGTCGCCTTTGTCGCGACGCGCATCGGTGCACAGGTACAGCCGTGCTGCTGCCAGGCGTTCGCGCCGGTCGGTGACGTTACTGGGATGTGTGGGGTGCACGGAGCAAACGGTAGCCTCTAGAGAGCAAGGTTCGACACGGGAGTCCCGAAACTGCGCTGTCGCATTTGGTGCGAAGGGCGAAGTTCGTGGGGTTGAGAGGGGATCGCGGTAGATCCCGACCGTCAGACCTGACCCGGATCATGCCGGCGCAGGAAGCGGAGGTGGAGTTTTACATGAGCACGCAGACACGCTCGGTCGCGGTGGTCGGCGGCGGAGTCATCGGACTTTCCATTGCCTGGCACGCAGCGCGCGACGGATGGGCAGTGCAGCTGTACGACCCAGCGGTCGGAACCGGCGCCTCCTGGGTAGCTGGTGGAATGCTGGCACCGCTGTCCGAAGGGTGGCCGGGAGAAGAGACGGCGCTGACCATCGGGGCGGCGTCGCTGGCGCGGTGGCCGGAGTTCGGAGCCAGGCTCGAGAAGTTCGGACCGTCGGTGTTCACCGGCGACACTTCACTCACTGTTGCGTTGGACAGCGCCGACGCCCAGGACTTGAACACCATCGCCGAATGGGTCAGCGCACAAGGGCATGAACTCCAGGTCTTGAACCGCAGCGAGGTCCGCGACCTCGAACCGATGCTCGGCCGGGGAATCAGATCGGGACTCATGGCCGTCGGTGAATCCGCCGTCGACAACCGGGCATTGCTGACGGCATTGCAGGCAGCCTGTATCGAATCCGGCGTCGAACTGATCGAACGTGAAGTGCATGATCTTGCGGAACTCGACACAGATCAGATTGTTCTGACGGCGGGGATCTCCTCGCCCAAGCTCTGGCCCGGACTGCCGGTTCGGCCGGTCAAAGGCGAAATTCTGCGCCTGCGCGCAAGGCCTGGAGTGACGCCGGCGCCCAGCCGGACCATCCGTGGAAGTGTCCACGGGAGGCCCGCGTACCTGGTACCCCGCAGCGACGGAATCGTGGTCGGCGCAACACAATACGAATCCGGCGACGACACGCGGGTCACGATGGCGGGCGTGCGCGATCTGATCAACGACGCCGAGGCTCTGATGCCGGCGATCGGTGAATACGAACTGTACGAATGTGCTGCGGGGTTGCGTCCCATGACGCCGGACAACCTGCCGTTGATCGGACGCGTATCCGAGCGTGTTGTCGTTTCCACTGGACACGGCCGCAACGGAATACTCCTGACGCCGGTCACCGCAGACGCAACACTTGCATTGTTGAACGGCACATCTTTGGTCGAGGTAAAAGGAACTGAACCGCAACGGTTCGGTACCGGTAAGGAAATTTCATGAGTGAGCAGATCCCGATCGGGATCACCGTCAACGGCGAAGATCTCGAGTTCGATCGAGCCGTCACGGTGACCGAACTTCTGACGCATCGAGGGTTGCCGAGCAAGGGAATTGCCGTCGCCGTCGACGGTGCGCTGTTCCCGCGTGGGCGCTGGGACGAATCCGTCGAGCGCGGTTGGGAAATCGAGATCCTCACGGCGGTGCAGGGTGGCTGAGCAGGAACTTCTCAGAATTGCCGGCCGAACCTTCGGCTCGCGGCTCATCACCGGCACGGGTGGTGCGGCCAACCTTGCGGTTCTCGAAGAAGCCTTGGTTGCTTCCGGCACCGAACTGACAACCGTTGCGATGCGACGCGTCGACGCCGCCGGCGGTACCGGCGTGCTGGATCTTTTGCGCAGGCTCGGTATCGAACCGCTACCGAATACTGCCGGATGTCGCGGCGCGGCAGAAGCGGTGCTGACGGCGCAGTTGGCGCGTGAAGCGCTCGAGACCAACTGGGTGAAACTCGAAGTCATCGCCGACGAGCGGACGTTGCTCCCTGACGCGATCGAACTGGTCTCTGCCGCAGAACAATTGGTGGACGACGAATTTATCGTCCTGCCGTACACCACGGATGATCCGGTTTTGGCTCGTAGGCTCGAAGACATCGGGTGCGCAGCTGTCATGCCCCTGGGCTCACCCATCGGTACCGGGCTCGGTATCGCAAATCCCCACAACATCGAGATGATCGTCGAAGGCGCCGGTGTTCCCGTCATTCTCGACGCCGGCATCGGAACGGCCAGCGACGCCACACTCGCGATGGAACTGGGTTGCGACGCCGTATTGCTGGCAACAGCCGTCACCCGTGCCAAGAATCCCGCGCTGATGGCGTCGGCGATGCGGCACGCAGTTGTGGCCGGTTTCGAGGCCCGTCACGCTGGGCGTATCCCGAAACGGTTCTGGGCGCAGGCATCTTCCTGAGGGTTTTCTCGGGGTGGTCCCCAGGGTCGGTGTCGTACCTGGGTACCACTGCGGACTAGACCTGCGGACGATGTGCAGACGGTATCGGATCGGGCATAGTTCACCTCATGATTGAACTGAGGGGATTGACCAAGGTTTACGGTCCGACAAAAGCGGTGGACGACCTGACGTTCACCGTCCGTCCCGGCATCGTCACGGGGTTCCTCGGACCCAACGGCGCCGGCAAGTCCACCACGATGCGGATGATCCTGGGATTGGATCAGCCGACGTCGGGGCAGGCGCTGATCGAGGGCAAGCAGTACCGCGATCTGAAGGCGCCGCTGCGTACCGTCGGAGCTTTGCTCGACGCGAAGTGGGTTCATCCCAACCGCAGTGCCCGTGCGCACTTGCAGTGGATGGCTGCGTCGAACGGGATCCCGAAGTCCCGCGTCGACGAGGTTCTCGCCCTGGTGGGACTGTCCGAGGTAGCGGGCAAGAAGGCCGGCGGGTTCTCGCTCGGTATGTCTCAGCGTCTCGGCCTGGCCGGCGCGTTGTTGGGCGACCCGAAGGTGCTGTTGTTCGACGAGCCGGTCAACGGTCTCGATCCGGAGGGCATCGTCTGGATTCGTAAGTTCATGCAGCGACTCGCTGCCGAGGGACGTACGGTTCTGGTGTCGAGCCACTTGCTGTCGGAAATGGCTTTGACCGCAGAACAATTGGTGGTCATCGGCCGGGGTCGATTGATCTCGGATTCGACTGTCGCTGAGTTTGTGGATCGCTCGTCCGAGTCGACGGTGCGGGTGCGTAGCCCTCAGCTCGACGCGTTGCGGAGCGTGCTGACGTCGCAGGGACTGACTGTGCGCGAAGACGGTTCGAGTGTTGTTCCGGCGTTGGTCGTTGTCGATTCCACCACCGAAATCGTGGGCAGCTTGGCCGGTGCACAGGGAATTGTGCTGCACGAGTTGGCTGCTCAGCGGGGATCGTTGGAGGAAGCGTTCATGAAGTTGACCGGTGACGATGTCCAATATCATGCGACCGTTGCCGACGGCGCTCAGAAGGTTATGGGAGGTGCACTGTAATGGCTGTTCTCAGTGCTGAACGAATCAAGATCACCACGACCAAATCGCCGCTGTGGTGCACGATCATCATCATCGTCCTCGGACTCGGATTCGCCGCCATCATGGGTACGGTCGCAAAGTCGGCTCTGAACTCGACTGACATGGGTTCCAGCGGTACACCTGATCTCGACATGAGCATTGCAACCGCCGGTATTTCTGGCTTCGGCATGATGGTCCTGATGATCATGGCCGCCCTCGCGATCACCAGTGAGTATCGTTTCGGGACCATCCGCACCACGTTCCAGGCAGTTCCGAACCGGGCTTCTGTTCTCATCGCGAAGGCCGGCCTGATCGGTGCCTTCGGGGCTGTCTTGACATTCGTCCTGTCGTTCGGCGCGTACGCGATCGCCAAGGTCTTCGCCGGATCGGACGCCAGCGTCGCATTGACCCTGTCGAGTGATGACGATTGGCGTGCCATCTACGGCCTCGCGATCATCTCGTTCTTCAGTGTGGTTCTGGCCGTTGCCGTCGGCGCGATCATTCGCCAGTCGGCCGGCGCGATCGCGTTGCTCCTGCTGTGGCCGCTGCTCATCGAGAGCCTGTTCAACCTGTTCGGAAGCTTCGGCGAAAAGGTCACCCCGTTCCTGCCGTTCGTGAATGCGAACCATTTCATGAGCTCGGGATCGTCGAGTATCGACTTCCATTGGGGACCGTGGGGGAGCCTGTTCTACTTCGCGGCTTTCACTTTGGTGGTCTTCGGTATCAGCGTTGTCCTTGTGAACAAGCGCGACGCCTGAGTCTGAAAAACACGTTCGAGCCCGGTGCGAATTTCTTGCACCGGGCTCGAACTTGTTTCCGTTTGCTTCCTCCCGGCTACTCTCCGAACATGAGATACCGCGCCGCGTTGACCATCGGTCTGACCGGGATTTTGATGCTCAGCGGATGCTCGTCCGGCGGCGCGCAGACTCCACCGATCGACCCAGCGGCGTTCTCGGAAGCCGTCACCGTCGACGCCGTGACCGGGCACCTCGAACAACTCGAGAAGATCGCGGCCACCAACAACGGCAACCGGGCCGCCGGCACATCCGGCTACGACGCCAGTGTCGATTATGTGGTCAACCTGCTCGAGGGCAAGGGCTTCGAGGTGAAGACCCCGGAGTTCGAATACACCTCGTTCGATCCCGGGTTGGAGTCACTGACCCTTCCCGGTGGGGGCAGTATCGATGTCCGAGCGCTGACGTATTCCGCCTCGACCGGACCAACCGGCATTGCCTCGCGGGTAGTGAGCATTCCGGCCGACGAGACTCCGGGTTGTGAATCCTCCGACTACGACGGACTTGATGTCGCCGGCGCTATCGTGCTTGTTGCTCGCGGCGTCTGCCAATTCGGAGAGAAGCAGAATATGGCCGCGGATCGCGGTGCCGCTGCCTTGCTGATCGTCAACAACGAGGACGGCATGCTGGGCGGCGGGACTCTGGGAGATCCGGAAACTGCGCGAATTCCTACTGCCGGCATCAGCAAATCTGCCGGCGACGCACTGGCTGCGAGCGCGGGCACCGTAAATCTGATTCTCGACACGATGATGTCAACAGTCAAGTCGCGCAATGTCATTGCGCAAACATCCACCGGTTCTGCCGACAACGTCGTGGTGGTCGGTGCTCACCTCGACAGCGTTCCGGAAGGGCCCGGAATCAACGACAACGGAAGTGGCAGTGCGGCCGTCTTGGAAACTGCTCTGCAACTGGGTAGTTCACCGAATGTTGCCAACGCGGTGCGGTTTACGTTCTGGGGCGCCGAGGAACTCGGACTCGTCGGATCGACCGACTACGTTGAGGGGCTCAGTGATCAGGAACGCGCAGCCATCGCGTTGTATCTGAACTTCGACATGATCGGCTCACCCAACCCCGGATACCTGGTCTACGACGGTGACAACTCCGACAACGTGGGTGAAGGTCCCGGTCCGGAAGGCAGCGCCGGTATCGAACGCACCTTCGCTGAATTCTTTTCCAGCCGAGGAATTGCAGCCGCGGGAACTGATTTCGACGGCCGGTCCGACTACGGTCCGTTCATCGACGCCGGTATTCCGGCCGGTGGTGTGTTCAGTGGTGCAGAAGAACGGAAAACCGTTGCGCAAGCACAACAATGGGGAGGGGTGGCTGAGGCGATGTTCGACCCGAACTATCACACCGCCCTCGACACTCTCGACAATATCGATCGAGACGCCCTTGCCGTGAACTCCGCAGCAGTCGCGTTCGGAACGGCGACGTATGCGCAGAACAGTCCGAAATAGCGTCGAGTGATGTTCATGCTGCTGCAACGTGCTGCCTGTAACTCTGGGTTACTCTCGAGTAATGAGTGACCGGAACCCGAGTGAGGCCCCAGACGAAGTGGTGGATACCGCTCCCGTCGGGGTCAGTTCGGTGATCGGAACGATGCTGGCCACGGCATCGGATCTGAACGGACATCAGCAGCTCATCGAGGCATTACGACGGCTGCGGCGGGCACTCCCGGGCGATCCGGGCTTCGGTGATCCGCTCTCGTTGTCCGGCCCCGGCGGTGCACGCGCGGTCGCCCGCGTCGCAGACCGATTCCTCGATCACAAACCGGCCGCGACCAGGGAAGTGAGCTTGGGCGCCCTGCAGGTCTGGCAGGCCGCCCTCGAAAAGATGGGCCGCGGACGTGGCGATCAGGAATTGACCATCGTCTTCACCGACCTCGTCGGATTCTCCACCTGGTCACTCGAGGCGGGCGACGAAGCGACCCTCGTCCTTCTGCGGACCGTTGCGAAGGCCGTCGAAACCCCCATCGTCGAGAACTGCGGTCAGGTTGTCAAACGAATGGGCGACGGGCTGATGGCAGTGTTCAGCAGGCCCGATGCGGCTCTGGCTGCCGTGTTCGCAGCGCAGGACGCACTTGCCGAGGTCAACCTCGACGGGTACCGGCCACGGATGCGCGTCGGCCTGCACACCGGCACGCCGCGGCAGATGGGCGACGACTGGCTGGGTGTGGACGTGACCATCGCCGCCCGGATGATGGGTCTGGGAGGTGACGGCAACGTCATGATGTCCGCCGCCACCCTCGAAGAACTCGAACCGGGAACTCTCGACGAACTGGACCTTGCGATCCGACCGTGGCGCCGTGGGTTCTTTGCGACGACGCCCAACGGTGTTCCCCAGGATCTGGGGATCTGGCGAGTGTGGCGCGACTAGATTTGCAGTCTCCACAGCGGCGATACGGGGCCGTGTCCGGCTCCGAGATCGTAGGACGCCTCGAGGCATTTGGTGACCCATTCCTTGCCGAAGGCAACGGCATCGGGAACCGAATAGCCGTGTGCCAGTGCGCAAGTGATGGCTGCCGCGAGGGTATCGCCGCCGCCGTGATCGTTGCCGGTCTTGATGCGGGCGCTGCTGAATTCGAGGAAAGTATCTCCGTCGAACAGCAAGTCGGTACTGGCTTCGGAGGTACGCAGATGTCCACCCTTGACGATTGACCACTGGGCGCCCAAGGCATGGAGGGCTTCGGCTGCCCGGCGGGCTGTCGCGTCGTCGATTACTTCGATGCCCGTGATCAAGCGGATTTCGTCGAGGTTCGGTGTCACGACCGTTGCAGCCGGAATGAGGATGTTGCGGACGGCGTCCAGTGCTTCCTCGTGGAGGAGTGGATCGCCGTGCATCGACGCGCAGACCGGGTCGACAACCAGGGGGATGGCCCGATCTCGCCCGATTCCGACCTCGGCGGCGACGGCGGCGACGGCTTCGATGATTGCCGTGGATGCGAGCATGCCGGTCTTGGCGGCGCCGATACCGATGTCGGAGACGACGGTCCGAACTTGGTCGGCGACGATGTGCGGGGGGATCTCGTGGAATCCGCTCACGCCCACCGAATTCTGTACGGTGACGGCCGCGACGGCGACGCAGGCGTGAACTCCGCACAGTGCCATGGTCCGGGAGTCGGCTTGAATTCCTGCGCCTCCGCCGGAATCGGTTCCGGCAATGGTGAGGACACGAATCGGAGTCTGGCCGGGGGGTGTCAGAGGCAGCAGTTTCACAGTGCTGAGCCTACCGATCGGGTCTCGGTCCGATTGCGGTCGTGTCTCTGTCGGTGCAAAGATTGAGTGAAGCCAGGACAGCGTCGTCAGTAACTGTTTCTATTAGTGGCATGGATCACAGTTTGAGTACCGTTTGTACAGCAGTGGAGGTTCCCGCCATGAACGACACCGTGCAGAACAACAGCACCGAGCAGGCGTCCGCCTTCACGCTGGTCGACAACGATTCACACGAACGGTTCGAACTGCTCGTGGGCGACGAACTCGTCGGCATCCTCGGTTACCGAGACGAAGACGAGATCATGGGTTGCGGCGCCGCCGCTGGTGACGTGGTTGCGTACATGCACACCGTCGTCAAGGAAGAATACGGCGGTCAGGGCATGGCCGGGGTACTGGTTCAGTTCGCGATGGATTGCGCACGTGAGCGTGAATGGTCAGTGCGTCCCGTCTGCACTTACGTGCAGCGGTACCTTGGCGAGCACCCCGAATATCTGGACATGCTCGCCGAGGACTGAACTGCTTAAGCTCCGAGGGTGACGATCACGGGAGCGTGGTCGCTGGCGCCCTTGCCTTTTCGCTCTTCTCGATCAATCTCAGCCGACTCGACTCGCGCAGCGAAGGCCGGTGATCCGAGAATGAAATCGATACGCATTCCCTGCTTCTTGGGGAAGCGGAGCTGCGTGTAGTCCCAGTACGTGTACACGCCGGGACCCGGTGTGTGGGGTCGGACGACGTCGGCAAAACCGGACGTGATGAATGCGTCGAACGCCGCGCGCTCGGCCGGCGACGTGTGCGTCTTGCCTTCGAAGACGGCGGGATCCCAGATGTCCTCGTCGGTGGGCGCGACGTTCCAGTCGCCGACGAGAGCGATCTGCTGGTCCGGGTTCTTCTTCAGCCAGCCTTCGGCGTCGTCACGAAGTTTCGCGAGCCAATTCAACTTGTACTCGTAGTGCGGATCGTCGAGTTCACGTCCGTTGGGGACGTACAGGCTCCACACCCGGACTCCGCCGCACGTCGCGCCGATAGCGCGAGCCTCGCGTATCTGCTCCGCCTCGGGATCCTTGGTGAAGCCCGGCTGGTCTTCGAAGCCGATCTGCACGTCTTCGAGGCCGACGCGTGACGCGATGGCCACGCCGTTCCACTGACTGAGTCCGACGTGGGCGACCTCGTAACCGATTTCCTGGAAACGCTCGAACGGAAACTGTGCGTCCTTGCACTTGGTTTCCTGCATTGCCAGGACATCGACGTCGGATCGTTCGAGCCAATCGATGATCCGGTCGGTACGGGCACGGACTGAGTTGACGTTCCAGGTAGCTATGCGCACGCGGGCAAGCCTAGCGTCAGCTACCGACAGGCGCGCTCGCGTACCGGTAGCGATGATGTTCGACGAAGCCGAGGGCGTGGGCCGTCGCAAGGCCGGCGACGTTGTTCTCCGGAACAGCGACATACGCGTGTGTCGCGCCGAGTGTGCGTCCCCACGCGATCAGATCCGTGCAGATCAGAGCGCCGATTCCGTGGCGTCGGTGCTGATCGGTTACGTCGATGTCAGTCAGTCCGACCCAGCGACGGTTGTCCGGCGCATCGGTGACCGACGCTCGCCCCGTTGCCAGAACCATTGTGTCGTCGCTTCCGACCATCCCGTGGGCGACGGCGGCTACCGGATCGGACGTCACGTCGAGGGTGGTTGTGGACTGTTGCGGCGTCGGCGGCAAATTGTCGAGATCCGCGGCGAACATGATGCCTTCGCCACCGGAAAGCCAAGCGGGGGGAGCAGTTCCGAGGCGGTCGGGTAGCAGCAGGGTTGTCGGACGTCCCCGATCGGCGAACCAGGCGCGGATACCGGCGAGTGTCTCGGCTGTTCTCGACGCGGTGCTACCGGGCTCGCCGAGAGGAATCGCCGAGTCCGTGGAACCGGGGGAGTGCCCCACCCGCAGCAGCCAACCGTCGATCCGTGCCTGCTCGACGCCCCGCGAACCGGCGGCTGCGGCGACTTCGAGGTTGCGGATGTCGCCGATTCGAATGGGTCGCGCAGCAAGCGCTTTGAGCGCAATCACCTGATCGGACGAAACAGTGACGACGCGCCCGTCGCTGCGGCGCACCGTAATCGGGTCCGTGGATTCGAGGACGCCGATCACATCCGTCATCGGATGCGAATAGCCGGGTGGGAGTTTGTATCGCAGCACCACCCGGCTACCGATCGAGATGGTCAATCTCTAGTCTTCGTACTCGTCGTCGTCGTGACCGAACGGGTCGTCGACGCTGCCCGGAGTCCAGGTCTGACCGGGCTTGCCCCAGCCGGACGCCTTGATGGCCTTCTTGGCGGCGCGGGCATTTCGGCCGATCAGGACGTCGGTGTAGAGGAATCCGTCGAGGTGACCTACCTCGTGCTGAAGCATGCGGGCAAAGAAGCCGGTGCCTTCGATTTCGATGGGGTTGCCGTCGGCATCGGTGCCGGTGACCTTGGCCCAGTCGGCGCGGCCCGTCGGGAACTGCTCGCCGGGGACGGAAAGGCAGCCTTCGAAGTCGTCCTCCGGATCCGGCATCGTCTGCGGGATTTCCGACGTTTCGAGGACCGGGTTGACAACAACTCCGCGTCGGCGGGTGTCGGTACGATCATCACCGGGGCAGTCGTAGACGAACACGCGAAGTGAAACACCGACCTGATTCGCTGCCAGACCGACACCGTTGGCAGTGTCCATCGTCTCGTACATGTCCGCAATCAGTTCAGCGATTTCCGCTGGGGATTGAGTGACAGGTTTGGTCGGCTCGTGCAGTACAGGGTCACCGACGATTCGGATGGGGAGGATAGCCATGGGTACAAGGATAGTGCGGCGCGCCTTCGCGGTTTTCGCGGCCCGTCCTGTAGGTCATGGTTCAATGGTTGGTGAAGAACAACGGTGTGATTCGTTGCTCGACGGGCCCTTGCGGCCCAGGGGAAAGCGGTTATCGGGGGGACTCGTCGTCTCGCCGCTGGGTTTGAACACCACGCGTTGGAATACCGAGCGAGGACAGAAGTCGAGGAGTGACATGGACAGCGCAATTGCGCGTAGTCGGGACCAGTCCGAAGGCGCTGGAGTCGACAGTGCTGACAATGCAGCGGGGATTCACGAGATCGGCGACGACGGTCTGACCCGCCGGGAACACGATATTCTCTCCTTCGAGCGCCAATGGTGGAAGTACGCCGGCGCAAAGGAAGAGGCCATCAAGGAGTTGTTCGACATGTCGGCAACTCGGTATTACCAGGTCCTGAACGCGCTCGTTGATCGCCCCGAATCATTGGCGGCCGATCCGATGCTGGTCAAGCGCCTGCGCAGGCTCAGGGCCAGCCGTCAGAAGGCCCGGGCGGCTCGTCGTCTCGGTTTCGACGTCACCTGAAGACTTTTGCCTCGTCGCATGCGGCAAAACCTGGCCGTAAAACTTGTCGGTGAGCCGCGCCGCCGCACACTGGCGATAAGGTCGACATCGTGAGTACCCCGAAAGAGCAGCCGTCCGGACCACCACTACGCGCTATTGCCATGGTGCTGATCGCTCTGGCGATCGTGTTCGTCGGGCTCGGTGCTGCTTCGCTCGGCGGATCTGATTCCGACGAGACCACCGCGACCGAGCAGACCGCGACGTCAACTCCCGCCGCGGCGACGACCACAGCTTCCCCCGTGACCAAGGCTCCGGCCGCAGCGACCGACACGGATTCCGAGAAAACCACCACGACACGCCCGTCCGCTACCGCGACAAGTACGTCGGCAAGCGCATCGACGAGCATCGATCCGTCGACCGTGAATGTTCGGGTACTCAACAACAGCACCGTGTCCGGTCTGGCCGCCGGGACTGCCGAAGAGCTGACTGCCGCTGGTTGGAACGTCGAGGAGACGGGTAACTACAGCGAAGGCACGGTGAGCACTACCACGGTGTTCTACGGGACTTCCGCAACGGAGAAGGCAGCTGCGCAGCAGATCGCCGCTGAGCTCGGTGTCACGGCTGAGCCGCGATTCGCGGGTATCGCCAATGCGTCCCCCGGCGTGATCGTCATCGTGACGACAAACTGACTCGTCGGAAGGCGCCGCCGGCGACACAAGCGTCGCTGCGTGACCCATCGGATTCGTGTACTACTCACGCCGTTATAGTCAGATGCACTTCCTCGCCACCTCAAAGGAGCGGTTCGATGGCCCCCAGCAGCACCCGGCGTATGTCTTGGCGCGTCGTTGCCCCCGTAGTCGCACTCGCCGCTTTCGGCTTGACTGCCTGCAGCAACAACGAAGAGCCCAGCAGCGTCCCCGGCACGACTCCTCCTGTGTGGACGGGTGCCGCTGATCCCAGTGCGCACGAGAGCGCCGGTCACGGTACTCCGACGTCGACCGCCCACGCCGGCACTTCCGTGGAAACGGTCACCGCCAGCCTGAGCGGAACCGACGGTTCCAAGGTCGGGACGGTCACGTTCACTCAGGACGGTAGCGACGTCAAGGTTTCGCTGGATGCCAAGGGTCTGACCCCGGGCTTCCACGGCTTCCACGTTCACCAGATCGCCAAGTGCGAGACCAATTCGGTTGCTCCCAGTGGTGGCGAGCCGGGTAACTTCCTCTCGGCCGGCGGACACTTCCAGGCAGCCGGCCACACCGGCCATCCGGCCAGCGGCGACTTGACGTCGGTGCAGGTTCTCGAGGACGGCACGGCCAGCCTCGTCACGACCACCGATGCGTTCACAGTCGATGAGCTGGTGGCCAACGGCGGTACGTCCGTCATGATCCACGCAGACCCGGACAATTTCGGCAACATCCCGACGCGTTACGCGCCGGCGCCGGATCAGCAGACACTCGACACCGGTGACGCCGGTGGACGCGTTGCCTGCGGTGTCATCAGTAAGAGCTGACACCACTTCTGAGTTTTGCATCACTTCGGCAACTACCACGCAGTAGCCAGCACTGTGTTCTCACGGACACTGTGATTGGATTCTCTGCGTGGTAGTTCCATTTCCGGGTTCGCCGCGTCCGACACTGGGCGTGGAGTGGGAGATCGCGCTGGTCGATCGTGTTACCAGAGATCTCTCCAACACAGCAGCTGAGGTGTTCTCGGCTGTCGAGGAGCTTGCAGGCTCCGAGACGCCGCATATCACCAAGGAGTTGCTGCGCAACACTGTCGAGTTGGTGACCGGTATTCACGGCACTGTCGGTGAGGCGATGAGCGACCTTGACAGCTCGCTGCACCTTCTTCGTCGGGCCGCCCATCCGTTGGGCGTCGAGCTGATCTGTGCCGGAACGCATCCCTTCGCTCAGTGGTCGACTCAGTTGGTCACCCGTACCCCCGATTACGACGAACTGATCGAGCGCACGCAGTGGTGGGGCCGTCAGATGTTGATCTGGGGTGTCCATGTCCACGTCGGCGTGTCCTCGGCGGATCGTGTGTTCCCCATCATCAATGCCTTGTTGCAGCGGTATCCGCATCTGTTGGCACTGTCGGCGTCGTCGCCGATGTGGGCGGGCGTCGATACCGGCTATGCGTCCAATCGGGCATTGATGTTCCAGCAGTTGCCGACGGCCGGGTTGCCGTACCAGTTCGAAACCTGGAGTGAGTACGAGTCGTTCATCGACGACCAGATGAAGACGGGTGTGATCACCAAAATCGGTGGGATGCACTGGGATATTCGTCCGGCACCCAAGTGGGGAACCATCGAAGTCCGTGTGTTCGACGGGGTTTCGACGCGTGCGGAACTGGGCGCGCTGGTGGCATTGGTGCACTGCCTGATCGTGGATCTCGATCACCGTCTCAGTGCGGGTGAGACGTTGCCGAACATGCAGCCGTGGCATGTGAAGGAAAACAAGTGGCGGGCGGCCAGGTACGGCCTCGACGCCGAGATCATCCTCGACTCCGATTCGAACGAGTGCTTGGTCACCGACGATCTGGAACGGCTGCTCGAGGATCTCACGCCGGTGGCTGTTGCGCTGGGGTGCGCCGACGAGTTGGCGTCGGTCGCGGATATTCCTCGCCGTGGGGCGTCCTACCAGCGTCAACGTCGAGTTGCCGAGGCTACGGGCGGCGATCTGGTTGCCGTCGTCGACGCGTTGGTCGCGGAACTCGGCACCTGATTCTTCTGTAGGACCGAACAGGGTAAACCGACCCATCTGTCCAGGTCGGGTTCACTCGCCGTTTACTATTGGTCGGTGTTGACAGAGCGCGGGTCCCGGGTGGGGGCAACAGAGCGACCAGGTAATGCAGGGGGACCAGGTAATGCAGGGGTCGATTCTCATAAGTTGCTGATTCTCGGCAGTGCCGGGGTAGTCGCGCTGGTTCTGGGTGTGCAGGCGTTTGCGTCGTACAAGGGCTATCTGGGTCCGGTGGAAAGCCTGTTCGGTGATTATTTCCTGGTTCCCCGTTCGGCCACGATGCCGTGGGTGGGCTTGGCGCTCGCCTTGGTCGGCCTCAATAACCGCGAACGTATCTACGCAGTCTCGGCTGCGGTAGCCATCGATGTTGTCGTGGGCGGCATCCGCTGGTTTTCGGGCGGACCGCTCACGATGGGTACGGGTGGCACCTGGGTGCTCACGGCAATTGCGGTCTACGCGTTCTGGAAGTTGAGCGGCGAGCGGCGTAGCGCGGTCCTGCACGGAGTTGCTCTGGGCGCGCTGTTGATCATTGCCGCGAAGGTCGCCGAGACGTGGCTCTCGATCACCATCCTGCTCGGTACCGACGTGTGGGACGAGTACGTGTTCCTCGCCGATCAGGCTTTGGGCAACCCGTCGTGGGTGATGGGACAGATCGTCGACGCGATGGGACCGGTCGGCGCTGCTGCTCTCGGCTGGATCTATGTCGAGCTTCCGGTCGCCGTGATTGTGGTCGCGCTCTACCAGTCACGTAAAGGTTGGCCGTCGCATCACCTGCTGCGCACTTTCCTGCTCATCGGATTGATCGGGCCGGTCTTCTACATACTGTTCCCGGTGGTGGGTCCGGTGTTCGCTTTCGGTCCGCGAGGGCTCGGATTCCAGATCGGTGATTTCTGGCCGAATATCGTTCCGAACATTGATTTTTCAGCTCCCGCGTCGTTGCCTTTCGACGACGAGGCTCCCCGCAACTGCATGCCGAGTCTGCACACGGCGTGGGCGGTTGCCTTGTTCGTACATTCGAGGCGTGGTCCGTGGTGGTTGCGGAGCCTGGGTACGTTCTGGCTTCTCTCGACGCTGACGGCAACGCTGGGCTTCGGATTCCACTACGGCGTCGACCTCATTGCCGGCGCAATTCTGTGCCTGACTCTCGATGCGGCGCTGCATGATCCGGAACGTGGCTGGGGCTGGTTCCGCGTCCGGTTGATCCTCGGTGGCAGTGCGATCCTCGTCGGGCTTCTGCTGTCCTACCGCTTTGCATCGGTACAGATGGCAGCATATCCAGAGTTGTTCGGGCCGTTGCTGATCGCTGTTCTGGTACTGATGTCGGTGGCGTATTACGCGACGTTCTTCGCTCGCCCGGGTACCGCGTTGGCGCAGTGGGGCGAGCGAGCGGACGACGCTCTGATACCTACCGAAGCTCAGGCGGGTCTTCCAGTTCGTTGATCTTCATGACGGCGTCCTGCTCGCGCTGTTCGCGGTAGGCGACACGTCCCACACTGTGTGCAATCACGGGCGCTGTCAGCAACGTGAAGACACCGACCAGGATCAGCATCCAGATGTCGACGCTGCCTCGAAGCAGGAACACTGCGCCCATCAGAACGAGGATGAGTCCGACGACCTGCGGTTTGGTAGCAGCGTGCATACGACGCAGGGTGTCGGGGAATCGTACGATTCCGATCGCTGCGGTGAGTGCGAGGAGCGCGCCGAGGAAGATCGAGACCGCCCCGATGACGTCGAGAATGTTACCGATCATCGGTCACTCACCCGGAAACGTGCGACGGAAACGGAACCGATGAATCCGACGAGGGCCAAGGCGACGATCGCGGGAATGATGGTGGTGTCGGCGCTGTAGGCAGCCCACACCGCGAGTCCACACATCGAGACGGCGACGATGGTGTCCAGCGCGACCAACCGGTCCAGCGAACTGGGCCCGTCGATCAGCCGAAATGTTGTCAGCAGGGCGGCAATCAAAAGTATTACCCCGGATACGATCAGGGTGGTGGTGATGAACCCGTTCATTGGTCCTCCGATCGGGGTGCATCGAATTCGTAGTCACGTTGGTGCCAGGGGCTGGGTTGCCAGTCGGAATCACGTTCGAAGGATGCGATGAACAGGCGCTCGAGATCTTCGACAGACCGATAGAACGCGCTGACGGATTTCTGCGAACCGACGTCGAGCACGTGGACGTAGACGATCCGGCGGTTCTGGTCGATCTCGAGAACCATGGTTCCGGGGATGAGATTCAGGACGTCGATGCAGAGGGTAAGCACCAGATCGGATTTGATGCCGAGCTGGTATCGCAGGACACCGGTGACGGGAGGCGGCGACGGCCTGATCGCCAGCCACGCAACCTGGATGCTCGAAAGCACTGCGTAGTAGACGATCACCCACGTCAGACGGAGGATCGAGAGAATATGCACGCGGCCCTCGACGGGTACCCGCGGGAGCGGGAGCAGGACCATGATGACGATGCCCACGACGAGCCCGCCGAAGATGTTGCCGTAGCTGACGTTGCCCCACAACAGAACCCACACGAATGTCAGCCACACCAAGATTCCGACGCGGAGTACCAGTTCACGTTTCATCGCGGCGGCTCCTCTGCGGTGGTATCCGAATGCGGTATCGGGCGGTGGTCCCCGAGGACGGCTTCGATGTAGATGGACCGATCCTGTAGATCCTTCGCCGCACGGTCACTGATGTCGATGATCTGGCCCGCGAATACCGTCAGCGCGAGTCCGACGGCCACCAACCCGACCGTCGGGATCAGCATGAACGCGGGAATCTTGCCGACGTCTTCACGATCGACGAAGGCGATGTCCTCTTCGGATTCGTCGATCAGCGCCGACGGACTGACATCCGCGAGGTCACCTTCGGGGGCGTCGGCGCGGGCACGCCAGAACGCTTTGGTCCACACTCGGGCGACGGCGTAGAGCGTCAGCAAGCTGGTGACGGTGCCGCCGGCAACAAGCACCCAGGCGAGTGCGCTGGCATCGGCAGTACCCGCTTGCAGGAGCGCGACCTTGCCGATGAAGCCCGAGAACGGCGGAATGCCACCGAGATTGAGGGCGGGGACCAGGAACACGATTGCCAGGATCGGGCTGGCCGCAGCCAAGCCGCCGAGGCGTCGTAGCGACGCGCTGCCGGCTTGACGTTCGATCAGTCCGACAACGAGGAAGAGCGTCGTTTGCACGATGATGTGGTGCGCGACGTAGTAAATGGATCCCGAGAGGCCTGCGGACGTCGACAGAGCAATGCCGAAGATCATGTAACCGATGTGGCTGACCAGGGTGAATGACAGGAGTCGTTTGATATCGCTCTGGGCGATGGCACCCATGATGCCGACCACCATCGTCAACAAACCACAGATCATCAAGACGTTGTCGAGTTCACCTTGCGGGAACAGGAGCGTGTGCGCGCGGATGATCGCGTACACACCGACTTTGGTGAGGAGGCCGGCGAAGACGGCGGTGATCGGTGCTGGTGCTGTCGGATAGGAGTCCGGGAGCCAAGCCGAGAGTGGGAAGACTGCGGCCTTGATCCCGAAGGCGACGAGCAGAACACCGAAGATCGCAGTCCGCGTGCCGGGTGGAATGTCGTCGAACCGCAGGGCCATGTCGGCCATGTTGAGAGTGCCCGTCGCGGCGTACGCAAAGGCGATGCCGGCCAGGAAGATCAGCGAAGACACCATCGAGACCATGACGTACGAGACGCCCGCTCGAACGCGATCCGCACTCCCGCCCAAGGTGAGCAGCACAAAGCTTGCCGACAGCAGAACCTCGAAACCGACGTACAAATTGAAGAGGTCGCCGGCGAGGAAGGCGTTGGAAATACCGGCGGTCAGCGCCAGATATGTCGGTAGGAAGATCGACACCGGCTGGGCTTCGCTGCCATCGCGGATACCCTGACCGATCGCGTAGACCATGACGGCCAGCAGGACAATCGAGGACACCACCAGCATCATCGCCGAGAGGCGGTCCACGACGAGAGTGATGCCGATCGGGGAATCCCAGCCGCCCACCTGGATAGCGGTGGTGCCGTCACGATCCGCCAGGTAGAGCAGCATTCCGGAGACCGCGACCACGGCGACCAGCGCGATGAGGGTGATGACGCGCTGGAATCGTGGGCGTCGGCCGACGACGAGCGTGGCGGCGGCGGCCAGCATCGGGATCAAGACGGGCAGGGGTGCGAGCGCTCCCATGAGGTTGTGCGAAATGGTCATGAGCGAGCACCTCCCTTGCGCTTGTCGGATTCCTGTTTACGCGCGAGGTCGGTAGCCCAGTCGGGCACCGGTTCGTCCTCGAAGTCGCCGTCGTGAAGGTCGTCGTAGCACTCGATGTCCTCGAGGTTGACCAACTGTTCGAGGGGAATGGGGTTGCCGTCCTTGTCGAATGCGTCGCCGCCGATGCTGGGTGCGCCGGTGACGGGGTCGTCGGAACGGTCGTGGTCGGGGGCGTCGGAGGGGAGTCGACGCTTGATGACCTTGGTGTCCTCGGGATCGTCCTCGACGGCGTCGGCGGTGTTGATCTTGAAAGATCGGTACGCCAGTGCCAGAACGAAGGCGGCGATGCCCATCGTGATGACGATGGCTGTCAGGATCATTCCCTGAGCCAGGGGATCCGCGATTTTCTCGTGCACCGATTCGCGGCCCACGATCGGCGGATTGCCGTCGCTGCCGCCGACGGTGAGGATCAGCAGATTGATGCCGTTGCCGAACAGGAGAAGGCCCAACAACATTCGGGTGATGCTGCGTTCGATCAGCAGGTAGACGCCCGTCGAGATCAGTACACCGACCAGGACCAGCATTATGAAATTGGCACTCATGATGCTTTCACCTCGATTTCTGCGTCGAGGCGGGCGCCGAGACTTCGGAGTACGTCCAGCACTAGGCCGACGACGATGAGATAGACACCGAGGTCGAAGAACAGTGCGGTGACCAGTTTGACGTGGCCGATGAGCGGGAGGGTGAACTCGAAGACGGCCGACGAGAGGGCCGGGGCACCGAGGAACAGGGAGATGATGGCGGTACCGGCCGAGAGCGCGAGGCCCAATCCGAGGATCTTTCCGGCGTCGATGGGCACGGCTTCACCGAGTTCGTAGCGGCCACCGGCGAGGTAGCGCAAAACGAGCGCGAGTCCGGCCGTCAGGCCGCCGGCAAAACCGCCGCCGGGTGCATTGTGGCCGGAGAAGAAGAAGTAGATCGACAGCACCATGATCGCGGGGAAGACCAACCGGGTGGTGACTTCCAGGACCAGGGAGCGGTAGCGCGGGTCGATGAGATCGCCGCCGCGCAGCCACGTCGTATCGGAGTTGGCGGCGGCTTTGTCGACGATCACCGACGGTGCATCGGCGACGCGGGGCGCGATACCGAACCGGCGGTTACGGAACACGAGGCTGGCGACACCCGTCGCCGCAACGAGCAGCACCGAGATCTCGCCGAGGGTGTCCCACGCGCGGATGTCCACGAGGAGAACGTTGACGACGTTCTTGCCGTTGCCGATGGTGTACGCGGCGTCGGGGAGGAGTTCGTAGATCGGACGGGTGTTGCGTGCGTTGACGGCGTACGCGGCAATCGTGGTGACGGTGGCGCCGACGGCGACGGCCAGGATCGCGCGCGGCAGTTTGAACCCGATGGCTTTGCTCTCGTCGACCTCGGCCGGGAACTTTCGAAGCACCAGCACGAAGATCACCAGAGTCAGGGTCTCGACCAGGAACTGGGTGAGCGCCAGGTCCGGGGCACCGTGCAAGGCGAACAGGACACCGCAGCCGTAACCGGTGAGGCCGACGAGAATGACGGCGGCCAGACGGTTGCGCATGACAATTGCAGCAAGTGCCGCGGCGATCATCATCAGCGCGATCGTGAACTGGATGGGGGAATCCCACAACCGCATGTCCACGCCCGTGCGAGTGTCGATGATCAGCAGGACCAGCGGAACGATGACAAGCGTCGCGAGGATGGTCGACTGCGTCCGGGGGAGTGAACCACGCTGCGTGGCGCCGGTCAGACGCATGGAGATGGTGTCCATGCCGCGCAGGGTGGCGTCGTAGATACGGTCGGCGTTGCCGAGCGGGGGATGCTCGAAGTGCAGGCGGCTGATCTGGCGTTGCGCGATGTAGAGCGCAAAACCGCCGGCGATGACTACGCAGGTAAGCAGCAGCGGAGTGTTGAATCCGTGCCACAGAGCCAGGTGGTAATCGGCGTGCTGACCGGGTGCCAGCGTCGATGTATAGGGCGTCAGCAGCTTCTCGAGCTGCGGCGACAGGATTCCCGCGGCCAGACCGAGGACTGCGAGCAGGCCGGGCGCGAACAGGAACAGCCAACTCGGGGCGTGCATCTTGCTGACAGCGGGGCTGGGATTCTTGAGCGTCTTGCGTCCGAAAGCGCCCCAGATGAAGCGGATGCTGTAGCCGACGGTCAGGATCGAGCCCATCACGATGACGGTGATGACGGCGATCGACGACCAGTGTCCGAGTACGTCGGTTTCGAGTACCGACTCGAGTGCGGCTTCCTTACCGACAAATCCGAGGAGCGGTGGCAGACCGGCCATACTCGCCGCGGCTAGTCCGGCGATAACCGCCAGTGCCGGGGCCTTCTTGCCCAGATGGGCGAGTTTGCGCAGGTCACGGGTGCCGGTGGTGTGGTCGATGATGCCGACGACCATGAAGAGCCCCGCCTTGAACATGGCGTGCGCAACCACCATCGTCATGCCGGCGAGGGCCGCGTCGCGCGTACCGATTCCGACCAGCACCATCATGAAACCGAGTTGGCTGACGGTTCCGAAGGCGAGTACCAGTTTGAGGTCGTAGGCCCGCATGGCTCGCCAACCGGCGAGGATCATCGACAGCAACCCCAGGCTGATGATGGTGACCCGCCACGGTGGTGAATCGGCGTAGCCGGGAGCCAGGCGTGCGACGAGGTAGATTCCGGCTTTGACCATGGCAGCAGCGTGGAGATAACCGCTGACCGGGGTGGGTGCCGCCATGGCGCCCGGGAGCCAGAAGTGCAGGGGCACGATAGCGGATTTGGACAACGCACCGATCAGGATCAACACGATCGCGACCGACGGAAGCCAACCCGTGGGCGGCGACGCGACAAGGTCGGAGAGGTTGTAGCTACCGCCGGCCTGGCCGAGGATGATCATGCCGACCAACATCGCGAGACCACCCGCAGTGGTCACCAACAAGGCCTGGGTGGCGGCGCGACGACTGGTGGCGCGCTCGGCGTAGTGCCCGACCAACAGGAACGACAGCACTGTGGTCAGTTCCCAGAACATGTACAGCAGCAGCATGTTGTCACTGGTCACGAGGCCGAACATCGCGCCGGCGAAGGCAACCATCTCGGCCGCGAAAATCCCCAGACGGGGTTCGTCGTCGTTGAAATATCGTGCGCAGTAAACCAGGATCAGGGTGCCGACGCCCAGTACCAGGACGGCCATGATGGCGGAGAGTGCGTCGAATCTGAAGTCGATGTCCATCGACAGGCCCGGAGCCCAGGTGATGTGCAGCGTTTCGACGCTGCCCCATTTGTCGATGACCCAGCCGAGGCTGGCCAGCGGTACCAGTGCGAGTGGAAAGAAACCGTTTCGCCCGAACCTGCGCACCACAAGCGGAGCCAAGAGGGCGGCAACTGCGTGGGCAAGCAGAATAGCGAGCAAAAGGCACTCCGTCGTGTTGTCAGCGGTGCGGCGGGGTGTCCGAACTAATCGAACCTATCGAGTATTTCCAGACGAAATTACTTCGTCCACGTGCACATATTACCGGGCGGAACGGTTTCGTTATGCAGCGAGTCGGTTCGAGCTACAACCGCAGCGACTGCTACACGTACGTTGGGCGAGGTGAAAACGCAGATCATTCGGACCGCTGCCCTCGCCCATATTCGGGACCGTCGACTGATCCAGACCCGGTCGGTCGGTAAGACGGCGTTCTACATGGCCGGCGGAAAAATCGATCCTGGTGAGACGCCGGAACAGGCCTTGCATCGTGAGATCCGCGAAGAACTGGACGTGGGACTGGTGCCGGGCACCGTGCAGTTCCTCGACGTCTTCGAGGCCCATGCGTTCGGGCACTCGATTGATACCGGACTGCATATGAGTTGCTACCGCGCCGAGATGGACGGCGACCCGCGACCCACGAGCGAGATCGCAGAATTCCGGTACTTCACTTTGGCCGAATACGAAGCAATGGACGACGTGGCGCCCGGTTCTCTCAAGGTGTTCCGACGACTGGTGTCGATGGACCTGATCGACTGACGTTGCGGAGTCGGTGACTCGTGTACGCGCAGACAGTCACGATGACCAGTGCCGTGCATCCGAGAATCACCAGATCTGACGAAGGCTCGAACCGGGAGACCGCAGCCTCGCCCTCGAGCGGCGTGTAGTCGGTCCACCCGTACGAGAATCGCGGATACACCAGCAACGCGAAGGCTGTCGGACCGAAAATGACGCCCAGTCCGACAAGCAGACGCGAGCCGCCGGTCCGAGGCGGTTCCGACATCTTCGCACTGATTATCGCGTAGGCCGCGGCTGCTCCGGCGATCACGACGAGGAACTCGCTCAGCGGGGTGGTTCTTGCCGAATAGTTCGCGAAGCCGGCGACAGTCAGAACGAAGAGAAGTCCGTAACTGACAACCACCGACGGACGGAAAGCGGCGAGCACCGCGGCCGCCACGATCAGGGCACCGAGAGACAATGCGCGGGCAGCAGTGAGTTCCTGCGCCAATGTCACCGCTTCCGGTGGGCGGTTCGCGACAACCACGGCGAGACTTGCCGCAGTGGCTGTCGACATCAGCAGGATGTGACTGCCGTTTCCCAATGCCAGGGCCGCAATCACCGTGACGGCGAGAGCGCCCATGAGGACCGGAACCGCCGCCCAGACGGTGGTGACCTCGAACCACCAGTTCACGATGAGCCCCGTGAGTGTCAGTACGGCGGTGATGACAACAGGCCGCACCGCCATCTGCTCTCGCCGCTGCGTTGCGTCTGCGTCCGGGTCGTGGCGGTTGTCGGTGTTGTGGTTCCAGAACACCAGAATCGAGAGTGCAGTCAGTCCCAGCGCCGCCAATGTGACCACTGTGAACGGCGGTTGAAACTGTGAAGCATCCTGCGCCAGATAGTCGGAGTATCGACGAGGAAGGGCGTTAGGGTCCAGGATGGCCGTCGAAACATACACGGCTACAAGCACTCCCGCGACACTGGTTGCCAGGAGGGATTTCGGAAGCGTCGATGTGACTGCTCCCAGCGCGACTCCCGCTGCGACGGGCGCGAACGCTTCGAAAGCCTGGTTGTGCAAACCCGGTAGTTCGAGCAAAATTCCCGCGAGCGCGACCATTGCGGCGGTTCGGGTACGAGAGCGAACCAGGCCGGCGGCTGTGCCGACCGCAACGACAGCGAGTACGCCCGTGCCGATGGTTCCGATCGACCAGAATCGTTCGCCGGACGACATCGACGTCCGTTGGCTGCTCACAAACGGTGCGAGTACAACGACGATAACAACAAACGCCGTGAGAGCACTGAGTGTGATGCGAAGCGTCCTCATGTCGGCGTGCACTGCTCCACGGTAGTCAATTGGGCACCGGTTACGCCGGATTTGAAGGTCTCAGTCGGGTGACGGGAATTGCGCACACCGTGATGATCGCGGTGAAGAGGAGTGCTGTACCGATCGTCTGGGCGGTGAAGTAGTCGACGGGGATGGAGGTGAACTCTGTCGGTTGTCCCACGAAGCTGAAGTTCACGCGCGTCGGTGCCCATGTGAGTTGATCGGCGAGGATGGCGATTGAGGAGAAGGTCATCGCGGCAAAGGGAATCGTGAGGCCCAGGGTCGCGTCGACCAGGCTGCCGGGAGCGAGGGCGCTCATCAACAATGCTCCACCGAATCCGAGGGCGGCGAGCTTGACCGCGAGTGCGATGGTTCCGTGGGCGGCCTGCATGGGTAGTACTGCGGATAGTGGCACGGCTACAAGAATGGCGAGGGCGACAAGCCGAAGGGGTCGGTTGTGTAGGTTCCGGCCCAGTCGCAGTCGCAGTCCCAGTGCAACTCCCACTCCCGCAACCAAAATCAGTCTCCAGGGGGATCTCCACAGGTCTTGTTGCTTCGCCAGATCAACGAAGACGGGGGCTGATGCGGCTGCGAGTGCCGTTGCTGCCCAGAGGAATGTGCCGCCCGCTCCGGACTGATCGCCGAGCCTGCGTGCAGCAATTGCGGTGAGCGCCAATGCTGCGGCGGCGCACGCGGCCATCACAAACCAGGCGGTGCCCTCGCTGGCATATTCCTGTCGGTCGATCACGGATCCGAGCACGCGGTGCCCGATGGCCAGAGCGGCGATGACGACAAGTGCGATGCGGATTTCGCCGGCGTCGGGGCGCCTGATCCGGAACTCGGCCTGCGCTGTTGCGGCACAAGCGATTGCGGCGATCGTCATTCCGCCGAGGAGTATCCAGGACGGTTCACCGACTGCCGAGGTGCTCATGCTGCCCATCCCGTTCGCGAACACTCGAATCGAGAGAAAGGTAGTGAGCGCACCCAGCATCAGAATGTTTCTGGTGGTGGTCCGGTCCCACACTGCCGCGACTGCGCAACCCAAGATGATCCCGGCTGCAATGCTTTTGATGATGATCAGGGAAATCAGCAAGTCGAGTACCGCAACGTCGCGTACTACTGCGCTGATTGCGGCGATCACCAATGTTGCTACTGCCACGGCAATCCAGGCAGCTCTGCGCGAACCGCGTCGTTGTACCAGCGCGCAGGCGAGCACCGCGACCACGGCGCCGAGTCCCACGGCGGTTGGTCCGGTGCTGATCCAGCGATCGACTTCTGATTGCGAGGCAACGATCGCCCAGTCGCTCAGTGCTGGATTGGTCAGAGCAACGGCTGCGAGAACACCCGCGTGCATGGCTGCGAAGGCGGTGAGGATCGCTCGAAAATCGACTGGCATCGAACCAACCTATCGCGGGTTCGGCCTCAGACCGGGGGTGTCAGTGCGGGGAACCAGATGTCGGTCAGAACGTCGGCGGCCACGTCGGCGCCGGTGGTGATGGCACCCTGCTCGGCCCAGCGGATGAAGAAACGCTCGATCTGGGTGAGTAGCAGTTCAACTCGAAGTTTTGCTTCGTCGCGTCGTTCTTCGGGCCAGCGAGCGAGGTACGACGTCATCGCATTGGGTAGGGCGGAGATGCCGGCGCGGGCGAGGGCGCGAAATTCGGGTTCGAGAACCATGGCCTCGTCCCAGGCGCGCATCAGGTGGTGGTGATCGCGGCACCAGTCGAGGGCGCGGTTGATCCATCCGGCGAATTCCTCGCGTGAGCCGGATTCGAGTACGCGGTCCAGGTCGGTGAAAATCGCGAGTGTGCTGGACATGACGGTATTCGATCCGAGGGCTTTGAGGATGTCGAGTTTACCGGGGAAGTGCAGGTAGAAGGTGGCTCGGCTGCATCCGACACGGCCGACGATGTCCTCCACGGTGACGGCCGCGTATCCGCGTTCGGTGAAGAGTGCGTCGGCAGCTTCTACGAGGTCTGCGCGTGTTTGCTGCTTCTGCTTTTCGCGCAGAGTTGGCTTGGCCGCAGTGTTGGTCATTAGCGGAATCTTACGGCGACGAGGTGCCGGTTGGGGTAGTTGGGCGAGACTTACCGTCTTTTACTTGACAGCGCGTCAGTGAAAGCTACTCTGTGGTGCAGGGCACAAACCGACCGATCAGAGGACGCCATGACCATCTCGGAAACAACTCGCACACCTGACCTGCCGGCCGGCTTCGATGTCACCGATCCCGACATCCTGATGGATCGAATTCCGTTCGAGGAATTCGCGGAACTGCGTCGCAGCGCACCCGTGTGGTGGTGCGAGCAGTCGCCCACCGTCGGCGGGTTCCAGGACGAGGGTTACTGGGTTGTTTCGCGTCATGCAGACGTCAAAGAGGTCAGCCAGCGCAGTGATATCTTCTCGAGCTGGGAAAACACTGCAATTACGCGATTCGCCGATGACATGCCGCGTGAGGCGATCGAGATGCTGCGCCACCTCCTACTCAACAAGGACGCGCCCGAGCACACCAAGCTGCGCAAGCTGATCTCCAAGCTGTTTACCCCGCGCGCAATCAACGGCATGCGGGACGAACTGGACCGACGCGCCCGATCCATCGTCGGCGAAGCTGCGTCCGCGGGAACCGGAGACTTTGTCTCGCAGGTCGCCAGTGAACTGCCCCTGCAGGCCATCGCCGATTTGATCGGTGTGCCGCAGGAAGATCGCGACAAGCTGTTCAAGTGGTCCAACGAAATGCTCGGCTACGACGATCCCGATTACGAGGGTGACCCGGCCGTGGCGTCCACCGAGGTGCTCGGCTACGCCTACATGATGGCCGACGCTCGGCGTAACGAGCCGGCCGACGACATCGTCACTACCCTCGTTCAGGCCGACATCGACGGCGAATCACTCAGTTCCGAGGAATTCGGTTTCTTCGTGATGATCCTCGCGGTGGCCGGCAACGAGACCACCCGAAATGCGATCACCCACGGCATGATTGCGTTCCTCGACAACCCCGATCAGTGGGAGCTGTACAAGAAGGACCGCCCCAAGACCACGGCCGACGAGATTGTCCGCTGGGCCACCCCCGTGGTGTCCTTCCAGCGCACTGCGACCGAAGACACCGAACTGGCCGGCGTCTCGATCAAGAAGGGCCAGCGCGTTGTCATGCTCTACAGCTCCGCCAACTTCGACGAGGACGTCTTCGAGAACCCGATGACCTTCGACATCACCCGTAACCCCAATCCGCACTTGGGTTTCGGTGGCACTGGCGCGCACTTCTGCATCGGCGCCAACCTTGCGCGCATGGAAATCGATTTGATGTTCAACGCTATTGCCGACAATGTCCCGGATATCAGCAAGATCGGTGACCCGCGCCGTCTGCGTTCCGGCTGGATCAACGCGATCAAGGAATTTCAGGTGGATTACAAGGGGACAGGTTGCCCGGTAGCTCACTAGGGTGAGTTGAGAGGTATTTCCTACGACTCGAGGAGCCACCGCATGACATCGATCAATGACAAGGCCACCGCTTTACTGGCGTTACATAAGCCAGGCAACCCAGTAATCCTCCCCACGGTGTGGGACGCGTGGTCGGCGAATCTTGCGGTGGCTGCGGGTTTTGCAGCCCTGACCGTCGGCAGCCATCCGGTTTCAGATTCCATCGGTAAGCCCGACAACGAGGGCATCACGTTCGGCGAGTTGGTGCGTCGAATCAAGCAGATCACCGGCGCCGTCGACGCTCCCGTCTCGGTGGACATCGAGAGTGGTTACGGGCTCGAGCCCGCTGTTCTGATCGAAGGCTTGATCGACGCCGGTGCTGTCGGCCTCAATATCGAGGACACCGTGCACAGCGAGGGCGGGCGGTTGCGCGAGGCACAAGAGCATGCCGATTTTGTGGGTGGGCTTCGGCAGGCTGCCGACGACGCCGGCGTGCACGTCGTTGTCAATGCCCGTACCGATCTGTTTGTGAAGCAGGTGGGCGACGAGTCTGATCGGGTGGACCGCGCAATTGCACGCCTCAAGCTGGCAGCTGATGCGGGCGCTGATGTTCTGTATCCCGTCGGACGGCACGACGAGGCTACTCAGCTTCGTCTGACGTCGGAACTTCCGTTGCCGGTCAACGCAATCGGTATCCCGGATCAGGATGACCCGGCCAGCTTCGGGCCGCTCGGAGTGGCCCGTGTGAGTTTCGGTCCGTTCTTCCAGATGGCGCTGTCGAATCGCGGCACCGAGATTCTGGGACGCTGGGCTTGAGCAACCAGGTTCTGGCGCCCGGCCCGCTTCTTGATGCTCGTGGGCAGCTCGTGGAGGCGGGCTGGGCGCCCTCGGAGGTTCGGAGGTATCAGCGTTCGGCTGTGAAGGCACCCAAGTTCCGACTCAAGGAGTGGGACTACTATTGCGTGCTCACGCCGGATTACGGCATCGCGTTGACCGTTGCGGACAACGGTTACATGGGCTTGCTCGGTGTGTCGTGGTTGGATTTCACGACGCCGCGTGAGGTTACGGAAAACGTGATGCTGCCGTTTCCGATGGGCAAACTGGGTCTGCCGGGAAGTGCTGATTCCGGTGATGTTGTTGTATCGAAGGGTAAGGCGTGCTTCGAGTTTCGGCATGTGGATGGTGGGCGCCGGCTAGTTGTCGACTATCCGGCGTTTGACGGTGGGAAGGGGTTCTCTGTCGACCTGTTTTTGCAGAGTCCTCCCGATGATCGCATGGTGATAGCGACGCCGTTTGCGAAGGCTCCGCGCTCGTTCTACTACAACCAGAAGGTCAACTGCCTACCCGCTGCGGGAACGGTTCGGGTTGGGGAGCAGGATTTCGCATTTCGGTCGGAAGACGCTTTCGGCGTGCTCGATTGGGGTCGCGGCGTCTGGACGTATGACAACACCTGGTACTGGGGTTCGGCATCGGGGTTGGTGAACGGCGAGCGGTTCGGCTTCAACATCGGTTACGGATTCGGTGATACCTCAGCGGCCAGCGAGAATATCGTTTTTGTGAATGGTGTTGCGCACAAACTGGATCGGCTGGAGTTCGAGATGCCACAGGGAACCTACGACGGCGCACCGTGGAAGTTCACGAGCAACGACGGCCGCTTCGAGATGAAGTTCGAGCCGATCATCGACAGAGCCGCGACGTTCAATGTCGGTGTACTGCGCTCGATCCAGCACCAGGTATTCGGAAAGTTCTCCGGCACTGTTGTTCTCGACGACGGAAGCACTGTCGCGGTTCATGATCTCCTCGGGTTTGCGGAGGAAGTTCAGAACCGCTGGTAAGGCTGCTTTGCTGAAGCTGGCACCGCTTCTGTGTAGTGGGCACCTTTTCCAGTCTGCTGAAAGGGGTGCTCACTGTGCACAGAGGGTGCTCACTTCAAAGAGTTATCCACAGATCCGAATCGTGTCCGCTTTCCACCGCCGGGATGCGCGAGGATCACTGGTCATGGGGGAACAACTGCACATCATCCGCAGACCTGAGCATCTTGCTATCGGCGGTACGGACGCCGAGATCCGCAGGACCTGCTCAAATGGCGAGTGGACCCGAATCCATCGCGGCGCCTACGTATCCAGAGCTCAACTGTCCGATCTGGCAGTACACGAGCGGCATCGTGTACGCGTTCGTGCCGTGGCGAATGCTGCCCACGTAGGCTCAATCGTCAGCCACACGTCGGCTGCGGTGATCCACGGATTCGAGCTCTGGAACACGCCGCTCGATCGAGTTCATCTCAGCCGGAACCGCCGTGGGGGCAGTCGGCAGTCCCCGGACAGGCACGTGCATTCTGCGCAGTTCGCAGACGACGAAGTCACTACTGTCGACGGCCTTGCAGTCACGACACCAGGGCGCACAGTGGTGGATCTTGCGCGCTCACTGCCCTTCGAGCAGGCGTTGGTAGCGGGAAACTCTGCGCTGCGACGCACTCCGGTGGGGATCGACGAAATCAAGGGCACTTTGTCCCGCGTGCCGCGGCACCCATTGCATCGCCACGCATTCCATGCGGTGAGCTCGATGGATGCACGTATCGAAAGCGTCGGCGAGTCTCGGAGCCTGGCGCTCTTCGTACGCGAGCGACTTCCGATACCGCAGCCGCAGGTACAAATCGGCAATGCCAGAGTTGACTTTCTGTGGCGTGAGCACCGCACCATCGGCGAGTTTGACGGTCGTGTCAAGTACGGCCGTCTGGTGCCCGCGGGCCGCTCCGCCGAGGATGTTCTGTGGGAGGAGAAGCTTCGCGAAGACCGTCTGCGCGAAGCCGGCTGGCAGGTTGCGCGGTGGACGTGGGCGGACTTGTCGACGCCGTCGCTGGTGGCGCGCCGGATCACGGCGGCGTTCGAGCGTGGCCGCGGTGCATGACAGTTTCCCCGAAGTGAGCACCGTCTTTGTGCAGTGAGCACCTTTTCCAGCGTGCTGAAAGGGGTGCTCACTGCGCACAAAGGGTGCCAGCTTCCGGCGGCTAGCCGATAGCGCTCAATTCTCCGTACACGGTCCGCCCTTCCAGCATCGTGGCACGGATCTTCAGGTCGGACAACGAGGTGGGCTCCGTGTCGAGGGGATTTGCCGACAGGACAACAAGATCCGCATAGGCGCCGGGGAAGATCGCGCCGAGGTGCTCCTCGCTGAACAGCTGCCAGGCAGCGTTGACGGTATGAGCGCGCAGCGCAGCATCCACCGGGATCCGTTCCTGCGGCGCGATGACGCGGCCGCTGGGCGAGAGCCTGGTGACGGCGTCCTGCATGTTCCGCAAGGGGTTGGCGGGAGTGACCGGACCGTCGTTGTGGAAGGTGAAGCGTTGACCGGCGGCAAGAGCGGAACCTGCTGCGGCCCAGACACTGCCGTGTTCGGGCCCGAAGAGGTCGTCGACCAGTACGTCACCCCAGTAGTGCAGGTGGTCGATGAAGATACTGACCGTGACCCCAAGATCTGCAGCTCGCTGGAACTGATCCGGACGCATTGCGCCGACGTGTTCGAGACGCAATCGGTGATCCGGTCGTGGATACTCCCGCAGGAGTTGTTCCCACGCATCGAGGACCATCGTGATTGCGTCGTCGCCATGAGCGTGGCATGCAATTTGCCAGCCCTTGTCGAAGTAGGCGGCGCTGATGTCGTGGATCTGCTCACCCGTGTAGTTGGCATGGCCGTGGGTGCAGGCGATTCCGAGGCCGCGGGTTGCCTCGGTGTCCAGGTACGGGAAGCTGGTGGCGATGTTGCCCACCCACGGCGAACCGTCGGACCACACCTTGATTCCGATTTGCCGGACCAGGTCGTTGCCGTCGCCGGGTGCGGCTTCGGTTGTGCGGGCAGGTGTCGACATTTCGTAGAGGCGAAACCGGGTAGTGAGCAGTCCGGCGTCGGCGATAGCTTTGAGCGCCGGTCGCATTCGTGGATCGAACGACATTTCTGCGACGGTGGTGATACCCGCAGCATTCAGACGCGCACACTCAGCGGCTAACAACGCCGGGAAATCGTCTCCGATGGTCATGGCATGTCCGGCAACAGTGAACACTGCGGGAGTTTCGTAGGCCGTGCCGTCCAGGGCGCCCGATGCGTCGTGGCCGTACGAGCCGCCGACGGGATCGTGTGTGTCCCGGGTGATTCCGGCTTGTGCTGCTGCGGCAGTGTTGAAGTAGGCGACGTGACCGGAGTTGTGCAAGATCACCAGGGGGTGATCCGGTGCGACGGTATCGAGCCACTCGAGTGTGGGCTCGGGGAGGCCCTTCTGCAGTAACGGATCCCAACCGTTGAGGGCAGCGCCTGCTGCGCCACGATCAGCGACGGTGTCGGTGATCGCAGCCACCACAGCATCGGCGTCGGCGATCGTGACCGGTCGTATATCGACGACGGCGGGGCCGAGCACGATTGCTTCTTCCAGTGGATGCCCGTGCGGTTCGATGAATCCTGGTAGGATGCAAGCACTTCCGACATCTACAACTCGGGTGCCTGTCCCGATGAGCGTCTCGATCTCAGCTCGAGGTCCTACCGCCGTGATCCGCCCGCCCGTGACGGCCAGGCCTTCCGCACGCGGTAGCGAGTCGTTCATCGTGACGACGTCGCCGTACAGCACCAGATCTGCATCCATGTTCAGTCCTTACCGGTTGTCCGCATATGCCTGTAGGTGTGCTACCTGCTCGGGATCGAGTGAGGGCCTTACTGTTTTGCGTGCCGTCGCTACGTCGGCTGCGCTCACGTCGGCAGCGTCCATGTCGCGCCGCATGGCAGTGAGCGCGGCTTCGCGCAACAGTGCCGAGCAGTCTGCAGCCGAGTAGCCTTCGAGATCGACGGCCAGGGCGTCCAAGTCGACGTCTTCGGCGAGTGGCACGGACTTGCCGGAGGCTCGCAGAATTGCCTTGCGGGCCTCGGCATCCGGCGGCGGCACGAACACCAGTCGTTCCAATCTTCCCGGACGCAAGAGTGCGGGGTCGATCAGATCGGGGCGGTTGGTGGCGCCCAACACCACAACATCACGCAGCGGTTCGACGCCGTCCATCTCGGTCAGCAATGCTGCGACGACGCGATCCGATACGCCGGAGTCGGAGCTCTGCCCGCGACGCGGGGCGAGGGCGTCGATTTCGTCGAGGAAGATGAGGGAGGGGGCGGAGTCGCGGGCGCGCTGGAACAATTCGCGCACCGCTTTTTCCGAAGCGCCGACCCATTTGTCCATGAGCTCTGCACCTTTGACGGCGTGGACGCTGAGGTGGCCTGAGCTGGCAAGGGCGCGAACAAGATACGTTTTTCCGCAGCCGGGTGGGCCGTAGAGGAGGACGCCGCGGGGCGGGTCGACGCCCAGGCGGGCAAAGGAATCGGGGTGCTGCAGCGGCCACAGCACGGCTTCGGTGAGTGCCTGTTTGGTTTCGACCATATCGCCGACATCGTCGAGGGTGACACTGCCGATGGAGAGTTCTTCGGTACTCGAACGGGACAGTGGGCGAATCACTTTGAGTGCACCGACTAGGTCTTCCTGAGTGATTTCGGGTGCCTCACCTGACTTGGATGCGCGGGTTGCGGCGCGCAGTGCGGCTTCTCGGCATAGTGCCGCGAGGTCGGCGACCACAAATCCGGGGGCTCGGGAGGCGATGGCGTCCAGTTCGAGTGTGCCGGTGGGGACTCTGCGAAGGAGCAGTTCGAGGAGTGCCCGGCGTGTTGCGCCGTCGGGCAACGTCAGGGACAGTTCGCGGTCGCACAGATCTTGCCCGCGTAGGCGTGCGTCGACGCTCTCGGGATGTGCGGACGTGGCGACAAACGCTACTCCCGGGGTGGCTACGGCGCCCCGCAGTTGTTCGAGGATCAGCGCGGACACGGGTTCAGGAGTCGAGGGCAGTAGTGCGTCGATATCGCTGATCAACAGAACTCCGCCGCCGCGCACTGCGGCTACGGCGTCGACAATGCGTTGTAGACGCGTATTCGGTTCGGTGGCACCAACTCCGGGGCCGTCGAGTTCGACGACGTTGCGGGACGACAATACCGATCGGGCGAGCGTCGCTTTGCCTGCTCCGGCCGGGCCGGTGATCAGAATGCCGAGATGCGGGGAGGCTCCGAGAGTGCGCAGTAGTTCCGGTTCGTCGAGCGCGAGGCCGAGCCATTCGGTGAGCTTGGCGGCCTGAGCCTGAGCGCCAACCAGGTGATCGAGGGGTACAGCAGCAACATCAGCGGCCACCACAACCGCAGCAGGAACAGCGGCGGCGGATGATCTTCCCCAGTCCACCGCCGAATTCGGCTGCACGCTCACCGGACCGCCGGCCGGATCAACACCCGTAACGGTGAGCAGTTCCGATGTCCAGGCGACGCCGAAGGTACGGGAAAGAGCTTGAGTGGCTTCGGAAGTGCTGGTGCCCGGGCCCAGGTCGCGGGGGAGTAGCGAGACTGTGTCGCCGACGCTGACAACTTTGCCGAGGAGTGCCTGCCGCAGAACTGTGGGGCTGATCGATTGTGTCGCCATGGTGGAACCCGTGACGGAGACGGAGCGTGCTCCGTACACCGTCACCGGGCCCACCACGACGGAAGAGTTTTCGGTGAGCCCGACGTTGGACATCGTGACGTCGTCCAGCAGAATCGTGCCGGCCGGGGTGCCGGTGGGCGCCCGCCCCGCTACTGCAGCGGTTCCGCGGGCACCCATCAAGGCGATGGCATCCCATTCACGGATACCCAACGCCGCCAACGCTTCGGGATGCAAGCGCACAACACCGCGTCGTAAATCTGCGGCGGAGGTGTTGAGGCGGACGGTCAGGGCGAGTTCCGGCGAAGTCACACCCCGAGACTACGTCGTAAATTATCTGGGGCGACGTAAGCCGAGGCGCACCATCGAGCGTCGTCCGCCGGCAGTGGGCTGACGCCGTATCGCGCGACGCTCCGACGGCTTGATGTCCCAGGTTTCCGGACGTGCCGCAACCCATCGCTTGGAGTGAACCGCGAACGGGATGTGGACGAGGTAGATCGCGACGAGAACGATCAGCAGGACGTACGGGAAGGTGATCAATGCTGCTGCGGTCAATGCAACCAGCACCAGCAGTGCGGCTGCCATGTGCGGGGGCACCGATACCGATTTCATTGCCAGTGTCGGAATGCGGCTGACAATCAGTGCGGCGGAAAAGAGCATCCACACAACAACAACTACCTGCGACGACCACCATCCGTCTCCCCACTGCGCGGTCGCAGCCAGGGGAGTGAGGGCGATCAAAGCGCCAGCCGGTGCGGGTACGCCGACGAAGTACTCGCGGGCGTAGGCGGGAACATCGTCGTCGTCGAGCAAAGTGTTGAACCGCGCCAGACGCAGAACGATGCTGACGGCGAATACCAAGGCGATGATCCAGCCGAAACTGGTGCCGTCCAACAAGGTCACGTACAGAACCAGCGCGGGGGCGACGCCGAAGGAGATGGAGTCGGACAGCGAGTCGAGTTCGGCACCGATCTTGCTGGTGGCGTCGAGAAGTCGTGCGATCCGGCCGTCGAGTGAATCGAGGACAGCGGCAGCACCGATCATCGCGAGAGAGATGCCGGGCTCACCGTCAAGCGCGAACTTGACGGCGGACAGCCCGGCACACAGCGCGAGGATGGTGATGACTGACGGCAGCAACCGCACGGCCTGGGTGCGTTTGGGCACCTTGATACCGGGTTGTTTTGCGGCTACCGCCGGTTTCTTCACGGCTGGCTTCATCCTCGGTGTCTTCACGGCAGTTGCGCGATGACGGTTTCAGCACCGATTGTGCGCTGACCTGGTTCGACCAGCAAGGTCGTTCCGGCCGGGAAATACGTGTCGACGCGGGAGCCGAATCGGATCAATCCGTAGGTGTCGCCGATGGGGAGGACGTCGCCGACGCCCGCGTAGCAGACGATACGACGAGCCAGCAGGCCCGCGATCTGGACGACGGCAATGTCGTGGCCGGATGCGGTTTCGATGAGCATGCTGTTGCGCTCGTTGACTTCGCTGGCGTCCGCGAGATCTGCAGAGAGGAACTTGCCGGGCTGGTGAACAACTGTTTTGACGATTCCGCCGACGGGGGCGCGCTGGACGTGGACGTCCAGAACCGACAGGAAGATGCTCACGCGGGGGCGGGGTTCGCTGCCCAAGTTCAGCTCGGCCGGCGGGACTGCGTTGTCGACCAATGCGACCTCGCCGTCGGCCGGAGCTACGACGACGCCGATGCGATTGGGCGGCACCCGATGCGGGTGACGGAAGAATGTGGCGCAGGCGACCGCGGTGGTCAGACCGGCGCGGCGCACCCATTTGCGGTTGCGGCCCAAGGCTGCAACGCCCAACGGTGCCAGCACAAACGGCAAGCCGGCGGGATGTAGCGGCGGAATCGCATGGCGAACCAGATCGACGAGATGTCCGATCCCGGTGGGTTGCGGGGTTCCGGGGGGTGTGGGTCGGCGTGCCACA
>NZ_JASHKR010000116.1 GCF_030056815.1 Rhodococcus sp. IEGM 1379
GGATGGACATCCATCCGAGCGATCACGAAACGGGCAACGCTGATCAACTCCGGTTCGGAGATGTCCATGCCCGATTCGTTCGAGACCTCGATGCTCATGTGCGACGCTCTTTCCTGGGAAAAGTAGGGGTTGGTGCGTCGCTCAGCCTACCGTCGCGGTGAATGAGCATGCGCAGCGCGGCGCTGCGCCCGATTACTGAACGTCCCTTCCCTGTCATGATCGGACTCGTGGCGCTCGTAGGCGTCGACGATGTCGGCGACCAACCGGTGACGCACGACGTCACTGCTGTCGAGCTTCGCGAAATGGATATCGTCGATGCCCGTGAGGATTTCGGCGGCGGCCCGCAGACCGGAGCGCGCTCCCCCGGGCAGGTCGACCTGCGTGACGTCGCCGGTGACCACGATCTTGGAACCGAATCCGAGACGTGTGAGGAACATCTTCATCTGCTCGGCCGTTGTGTTCTGCGCCTCGTCCAGGATGATGAATGCGTCGTTGAGTGTGCGACCGCGCATGTACGCGAGCGGCGCGACCTCGATGACTCCCGCTGCCATCAACTTGGGGATCGCTTCGAGATCCATCATGTCGTGCAATGCATCGTGAAGCGGCCGCAGATACGGGTCGATCTTCTCGTGCAGCGTGCCGGGCAGGAAGCCCAACCGCTCGCCGGCTTCGACTGCCGGCCGGGTCAGGATGATGCGCGAAACCTGCTTGGCCTGTAGTGCCTGCACGGCCTTGGCCATCGCCAGGTACGTCTTGCCGGTGCCGGCGGGTCCGATTCCGAAAACGATGGTGTTCTCGTCGATGGCATCGACGTATCGCTTCTGATTGAGAGTCTTGGGCCGAATGACCTTGCCACGTCGCGAGAGGATATCGAGGGAAAGCACCTCGGCCGGAGATTCACCGACAGGGTTGGTGAGCATTCCGACGATTCGACGAACGGCGTCGGGCGCAATGGGCTGACCCCGCCCGGCGAGTGATGCCAATTCCCCGAACACACGCTCGGCGAGCGCAACGTCGGCGGGTGTGCCCGATAGCGTGATGGTTCCGCCTCGTACGTGGATATCAGCCCCGAGTGCGCGCTCGAGAGCAGTCAGATTTTCGTCGGTCGATCCCAGGATCTGACGCACGGTTTCCGGTGCCAGTTCCATGCTCGATCGGACAATGCGCTCTTGCGGTTGAGCACGCTCGGTGATGGTGGTTGCACGGTTGGCGCCGAATTCACTGTGTTCACTCACGTGGAGAATATGGCCTGCTTCCTGGTCCGAAAGAGCCCACTCGACTTGTGAGCATCGATACTTCGAAGTCTAGCGCCGGAGTCCGACACGGCCCACTTGTTAATCCGCGAGCTGAACGGACAGTTGCGATTCTCGGATCTGTCTGAGAAATCTTCCGACCTGAGTTCTTCACCCACCGATGCACCCTGCGTAGGTAAATTTCACATCCGGTTTCACCCTCTTTCCCACTTTTACCCTCGCCGGTTGACCTTGCATGGGGGCATAACTCGGCATTCCCCTACACCGGTGCCATCGACCCGTCGGGCTTCCGAGTCTTCGGTACCGCTTCCGGGTCTTCAGTACCTATGTCTCCGCCGAGAGGGCATCCCTGTGACTACATCTCCCCTGCGGTCACTGTCACCGCCGGCCTCGAGCAGAAACGTGCGAACGTCGATACCGCAGCGCTCCGACGCCGTCTCTCCTCCGGGAACGAGGCAAACGGATCGACCACTGCGTTCTCGGCTATTACCACTCCGCGACAACGTAGTCCGGCGGTGATCCGCGGCGCACCGTAGACGCCGTCGGCGGTGCCTACGCCGACACGATCTCGGCCATCAGTTAGGCCGGCGGTCTGGCGTTACTCGTGGACACAGTGCTCGTCGCGTTCATCCTGCCTGGCAAGCAGGCATCTGGACAAGAATGAACGACGAAGGGACAGTATGTTTTTCTACCTGAGCTTTTCACCCACTGCTTCACCCTCCGTGGGTAAATTTCACATCCGGTTTCACCCTCTCTTCGCGATAGTGCACTCGCAGGCAAGGGTTGAATATCGCCTATGAAAACACTTGATCGTCTCCACAGACCGTACCGAGGCAATCGACTTCGAGGTCTGGTGGCCGCACTTGCCGTCGGGACTCTTGCCCTCGGAACCGCAAGCGTGGCTGTCGCCGCACCCGACGGAGTGCCCGTCGCCCATCCCGGCACCATCAGCATGTGGGGAAGCACCCACACCGTGCCGACCGACACCGATATCACTGCCATCTCGACTGGCTGGAGCCACTCCGTGGCACTGAAATCGGACGGTCACATCGTCATGTGGGGAGGCACCGGCGTTGGACAACGTAATGACCTCCCCACTGACGGTGGATACATCGCCGTTGCCGCCGGCTGGGAGCATGCCGTGGCACTCAAAGCCGACGGTCACATCGTCACCTGGGGAAGCAACGCAAAGGGGCAACGCAACGATGCCCCGACGGGCGACGGCTACATCGCCATCGCGTCCGGCTGGAACCATTCAGTTGCACTGAATGAGGACGGCACAATTGTCACCTGGGGAAACAGTCAAAGTGGGCAGCGTAACGGCGCCCCTACCGGCGACGGCTACACAGCGATTGCCGCCGGTGGAGAGCATGCTGTGGCACTGAAAAGTGACGGCTCCATTATCACCTGGGGAGGCAGTTCCTCCGGAGAGCAAGAAGATCATCCTGTGGGCCCCGGTTACACAGCGATTGCCGCCGGCGGTTACCACTCCGTGGCACTGAAAGCCGACGGCACCATCACCATGTGGGGCGCCAACACCAATGAGCAACGCGACCAGGTCCCCACCGACGGTGGTTATACAACCATTGCCGCCGGCTTAGGCCATTCCTTGGCGCTGAAAACTGACGGCACCATCACCATATGGGGAAATAACGAAAGCGGGCAGCTAACCGGCATCCCCACCGGCAACGGCTACGCTGCCATCTCCGCCGACAGCAACCACTCAGTGGCGCTGAAATCGCAAACGTCACCGACCATTACCGGGACCCCCGACCTCTCTCTGGTCAACAGTCCCTACGAGTATCGGTTCACCGTCACCGGATACCCCACCCCGACTGTCACCCACACGGCAGGCACCCTCCCGACCGGGCTGAACCTCTCCACTGCCGGTGTTCTGTCCGGAACACCCACCGTTGCAGGGACATACACGTTCTCCGTGACCGCCGGCAACGGTGACGGCAATGACGCGACCCTCCCCGTGGTCTTCGCCGTCAACGAGGCTCCGGTCACTCCCGAACAGCCGTCGCTCGGATCGCTCGAGGGCTTCGGGTCTTGAACAAGGCGCCCTGACCGCAACGCCACCGGACCACCGAATCATTCCGACGTTCAGGGAAGTCTGCGAGGCGCGGGCGGACGCTCTACGAGTACGGGCCCGAGAAACTAATCGGGCGCTGTGACCGTCATGGTCACAGCGCCCGAAGATTTAGTGATGTCAAGCAGATTCGCGGTCACGGTCCGCTGCGAGCGTGAGTGCGATGTCGACGATCATGTCTTCCTGACCACCCACGAGACGACGCTTTCCGGCCTCGAGCAGGAGGGTGCGAACATCGATACCGTAGCGCTCCGACGCCGTCTCTGCGTGACGGAGGAAGCTCGAGTACACACCGGCATAACCCAACGTGAGGGTCTCGCGGTCGACGCGAACCGGCCGGTCCTGCAGTGGGCGGACGATGTCGTCGGCAGCATCCTGCAGAGCGAACAGGTCGCAGCCGTGCTCCCACTCCTCGATGTTGGCGACGGCAATGAATGCCTCGAGCGGGCAGTTGCCGGCACCGGCACCGTGGCCGGCGAGCGACGCGTCAACACGGGTCACACCGTTCTGCACTGCCACAACGGAATTGGCGACCGACAGCGAGAGGTTCTCGTGCGCGTGGATACCGATTTCGGTGCCCTCGTCGAGAATATCGCGGTACGCGCGAACACGATCCGCAACGTCGTTCATCACCAGACGTCCACCCGAGTCGGTGACGTACACGCAATGCGCGCCATACGATTCCATCAACTTGGCTTGCTTCGCCAACTCGTCTGCCGGCGCCATGTGGCTCATCATGAGGAAGCCCGAGACATCCATGCCCATTTCGCGGGCGGTCTCGATGTGCTGTGCGGAGACGTCGGCCTCGGTGCAGTGAGTCGCGACGCGGACGGAACGAACACCCAGGTCGTAGGCCTGCTTGAGGTCACGGACGGTGCCGACGCCCGGCAGCAGGAGCGTGGTGAGGCGGGCATGCTCGAGCGCGTCGGCTGCTGCCTCGATCCACTCCCAGTCGGTGTGCGATCCGGGACCGTAGTTGACTGATCCACCAGCGAGACCGTCACCGTGAGCGACCTCGATCGCGTCGACGCCAGCGGCGTCGAGCGCCGTGACGATCCGCTTGACGTCGGTCGGCGAAATACGGTGCCGCACAGCATGCATGCCGTCGCGGAGAGTGACGTCCTGGACGAAGATCTTGCGGTTGCTCACTTGGCTGCTTCTTTCTGCTGTGCGATGCGCTCCGCGATCTGCATTCCAGCGGACGTCATGATGTCGAGATTGCCGGCGTAGGCAGGCAGGTAGTGCGCGGCACCCTCGACTTCGAGGAACACCGACACCTGGTGGGTCGGACGGTTACCGTCGGCGAGCAGAGTCTCGACCGGCTGGTCAGCCGGGATCTCGGTGATCTGGACTTCCTGCTTGAGGCGGTAGCCCGGCACATAAGCGGAAACGTCGCCGACCATCTTCTCGATCGACTGACGGATCTCCTCGTGAACAACCGGATCCGGGGCGTCGACGAGGCAGAAGACGGTGTCGCGCATGATCAACGGCGGCTCAGCCGGGTTGAGAATGATGACAGCCTTGCCGCGGCGCGCTCCGCCGACGGCCACAATCGCCTCGGACGTGGTCTCGGTGAACTCGTCGATGTTGGCTCGTGTGCCGGGGCCGGCTGACTTGGAGGCGATGGACGCGACGATCTCCGCGTACGCCACCGGGACCACCCGTGCGACGGCGGCGACCATCGGGATCGTGGCCTGGCCGCCACACGTCACCATGTTCACGTTGGGCGCGTCCAGGTGCTCGTCCGCATTGACGGCCGGCACGACGTACGGGCCGATTGCGGCGGGCGTCAGGTCGATCATGCGCTTGCCGAATGGCGCCAGACGAGCATTGTTGGCGACATGTGCCTTCGCAGACGTCGCGTCGAAAACGATGTCGATCTCGTCGAAGTTGGGCATCGCGACGAGTCCCTCGACACCCTCCGCTGTGATCGGCACGTTCAGGCGCGCCGCGCGGGCGAGTCCGTCCGACGCCGGATCGATGCCGACCATGGCACCCATCTCGAGGTAGTCGGAATTACGCAGCACCTTGATCATCAGATCGGTGCCGATGTTGCCCGATCCGATGATCGCGACCTTGACCTTGCTCATGCGTTGTCTCCTTCGCTGGAAAAGCTGGTGGTGACCGGTTCGAATCCGGATACGTTGACGGTGACGGAATTTCCGGCCCCGACCGGTGCCATCGGGCCGAGTGCACCCGAGAGGATGACCTGGCCGGCTGTCAAAGGCTGGCCGAGGTCACGGGCGGTGCGGGCGAGCCAGACAACTGCCTCGATCGGATCACCCAAGCACGCGGTTCCGACGCCGGTGGACACCTCGACACCGTCGACGGTCATCGACATGACCACCGAAGCGGGTTCGACCTCGGCGAGCGTGCGGCGCTGCGTTCCGAGGACGTACACGCCGGACGACGCATTGTCCGCGACCGTGTCGCCGAACTTGATGTCCCAGTTCTCGATCCGGCTGTCGCAGATTTCGATTGCTGCGACTGAGTATTCGATCGCGTCGCGGACCTGGGCGTGGTCGAGCGGTCCGTCCACGAGGTCGGCACCGAGCACGAAGGCTACTTCGGCCTCGACCTTAGGCTGAAGTAGGCGATTCATCGGAATGGTTCCGCCGGCGGGGAACTCCATGTCGGCGTACAGGACTCCGAGGTCAGGCTGGTCGACACCGAGTTGCTGCTGGACGGCCACCGAAGTCAGGCCGATTTTGCGACCGACTACGACGGCGCCCGCGTTCCGACGAATTTCGTCGACACCGCGTTGCACGGCGTACGCGGCGACGAGGTCGTCGCTGCCGATCAGGTCCCGCACGGGGTCGCAGGGCACACCGGTCGAGATGGCAGTCGCGAGGCGATCCGCGGCAGCGGCGATGTCGGCTTCGCTCGCTGTACTGGTATTTGAGGGCTGGCTCATGACACCTATGATTCAGGCTCCCTACCCGTCGACGCCAGGCTATCGTCTCGCTCAGCGATACGATCGACGAATGACCGATGGCGCGAACCTCGATACGGTACTTGGCAAAGCAGTGACAATCCTGCGTGCCTTCCGCCCCGACGACCACGTTCTACCTCTCGCTGCCCTGGTCCAACGGACCGGACTGCACAAAGCGACCGTACATCGCCTCGCCAATGAGCTGGTTGCGAACCGGCTACTGGACCGCGTCGACGGCGGCTACCGCCTCAGCGGTGGTTTGTTCGAACTCGGCATGCTCGCGTCTCTCGAGCGCAGCCTATTGGAAATGGCGATGCCGTTCCTGCAGGATCTGTACGAGCGAACCCACGAAACCGTGCATCTCGGGGTACGCGACGGTCACGACGTCGTATATATCGCGAAGATCGGCGGACACCGCCAAGTCAACTCTCCCTCCCGCACCGGTGGACGAATCCCGTTGTATTGCACGGCAATCGGCAAAGCCCTGCTTGCGTACGCCGACGCGGACTTTCGCCGCGAAGTTCTGTCGACACCCATGGCCCGGCGTACCCCTCACACGATCGTCGCGCCCGGCATCCTCAACAGCCAACTGGACAAAGTCGTCGAGACCGGAATCGCCTTCGAGCGCGAGGAATCGAAGCAGGGCATCGCGTGCGTCGCCGCTCCTGTCTTCGGAGCCAACGACAAACTTGTTGCCGCGATCAGTGTCACCGGCCCCACGAGTCGGTTCCGACCCGAAAGTCAGGTCGCCGTCGTCCGCGCGGCCGCCGAGGGTTTGCACAGCACAATGGATCGCCGCGAGCGGCTCAGGTAGGAACGCGAACGGCCGCCTCAGCTCGTGGCGGCAGCTGAATCCTCGGCGCGAGCAAGGACCACATCGCGAGAAACTCGCCAACTCTGCGTTGTCGGTGAGAGAAACGCATCGTGCCCTTCACCCTCGATTACATGCAGCGACACAGGATCACCAACAGCCTCGGCTGCTTTCACATACCGCGCACTGACCTTCGGCGACACTTGCACGTCGTCGGAGCCAGTTACGCAGATAACCGGCACACCGATCGGCAACCGATGTTGCGGCGACGCACTGCGATACAGATCAGGGTCGGATTCGAACGGAACCCCGAAAAGATCCTCGATGTAGCTGATACGACGACCCCGCTCGGCCGCCGACGCCAGATCCAGTGCGGCGGCCTGGGCGACAACACTCTCCGGGCGCGTGAATACGTCCTTCTCCCCCGCCAACCAGACCGCGAGATGGCCGCCGGCCGAGTGCCCGACCAGACGAACCTGCGCAAGGTCGAACTCCACCGAAGAAGCCTCGGACACAATTCCGGGAATCGCGTCGTACGCAGCTTTCACATCCGCTGACATCTCCGGCCAGCCACCACCGGCACCGAGACGCCGGTACTCGATGTTCCAGACGGCCACTCCGCTACGAGCGAGTTCGGCGGCAAATGCGGTGCCGAGACTCAGGCTGTACTGCCCGCTCCAAAATCCACCGTGGATAGCCATCACCACCGGGACCGGGCCGACTGCACCATCGGGAACATAGAGATGCCCGAACTGCTGGTCATGGGTACCGTAGGAAATCTTGATGCGAGACATGGGGGGAATCTAACTCAGGCGAGTGCGCTGCCGGCAACCCACTGATCCCACGAGAGTGACCAGTCGCCGTTCTGCCAGACCTCGAGGGGCACTCCGCCGGTGTTCTTGATCTCGACTACGTCACCGGGCTGCGAGAAGTCGAAGAACCACTTGGCATTAGCCGCACTGAGATTGAGGCAACCATGCGAAGTATCGGTGTTGCCCTGCGCCCAGACTGTGCTCTCGAGCTCGTGGAGGTAAATGCCGTCGTTGCTGATGCGAGTCGCCCAGTTGATGGATTCCTTGTACCCGAGTCGCGAATTGATGGGTAGACCATAGGTGGACGAGTCCATGATGACCGGGTTGGCCTTGTCCAGCACGGTATAGGTGCCGGGCTGCGTCCAGAACGAAAGTGTGGTTCCGCCAATTGTTTCGGTGCCGCCCATGCCCATGGACGTCGGCATTTCCTTGACCACCTGCCCGTTCTCGTACACGGTCACCATCTTGGTGTTGTCGTCGGCAATCGAGACGTGGGAATCACCGATATTGAACGCAACCGTGTCGTCCTGCTCGCCGTACAGTCCCTTGCCCAGTTCCTTACCGTAGATATCCGCCTTCACCGAGACTGTGGTGCCGGGTGCGTAATAGTTCTGCGGGCGCCAGTGAACGTTCTGACTGTCCACCCAGTACCAGGATCCCAGCACCGGCGGATTGGTGGTTACCGTCAGAGACTTCTCGGCTGCAGCTTTGTCACCGATCGACTCGTCGAAGTGAACAGCAACAACTGTGCCGACGCCGTACGTGCCACCGTCCGAGATGGACGCTCCACCGGTGGTGTTGATGTACGCGCGCGTCTGATTGCTCGGCGCAACGGTCGTGAGCGTCGTATCCTTTTTTGTTGCAACACCATTCGCGTCGATGGCAGCAACCGTCAAGTCGTAGGTCTTACCGTATCCGAGCGGCCCACTCGGCTTCCAGGCCGTCTTGTCCGGAGTGATGATTCCGGCAACGTCCTTACCCTCGGGGTTGGTGAGGGTGACACTCGTCAATGTGCCCTTGGTTACCTCGACGGTAATCGGATCGAGCGGATTGATCGGAGCACCGCCGTCAGCCGGCGATACCGTGACAACTGCGTCGCTGGCCACCGTTGTCGTGATTGCACTTGCCGAGGGGCTCGCATTGTCTTCCGAGGATATCGTGCACCCCGCAGCCAGCATCATTGCCGCGACGGCCGCCACCGCACCGGCAACTCGCTTGTGCGTCTGTGAGCGCATCATGCCTCCTGTAAATCTCCGAACGACTACCTCCGACGAGATGCCGTCGGCCACTCAACGATAGTGCCCATAGCTGACACACCGCTGAGCGCAGGATCCGAACCACTCGAGATTGTGACTCGCGGAACCCTTCCGGACGTTTCGGAGCGAACATTTCGCTACCCGAAAGTGCACCATTTTCTGTGACAGGGTTTGGCCTACCGCAACCCGAAGACGAGAGGTCGTGACCGGCAGTGATCTCGACGTGAACCTCAATAATGTTGGCGCAGTTCCGGATTTCGATGATGTCACTGTCGGAGGCGGAGACGACCTGCCCACCGGTCACACGTACGCTTCGCCCTTCGGGCGCGCGAACGGACGCTGCCAGCCCTGGCTGCCGATCGCAAGCCACCGTGAAGTGGTGGCTCAGCCACATCGGAGCGACAGTAACCCACGCAGTGACAGCTTCGGAGCAATATCTGGACAATTGTCCATCAATAGGATCAGTGCAGTGGGCGTGGGCCCCAACGATCGGTCAACACCCCGATGGCACCCAACGCCACGGCACCGGCCGTCGAAGTTCGCAAGACAGTCGGACCCAACAGGACCGGTGTGGCACCAGCCTCCGAGAGTGCCGCGATCTCCGAATCATCGAGCCCGCCTTCGGGACCGACAACGAGGAATACTTCATCAGCGCTTGCCAGCGGAAGAGCGGCCAACGGCGTCGTCGCAGATTCGTGAAGTACCGCGACTACAGCGCCGCGCGACACCGCATCGCGAACCAGCGCAACAACGGCCGGTGTCTTGTGCAGCTGCGCGATATCCGGAACGAATGCCCGGCGCGACTGCTTAGCCGCCGACACCGCGGCACTACGCCAACGCTCGACGCCCTTGGTGAGTTTGGGGCCTTCCCACTTTGCGACGCATCGCAGTGACTGCCAGGGAATAACTGCGTCGACGCCGGCTTCGGTCGCCAACTCCACAGCCAACTCGGACCGCTCGGCCTTGGGCAAAGCCTGAACGAGAGTCACCAGTGGTTTCGGCTGCTCGAGCACCTGAACGTCCGAGACCAGAAGTTCGAGTCGATCCTTGCCGACGCTTGTTACCTCAGCGTCGGCTACGCGGCCCCGGCCGTCGGCGAGCACAAGACGCTCGCCGACACCGATCCGGCGGACGGTCGCCGCGTGGCGACCTTCCTGACCGTCGAGAACTGCTGTCTCCCCCACACCCGGAACGGGGTCGAGGAAAAAGACCGTCGCAGCCACTGTCAGCGGCCGCTGAATGCTTCGCGAAGACGCGAGAACAATCCGCCGCTGTTCTGCGATCCGGACGACACGACCTCGGCCTCGTCACGATCGCGGAGCAACTTGAATTCCTTGAGCAGCTTGGCCTGCTTGTGATCGAGGCGGCTGGGGACGACTACCTCGAGGTGAGCGTGGATGTCGCCGCGCGCACCGGATCGCAACTTCGGCATTCCGTGTCCGCGCAGGACAGCAACATGGCCGGGCTGCGTTCCGGGCTCGATGGTGATTTCCTTGGGTCCGTCCATGATGGTGTCGACGGTGACCGTGGTGCCCAATGCCGCATCAATCATGGGAACGCGGATGGTGCAGTGCAGGTCTTCGCCGTCGCGGACAAAGATCTCATGCTGCTGTTCGACGATTTCGACGTACAGGTCGCCGGGGTGTCCGCCGCCGGGGCCAACTTCACCCTGTGCGGTCAACCGGATACGCATACCGCCGGCAACACCGGCCGGAACCTTCACGGTGATGTCGCGCTTGGCGCGGACGCGGCCGTCGCCACCACACTTGTGGCAGGGGTCGGGGATGGTTTCGCCGGCGCCGCGGCACGTCGGGCAGGGACGCGAGGTCATGACCTGACCAAGGAAAGAACGCTGAACGGACTGCACTTCGCCGGCACCATTACAGGTCTCACAACGAACGGGCTTGGAATCGCCGTTGGTTCCGGCGCCGGTGCAACCGTCACACAGGATTGCCGTCTCGACGGTGACGTGCTTGCTGACGCCCGTCGCACATTCAGCGAGGGTCAGCTTGGTACGAAGCAACGAATCGGCTCCGGGCTGCACGCGGCCACGCGGTCCACGGCCTGCGCCGCCTCCGCCGCCGAAGAATGCCTCGAAGACGTCACCGAGGCCGCCGCCTCCACCGAATCCACCGCCGAAGCCGCCACCGCCGCCTCCGCCGGATTCGAGGGGATCGCCGCCCAGGTCCACGATTCGCCGCTTCTCCGGATCGGTCAGAACCTCGTACGCAGTCGAGATCTCCTTGAACCGGGCCTGCGCTTCTTCGTCAGGGTTGACGTCCGGGTGCAGTTCGCGGGCAAGTTTGCGGTATGCGCGCTTGAGTTCTTGGTCGGTCGCGTTCTGGTTGACGCCGAGCAATCCGTAGTAATCCCGTGCCACGTTTTTTCTCTCGTCCTTCTCTTACTTCTAGTTTTCCTCGAACCTCACGAAGAGGAGTGCCGACTGGTGTCGACGCCCGTCATCGCTCGGAGAGAACTTCACCGATGTATCTGGCAACGGCGGCAACCGATGCAATTGTTCCCGGATAGTCCATCCGAGTGGG
>NZ_JASHKR010000173.1 GCF_030056815.1 Rhodococcus sp. IEGM 1379
GTCTTGACCGTGTCCTTGTACTCACCGAGCGGCAGCAGCGGCGCGAAGATCGCGGCCAACACCAAGGCGATCAGCCAGACCACGGCCAGCCAGTACGACAGGTCGAATTGGCTGCCCCACTTGGCGAGACCGATCTTGCCCAGTCCCTTGAACAGGAATACGAGTGCAACAAGAGCGATGACGATGCGAACCATCATCATGATGCCGGAGCCGAACAGGGAGGTGCCGAGTAGCGCGAGACCGATGACGGTCAGGATCGTGCCGATCAGTACCAGATTTTTCGGCTTCTCCAGCGTCTCTATCGGACCGGGAGCAAGCAGAACTGTCTGCTGCCGATATGTCATCACCTCGGACGGGGCAGGCGACGGCGCCGCTCCGTCGGGCGTCACTTCAGACATGGACACGACGACTCCTCGGGTCAAGATAGGTGTACAGAACATCGACGAAACTATTGACGAGTACGTAGATGACGGCGATCACGACCACCGCACCCAACAGCATCGGCGAGTCGCCCTGTTGCGCAGCGCGAACGATGAGGCTGCCCATTCCGGGTAGTGAGAACAGCGTCTCGACGATCACGGTGCTGCCGATCATGCCGCCGAGTGCCAAACCCATCATGGTGATGAGCGAGAAGGACGACGGGCGCAGTGCATCACCGAACAGGACGCGCAGCGTGGGCATGCCCTTGGCCTTCGAGGCGAGGATGTAATCCTCACGCAGGGTCGTGACCAGGTCGCTGCGAAGAACGCGAGTGAACATCGCCATCTCGAGGAGGCTGATGGTGATCGCGGGAAGTATTGCGTGAGAAAGGTTTCCGGAGAGGCTTTCACCGATACGAACCCACTGCGAACGCGGGAACCAGCCAAGCCAGTTAACCGTGATCATGATGAGCAGCAAGCCGGCGAGGAAGCTCGGAACCGACAGGACACCGAACGTCGCGGCGCTGATGACGCGGTCGATGACGCCACCCTCGTGGTGCGCAGACCACAGTGCCAGCGGGACTGCGACAACCAGGGCGATAACCAGGCCCATCACGGCCAGCTGAACGCTGACGGGAAGCGCGGACGTGATTGCCGTGAGGACATCCTGCTGCGGCGGGACCAACGAATTGCCGAGGTCGCCGGTGACTGCGCTTGTCAGCCAGTCCCAGTAGCGAACCAGGAGTGGGTCGTTGAGACCCAACTGCTGACGCACTTCTTCGTATTCGGCGGGGGTACGACCCTCACCCAATACCGAGACAGCAGGGTCACCGGGGATCAAGGACGCCAGCACGAAGGTTCCGAAGCTGACGAGCAAGAGCACAATGACGAGTTGGCCCAATTTCTTACCGATTGCGCCGATATTCATCGATTTCGTCTCCTTCGGACAGCTAGCTCGCAATACACAGCAGTTCCTCGTATTTCATCGGTTCTTCACACGCATCCGGCTCCGCGGGGTGCCCCCACGGAGCCGGATGCGCATACTCACTGGAGACTAGGACTTCCAGACCTCATCGAACAGCATGATGCCGTCGATGCTCTGCTTCAGTCCGTGCACGTTCTTATTCCAGACGTCGAACGTCGGGACGTTGCCCCAGACCTGCCACGGCACGGTCTCGTTGGCGCGTTCCTGGATCTTCGCGAGGACGGCCTTCTTGTCCTCGTCAGTGGTGGCAACACCGAGCTGATCGAGCAAGGTGTCCATCTGAGCGTCGGCGTAATTGGTGACGTTGTTGCGGCCACCACCCTTGATGCCTGTGTAGAGGCGCTCGAACGGATCGGCTTCGGGAAGCGAACCGGCAGCGGTGCTCATGTCGTAGTCGCGGTCGACGTACATGCGCTTGACCAGGTCACCGGAGCCGTTGACGTACTCGATCTGGATATCGAAGCCGACTGCGTTGAGCATTGCCTGCACAGCGAGAGCTGTTGCCTGCGCCGACGGTTCCTGGATCGAGAGGAACGTGACCTTGCCGTCGAAGCCGTCAGCCTTGGCCTGATCGAGCAGGTCCTTCGCCTTGGCCGAGTCGACACCGATCGGTGCGACGTCGTTGTTCCAACGCGAAGTGTCCTGGA
>NZ_JASHKR010000174.1 GCF_030056815.1 Rhodococcus sp. IEGM 1379
CCGAGCGTCCGTTCTACCCGAGCTTGTTGGAGTTCATCACCTCCGGTCCGCTGGTTGCCGTAGTGCTCGAAGGCCCCCGTGCCATCGCAGCTTTCCGTCAGCTTGCCGGCGGAACCGACCCGGTGGAGAAGGCGTTACCAGGAACAATCCGCGGAGACTTCGGTCTTTCGTCGCAGCAGAACCTGGTCCACGGAAGCGATTCCGTCGAGTCCGCAGAGCGCGAAATCGCACTCTGGTTCCCGGCGCTCTCTTCCATCTGATTTTTTGTACGCTTTACCCGAACGGCACTGATCCCACATCGGTGCGCCCTTGCAGTAACGGGTGCACGGATGTGGGATACTGCTATCAGTTGGACCGCAAATTTGTTGTACGCGCGTTCAACCGGATGGCACTAGGTTCGATGTGACACAGGTTCGATGCCCTTTCATCGCTGCTACCGGTCAACAGGAAATCCCTGGACCCGTGCATGCTGGATGATCAGGCGCTCGAGTTGCGGATCACTGCCATCCAGCCAGGCACTTCATGCGTTCGCAGTGAATAACGGGCATTACGGACCATGCGGAGCGAGACCTTTACAATCTCGTACTCACTTCTGAGTGCGAGTACACACAGCGCGCCCCTGCGTGGCCGCGTGACAACTCGATTGCAGAGTTGGACGCGCCCGGGGGCTGAGGAGACTTACGTGGCCGATCAAGCCTCAACAGAATCAAAAGAAACCCCGGTCTTTCCGGACAAGATGCGTGTCCACGCGCTGGCGAAGCAACTGGGAATCACCAGCAAGCAGGTACTTGCCCATGCCGTTGCGCTCGGAACCGAAGTTCGCAGTGCTCAGTCGAGCCTGAACCGTGACGTCGCAGAACGCATCCACGCATCGCTTCACTCCGTGGCCGAGGCCATCGAGCCGGTTGTCGCCGAACTCGACGCACTGATCGACCCCGTCGTCGAAAAGCCCGTCGTCGAAGAGCCTGTCGTCGAAGAGCCCGTCGACAAGCCTGCAGTCGAGAAGCCGGTTCGTGCCCGGCGCTCGCGCAAGAAGGTTGTAGTCGAAGAGCCTGCAGTAACAGAGCCGACAATCGAAGAGCCGGCCGTTGTCGATCCCGCAGTTGCCGAGATCACGGCAGACCTGGATGCAGCAGCGGCTTTGCAGAACAAGGAAGCTGAGCAGTCCGATCTGTTCACGTCCTTCGAACGCCCTCAGGCACAGCCGTCCAAGGCGCCCGCGCCGGCGCAGGTACCGCTGTTCCTTCAGCCTGACCTCGAAGCAGTCGAGGTGGCGCCGCGTCGTCGTCGTGCGCGTCGTGAGCCGGCCGCACCCGTAGTCACCCCGGAATCGACAGCGACGCCGGTCGAAACCGAGATCGCAGAACCCGAGACGGCAGTAGTCGAGCCGGCACCGGAGAGCATTACTTCGGCACAAACCGAAGGCGAGAGCGCCGAAGCCGATTCAGACGAAGATGAGGACGGCCAGCCGCGTCGTCGTCGTCGTGGACGTCGTGGCCGCGGCCGTGGTCGCGGTGAGCAGGTAGGCGAGCAGGGCGACGACGAGTCCGAGTCTTCGGAAGTCGAGCCGGAATCGGCTCCCGAAGCCACCCCGGCTCCTGCTGAGAGCGCCTCAGGTGACAACGCCGAGGAAAGCTCCGACGAAACCGCCGAGTCCGAGTCCGAGAATGCTGACGATTCAGACCTCGATGCCGACGGCACCAACCGTCGCCGTCGCCGTCGCCGTCGTCGCAAGACCGGCACCGACGCCGCCGTCGAGGCCACCGTCGTATCGGAAGACGATCCGCCGAACACCGTCGTTCACGAGCGTGAACCTCGTAGCAAGACTCGCGTCGTCAAGGACGAAGTCCAAGGCATCAGCGGCTCGACGCGTCTCGAAGCGAAGCGTCAGCGTCGCCGCGACGGTCGTGATGCCGGTCGCCGTCGTCCGCCGATCTTGACCGAGTCCGAGTTCCTGGCACGCCGTGAGGCTGTCGATCGTGTGATGGTTGTT
>NZ_JASHKR010000175.1 GCF_030056815.1 Rhodococcus sp. IEGM 1379
AGTGTTCAGTGGTGGTTTGGGTGTGGCGACGTCGATCTCGACTCCGTCGACGGTCAACGTCACCGTTGTGGACGACGGAACCGGTGGAACGGGCTCGGGTTCAGGTTCGCTGGGTTCGTTGGGAAACATCTTCGGTTCGTAACAGGTAACTCGTAGAACGAAGCGGGGCTGGGAGGTCTGATGACCTTCCAGCCCCGCTGTTGTCTATCCCGGGATCAGAGTTTGCGCGTATTTGGTGAGCTCGGCCTTCGAATGTGGGCACCGACGCTGAATCTCGTAGCCACCCACCTCGATGGATGCGGTGTCATCGTGAGCTTCGGAGAACCAACCGTCGCCGTCAGTGCATCAAATGGCAGCAAAGATGGAACAGGTTCCAATTCGAGTAGTGTGTCCGGACTGTTCGGTTCGTCGTAGGTAGATCCCGGTAATTCTGCGTTACCTCGTGAGGTTCCCTGCATGTGAGGTGCAGGGAACCCCCTTTCTTTACTTACGCCTTACCTCGTTTGACCGGCGCTGCGCAGGTAGTTGTAAACCGAACTGCCGGTTTCTGTAGGTCCACACCAAAATTACGGAAATTATGACGTATCTAACAAATGGTCAACCTAATTGGACGTCCGACTAATTCAAGCTGATGCTGGCCCAGTTCTGTCACGGCAGGGTCACTTTTGTGGGATTCAGGTGCGAATTTCGGGGACGGCCCTGAAGAAGTCTCAAAGTTTGTTTCGAACCAAAATGGATCCGGTTACGGGCGGACTGGCAGCGCTTTAACTTTTCTGCGGATTGTCAGTATCTGTCCCAGCGCCGTAGTTCTTGCCGTGTAAAGCGTCTTTTGGTAGTGAACATCCGGTTCAGGCCAACTTTTGCCGAATTTGTCGGTGCGACAAGCAGTTACAGGCAACAGGTGAGTTGCACACGATTTGCGGGCCGAATTTCGCCGAAACTGAAAGTTCGCAGACGGACATCCTGGTTGAGTGTCCAATTCGTTTCGAAAAACTGATACCAGTTCCAGTAATTGTGATTATGTTGTGACCATCGCGTGATCGATAAGGACCCACGGCCACCCCTTCGAAGGAAATGCTCATGTCAACTCCGTTACTCCGCCGCTACATGGTGCCCATATCGGGTACCGCGCTGGTAGCCGGAATGCTCCTGGTCGGAACCCCGGCCTCTGCAGCTCCCGTTACTACTACTTTCTCGACCTCATGCCAAGCAAAGGCTCTCATCACCGTCGACAAAGTGACGACAAGTTCTGTCACCGTCGATGCTCCGGCATCGGTCGCACCCGGTGAAACCTTCACCATCCGAATGCAATCCAACGGCCAGGCGTATCCGGACTCGGATTCGGGCGCCACGACTACCAACCTGTCGCGCTTGAAAAATGACTTCGACGTGCCGACCAATGCCACCTTCGTCAGTGCAGCGATCGTGGCAGGAACCTCATTCAATCTGGACAATGTTGCACCATCCGTGATCCGCATCAACGATGCCGGAAGTGCAGATGCTACGGGCCCGTTCCTTCGAATTTCGGGTGGCAACCAGGTGATCGGAAATGGTGCCGCGAACAGTACAAACTCTGAGGGCGGCATTCGCGCGCCCAAGACAAAGAAAAATCTTGACGGATCGACCAACAGTGCTGGTGACAGCTGGTTCCGGATGCCGGCCATCGATATCACAATGGTCGCGGGTGCATCTGGTGTGATCCAGCCTAAGATCAGAACTGCCGGTGCGGCGGCTAACTACGGCGACGACAAGAACTACAGTACCCAGCTCGCAAAGGCAAGCCTTTTGGGCACGCAGTGGGCCCCGACTCGGTGCACGCCTCGTGATGCAAAGGGCACGGCTGCGCTGAATGCTGGTGCCGGTCCGCTCGCGACCATCAATATCACCCCAGCAACCCCCGTTGATGTGGCAACCACTCTGGCACTGGGTGTTCCGGCTACGGCTACTACCGGTAGTTCCGTGAATTTGA
>NZ_JASHKR010000019.1 GCF_030056815.1 Rhodococcus sp. IEGM 1379
CGGCGTCTCTTCTGCTGTCGTGGACATCAAGGTAGAGGTTACCTGGGAGTAGTGCGGATGGCTTCGGCTCGAGTGGTTACTCTCGTCGTCGTGCCTGAAACGCCTGCGAACCACCAGCACGAACCCCATGTCCCGTTGCCGGTGGAGATACCCGTCACGACGGACCTCGCCGATGACGCACTTGACCTGAAAACGCAGATCATCCGGTTCCTTGTCACCGGTGGGCTATCGGCGATCGTGGACTTCGGGCTGTACGTCTTCCTGTTCACAGTGGTCGGACTCGATTTGAGTGTGGCGAAGGCGATCAGTTTTGTCGTCGGAACTACGACGGCCTATCTGATCAACCGGCGGTGGACGTTCAAGGCCGAGCCTTCGCGTGCCCGATTCGTGGCTGTTGTAGCGCTGTACGGCGTGACTTTCGGGATCCAGGTCGGGCTCAATGCCGCGATGAACCACATTTTCGACGACCAGTGGTGGCGTCTGCCCTTGGCCTTCGTCATTGCGCAGGGCACCGCGACGGTCATCAACTTCGTTGTTCAGCGGACTGTGATCTTTAAAATCAAGTAACGGTTCGGGGTGAATTAGCGTATTCGTCCGGTTCCTCGAGAGAGAATCGAGACCATGATCATCGTCCTCGATTCCTCCGCCCTGTCTCGGGGTGCGCGGTTCGACAATTCCATTGCCGACGCCAAGGCCCGCGGACTCCGCGTAGTCGTACCCCACCTGGTAGTTCTCGACGTAGCCAACCGCTACCGCGCGGAATCCGCAGAGATGATCGCCGCGCTGAGTGCGTCGGCACGGATGTACGACCGACTCGGCCTACGCCGAGACCTCACTCGATTCATCGACGCCGCCCACGACAGAGCCGACGGGTATGTCCAAGACGTTGTGGACGATCTTCGGCAGATCGGAGTCGAGGTTGTCGATCCAGTCGAGGTGTCGCACATCGAGATCGCCGAACGGGCAATCGCGATGCGCAGGCCGTACGTCGACAAGAAAAAGCGCGACGGCTATCCCGCGACACTGAACTGGCTGACAGTGCTCGATCTTGCCGACCGGAACCCGGGCGTCGAAGTGCTCTGGGTGAGTGACGATGCGCGCGCGTTCGGGGACTCCAGCGATGCATCGTGGCACGAAGATCTTGTTCACGAACTCGAATCGCGTGGACTTGCCAGTCACGTCCGGTGGGCGCAGGAGTTCCCCGCATTCGACGGGCCGGCGCAGATCGAGGAGTTTGTCGAGGCTGAAGTTGTCACGCCGGAACCGGTTGCGCCGGTGACAATTGCGACTGACGTCGTTGCGGTGGAAGTTGTCGAGGAGTTCGTCGAAGAGCGTGTGGTTGCTGTGGCGCCGGCGCCTGTTGCACGGGTTGTTGCTGCTGCACCTGCCCCTAAGCCTGTGCAGCGGGCTGCTCGGACCCGAGTCGCACCGCAGCGCATTCCACCCGCTCCGAAAGCATCGACCGGTGGTTTACGCAATCTCGGCAAGGTCATCGGCGGACGGAAAAGGAAAATGACGATCGTCGAGGATCTTGACGAAGTCGACCTCTTCGGAAGCTGATTGCTTCTAACCTCAACGGATGTCTCTGACGCCGATAGTCACTCGCCGGACCGGTATGCGGTACGGCAGGCCCAGTCTCGAATCGCAGGTTCTGTATAACGCCTGCCGCTGGATGGTTCGTCCGGTGGTGGGAGTTGCACCGCTGACGCTCGGCGCTATTCGACGTGCTTCGGTTCTGGATACTGCGGCAGGGGTGCGGATTCCGTCAGGCATTGATCGAGAAGTCGTGCGCTTCCCGGGTTTCGACGGTGAATTGGTGCGTATCGCCGGCTCGACCGCCGATATTCGTGACGGTGTTGTCCTGTACCTGCACGGCGGTGGGTTCATGTGTTGCGGCCTCAACACACATCGTCCGGTGGTTGCGAGTATTGCCAAGCGAACAGGCCTGCCGGTATTGCATCTCGCGTATCGGCAGTTGCCGACTACGTCCATCAGTGGGTCGGTCGACGATTGCCTCAGTGCCTATCGATGGCTGCTGGCGCAGGGTGCTTTGCCGAAAAAGACGGTATTCGTGGGTGATTCGGCGGGTGGATTCCTGGTGTTCGCAACGGCATTGGCGGCCGCTGCTGCCGGACTCGCAGTTCCGGCCGGGTTGGTCGGGCTGTCGCCGCTCCTCGATCTGGATTGCACCACCAAAGCTGTTCACGCCAATGCCCGACGCGATGTCATTGCTCCGGTGTCGGCCTTGGCGGCCATCGGAAAATTGGGCGGTGAGGCGTTGTCGCCCATCGACGGCGATCTCGCCAGCCTGCCGCCGTCGCTGCTGATCGCGGCCGAATCCGAAGTGCTCCGAGTCGATTCGGAACTGATGGCGAGGCGGCTTTCAGCAGCTGGAGTCGAGTGTTCGCTGCAGATTTGGAATGGTCAGATTCATGCATTTCCGGCGGTGTTGCCGAGCCTGCCGGAAAGTCGGGCAGCGCTTCGCGACGTTGCGAGATTCATCTCGATTCGCATCGCCTGAGTTTCTTGTCGGACCCCGGGTTTAGGGTTTGGAGCAAGTTCGGACCGGGGGGTTCTGTGGAAGACATACGGCCAGATGACGGGGGTCATGGCGACCTGATCGATGTGTTGGTTTGTGCTGCCGAGGAAATGGCGCAATGTCCTGTTTCTGCGCTCACGGAGGATGCAGTTCTCGAGTCTCTACGACGGTTAGAGAGAGTCGTTCGGTTTCTGGATGCCAGTGCATACCAGCTTATTTCGGAATGCCTGAGCCGGAGTCTGCACGTCCGTCACGGACTGCGCTCACCCCATCAGCTGCTCATCCAGGCGCTGAGAATTTCCGCGACTGACGCGTCGCGGCGAGTGCGGGCGGCAAAGTCTGTGGTGCAGCGGGTTTCACCCCTGGGGGAGCCACTTCCGGCGGTACTGGCAGAAACGGGAGAAGGAGTGCGGGACGGCGATATCGGGCGTGACCATATTTCGTCCATTGCTGACGTAATGCACAAGGTTCCGAACGCCGTCGACTTCGAAGACCGCCAGAGCCTCGAGATGATCCTGGCCGAGTATGCGCGAACCGGGACTCCCGAGGGAGTCACTGCTGCTGGGGTCGAGGCACTGGCGTGGCTCAATCCCGATGGTGCCTTGACCGACGACAGAGATCGTCGGCGCCGACGGTATCTCAACGTCCGGCACCAAGATGTGGATCTGATGTCGCGCATCTCTGGCGAACTGGATCCGGTGGCGCGTGCACAACTCGATGTGGTGCTGGCCAAGTGGGCGAGGCCCGGCATGAACAACCCGGACGATCCGGAATCGCCGACCGGAGACAGTAGTGAAGTGCGCGAGTCCGACATCGTTGCGGCTGCAGCACGAGACGCCCGCTCCGCAGGTCAACGGAACCACGACGCGTTTTCGGCACTACTCAAATGTGTGCTCGAGGACGGCGTATTGGGCAAGCACCGGGGCCTCCCGGCAACCGTGATCATCACAATGACGTTGGCGCAGTTAGAAGAATCGATCGGTGGTGTGGCAACCACCGCGACCGGCGGTATTCTTCCCATTCACGAGGCGCTGGCGATGTCTGAAAAAGCGCACCCGGTGCTGGTCCTCTTCGATCACAACGGCCGACCACTACATTTCGGTAGAGGAAAACGGTTGGCCACCGTCGACCAGAGATTGGCTCTCATCGCTGCAGATCGGGGGTGCACCAGACCGGATTGTGATGCGCCGCCATCGCGATGCGCCGTGCACCACATGACCGAATGGAATGACAAAGGGCACACCGATATCGATAACCTCACACTTGCTTGCGACAGTTGTCATGGTTCGGTGAAGAAGGGCCGCGACGGCTGGAAAACCAATCCTCGGACCGGCGATGACGCCTATGCCGGCAGAACCGAGTGGACTCCGCCCGCGCACATCGATCCGGAACGACGCCCGCGGGTCAACTTTCGGCACCATCCGCGCGAGCTGCTGGATCGTGCCTACGCAATTATCCGGCGTCGCAATCACACTCAGCGCCGCGAGAAAGAGGGTCGGCAGCATCCATCCGGTGACGACGCAGATCCCGGAGCGACCTGAACTACCGCGGCGGGCCCTCGTCCAGGACGAGGGAACCGGCGGCCGGCTGACCCTGTGCGTCGATCCACTTCACATCGATGGCGTCTCCGGGTTTTCGTGAGCTCATTGCCGAGTTGAGATCTGCGGACGTAGTAATGGGGGTGCCGCCGAATTCGGTGATTACGGTGCCCTTGGTGAGGCCTGCCTTCTCGGCGGGTGAATCAAAGCTCACAGCAACAACTTCCGCTCCGGGCGGGGCGTCGCGGTGATCCTTGACAGCTACGCCGAGAATTGGTGTCGGGCCGACACGAACCGTCTCGGAGGAGAGTCCACTGAGTACTTGGTCGACAACAGGAAGGGCGGTGTCAATTGGTATGGCATACGACTGTGGGGCGGGCGAGGTTTCGGTTCGATCAGCGATGGCATTGCCGGCGCTGCTGATGCCGATCAATTCGCCGGCGGCGTTCACCAGAGGGCCGCCGGAATCGCCGGGCCTGATGTCGGCGTCCACTTCGATGAGGCCCTTCAACTGGTTTCGTGATCCGTCCGTCGAATTGCGGGTATTGACGGTGACGCCCAGATTGGTGATGACTCCGGGCGCGGGCAGTGGAACCCCTTCGCCTTCAGCGTTTCCGATGGCGGTGACCGGATCGCCTCGCGTGGCGTTTTCGGCCGTGCCCACAGTCGCGCTGGGCAGATTGGATGCGCCGGCCAGTCGAAGCACCGCGAGATCTTGGCCGCTGTCGTAGCCGAGTACTTCGACGTCGTAGACCAGGCCGGTGGACATACTTGTCGCGGTTATCTCGGAACCTCCGCTGATGACGTGATGGTTGGTTACCACCACCCCGTCAGGAGAGAGAACGATGCCAGTTCCGGCGGTGGTTGTGAATCCTGCGGACGAAGTGATGGTTACGATGCTCGGGATTACGCGTGCCGCGAGTTCTTCGGGTGTGAGAGAGACGATGGGTGACGGCGGGGCGGTGGTGATGACCGTGACGGGCGCAGATTCTGTGGTGCCGGGATACGTTCCGGGAGTCAGTGGCGGAGCGGCCAGTGCCAGCCCACCCAATCCGAGTATGAGGAGTGCGGCGACCCAGAGACTGCGGCGTCGTCTGCTGTGTTGTTGACCGCTGTGTTGTTGACCGCTGCGGCGTTCGCTCCCCTGTGTCCCCATGCTCACTGGTGTACCCATACTCCCCTGTGTGCCCATGATCCCCGGTATACTCAGGTTCCCGCACATACCCCGCGGATCGTTCGATTTCGAAATGTGAAGATTACCGACTCGAGGGGGACGGGACTGTAGAACGAGGCAACAATCCTTGGGTTCGAAGCGCGTGGAGTGACGGTGCTGCCGCATCTTTTGTCGAGAGTTCGTAAGTCAGGGGGTTGCCCGCGCGGTCCGTCGTCGGCCAGGTGATGTTGAGTTCCGGGTCGAAGGGATCGAGGTCGCGGTCGAACTCGGGGGAGTATTCGATGCTGCAGAGGTACATGACGGTCGATCCGTCTTCGAGAGACAAGATCGCATGTCCGAGTCCTTCGGACAGGTAGACAGCTTTGCGGTCGACGTCGTCGATCAGTACCGAATCCCATTCGCCGAAGGTCGGAGACCCGACGCGTAAATCGACGACGACGTCGAGGAATGCTCCTTTGACGCAGGTGACGTATTTAGCCTGCCCGGGTGGGTTGTCGGTGAAATGGATTCCGCGCAGGCTGCCGGCTGCGGAAACGGAGCAATTGGCTTGTGCCAGTTCGAGGGTTCGGCCGGTTACAGCGGTGAAGGCGGAGCTTTTGAACCATTCGAGGAAGACGCCGCGGTTGTCGCCGAACTGTTTGGGCGTGATTTCCCAGGCTCCGGCGATTTTCAGTGCACGGATATCCATGTCACCATTCCTTGCCGTGTTCAAGTAGTGCGAGGAGGTAGTCGCCGTAGCCGGATTTTCCCAATGTTTCTGCTTGGGAACGTAATTGGTCGGAAGTAATGAATCCTCGTCGCCAGGCAACTTCCTCGGGTGACCCGATCTTGAGGCCTTGGCGGTGCTCGATCGTTCGCACGTAGTTTGCGGCTTCGAGGAGAGAATCGGGTGTTCCGGTGTCGAGCCAGGCAGTTCCGCGAGGCAGGATGTCGACTTGTAATCGGCCCGCCTCGAGGTAGTGGCGGTTGACGTCGGAAATTTCGAATTCGCCTCGGGCGGAAGGCTTCAGGTTCCGGGCAATTTCGACGACGTCGCTGTCGTAGAAGTACAGGCCGGGAATTGCGTAATTGGATTTCGGTAATTCAGGCTTTTCTTCGATGGAGATCGCGCGGCCGGTGTTGTCGAACTCGATGACACCGTATGCGGTGGGGTCGGAGACCCAGTACGCGAACACGGCCCCTCCGTCGACGTCGGAGAATCGTTTGAGCTGGGTTCCGAGGCCGGGTCCGTAGAATATGTTGTCGCCCAAGACAAGTGCGACGGATTCTGATCCGATGTGTTCGGCGCCGAGAACGAAAGCTGTTGCGAGTCCGTTCGGTTCATCCTGGACGGCATACGTCAGATTGACGCCGAATTGTGATCCGTCGCCGAGTAGGCGCTGGAACTGCTCGGCATCGTGGGGGGTGGTGATAATGAGGATGTCGCGAATGTTTGCGAGCATCAAAGTGGAGAGCGGGTAGTAGATCATCGGTTTGTCGTAAATCGGGAGCATCTGTTTGCTCACTCCGAGAGTGATCGGGTGCAGGCGAGAGCCTGTGCCACCGGCCAGAATGATTCCACGCATACGTGCAGTGTCCTGCACTCTTGCGTGCTGATGCAAACGGGTCGGACCGAATGGGTCAGACATTCGTCAACGGTAAAGTTTGCGGTGTTCGACAAGCCTGAGGAGATGGACGTGCGACTACTGGTCACCGGAGGTGCCGGGTTTATCGGCGCTAATTTTGTTCATCAGACGGTGGCTTCGCGTCCGGATGTCGAGATAACGGTTCTCGATGCCCTCACCTATGCCGGCAATCGTCAGTCTCTCGTGGGTGTCGAGGACCGCATCAACTTCGTTCATGGTGACGTGGCTGATCAACCCTTGGTCAACGAGTTGGTATCGCGGTCCGATGCGGTGGTGCATTTTGCGGCTGAGAGCCACAATGACAATTCGTTGAGCGATCCGGAGCCTTTTCTGCGGACCAACGTGATGGGTACGTTCGCGTTGCTCCAAGCGGTCCGTGAGCACTCGGTCCGGTACCACCACATTTCCACGGACGAGGTGTACGGCGATCTCGAGTTGGAGGATCCGTCGCGATTCACGGAGTCCACGCCGTACAACCCGTCGAGCCCGTATTCAGCGTCGAAGGCGTCGAGCGATTTGTTCGTTCGCGCCTGGGTGCGTTCTTTCGGGATCAACGCGACCATTTCGAACTGCTCGAACAATTACGGCCCGTACCAGCACGTGGAGAAGTTCATTCCGCGTCAGATCACGAATTTGATCGATGGTGTCCGCCCCCGGTTGTACGGCGAGGGTAAGAACGTGCGGGACTGGATCCATGTCGAAGACCACAACCGAGCCGTGTGGGACATCTTGGATCGTGGGAAGTCGGGCGAGACCTACTTGATCGGGGCAGACGGGGAGACCGACAACCGGACGGTCATTGCCGCTCTGCTCGAGATTTTCGGACGCAAGCCGGATGACTTCGACTTCGTCAGTGACCGCCCCGGCCACGATCTGCGGTACGCGATCGACCCGACGCGTATCCGGACGGAATTGGGTTGGCAACCCCACTACCGGGACTTCCGCAGTGGATTGGAAGCCACTACCGAGTGGTATCGGGACAATGAAGAGTGGTGGCGTCCGCAGAAGGCTGCGACCGAGGCCGGCTATTCAGCTTCGGAAACGGTCACCGACTAGCTGCTCAGGACTTGCTTGGATCGGGTACGCGGGAATGTTCGTGCACGAGGGCGTTCCGAAGAACTCGTGAACCGGCCAGTGCCGCTACTGCGCCTGCAAATACTTCGCAGAGGGTGAAGAGCAGCCTCGACGCCAGCGCGAGGCCGAGGGCGACGCCGGCATCCATGAAGGGCGACAGCGCTGCGACGATGACGGCTTCGCGGACGCCGATTCCGGATGGGACGACAAATACGAGGACACCCGCGCACATGCCGAGGGCGAGAGCGCCGATGCATTGGACGAGTCCGCGAATTTCGAAGCCGGCTGAACTCGACGCGAGTAGCCACAGTTGGATGCCGTAAAGCACCCAACTTGCTGCGCACCAGCCCAAGGCCAAGGCGATCTTGTGCATTGTCAGCGGCTTCTGGAGGGGTTCGCGACGCAGTAGTCGTAGTGCGAGGTTGACCAACCGAGTGAGCACCGGTGGGTAGGCGCAGAACAGCGCAATCGGTACCAGGATTATGACGCCGATGGCCGCTACCGTGCTGACCTCGAACAGAGCCGGTAAGCCGAACAATCCGACAACCAGTGCGGATGTGGTGCTCAATCCCACTGTGACCAGTACTGCGACAAATCCTGCCGCGCGGGAGACACCCGCGCGGCGTACCAGTTCGGTTTGAAGCACAAAGGCCCAGACACTGCCGGGAAGGTATTTACCCAGTTGGCCGACCAGATAACAGCGGGCGGCGTCGAAGGCAGGGATGGGTTGTTCGAGGGCGCCGAGTGCGTGTTGCCAGGACCGCACCGCGGCGCCCATGCCGAGGAAGATGAACAGCGAAGACGCGGCCAGTGTCCACCAGTTCAGTTCGGTGATCGTGCTCTTGACCTCGGACCATTGGGATTTCACGGCGAAGATGATCGCGATGATTATCCCAAGGGTGACGAGGACTTTGAATCCGTTGGCGAGGAGGCCGCGCAGAGCGTTCGGCTTGGCATCTGCGTCGTGTGCCTCGGCGCCCGCTTCGTTCGGCAAGGTGACTGCGTCGTCTGGCTTCTCGGGAAGGTCAGATTCGGGGAGGTTATTACTCACGTGCTTACAACTTCCCGCCCGTACGTCATTATGCAGACGATACCAACCGCCGCCGCCGATCCTTACGAGACCAGTGGCTTGTCTGCCCGTTCTCGCCACCAGGTGAAGGCTTCCTGCAGAGATGCCGGAATTGTCGACAGTCCCTCAAAGGTTCCGGCAGCGTAGATGGCGGCGACCGCAGAGATGTCTTCCTCGGAGATACCCGAGCGACTCATTCCGATCCGGTTGACGCCCTGCAGTGACACCGGATTGCCGAACGCCTTGGAGAAGGGCGGAACATCTTTGACCACGACTGTTCCCATACCGATCATGGACCCGGAGCCGATGACGCGTCGCTGGTGGGCGACGGTATGCATACCCAGGTTGACACCGTCTCCGACGCTGACGTGCCCGGCGAGCGTCGTTCCGGACGAGACGACGCATCGGTTACCGACCTGCACGTCGTGTTCGATTCCGACGCGGTTCATCAGGAAGCATTCGTCGCCGATTTCGGTGCGTCGTTCGCTGCCTTGATGAACAGTGCTCAGTTCACGGATTGTGGTTCGGGCACCGATCCGGATTCCCAGGCCGGCGCTGACGGACCATGAGATGGGGTGCAGGGCTCCGAGGATTTCCGGGGGCGCTCCCAGTACTACACCCGCGCCGATCCAGCAGTCGTCGCCGATTTCGAGTGGGCCGGTCAGAACCGCATTCGGACCGATCGTGACACTGGTCCCGATTGAGACATCCGCACCTATCAGGGCGGTGGGGTGGATCTGGCAGTTCTTTCCGATAGGCATGTTGTTCGGGAATCCTCTCGCGGGGCTTTCGACGGCTTCGTTACCCTCAGTTGAATTGATACGGGAACTGTCGGTTCTCGATGCTTGCAACCTATCGGAGGTAACTCAGTGATCGCGATATCCAGTATCTCGTTCGGAGAAGACGTCGAGCGCGAGGTGCTGGACACTCTGCGGTCCGGGATTGTCGCGCAGGGACCCAAGGTGAAGCGACTCGAGGACGAGTTCGCCGCTTTGGTGGGGACCGAGCACGCGGTGGCGGTGAACAACGGAACCACGGCTCTGATCGCTGCGCTCCAGGTGCAGGACTTGCAGCCGGGCGATGAGGTTCTGACAACTCCGTTCACATTTGTCGCGACTTTGAATGCGATTCTGGAGGCCGGGGCGACGGCTAGGTTCGCCGATATCACCGAGGCTGATTTCAATCTTGATGCGGCGGCGGCAGCTGCGCGGATCAATGATCGTACGAAGGTTCTGATGCCGGTGCATCTGTACGGTCAGGCCGCCGATATGGGCGCGTTGATGCCGTTGGCGGGCGAACATGGACTGTCTGTCGTCGAGGACGCTGCGCAGGCGCACGGTGCCACGTTCGACGGTCAGGGTGCCGGCAGTTTCGGGTTGGGATGTTTTTCGTTCTACGCGACGAAGAATCTTACGACCGCCGAGGGCGGGATGATCACGACCAACGATGCTGTGACCGCCGATCGACTTCGGGTACTTCGTAACCAGGGTATGCGGGCGCGTTACCAGTACGAGATGGTCGGCCAGAACTATCGGATGACGGACCTGCAGGCGAGTTTGGCTCTGCCGCAGATGGGTTCGTATATGCAGCAGGTCGAATCGCGTCGACGCAATGCGGAAGCTCTTCGCGCTGGTTTGAAAGACATTGCCGGACTGATTCTTCCGAGTGAACTGGCCGGACGAGGTCACGTGTGGCACCAGTTCACGCTGTTGCTGGCGGAGGATGCGCCCATCACGCGAGATCAGTTGAGTGAGCGTCTTGCCGCCAAGGACATCGGTAGCGGAATCTACTATCCGAAGGCGGTGTACGACTACGAGTGCTACCGGGAACATCCGCGGGTAATCATTGAGGAAACGCCGGTTGCCACGTCGGTAGCGGCGCGATGCCTGAGCATTCCGGTCCATGCAGCGTTGTCCGCAAGTGATGTCGATCAGATCGTTGCCGCAGTTCGCGGCGCTATGGAGGCCTGAAAATGTCTGTGAGCAAGCCACGTATTGCACTTGTCGGCTCCGGCCAGATGGGTTCGCTGCACGCGCGCGTCATCGCGCAATCGGCATTGTGCGAGTTGGATCTGCTGATCGAGCCGCGTGAGGAGCAGGGCAAAGCCGTTGCCGAGCGGTTCAATACGCGCTGGGCTGCAGATTTCGACGACCTCGACGGTATCGATGCCGTGGTGATCGCCGCTGCGACTCCCGCGCACTACGAATTGGCCGGTCGGGTACTCGATCTGGGCAAGCCGGTTCTGGTGGAGAAGCCGCTGGCTGCGACGTACGAGCAGAGCGTTGATCTGGTGGAGCGTTCCCAGGCATCGGGTGTTCCGCTGATGTGTGGTCTGCTCGAGCGCTTCAACCCGGCCGTTCGCACGGCGCGGGAGTTCTCCGGTGATGTGTGGCAGGTCAACGGCATTCGTCATTCCCCGTTCGTATCGCGTATTCCGACGGGCGTTGCGACGGACCTGTTGATTCACGATATCGACTTGGCGATCGGCTTTGTGGGTTCCGAACCGAGTTTGGCGAAGGGGGAGTTCGGTTACTTCCATCCGACGTCTGTGCAGAACCGTTCGGAGGATTGCGCGGATACCGTTCTGCGATTCAATTCTGGTGCGGTTGCCACGATTTCGGCCAGCCGGATCAGCCATCGCAAGATTCGTCAGTTGTCGCTGCTCGAGGCTGATCGACTGATCGAGATCGATCTGCTTCGTCGAGGCATCACGATCTACCGTCACATCGACGACAACATGCCTACCGATCGGGACGGCTACCAGCAGCAGACGGTCATCGAGATTCCGACGATCCGCTACAGCGATGAGCCCCTCGCGGCGCAGCTGACGCACTTCCTCGGATTAGTGCAGGGCACGGGTGACGCCGATGGTGAGCGGGCTTCGATTCTGCCCGCTCACCGTGCGGTTCACGAGGTTACGGAGTCTGCACTCGCAGCTGCAGTTTCTTCTTGATCAGCGCGCCGGTGTCGGTATGCCCAGACGCCTTGGGACAAGGCTACGAGCAACCCGACGCCGGCGACGGTCCATCCGAATGAGCTTCCGGGGGGACTGAATTCGATGGTGAGGGTGGAGCCGTCGGCGGCGCTCGGCGGTAGGTTCACCTGTAGTAATCCACCGGGGCTGGCTTGGGTTTCCACTGTTTCTCCGTCGACGGTGGCGCTCCATCCGGGCCACGCGAGCAGCGCGAAGGTGATGGTGCCGGATCCGGTGTACTCGACGCTTTCTCGGGTATCCGTTGCGGCGCTGTCGCTTCGGATGTCGAGTCCTTCAGTGGCTGCGGATACCCGTCCTTCGGGCCATTGGTGCCCGGCCTCGCGGTGACCGACCGTGACAAGGCGATCCGGTGCGACGGTCCAATCGCTCTCGGGGAGGGCGTCGAGTGCGTGCTTGCCGCCGTACGGTCCGGAGTTCTGAACGACGACGGTGTCGACGCGCATCGCGTCGAGCCACGACACTCCGGTTCCGGGTGATTCTGCGAGTAGTCGATCGACGGCGTCGGGGCATTTGACGCCGCCGTAGTAGTTGATGCACAACTCTTGGACGAAGTCGTTGTAGCTGATTCCGGCGTAGCTGTTGACTGCGTCGACACCGGCGGGCTGCCAGGCGTTTCCGAAGAGAAGGTCACCCCAGTGGCCGGTCGGGTTGTCGGTGGGGATGAACTCCGGGTCTGCGATCGCGAATGTGGTTCCCTGGTAGCGATCTTCGAATTTCGATTCGAGAAAGGCGACTTGCCGCGGGAATTTCCAGGGGGTCACGTTGTAGTTGCCGGTAAACCAGAAGTTGGTCTGGGCGCTGAGAACGACGATGATTCCGGCAGCGAGGACGCCGGCGAGGAATCGTGGTTTCCGGTAGGCCACGATCAGCGCGATGGCGGTCAAGGCTACGGTGATGACGAGCGATGCGAAGTGAATGCCGATGTCCTCGGGGACATTCGACCACGCGAGGTAGAACTGGAGTGCGAGTAGTCCCGCAGTGATGACGGCTCTCGGCCGGATGCGGTCACGGTGCAGACCTGCGGACAGTGCTACGGCAACAGCCACGATGACAGGTAGTTGCCCGTACTCGAGCAGGCGCGCCGGCCACCGGAACAGCCAGAGGTTGGACGGACCCAGCAGCAGTACGACGTAGATTCCGCCGAATGCGAGTAGTGAAACACTGTGGCGGCCGAGCTTTTTCAGCGAGTTCCACTGTATCCAGGGCGCAAGGGGGATCAGGAACCAAGCGAGGTACACCAGCGGAATTGTCATCGCCGGCACGCTGAATGCGGTTACGTACGGTTGGTTGGACGGACCCGACAGGTTGATCAGATCGCCGAGATCGGGGCGCAGTGACCCGTCGTTCGATATTCCTGACTGGGTACGAACGGATACACCGGTCGTGAAGAGCAGTGGTAGGTAGACGATCAGCGACATCATGATGATTGCCGTCGCGCTGACGAGCAAGGACTTGATGCTGCGCCCGCGCTTGACGGCGATGCATTCCGCGATGACCGCGACGTAGACGACCGCGACACCGACTGCTCCGTACGGATTGCCGGTAGTCATGGCGAGGTACCCGAACAGGATCGGTACTAACGGGTTCACACGTCCGAGCGCACTGGCGCGGGTAGACCACCACACGTGCGGGATCCAGGCGAACGCGATCAGTCCGGACGCCCAACTGGAGGCGTCGAAGTACAAGGTGTATCCGGCAAACGGCATTGCCAAGCCGGCGATGAATGCCATTGACCTGTTGGCGCCGTATTGCCGCGCGACGAGGTAGACGCCCACTGCAAGAATCGCCATGAATTGCATTTTGACAAGAGTGATTCCGATGGCGAGATTCGGAATGAGTGCGATGGCAACGGAATCCAGCAGGATCACGGGATTGTATGTTCCGTAGAGGGCTTCGGCGGTGACGTTTCCGCCGGCCCACAGTTCGGGAATCAGCGTCGGCCAAGAACCGGAGAGGATGCGCTCGCCGATCGTGTGCCAGCCGGGTGTGAATGCAGCAGCGCTGTCGTCCCAGTAGTAGAACCACTTGTTGGAGATCAGTGGGATCGCCGCGACGACGGACACAAGGGCGGCCAGAAGTATCGGTGGTACTACACGGTGGGCAAGCGGCAGGTCAGATTTCACTATGTGCTTTCGTCGTCGAGTAGGTGGCTGGGCCGTGGCCTGTTGCTCGGAGCGTAGTATTCCGACGAGTTCGAACTGCAGTCGGGGAAGAAGGAGATCGGTACGTGGTGACATCGCGGACGGAACCTGTTCGCGGGGAATCAGCTGCTCCGGAACTGTCGGTAATCATTCCTGCGTACAACTCGGGAGCGGTACTGGAGTCGACGGTCAAGCAGTTTGCCGAGTACTTCAGTGGCCGTCAGGTCGAGATCATCGTTGTAGAGAACGGTTCCACCGACAACACCGCAGATGTGTGCGGTGCGTTGTCGAAGGCATGGGCGTGGCCGGGTGTGACGTTCCATCCGATGAGCAGCGACAAGGGGATGGGCGCGGCCTTGCGGGCCGGAACCCTCGCCTCCCGCGGACAGCGGGTATTGCTCACCGCTGACGATCTGCCGTTCGGTTTCGGTGACATCGAAGGCGCCGACCGCGTCATGGCGGAGCTCGGATCCATTCCCCCGGCGGTCATCGGCTCGAAGGCGCATGCGCAGTCCGAGGTGGAACGTGGTCTCCTGCGTGTCGTGATGACCGGCGGATTCGCGACCCTTCGACGGGTGGTTCTGGGTACCCGGACCGGCGATCCGCAGGGAACGTTCATCGTCGACGGAACTTTGCTGCGTCGTATCGCGTCGGGACTGTCGGAACAGGGATTCCTGTTCACGACAGAACTGGACTACGCGCTCGAATTGGCGGGAATCCGTCCTGTCGAGGTACCGATTCGGTTGAGTGACGACCACCTTGCTCATGCGAGCCGTATTTCACCGAAGGACGTTCTTCAGATGGCGAAGGGCTTGGTGTCCCTTCGCCGACGTAAGGCCGAGCTTCGAGATGCGGCGACGCGAGCAGCATCTGCCGGCTGAGTAAGTCTCACTGACCAGCGCAGACACCATTTCTTCGTTGTTTCGCGATACCCTGCGGGGCGTGGATACCGTGAATGAGACCGAAAACCAGTCCAATCCTGGAGTCGAGTTGATTTCCCACCGCGCGACGTCGGATCGACTCCTCGTGCAGCGTGGGCTATTCACCGGAACGTCGCCGGTAGCCAGCGACGAGTTGTATGCCGTGACTAAGGTGGGAATGGTGACGCGGACGCGCTTCGAGTTGCGTCTTCAGCCCGGAGCCGTTGCGCATACCAACACATTCTTCGGAAGATTCCCGGCCAGCTACTGGCAGCGCTGGACCAACGTCACCGAGGTTACTGTTACCGCGCGTGTCGTGGCCGAGACCACCTGCCGCATCCAGCTCCAGGCCTCCGATATCGGCGGGCATCGGCGCATCGTGACCAATGTCGTTGCTACGGGTAGCGAGACTGTCTCTTTGACCGCGCCGCTCGACACTTTTGTCGACGGTGGTGCCCTGTGGCTGCAGTTCGAGGCTCAGGGCGGCAATGCCGTGGTCGACGAAGTCGAGTGGACGGTGGCGTCGCCAGAAACGATTCGGCCGGTGGCGATTGCCATCTGCACGTTCAATCGCGCTGATGATTGTGCGCGCACTGTTGCTGCGCTGGCTTCGGACGATCGTGTCCTGGCCTTGCTCGACGCCTTGTACGTGGTTGATCAGGGAACTGATCCGGTCGAGTCGCGTGAGCTGTTCCAGGACGTGTCGAAGAAGTTCGGTTCGCGGTTGCATTACCTGCGCCAGGCGAACCTCGGCGGAGCCGGTGGTTTCACGAGGGGCCTGTACGAGGCTTCGGAAGCCGGACCGAATGCCGATGTGATCCTGATGGACGACGACATTCTCTGTGAGCCCGAGTCGGTTCTGCGGTTGAGCGCGTTTTCGAACATGACGACGGAACCGGCGCTGATCGGCGCGCAGATGCTGTTCCTGTTCAATCCGGACTATCTGCTGGCATCGGGCGAACGCGTTGATTTGGGCACACTTCAGCGTGGTGTACCGACGGACGAGCACGGTGTCCGCAACACCAGTGTTCTCGAGAAGCTTCCGGAGCGTCGCGTCGACGCCGAATACAACGGTTGGTGGACGTGCCTGATCCCTGCCGAGGCCATTGAACGCATCGGTTTGCCGTTGCCGGTGTTTTTCCAGTGGGATGACGTCGAGTACAGCTTGCGGGCGGGCCGGGCGGGCATTCCCACCATCACGCTGCCCTCGGCTGCCGTCTGGCATGCGGACTTCTACTGGAAGGACGTCGACGGGTTCGCCCATTACTTCAGTACTCGCAACGGTTTGATTACTGCTTCACTCGACCCCGGATTTGCGCCGAAGACGTTGGCCAAGCAGTTGGCCCGCGACATTTCACATTCGATAGTCGGTTTGCAGTACGGTCTCGCGCACACACAGATTCGGGCTATCGAGGGATTCCTCGAAGGTCCCGCCGGATTGGCGGATGGTGGCCAGAAGGCGCTGGCTGCGATCAATCAGGAGCGAAAGCGGTTCCCGGAGACAGTGACTCGTCCGGCGTCCGAGTTGCCGAGCAGGTTGCCGATCCGCCGGGTGGCGCCAAGCCCGAAGCCGGGCCTGTGGACTGATCTTGTTCTCGCGAAACGTGCTGTGACACAGGCGCGTAACCAGCTCGAGCGGGGTCCTGTCGCGATCTCGTACGAGGACGCACAGTGGTGGCATGTGGGCCGGTTCGATCATGTTTTTGTCACCGATGCGTCACAGGGCGGAGTGCGTGAGCGCCGGTTCGACAGCGAGAAGGCCGCTGAGATGAGCGGCCGTCTCGCCGGCGTGATCAAGCGCTTTTATGCCGAGGCGCCGAGTGTTGCTCAGGCGTTCATCAACGAGTTCCCGCAGCTCACCAGCCGCGAGAACTGGGCCCGCCTGTACGAGAAGTGATTCTCACCGGATTGCTCTGGCAATGACCTGCTCGTTGTCGACGGTGTATCCGACGTACTCGAACGAGATGCCGGTGCGTGTGACGAATTCCGTCCACGCCCGGTACTCGTGGTGTTGCCATCCGGGGTAGTTGAAGAACTCGTCGAATACCACGATCGACCCGGGAACGAGACGGTCACCGAGCAGATCGAGCACGGTTTTGGTGGACGAGTAGAGGTCCGCGTCGAGGTGAAGGAACGCGACGGGGCCGGTTTCCTGTTCGAGGAACGACGGCAGTGTTTCTTCGAACAGTCCTGGAACAAGTTGCGCCCCTGGCACTTCGGGAATCGAGTCCTGGGCGAATTCGCCCACCGGGAATCCGGTACGCCAAGTTTCGGGTAAGCCGGAGAACACGTCGAAGCCCGCGACGGTTCCTTCGCGTTCGCGAAACTCGTCGGCGATGATCTTTAGCGTTGTTCCGCTGGCGACACCGAACTCTAGGGCCATGCCCGGAGTCTCGACCAAATTCAATGCGTGCCGCAGTGTGTCGTGCGGATGCCCGAACGTCTCGACTACACGCATGTTCTCCAGGATGAACGCCGCGCTCGACGCCGTTGCTTCCAGATCGACCGCGTAGGCGAGATCGCGGCGTTGACGAAATTCCAGCTCGTCGATCCTGGATCTGAGGCCCGCAATGTCCTTGCGGGCCTCAGCGACTTCATCGCGTGAGTGTGTCAGTGCATCGAGCACCCGATGGAAGCGGTCGTCATTGCGCTTGTCAACGTCCTCCACCACCTCGGATACTGCACGTTGAACCTTGGTCCTGGCATTGGAGCGGAACTGCTCGAACATGGCAACCTCTCGTCGGGACTGCCTCCATGGTGCCAGGACCGCCGGCTACTGTCCCCGCGCCCAGTAGCGGGCCTTCAACTGCCGCGACCGCACCTTCATCTCGCGAGTGTGTTCTGCCTGCAGGCGAGCGTTGTTGCGTGAGTCGTTCCAGGCGTTTTCTTTCTGCAGTTTGCGGTAACTTGCCAGTCTTCTTTCCTGGATCTCGCCGCACTCCACGGCATTCCGAACGGCGCAATCCGGCTCCGATGTATGTGAACAGTCGGAGAACCGGCAGATCGAGATCAGTTCTTCGATTTCGGGGAAGGTCTTGTCGATACCTTCGCCGGCGTTCCACATGCCGACTCCTCGTAGGCCTGGTGTATCGATCAGGGTCCGTCCACCGGAGAGTGGAATCAGTTCCCTCGTGACGGTGGTGTGTCGGCCTTTGCCGTCTCCTGTTCGGACGGCGCCGGTGTCGAGGGAGCTATGGCCGGGGAGTGCGTTGGCGAGGGTTGATTTGCCGGCCCCGGATGGACCGAGTATCGCCACGGTGCCGTCCAGAACTGCATTGAGTACGTCCATTCCTTCGTGAGTTTCGGCGCTGACCGCCAGGACGGTAGCGCCAGGTGCGACTACGGAGACCGCGGCGAGAGCGTCGTAAATGTTTTGAGCTGCATCAGCTTTGGTGAGTGCGACGACGGGAGTTGCGCCGCTTTCCCAGGTGAGTGCAAGTAGTCGTTCGATGCGACCCAGATCGACATCACCGTCAGCAGCAGTGGCAACGACGACTGTGTCGACATTCGCGGCGAGAAGCTGACCCTCGGATTTTCCCGAGGCGGAGGATCGAATGATACTGCTCGATCGGGGGAGTATCGAAGTGACCGTGTATGTTTCGGTCCAGTCGGTCTGGAAGCCGCCGGCAAGTGTCACCCAGTCTCCGGTGCACAGCGGTTCATTGCCGCTGACGGCGCGGGAGATTCCTGTGGCGGCGGCGATATCACATTGGCCGCGGTCGACGCGAAGGACGCGTCCGAGCTTGTCGCCGGCCGGTGTCAGTGCGTCAAATTTCTCTGAAAGTATTGTGTTCCAGCCGTATTCGGTCAGGAAAGAGCTATTTTCTGGCATGGTGAGTGTGTCCTCGAGGGCGAAGAAGTGAGTGTGTTGACGGTGTTGAAAGTGCGGAACACGACAGTCATCAGTACTCACTCCTCGTTTAACTCAGGACGCACCATGCGTCAGTGCGGAATCGTCTCAGGCAGTGATTGGTTTGCGCAACCGAATTAACTCGGACGTTCGAATCGCTCTTGTCGGCCGAGTTTGCGTAGGCGCATCCACTCGCGGAGGCCGGCGGGGTCGCGGCGAGTGATCAGGAAGTACCAGCCGAACCGAATCCATTCCTGCGGAAGCAGTTTGCGCATTCCGGGTTGGGAGAGGATGTATCCGCGGTTGCGGTAAGTGAAGTAGCGCTTCGTCTCGTTGTCCGGGTACTGGGTGTGCATCCGGCCACCGAGGATCGGCTTGAATTCGTCGGCGCCGTTTGGATGGACGTAGGCGGTCTGCAAGCAGGTGCCGAATTTCAGGCCGGACCGCACGAGGCGACGATGCACTTCCACTTCGTCGCCGCGGACGAACAGGCGGAGATCCGGGACGCCGACGGCGTCGATCGCGTCGGCAGTGAACAGCGCGCCGTTGAAGAGGGATGCGATTCCGGGCAAGAGGTCTTCGGAGCCCAGTTCGCTACGCAGACGCCGCCATTCCACGCCGCGGCGTAGTGGGAACGCGAGGCGGTCGGGGTTGTCGATGTCGCAGACGACGGGTGAGACCTCGGCGAGATTGTGCCGAATCGCGCAGTCGAGAAGGGTTTCCAGGACGTCCGGACCCTCGGGACGACCGTCGTCATCGGCGAGCCATACCCGATCTGCGCCCAGTGACAGTGCGTACAAAATGCCCAGGGCAAATCCTCCGGCACCGCCGAGGTTGTGCTTGGAACCGATGTAACTTGTGGGCAGCGCGGCATTCTCGACGAGTTCGCGAACTGCGTCTTCGTCGGCGTTGTCGATGACGACGAGGTGATCGAGCGGCCGAGACTGGGTGCTGAGAACCTTCAAGGATTCGGCCAGCAGTTCACGACGCTTGTGCGTGACGACAACCCCGATAATTTTTTCGGGCGCGCTCACGGGTTGTTCTCCCGGGCCATGTCCCGAATGACGTGGCGCACGTGGTCGGCAGCGTCGTCACCTTCGTAGGCGCGGACGACGTCTTCGATGTCGCCTTGCATGCGGATCTGGCCGTGGTCGACCCACATCGCGCTGTTGCAGAGTTGGGCCAGGAACTCGTTGGAGTGGCTCGCGAAAACCAGGATGCCGGAGCGTTCCACCAGCTTCTGCAGGCGGATGCGGGCTTTCTTCATGAATTCTGCGTCGACGGCGCCGATACCTTCGTCGAGCAGCAGGATCTCGGGATCGATGCTGGTGACGACGCCCATGGCGACGCGTACGCGCATGCCGGTGGAGTAGGTGCGCAGCGGCATCGAGAGGTATTCGCCGAGTTCGGTGAAGTCGGCGATCTCATCCATTTTTGCGAGCATCTGCTTGCGGGTCTGGCCGAGGAACAGGCCGCGGATGATGATGTTCTCGTAGCCGGAGATTTCAGGGTCCATGCCGACGCCGAGGTCGAAGACGGGGGCGACACGTCCGCGGATGCTGGCCGTTCCGCGGGTCGGTTCGTAGATGCCGGAGAGCAAGCGCAGCAGCGTGGATTTGCCAGCGCCGTTGTGGCCGACCAGTCCGATGCGGTCGCCTTCTTTCAGCGTCATCGTGATGTCGCGGAGTGCTTCGACGACGACGACGTCGGAGTCGTTGCGGCCGATGGATCCGCCGGCTTTGCCGAGGAATGCCTTCTTGAGTGAACGCGATTTGGCGTCGAAGATCGGGAAGTCGACGCACGCGTTCTGCGTGTGGATGCTGACTGGCTGACTCATGTGTTTCCTCTAGACCCAGTAGGGCACGCGTGCCCGGTACTTGCGGAGTGCCAGGATCGCGACGGCCCAGCCGACGACGGTGATGGCGATGACGATGTACCAGTGGTAGGCCTGCTGGTCTGTTCCGATAAGTGGCGCTCGGATGATCTCGAGGTAGTGGTAGAGCGGGTTGAGTTCGGCAAGCTTCACTCGTTCTGCGGCTTGTCCGGCCTGGTCCTTGAGCGACTGCGTCGTCCACATGATGGGCGTCAGCACGAACAGCAGGAGGGTGAGGCTGCCGAGGATCGGTGCGATGTCGCGGTATCGGGTGGAGAAGATGCCGAACACGATGGACACCCACAGGGCGTTGGCCACGATCAGAACGAATGCCGGTATTGCCGCAAGTGCCGTCCAGGTCAGGTTCTGCCAGATGCTGAATGCGAACAGGAGGACCACGTAGATCACGATGTTGTGCGCGAAGAACAGCACCTGACGCCACACCAGACGATAAACGTGCACGCTGAGCGCCGACGGCAGCTGTTTGATCAGGCCTTCGTTGGCGATGAAAACTTCGGAGCCCTCGAGGATGCTGGCGCTGATCAGGTTCCAGACGATCAGTCCGACGGTGACGTACGGCAGGAATTCCTTGAGCGGAATATTGAGCAGAGCGGAGTACAGGAGGCCCATTGCCGCAGCCTGGACACCGGTGGCGATGGTGATCCAGAAGGGGCCGATGACCGACCGGCGGTAACGCTGTTTGATGTCCTGCCAGCCGAGGCTCAGCCACAACTCGCGCTGCCGCAGACCATCGCGCAGGTCTTTGAAGGCGCGATGGAATGTCTGGGAGTCGGACACGGGCATGGGTTGCTCCGACGTCTCTGATTCGGTTGCGGATGCTGACACGGAGGTCGAGCCTACCGGCCTCGGCGCGGCACCGACTTTCTGTGGTGACCGTGGTTACAGATACTGGCCTGTTCCGCCCCCTTGTTGGTCCGGGTGCGTGGCGGAATGGGGGACTCCCATGCTCATGCCCGGAGGTAGTGCTCCTTGTCTCATTTGTTCGAGTTGAGCACGCGCTGCCATCTGCTGGGCGAACAGCGCGGTCTGGATGCCGTGGAAGAGACCTTCGAGCCATCCCACCAACTGGGCCTGTGCGATGCGCAGTTCGGCGTCGGACGGGATGGAGTCGTCGGTGAAGGGGAGGGTCAGGCGTTCGAGTTCTTCGCGCAACTCGGGGGCCAGCCCCTGTTCTAGTTCACGGATCGAAGATCGGTGGATTTCCTTGAGTCGGACCCGGCTGGCGTCGTCGAGCGGTGCGGCGCGCACTTCTTCGAGGAGCTGTTTGATCATGGTGCCGATCCGCATAACCTTGGCGGGTTGCTCGACCATGTCGGCGATGGATTCGCCCTCGGGGTCCTTGCCGTCCGGGGTATCGGCGCCCTGCTGATCGGTGTTTGCCTCGGTGCCATCGGGGCCGATGACAACTACCTGTTCTTCGCCTGAGTTCTCCATGTCTCCATCTTGTCGTGTCGGGCCGACAAACTACGCGTAACCCCCAATATGGTAACTAAAAAGTAACTGTAATGATGCGCATTTAGGTGTCTGCCTTCGACTAAGAAGCGCCGTGCCCCTAGAGTGTCGAGCATGGCTTACGACGTTGCCCGTGTACGGGGATTGATTCCCTCACTCGGCGACGGTTGGATCCACCTCGACCCGCAAGCGGGTATGCAGATTCCCGACGCGGTCTCGCGGACGGTGTCCACCGCATTCCGGGCGGCTGCATCGTCGTCGTCGGGTCGACACGTCTCGAACCGTCGCAGTGCGGCAATTCTCGACAGTGCGCGTTCCGCCGTTGCAGACCTTGTCGGTGGCGACCCTGCTGGGGTCGTCTTGGGTGCAGACAGAGCTGTACTGCTTGCCTGGCTGGCGGAATCTCTGAGCTCTCGGCTGGGGCTCGGTACCGGCCTGGTTCTCTCGAGGCTCGATGAGGAAGCGAACGTGGCGCCCTGGCTGCGCGTCGCCAGCCGTTACGGCGCTCAGGTGCGCTGGGCCGAGGTTGAGATCGAGACGTGCGAGCTTCCGAGTTGGCAGTTCAACGAGCTCATTACTTCGACAACCAGGCTTGTGGCGTTGACTGCTGCTTCTCCGATCGTCGGCTCGGCGCCCAACGTGCGCGCCGCCGCGGATCGACTGCACGAATTCGGCGGACTCATGGTGGTCGACGCCGTCGGCGCTGCTCCCTATGCACATTTGGATATGGCCGAGCTCGGGGCGGACATTGTCGCGGTGAGCGCGCCGTCTTGGGGTGGGCCGCAGGTCGGCGCCTTGGTGTTCCGCGATCCGGGTCTGCTGGATCGAATTCCGGCAGTGTCACTGAACCCGTACGCACGCGGTGCCGAGCGGTTGGAGGTGGGTGGACACCAGTTCGCTCTACTCTCGGGTCTCACGTCGTCGATCGACTTCCTTGCCGGCCTCGACGAATCGGCAACGGGCACTCGCCGCGAGCGTCTCGAAACGTCGATCAGCTCTCTGCAGAACTATCAGGACGGCCTTTTCGACCACCTGTTGCGTTCGCTGTCTTCGCTACCCAACGTCATGGTCATCGGCCACGCACCGACACGTGTTCCGACGCTCAGTTTCACTCTCGAGGGTATGGCTGCCGACAAGGTGGCAGCGCATCTCGCAGACAAGCGCATTGCCGTGGTGAGTGGTACGCACGGCAACTCACGACTGCTCGACGCGTTGGGTGTCAATGACGAGGGTGGCGCTGTCACGGTCGGGTTGGCGCCCTATACGACGCGGTACGAGATCAACCAGTTGGTCGCCGAACTCGGCACTCTGGGTTGATCTCGCACCGGTAAGTCAGTTCACCGTGAGAATCACTTTGCCCACAGTTTCCGGCGAATCCAGCAACTGATGAGCTAACGCTGCTTCGGTGATCGGAAGTTCGGTGGAAACGATCGGGTGAACGGCCCCGTCGGCAATCAGCGGCCACAGTTTCGCTCGGACGTCGGCGACGATCTCCGCCTTCCCTCCCGGTCCGGTGATCGGGCGACCGCGCAGGCCCGTCGATGTTATGTTTCCGCGCTTGCCCATCAGCTTGCTGATGTCTACTTCACCCGTGCGCCCGCCCTGCATTCCGATGATTACGACGTGGCCGTCCATTGCGAGGGCGTCGACGTTCCGTCCCAGGTACGACGCTCCCATGTTGTCGAGAATGACGTCGGCGCCGTGCCCGTCGGTGGCGTCGGCGAGTGCGGCGACGAAGTCCTGTTCGTGGTAGTTGATCGTGATGTCGGCGCCCAGTTCACGGCAGCGATTCAGCTTGTCCTCGGATCCGGCTGTGACGGCCACGCGGGCGCCGAGGGCTTTGCCGACCTGGATGGCGTGAGTACCGATCCCGCCCCCGCCCCCGTGTATCAAGAGGGTATGTCCGCGGCGCAGTCCGGCGCGCATGACGACGTTGGACCACACTGTGCAGGCGACTTCCGGCAAGGATGCAGCGACTCGCAGATCTACGCCCTTGGGGATCGGCAGGAGTTGCGCTGCGGGTACCGCAACTTTCTCGGCGTAGCCGCCTCCGGCGAGCAGGGCGCACACTTCGTCGCCGACGGCCCATCCGCTCACACCCTCGCCGAGTTCACTGATGACACCAGAACATTCGAGGCCTAAAAAGTTGCTCGCGCCGGGCGGCGGCGGATAGAAGCCCTGGCGTTGGAGGAGGTCGGCGCGGTTGACGGCAGTGGCGGCGACGTCGATCAGAACGTGCCCGCGAGGCACTTCGGGATCGGGTTGCTGTGCCCAGACCATGACTTCGGGACCGCCGGGCTGATCGATCGTGATGGCGTACATGGATACGACGCTATCGAATCTCCGCGCGCGATGGGTTTTGCCGCTACCGTCGCGGTGGTGACTTACTTCGGGAACATGCAGAACGAGATTTATCTGACCGGGCTAGGCGGCACCAAACCGTCGCTGCCGATGACGGCTGCGGGGTTGGAAGTTGCCGCGCGTGAGCAACTCTCGCCCGAGGCCTTCGGGTATATCGCAGGCAGTGCTTCGACGGAACGCACCGCCGTTTCGAATCTTCGTGCATTCGAGAAACACGCGATAGTGCCGCGCATGTTTCGAGGCACCGCAGCCCCCGATGCCCGTGACCTGAGCGTCGAGGTGCTCGGCACACGTTTGGCTGCGCCGATCCTGACCGCGCCGGTTGGTGTACTCGGTCTGGTTCACGAGGATGCGGAGGTCGCGGTCGGAGCGGTGACGGCGGAGTTGGGGATCGGCTCCGTGTTGTCGACGGCGGCGTCGTCGACCATCGAAGATGTAGCTGCCGTGTCGGGAGACAACTGGTGGTATCAGCTGTACTGGCCGGCGGACGACGAGCTGGCCGAGTCCTTTGTCCGCCGCGCCGAGAAAGCCGGCGCCAAGGCTATCGTTCTCACTGCGGATACTCCGGGCATGGGTTGGCGTCCAAGAGATTTGGAGTTGGGTCACCTGCCGTTCCTGCAGGCCAAGGGGATCGCCAACTATCTCTCCGATCCGGTCTTCCGGGCCAAGTTGGCGACGCCTCCCGAGGAGAGCGCCGAGGCACTGCAGATTGCGGTGTTGACGTGGGTTTCACTGTTCGGCAATCATTCCGTTCGGATGACGGATATTGCGAAACTTCGCCGGTGGACGTCACTTCCGATCGCGGTCAAGGGAATTGTGCATCCCGACGATGCCCGCGGCGCGGTCGCTGCGGGTGCGGACGGCATCATCGTGAGCAATCACGGCGGACGCCAAGTCGACGGCGCGATTTCGGCCTTGGATGCGTTGGGGCCCATAGTGTCGGCGGTTGGCCATGAGGCAGACATTCTGATGGATTCGGGTATTCGTTGTGGCGCTGATGTGATCACCGCGCTGGCTCTCGGCGCCGATGCAGTCCTGTACGGACGCCCCTGGGTGTACGGATTGGGGCTCGCTGGTGCCGATGGTGTGCGTCACGCATTGCGGATCCTGCTCGCAGATCTGGACTTGACGATGGGGCTTGCCGGGTTGGCTTCGGTTGCGGAGATCGACCGATCCGTGTTGCTGTCTGGTTCGTAACCTTTGTCCGGGGTCGGCTGCCGGTGTTGGTTGCGGGTCTAAGCTTGGACCCTGTGACAGCAGAAATAACCACTGAACAGACGGCCCAATCGGAGCCGGAGCAGACGCCCTGGCTCACTCCCGCCGAAATGCGTGCTTGGCGCGGCTACATGGACGGCAATCAGCGTCTGATGGAAGTGCTCAACCGAGAACTTCAGGACGAGCATGACCTGTCGTTGGCTGACTATCGCATCCTGGTCATGCTGTCGGAGTCCCCGGACGGTTCGCTGCGGATGAGCGATCTCGCGGACGGCGTTCTGTCGTCACGTAGCCGCCTGACGCATCAAATCCGTCGGATGGAATCGCAGGGCATCGTTATACGCGATACCTGCGCCGAGGACGGCCGTGGAGTACTTGCCCGGATCACCGAGGAGGGTCGGCAGAGGCTTGCTGCTGCGGCTCCCACTCACGTCGCGGGTGTACGCCGGAATTTGGTGGACTTGCTGACTCCCAAGGAGTTGGAAGTGCTGGCTACCGTCTTCGCGAAGGTGGACAAAGCTGTCGGAGATCGCTGAGAAGGGGAGCCGTTTCACGGCGCTCGAGTGCACCGGATAGGATCGCCCACGGAAGCGTGGCAGAGCGGCCGAATGCACTCGCCTTGAAAGCGAGCGTGGCGTTAAACCCACCGGGGGTTCAAATCCCTCCGCTTCCGCCACTAGTCCCTCACCTGCTGATGCAGGTGGGGGACTTTTTTATGCAAACTCCACGAATATCGAACTACCTCGATCAGTTCCAGTCGATCTCGACCGTGGACAACATCGAACGCAGCATCTCGGGCAGTCGCACGAGCATTCCCTGCTCGGTGATCCGTCGCGAGACCGGGGTCGAGAGTGTAGTCCGCCACAACGCGGGCTGATTGTTCATCAGATCGTTGTACATGGTCGGCAATTGGGTGGTGATGTACGTCCAGCGTTCCTCTCGTTCTGCCCAGTTGAAGTCGGGAAGTGGGGTCTTCATTTTCGCCCGACCTACATCGAGTGCAAGTGAATTGGACTCGCGTGGTGGTTCCACCCCGGGCATGGAATCAAGGGCGGTGCCGCAGAAGGCAAGGATTCAATCGCCAAGGCAAATGGCTAGACCGACAACACCCGCAGATCCTCGAGGCCGTCGACGATCGGGATGCGCCACGCGGCAAGTTCTTCGGGACCCCGCTCGTCCCACAGTTCGAACAGTTCCGAATCGGTCGACGCGATGGTGCGTTCCACCATGTCGATCAGCCAGGTGAGGCGCTCACTGGTCAATGCGTCGGCAAAGTCGTCGAGATCAAGTTCTTCGACAGCAGGATCGCGCTTGCGGTCTGCGCGCACGATCAGCACCAATTCGAGTAGTGCAACGGCGATCTGGCCGCCGTCCACTTCCAGATAGTCGTCTTCGAATGCCCACTCCACCGATGCGAAGGTGAAATCACGGTGCCCGATGGATGCAACTAAATCTCCGGCACCGTCGTTCTCGAACGGTCCTGATCCCCACGCGCCCACTGTCGACTCTTTCCTACTGTTGTATTGGTTCTAGCTGTATGGGTTCAAGCGTTTTGTCAGCGCGCCTGCTGCGCAGTTTGGTCAGCGCGCTTCCAGCGCAATCTTCGCCCCGAATCCTAGAAGTACCGTTCCGGTGACGCGTTCGAGCATCTGCCGCACCTTCGGCTTCTCGAAGGTGCTACGTGCCCGTGAGAGCAGTACGACGTACGTGGCGAGCCAGGCGATGGAGATCGCGACGTGGATGAGGACCAACAATGCGAGGGACGGTCCTGTCGGCCATCCCGCCGGGACGAGTTGGGGCAACAGTCCGGTGTAGAAGACGGCGATCTTGGGGTTGAGCAGGTTGGTCGTGAATCCGGTCTTCCACGTTCCGGCTTTGTGCAAGACCGAAGCGTTCGGTCCGTGAACCGAGGCGGAAGCGCGACTCTGCCAGAGCGCCCGCACCCCGAGATAGATGAGATAGGCGGCGCCGGCCAGTTTGACGGCGGTGTAGGCCTCTGCGGACGCGGCGAGAATCGCAGACAGTCCCAGAACGGTCAGGAGGCCCCACACGAGTAGGCCGCTGACGATGCCGACCGATACCCGAAATCCGGCGGATCGTCCGCCGGTGAGCGCCGCCTGTGTCACGACGGCCATATCCGGTCCGGGTACCAGCGTGAGTAGTGCGAGGACGGCGGCAGCCGCCAGCAGCGCGGAAATCATGCACTAAGTATGGAGAGGTTGCTTGCTTGTGAACAAATCGTGGACCGTTGGTGCGGAACTGCGTGGACACGCCCGAAAGAGACAAGGTGACAATATTTTGCGCCGAAGTTATCCACACTGTGGATAACTTCATCGCTGCAGGTAGGTAGAATAACCTTCGTGTAATTCATGTAGTTGTCCACAGGTTATGCACAGACTCGGGTGGGATGTGAATTAAGTTATCCACACCTGTGTGTGCATCGGTGGAGAACGTGCCGAACTTGCAAGCCCCCCGGGGGTATACCCGGCGGCAGTCAACCCCAAACGAAGGGTTGACCTCGCAGCATTCGTGCTGTCGAATCGTGAGTTACGACCGATCAGTCGGGGATGATTGCATGTGAGAAGGGGTGCTCACGGATGCGGAGAAAACGGCAGAAGGCTGGGGTGCTCGGGGTGGCCTTGGCAGTATTTGCACTCAGTTGCAGCAACCTTGCTCAGGCGGAACCGCAAGTGCGCGCTCATATCGATCGGATCGACCAACTGACCCCCACTCGGAGTGCGGTGTTCGTCGATTCCCCGTCGATGCGACGGGAAATACAGGTTCAGGTGTTGCATCCCGCGGACGGAAACGGCAGTCGGCCGACGTTCTATCTCCTCGACGGGGTGAGTGCCGGCTCCGAATCCGGATACACCGAAAGTACGTGGACTCAGAAGACCGACATCGAAACATTTTTCGCAGACAAAGACGTCAATGTTGTTCTGCCTGTGGGCGGCACCGGAAGCTATTACACCGACTGGCGTGCCGATGATCCGAATCTCGGTGTGAACAAATGGGAATCATTTCTTGCCGACGAACTACCGCCCCTGATCGACGAGGCCTTCCGTGGCAATGGAACCAACGCGGTGGGCGGAGTGTCCATGGGCGCGCTCGGGGCCGGAAACTTGATCACGCGCCACCCGGACTTGTATACGGGATTGGCTTCGTACAGTGGGTGTCTCGACAATTCTGCATCGTCGCAGGATTCCGTGCGTGTCACGGTCGCCAGCAAGAACGGCGATGCCACCAACATGTGGGGACCGGTCTCGGATCCGGCGTGGCGCGAGCATGATCCGTCCTACAATGCAGAGACGTTGCGCGGCAAGGCGATCTATATTTCTTCGAGCACTGGCTTGCCCGGAGTGTACGACGACCTGTTCACTCCGGACGGGCGTCTGATTGCCGTCGTGGGCGGACCGCTGGAAGCGCTCGCTCATACCTGTACTCAACTATTCGAGAACAGGCTTGACGGACTCGCAATCCCAGCGGTAGTCGCTTACCGGGACGGCGGAACCCATTCGTGGCCGTATTGGCAAGATGCACTGCATGATTCCTGGCCGACGCTGCAATCGGCACTAGGCCTCTGAAGTTCTACAACCCTGAAGTTCTACAACCCTGAAGTTCTACAACCCTGAAGTTCTACAACCCTGAAGTTCTACAACCCTGAATATCTGCAGCGCTGAAGTTTTACTCTGCGAGAGCGAGTTCCAGCAGCTTCATCGCGTCGTCGCGAGTTTGTGCGGCAGCGATGAATCCGGCCTTGTGGCAGAACACCGAAGTGTCGACGCCGGTTTCGGCTGCCATGTCCTTGCCGTTGAGGCCGCGCCACAGTTCCGGCAACAGCTTTCGTGAACCGAACTTCGAGTCGGCCGGCTTGACGGTCTGAATCGACCAGCCGCCGTTGGTGTTCGGGAAGATCGTGAACAGAAGTTCCGGCTGAGCCGACGCTGCACGGCCGTGCGGAATGAATCGTTCCAGGACGACAAACCGCGGATCCGACGCCTTGGCGTAGGTATCGGCAAATTCGCGTTCGGCTGCTGCGTCGCCGGCGTACTTGGCGCGCAGGCGAATCAGGACCTGTGTCGCCAGAACCACTGCGAGCTCGAACTGCGTATCGAACTCTTCGTCACTGGACGAGATGGGATTGAACAGGTCCAGTACCGAAGACAGGTCGAATGGCTTGGTGCCGAACTCGTTGAGGGTGTAGATCTCCTGGCCGTTGTCGACGGCGTCGATGCCTTCGACCAAGCGGCTGTCGATCCGGCGGCACACGGACTCGTCGCCACCACAGAACTGCAGGCCGAATTCTTGCCACAGCAGACCGAATGCCGAGTAAAGAATGCCGTTGCTGCGCTCACCCGCACCGCGCTGATGATGATCGAAGCGTCCGGCTGCGGGTTCGTAGCGGCCGCCGACGTCGAGCACGATGTCTGCGCTGTTCAGGACGTCCTCGTCGCGGCTGCGAACGACTGTGGCGTCGGGGTACAGCTGCTTGAGCAGCGATACGCCGAAGACGTCGTCTGCGTGGAATTTGCCGTTATGGGTCGCGATGATCACGTGTCGAGACTAGGCAATCTTGACCGCCGATGCCTATTCAGTCGATGACGTGGATTCGATCGGTGGGCGGCGGGGAGACCGGTGAACCGGCTGTGAAGAGCGCGGCCAAGGCGTCCAGATCAGTGCCCGCACCGGTTGTTTCCGTCGACTGCTTCAGTGCGGTGAAGCCGTCGCCGCCGTCGGCGAGGAACTTGTTGACGGCCACGCGATAGACCACGTCCGGGCCGATATTCTGGCCGTTCAGGCGCATTTCCGAGATCCGGGAACCCGGGGGTGCTTTGCGATCGAGGGTGTAGGTAAAGCCGTTCGACGGTGCGAGAATCCGTTCGAGGGTGCTGCCTTCGATCGAGTACTGAAACTGCTGCTCCAGGGCTTCTTTCAATACCGACCCTGTGACGGAGAGCACTTCGAGGCTGTTGCCGAACGGCTGGACCGCGTGAGCTTGGCGGTACGTCACCACGCCCGGACTGAGGTCTTCGCGGATCCCGCCGGGGTTGGTGAGCGCGATTTGAGCTCCGCGAGCACCTCCAGCGGCCAATTGGCCGTCGGCAACCAGGTTGCCGAGCGTTGATTCGGCGCCGACGATGTGGTCTCGGGTGAGTGCGGCGGTGAGTGTCCCGACCGGGCGCTGCGCTACTTCCGCGGCTGCCTTCCAGGCGCGATCCGATAGTGCCTGAATCTCGGAATCCGGCGAAATATCGTGTGTCACTATCTGATTGAATGCCGATGTCTGGTCCCGCACCACGTCGCGAGTGTTTCGGTCGATGGTTACGTCCGCAACGGAGACGATCCGGCCGTGCGAGGCGCCCTGCATCACAACTCGGGGATTTCCGGCCGGATCCGGGAATTCGCAGTTGTACTGCTGATGGCTGTCCGCGGTGAAGATGACATCGACCTTGGGTGAAGCGCGCAATGCGATATCGCGTGCCGGCCCGGACGTGATGTTGCAATCGTTGGGTCCGCCGGCCCGGTCCGGTTCGTCTCCGCGGTGCAGCAGCACGGTGATGGCCTTGACACCGAAGAAGTCGAGAATGTCGGCAGTGCGATCGATCGCCTCGACCTCGTCGCCGAATCTCAGATCCGCGATTCCGTCGGGTGAGACGATCTGCGCCGTGTTGCTCGGGGCAATCGCGATCACTCCGAACGGGATTCCGTCCACCATGTTGACGGTGAAGGGGAGTGTCGCAGGTGTGCCGTCGGCGTAGGTCATGTTGGCGGCCATCAGCGGAAAGTTGGTACCGCTGAACGACGGACTCAATGTGCACGCATTGGCGGCGGAGCATCCACCCGATTCCAGGCGATGAAACTCGGCCAGACCCTTGTCCAGTTCGTGATTACCGATCGCCGACGCATTGATCTGCATGCGATTGAGCAGTTCGACGGTTGGTTCGTCGTTGAACATCGAAGATTCCAGCGCCGACGCGCCCCAGTTGTCGCCTACCGAGTAGAGCAGCGAATTTGTGGCTTGGCTGCGCAGTTGCGAGACATAGGCCGCGAGGTATGCCGCCCCGCCGGCTGGTGTGAAGGAACCGTCGGCCTGCATGATCTCGCTGCGTTCGCCTTCCGGGGGCAGCAAGCTGCCGTGGAGATCGTTGAACGCAAGTAGGCGGACCGAGAGGGTGTTGACGGATTGGGCCGTCGCGACAGCACTCAGGGAGGTTGCGGTGATGGCGAGAAGGGAAGCTGCGAGCACAGCACAAGCGCGCGTGATGCGTCGCGTCATACGTCAGGCTCCCTTGCTCGGACCGATCTCGAACCTTCCTGAGTGTGCCTGGCCGCGATAACGAATTCTAGCTCTGCGCGTAACAGTTAGGTATCAAGTGTCACGCCGGCATCAACTTTTACGCACTGATGCCGATGCCGGCCAAGCGTCGGGCAGCGTCGGTTCGGGCGAAAGCGAGGAATGCGTCGTTCTCTTCTGGATCGCCGATGGTCATCCGGACGCCCTCGGTGCCGTACTGGCGAATCAGGATCCCAGCTTCGGTACTTGCCTCGGCAAAGCCGGGGGAGAGCTCGCCGAGGGGGAGGTAGACGAAGTTCGCCGACGATTTCGGGACCGTGTAGCCGGCGTCGATCAACGCTGACCGAACGCGCGCCCGCTCCGCGATGACGCCCTCGGTGCGAGCGAGGAGTTCGTCAGCCGCAGCCAGAGAAGCGATTGCGGCGGCCTGTGCGACGACGCTGACCGTGAACGGCGTGTGGACTTTGCCGAGCGCGGTAATGATCTCCGGATCAGCCACCGCGTAACCCACGCGAATGCCGGCCAATCCGTACGCTTTGGAGAACGTGCGCAGAACAACCACGTTGGGGCGGCTGCGGAACAGTTCGATTCCGTCCGAATCGGAGCGGGAGTACTCGTAGTACGCCTCGTCCAGAGCTACGACGATGTGCGTCGGCACCGCGTCGAGGAAGCTCTCGAGTTCCGCCTTCGAGAGGGCGTTGCCGGTCGGGTTGTTGGGGTTGCAGATGAAGATCAGTCGGGTGCGATCGGTGATCGCGGCCAACATCGCATCGAGATCGTGGCCGAACTCTTCGGTCAGCGGAACCTTCACGGAAACTGCGTGGCCGACCTGGGCGACCACCGGGTACGCCTCGAAGGAACGCCACGCGAAGATGACCTCGTCACCCTGGTCGCACGTGATCTGAACCAATTCCTGGCACAGCGTCACCGAACCGCAGCCGGCGGCGACATTCGCGGGTTCGACGTTCAGGAACGCGGCGAGTGCCGCGATGAGGGCGACGGCGGCGTTGTCGGGGTAGCGATTCGCGTTCGCAACAGCGTCGGCGACGGCATCGCGAACCCCGGGAAGTGGGCCGATCGTCGTTTCGTTACTCGCCAGCTTGATGGCGCCGGGAAAATTGCGTCCGGGAACGTAGGCGGGAATCGAGGCGAGGTCAGGCCGAATGCGAGGAGTCACTCCCTGATTATGCGCTGCCTGATTCGGTGCGCTCGAGGCGTCCACGTGTCAGAGTAGGAGGTATGTCGGGAATGTTCCGGGACACCGCGTATTTGCATTTGCCGGGGGCCGACGGTGACGTCGCCATCGCTGTGCCGCTCACCGTGGTGGAACCTGACGGCCCGACGCGTGGTGCCATCGTCGTTCTGCACGAGGCGAGGCAATTCGGTGAGGCGCTCCTGGAGTTGATGTCAGCCCTCGCGCTGGAAGGTTGGGTGACCGTCGCACCGCATCTCTTCCATCGGGAACCCGAGCAGATGCACGGTGACATTTTCGGTGACAACCTTTTTACCGACTTCGACGCCACCCTCGATTGGCTGACGGTCCGAGATGTTCGGGTCGACACCATCGGCGTCCTCGGCTTCGATGCCGCCGGTACAGCCGCAATGCTCGTCGCCACCAGTCGCCCTGTTGGTGCTGCTGTCAGCGTCGCCGCCCGCGGGATCGTCGACGCGTTGTCCGTCGACGCGCAGGCGCTCATGGAGGCCGCCGTGTCATTACAAGCTCCCTGGCTCGGTTTGTACGGCGACGACGATCCTGCAACTCCACTCGAACACGTCAACCAACTTCGGGAGGCGACGGCCAAGGCTGACGTCGCCACCTTGGTGGTGAGCTACTCCGGCTTGGCGCATCGCGCCGACGAACCACCGCAGGTCCCCGACGGTCAGGACGAGGACGATCCGAATACGGCCTCGATCATCGATGCTCGAACCAGAATTTTCGACTGGTTCGACAGCAACCTGCGATAAGTGCATGAATTGGGCCGCTGACCACTCGTTTTGCCTTTGGTGGTGAGACATGTGTAATCTTTCATCCCGGCGGTCCGAAAGGATCGGAACCCCCAGGGAGGCGTGCCAGAGCGGCCGAATGGGACTCACTGCTAATGAGTTGTCCCTTTTACGAGGGACCGGAGGTTCAAATCCTCTCGCCTCCGCCACGCCGGTGATTTTGACCGGCGGGTTTGAAATGATAGAAATTACGACAGCAAGACAAGCAGTACAACAGAACATGCGCCCGTAGCTCAACGGATAGAGCACCTGACTACGGATCAGGAGGTTAGGGGTTCGAATCCCTTCGGGCGCACAAACAGAAAACCCCGCCACTTAACAGTGGCGGGGTTTTCTGCGTTATGCACGTGCTTGCGTGACTGTGATCATCACCTCACGGGCGTTCGACGCGCCCAATCGTGACTACCTCCACACCTGTCGCAAATGCCCCATAATAATCCGTGCCCTCAATTGCCTCGTCGCTGTTCTGGATCGCGTTGATCGCTGCGCTCGCGCCCATTGTCGCGGGCCTGTTCCCGCGGCGACTGGTGCCCGAAGTGGTGCTGCTGCTGGTTGCCGGAGCCGCCGTCGGCCCGTTCGCTCTCAATATCGCGGTCGAGAGTGAAGCGATCGGGCTCCTGCGGGAACTGGGCCTCGGGATGCTTTTCCTGCTTGCAGGTTATGAGATCGACCGCAGTGAACTCAGCGGCAAGGGTGGCCGACGAGCGCTGTATACGTGGCTGTTCTGCCTCGCTCTGGCTTTCGGAGTAGTTGCCCTGTTGGGCATCCGAAACGTGATCTCCGCCGAGGCTGCGGTTGCCATCGCGATGACGTCGACTGCTCTGGGTACGTTGCTGCCGATTCTCAAGGACAACAAACTCCTCGGCACCCGTTTGGGTAAAACTGTTCTCAATCACGGTGCGGTCGGCGAACTGGGGCCCGTGGTTGCGATGGCCGTATTACTCAGCGCGCGTGGCGCTTTCCTGTCGTTGGTAGTGCTTGCGACCTTTGCGCTGATCGCTGTGCTTGTTGCCGTATTGCCGACGAAGCTTGTGGCGCAAGGATCATGGACGCATCGACTCGTCCGCTCGGGTGCGGATACAACTGCGCAGACGACGGTCCGTCTGACGGTGCTGCTGCTGGTCGGTCTTGGCGTGCTGTCGGCCGTATTCTCTCTCGACGTCATTCTCGGCGCCTTTGCGGCAGGATTCATCCTGCGGCGCTTGATGCCTGAGGGTGATGAGCGTTTGGAGATCAAACTCGAAGGCATTGCTTTCGGATTCCTTATTCCAATCTTCTTCATCACATCCGGAATGGCAATCGACGTTTCGGCCGTGGCTGCCAATCCTGTTGTCCTGCTAGCGTTCTTGCTCCTCATTATCGTGGTCCGCGGTGTGCCTATGTTCATGGCAACAAAGTTCGAGAAGATCGAACCGCCTTTCAGTACCCGCGAGAGTGCGCAGGTGGCGCTGTACGGCGCTACCGGATTGCCGATGATCGTGGCTGTTACCGGCGCAGCCGTCAGCGCGGGTCAGATGTCGTCGGACAATGCGTCGATTCTGGTGGCAGCGGGTGCAATTACCGTTCTGCTCCTGCCGATGTGTGCGACGCTGCTGAACCGACAGGAGAAGTCCAGAACAGAGAGTTAGAGCCCCAATTGTTCGTCGAGCCAGTCGAACATTCGCTGATCGGTGAGGCGTCGGGCCATCGGCTGGCAGTGAAGGTTTGCGCCCTCGGCGGCCGTGAAAGGAACAACGGTGGTGGATCCACCGGACAGTTCGGCGAGGCGAGACGATTGCCCCGGCCAGAACTGTTCGCCTTCGGGATCGGTGATCAGCATGGGCGTGGTGATGGAGCCGGCCACATGCTCGAGGCGGTACTTCCGGACCTCGGCGAGAGTGTTGTAGTAACCCTCCGTCAGATACGGCCGGGAGCGAAACCGCCAGGTGCGAGCAGTATCTTTCGACGCCCTCATCCCCATCGCCATCTCGCGGTCGAAAGCATCGGCTTTGCCCTCGTCCAGCAGATTCTGCATTCCCCGCGGTATGTGCTTGAGCCACGACGCCGACACATCGACTACGCCGGGATCGGCGACAGCGGCGGCGATCCGATGCTCGAACGCCAATGCCTGTGGAACCCAGTAACCGCCCTGGCTTATCCCGTAGATCGCCAACTTCGACGCGTCGACGTCCGGGCGGTTGACGAGAAAATCGACGACGGGAGTGATTACCGTTTCCCAATCGTGGCGGAACGGAACATTGTGCTCGAAGAGCATGGACTGCTGGCCGGGTCCGTCGAACATCAGGACGTTGTAGCCGCGCTCCAGAGCGCCGCTGCCGCCGCTGACCCACATCGAACTGATGGGACCGTCGCTGCCGTTCACCATGATGAGCGTCGGCCGTCGTACATCTCCGGGTGGGCGGAAGAAGTAGCCCGGCAGCGTGATGTCCTCGTACGGAATCCGGACGCGCTCGACGGGTTGCGCCGTGGTGTCGACAAAACGATCCCAAGCCTGCCGGTGGTGCCTGAATGTGGGGACCAGGACCGAGTCGTCGCGCAGGCCGTCGACGGCATTGACTGCGACGCCGAAGTACGACGCTGCCCGCAGGTACCCATTCGATGCACTGCGCAGGTGCCCGGCGTGCGCAGACGCTTCGGCTTGCTCGAAGATTCGTGATCCGAGATCGAACCAGGCCTCGTACCAACCTTCGTGGTCTTTGTCGCCGATGTTGGTGATGGCCGAGAGTACTTCTCCGGTATCAGTGGCGCCATACGTGGCTTGTCCGAGCAGTATTCGCAGTTCGTAGTCGAAAGACTCGTTGCGATAGAACCCGGTGGTAAACGCCTGATGGGGGTGGGAGAAGAGCGACGACGCAAGAGACATGGGCACACCTTTGGTAGGTCCGTCTATTCCAGGATCGCCCGAAACCGCTGTGTCAAAACCTTTTCTATCGCTGTGACCCTTTCCTAACGCCGTGACCCTTTCCTAACGCCGTGACACTGCAAACCCCAGCGTGCATAGCCACAACGACATACCCAGAACCTGTGCGCGTTGAGCAATTCCCAAGCCCAGGTTACCGCCGCCGGCTAGTTCTATCCCGTTGGTTGTCAACATCCATACCGTCGCAAGGGAAGTCGCGATCAAGATGCCCAGCCCGAACGTGCGCAGCGACGGGTATTCGCGGTAACGGAATGCGCCAACCGTAAAGGCGATCATTGCGATAAAGATCGCGAAAACCGCTACGCTGCTGGTCAACGCATGAATGTGATGCAATTGGGGGAGTAGTCCGCCCGGTGCGCTTGCCTCACAACTCGCCCCGGAACACTCCAGTGGAAACGAGGCGTCGGCGACGGTGGCAATGCCGAACACTGCCAGCGCTACCCATCCCGTGACGTATAGCTTGCGCCGTGGAGTCGTGAGTAGTCCCAGCGCCGCTGCCACCAACATCAAACAGGCAGACAGGATGTCGGCGTTGCTGAATACGTCGCGATACTTCTGATTTGCGGCATCGAGTTCACTGAGAAATGACGTCACGGGATCAAGTCCGGTCGGGAGGAAGAATTCGAGAATCCACGACGAATAGACAATTCCACCGAGTGCCAGCGCGACCGCCAAACCCCATCGCGCCCCGTTGCGTTGCTTCACACTGCGAGCTTACGGACTGGTCAATGCATTCTGGACGCGATCGGCCGCAGTCAATGGGTCTTCGTGTTCCCAAATTCGGATCACGGTCCAGCCCAGTTCGCCCAGTCGCGCATCGGTATCACGGTCCCGAACAACGTTGGCTGCCAACTTGTCCGCCCACCACTGCGCATTGTTCTTCGGGAACGTCGCGTGCTGCGGGCAGCAGTGCCAGAAGCAGCCGTCCACGAACACTGCCACTTTGCGACGCGGAAAAACCAGATCGGCCCGTCGGCGAATGCCTTTGGCGGGAGCTCGATCCACGAAGTACCGAAGGCCGCGCCGGTGGAGTTCGCGTCGCAGTGCGAGTTCGGGTTTGGTGTCGCGGCGACGCTGCACGCTCATTCGAGCGCTGGTCACAGGATCTGTCGCAGGCACCGCCGTACCTCAACCGTCGGAGTCTTCGCTGTCGTCCGGGTCTGACCACGTCGGTGCAAACCTGTTGCGACGCTCCACTTCACCGTGAACGACGGTCACAAAATCGTTGAACGACAACGTTTGGCTTTCCGTCGGGCGGCCGTTCCGTGGAGGCGGCTCGTCGACGTCGAAAAACCTTACTGCGCCATCGCTTTCGTACAGGCCGATGTAGACCTTTTCGAAGAGGTCGTAGCGGGTGTCCTCGGCGCCGAGATCGACCCACGCCTTCCCCGGGACGCCGACAACGGCACGCTTGCCGCGTCCGGAACGCTTCGACAGTGTGGTGACGTGGTGGGCAAACGAGGATTTTCCGGTGTCGCTGGTCTTGGTGGGATCGCCGTCATCGCACGTGGCATACGGTTCGAACATGACGGCCACCAGCACGCTGTACGGCTGACGTTGATGCAAAACCATTGCCTCGCCGCGCAATTCGTGATCGTTGCGGACGATGTTCTTGGTCCATCGGCCCAGCTTCTTGCTACCGGGACTGTAATCCTGGAAGTTGTACGTCTTGATCGACACGCACAGAATTAGACCGAGGGTGGGGTCGAGTGCCTTGACGTCCAAGCGCTTTCGGCCTTTGGCGACGTCGACCGTCGCTTCCTGGCCTTCGCCCGACGCGGTCGGAGTGATGTTGGGGTACAGCGGCCGCAGGGCATCGGCGACGGTCTGTGCCAACTGGTTGGATAACCGCTGTGCGTAGTTTTTCTTTTCGCCGCGATCGGCATCGGCGGCAGGTTTGTCGCCGGCGAGTTGCAGTGCGTCCCAGAGGGGTTCGTGTTCCGGTGTGGAAAACAGAGTGTCAGGCTCGGGAAACAATTCGTTCATGCGACGGCCTCGGGGTATCCGCCCATCCGTTCGAGGTGACTTTCGACGTCCTCGATGAATCCGGGAATGAAGCGGAGGTTGCCCATCCGGGCGCGCTTGAGGAAACCGGCGGTAGCCCGAGCAGAGAGCAAACGTGTGTCTTCGAGGAAACCGCTCAGATCTTCGTACTCGTCCTGGACCGGCCAAGTCGAGGTATGGACGCGGAAGGCTTGACGGTTGCGGCCCCAGGCGGCACTGGGCCAGGCATCGCCGGGTTCCAGGGGGGTCTCGCTACTGGCGTCGTACTGGATGGGATCGTTCAACCGGCTGCCTACCCACGACGCCATCCGCACACTCACGGCATTGCCGACGAGCTTCCAACGGTGACTGTGGCGCAGACCAGGGACGTCGACCGACGGCAGCGTCCAGTCGGGATCAAAACCTTGCAGACGCTCGGCGTCGACGAGACCTGGCGTGACGATTTCACCCGAAGGCAATCGGACGGCGGGCTGGCTGGGAATTCCGATGGACGATCCGCCCTTGAGCGTTGGGACGGCATTGACGGCCCAGCCGAGGCCGCGGGTGCCTTCAGTCCAGTAGAAACCGCACGGGAAGTCGGCGGGATCGCCGCCGAGTCGCTCACCAGCGTCCTGGCCGAAGAGGATTTCACGAGGGTCTTCGGTGCGTGAGGCAATCATGATCACGCGCTGGCGGCGCTGTGGCAGGCCGAATGCCCGGGCGTCGACAACCCGGTAGGCCCACGTGTAACCGAGGTCTTCGAGGGCGTCGGTGATGTGACGCATGGCAGCGCCCTTGCTGAGCTGCAGCATGAAGGGAACGTTTTCGATGACCAGCCATCGCGGGCCCTTTTTACGTTTGACCAGTCGAAATACTTCGTCGACCAGGCCGGAACGGGCGCCCGTGATTCCTGCCGTCTTGCCGGCTTGGGAGAGGTCCTGGCAGGGGAAGCCTGCGGCAACTAGGTCGATGTTCGCGGGGAGCGCACGGAGTTTCGTGACATCACCGTGCAAGGGGACATCCGAGAAACGGGAGCGGAGAACCGCCTGGGCGCCGGGATCGATTTCACACAGCAGTTCGGTGTTCCACCCATGTTCCGACAGGCCCAACTCGAGCCCGCCGATACCGGCAAACAACCCCACCATGCTTCGCGACGACGTCACAGCACCCTTCCTCACGAACCGACCTTAAGCACGTTACTCGAGAAGTCCGACAGCTTTTGCCAAAGGTTTTCCCGATCAGGCGTTCAGCCCCTCTCGGAAGCCGAATCGGGCTGTGAATCGGCTTACATACGTGGTCGTTGTTCACCGATCGCATCGGAAAAGGTCCCTGATCCTCGGCAATAATCCACACCAGCAGTGCTCTGTGGGCCTTCGTCCATTACCGTGGTCGGGTGAGCATCCAACCTTCCGGTAGCGCGTCCTGGCCTGCGGTATTGACCTGGCAGGCCCACAATGCTCCGCGTATGGAGTCGGTTCGTGTGCAGTTGAACGGCAACCGCATCAAGGCCTCGGGCCGGATTATCGGGGGCGCTTGCAGCGAACATCCCGCGTTCAGTGCGTCATATGACCTGGTCACAGACGAAGCTGGTGTCACGCGCAGGCTCTCGGTGCGCACGGCTCTCGCGGCCGGTGAGCGTCAGATGTCGATCAGTCGCGACGAAGAAGGCACCTGGATGGTGGAGAACGGCGCCCACCATCAGCGGTCGTCATTCGACGGCGCGCTTGATGTCGACGTGATCCTCAGCCCGTTCTTCAACACCCTCCCCATCCGCCGCTTCGGTTTGCAGAACAACACCGACGACGTGGAGGTTCCGGTTGTGTACGTCAACCTGCTGGATCTGCGTGTCGAGGGCGCCACCATCACCTACAGCAGTGGCGTCGACGGCATCAGCGTCATGTCCCCGGTGTCCAGTTCCACAGTGTCCGTGGACCATGACGGTTTCATCCTCGACTATCCGGGTCTGGCTGCTCGGATCTAAACGGAGCTAGTGGCTCCGACGGATAACGCCACCACGACGTCCGGCGTCGCGCATCCCATCGATCCAACCGGGTTCTCCGACGCTTACGTCGGTGATGTCCCAGCGTTCCTGCGATTCGTAGGCTCCTCGCGCAGCAAATCCCGCGTCGACGAGTTCTGCCGTCGAGCCATTTTCGTGGAGATCGATTCGCGCGCGCTGCAGTAGTTCGAGTGCTTCGTCCAGTGCGATCAGCAGGGCGTCGCGGTTGCCCTCGCACATCGCACGCACCAGTCCCGGTGCGCTGCCGGCCACACGGGTGCCGTCGCGGAACGATCCGGCGGCCAGTCCGAGAGCGAGTTCACCGCCTGCTGCGCCGGTGATCGCCAAGGTTTCGGCCAGCAGATGTGGCAGATGCGAAATCCGTGCCACAGCCCGGTCATGTTCGAGGGACTCGGCTGGAACGACCACCGAACCGCAATCGAGAGCCAGGTCCGCAACCTGTGTCCACACGTCGGCGTCGACGCCTTCGTCGGTTGCCACGACCCAGACGGCGTCGGTGAAGAGGTCCGCATCGCCCACTGCCCAGCCTGAGGCCGAGGTTCCGGTCATGGGATGGCCGCCCACAAAACGCGCACCCAGACCACGGCGCTCGACGGCAGCCTTCACCTCACCTTTCACGCTGACGACGTCGGTGATCGGGTTGTTCGGGGCGTGCGACGCAATGGCTTCGAGGGTGGCGTCGACCGCCGGCATCGGGACGGCGATCACGATGATCGCACTGGTAGCGTGCGCTTTCCGAAGAACGGCAGTCAGATCGGTTTGGGCGTCGAAACCGTCCGCACGGGCGGCTTCAGCCGACTCGGCAGAACGGTTGTAGCCCCACACCTGGCGACCTGAGCGCGCAGCGGCCCGCAGCAGCGAACCACCGATCAAACCGAGGCCGAGAACGCAGACGGGAGGGGCGGAAACTGTCGCAGGCACTCGTTCAGGTTGGCATATCCGGACTGGAACTTCGCTACCTGGCAGGTACGGACTTCACTACCTCGCACTTGCCGGGCTACCGTTGCGCCATGGGTGCACAGCGCGCGAGTAACAAGAGCGCCTCCTCGAATCAGTCGGAGGAGTTCGAAGGCTTCGGGTTGGCGGTGGTAAGTGAAGAAGGAAAGTGGACGGTCAAGCCGTTGACTTCCGCAGCCTTGACGTCACTGGCGACTGCCGAAACCGAACTCCGCGAGCTTCGTAGCTCCGGTGCAGTCTTCGGTCTTCTCGACGTCGACGACGAGTTCTTCATCATTTTGCGTCCCGCGCCGACGGGTACGCATCTGTTGATTTCCGATGCGACCGCAGCCATCGACTACGACATTGCGGCCGACGTACTCGACGCACTCAACGTCGAGATCCCCGATATCGATCCGGACGAGCTCGACAGCGTGGAACCCTGGGCAGAAGGGGATTTGTCGGTTCTGGCTGATCTGGGATTGCCGGAACCCGTCCTCTCAATTATCTCGGCCGACACCGATCTGTACCCCGACGAGCAGTTGACGATGATCGCTCAGCGACTCGGATTCGAATCCGAATTCTCAGCTGCGCTCGACAAACTTCCTCGGTAGATGTCTCTCGCTGACGATCAGCGCATGATCCGTGTGGCCATCGATGCCGCACTCGGTGCGTCGGACGCCGATGTTCCCGTGGGCGCCGTGGTCTTCGATGCCGACGGCGTCGAGGTTGCTCGCGCGGCCAATGCGCGTGAAGCGTCGTCCGATCCCACCGCGCATGCCGAGATTCTGGCTTTGCGGGCTGCCGCACGCGTGTACGGCGACGGCTGGCGTCTGGAAGGTGCGACGCTCGCCGTCACACTCGAACCCTGCACGATGTGTGCCGGAGCCTTGGTACTTGCTCGTGTTTCTCGCGTCGTTTTCGGTGCGTGGGAACCCAAAACCGGGGCCGTCGGGTCGCTGTGGGACGTGGTTCGGGACAGAAGATTGACCTACCGTCCGCAGGTGCGCGGCGGGGTCCTCGAGGACGAATGCGCTGGGCTTTTGGAGGATTTTTTCCGCGAGCATCGGTCCTGACACCGGTATTCCCGACGGAGATCAATTCCACATCGGGGTAGCCGGAACCGGATATCGAGGGCATGGTGGAGGCAGATGCTGTCACGGCATCGGCGAATTGCCGGAAGGTGATTTGTTCGCGTTCATTCGATGGGAGCACTCATGGGAATCGCAGACAAAGCTCAGAACAAGGCAGAAGACCTCGGGGGCAAGGCCAAGGAAGCTGCAGGCGGTGCCACCGGAAACAAAGACCTCGAAAACGAAGGCAAGGCCGACCAGGTGAAATCCGCGGTCAAGGATGCTGGTGAGAAGGCCAAGGATGCTGCTTCCAGCATCAAGGACAAGCTGACGTAAAGCCGCGTCACCTGGCGATTTTTATTCTCGGGGACACGTCCGGTAAAGTAACCAACGGTGGCGTGTCCGAGCGGCCTAAGGAGCACGCCTCGAAAGCGTGTGACGGGTAACCCCCGTCCGAGAGTTCAAATCTCTCCGCCACCGCCAAGAGTCCCCCGCCTGCTTATGCAGGTGGGGGACTTTTTTGTGCGTTTTGTGCGCCCCCCTGATGGTGCGAACGACGCTTTCGTCGCCTCAGATGCGCCGAACGTACCGTTCGCTCGAGTTCGGAGGCACTTCACAGCGCTTTCCCAGCTAGGAACTCCTGACAATAGTTGAAGCTGCAACTAGCCTTGGGGTCATGAAAAAAATATGGTGGATCGGCGGAGCTGTCGTCCTGATCGTGCTCGGCTTGCTCGTAGGGCCGTGGGCGTACGGAAAGTTCGTCGCCGAGGACGACGCCCCAGCTGCAGTGGTGTCCACTCAGGGGGCAGAAGCGGCGTCCGGATCGATCGACGGCACATGGACGGTGGCGGCCGGTCAGGGTGACAACCAGACTTCTGCCGGATACACGGTGCACGAAGTGCTCAACGGGGCAAGTGTGACGGTTGTGGGTACCACCGGTGACGTGAGTGGCAACGCGACGATCGCGGGCGAGAAGCTCACCGCCGGAGAAATAACGGTGCAGGTCGCGACCATAGCGACGGATTCGGGACGTCGCGACAGTCAGTTCACCGGCAATGTGATGGAAACCAGCACTTATCCCACCGCGACATTCACGATCAACTCGCCCGTCGACCTCTCTTCGGTGCCGACGGACGGAACGACCGCGACGGTGACTGTGCTGGGCACATTGACGCTCAAAGGAGTGTCCAAGCCCGTTTCCGTGGACATGACCGTTCTGCATTCGGGTGACGCGCTGATCGCATCGGGCTCGATTCCGGTCACCTGGACGGATTTCGGTGTCGAGCCGCCTTCGCTCGGATTCGTCACGGTTGACGGCAGTGGCTCGGTGGATTTCCTGGTATCGCTCGCGGTGTCCTGATCCGGCCCGAGTGTGGGCGCGGAGGAGTCGCCAGGGAAGATTAAGGACATGTACTTGTTTCTTAACCGCTCGCGCGGATACGAGTGTTGTCGCTACGGGCAGCAGTTGTGATGGTCAGGTGGCGGCCATTCAAGTCGGGTGAAGACCCGGATCCGCGATTCACACTCGCAAACGAGCGGACATATCTCGCCTGGATTCGTACCGCGACGGCATTTGTGGCGTCGGGAGTCGGACTCGAAGCCTTTGGTGGCGACATTCTGTCCGCGACGGTCCGTGCTGCTTTGGCTGCATTACTTCTTGTCGGTGGCGCGCTGATCGCCATCACGTCGTTCATTCACTGGATCAGTGCGGAACGCGCATTGCGGGCGGAACGCTCACTACCGGTTCCGTTGATGGCACCAGCGGTGGGCATTGTTCTGGTGATCTGCGCGACGGTCCTGGTGATCGAGGTTGTGAGCTGACGTGACGTCGGTCCGATCTGAAGACGCACCGAAGCCTCCGGACAAGGGATTACAGTCCGAACGTACGTCGCTTTCGTTCGTTCGGACGAGCCTGTCAATTCTCGGTTTGGCTGTGGCGTGTTTGCGATGGCTGCCGCCGTTCGGAGCGGTGGCTTTGATCGGCCCCGCGCTCGCCGCGCTGCTGATCGTCGGAGTGACTGTTCACGAACGTCGTTCGAGGCCGGCACGATTGGCGCAGTTCGCGACCGAAAAGGCCGCGCCCGCACTGGGCATGGGGGCCGTGCTTGCGGTGAGCCTGCTTCTCCTCAGTGCTTCGGGGCTGTGGATTCTGCTGAAGTGAGTTCGGATTTCGGTGCCCAGCCGGGCGGGCCGAAGGTGTAGCCGAGTTTGTCTCGCCAGGTTGCTGCGCCGCGCCAATCACGGGCGATGGCAGCGTATTCGTGGGTCTGCAGTTTCCAGATGTTGTAGGTTCCGACCGGCGTCGTGAGTCCGTAGGTGGGCCTGTGGGTTTCAGGTTCGAAGGTGCCGAACAAGCGGTCCCAGATGATCAGGATTCCGGCGTAGTTGCGGTCTAGATATTCGGCATCGGACCCGTGATGGACACGATGATGTGACGGTGTGTTGAAGATGAATTCGATAGGCCGCCAGAGTTTTCCAACTCGTTCCGTATGAACGAAGAACTGGTAGATCAGGCTGACCGAGACTCCGACGAAGATCATCCACGGTGGCATTCCGAGAAACGCCAACGGAAGCCACATGATGATTTCGACGCTTTGGTTCCACTTCTGGCGAAGTGCCGTGCTGAAGTTGAAGTATTCGCTCGAATGGTGTGCTTGATGAGTTGCCCAGATAGCCCGAACTCTGTGTGCCATACGGTGATACGTGTAGTAGAGGACATCGATTCCGAGTAGGAGAATCGCCCAGGTGTACCAGGCGTTCGGCGGCAGATGCCACGGCGCGACGTACACCCAGACCGCGGCGTAGCCGATCAGTGCGAGTACTTGCCAGAAGGCGCTTGTTGCCAGGGAGACCAACCCGAGAAGGATGCTGGTTCGGGCATCGACCAGGTGGTAACCGCCCACTGCGGGTCGTGCTCGACCGTCCGCGTCGTCAGGCTGATTTTCGAGTGTTCGCGCTGCGATCCATTCGATCACCAGGAAGAGGACAAACGCGGGGATGGCCAGCGTTACCGGATCATGAAGCGGTTCGAGTAACGACTTCCAGGATTGGAGAAGGGTCTCCCACATGCACTTTGTCCTGTTCTCTCCATTGAGTCGTTACATCATGCACCAGGGATGTAACTGTATGGAAGAGAATGGCCCTTGTGCCTTTCCCCTTGCGCCTTTCCATAGTGGAATGGTAGGAATTCCCGGTGCACATCACCGCAAAGGTTGACTACGCCGTGCGGACTTTGGCTGAACTCGCGGCAGTCGGCCCAGGACCGGCCAAAGCTGAATTTCTCGCCACGTCACAGGTGATTCCCCACAAATTTCTCGAGGCCGTGCTGTCAGATCTACGACACGGCGGACTCGTCAGCAGCAAGCGCGGACCGGAGGGCGGGTACTGGCTTGCCCGGCCGGCGTCGGAGATCACCATTGCCGACGTCATCCGCGCAGTGGAGGGGCCGTTGGCGTCGATTCGCGGTCAACGACCGGAGGATGTCGACTACAGCGGCCCGGCGACGCCCCTCAAAGAAGTATGGATCGCGGTTCGGGTGAACCTCCGCGCGGTACTCGAAAACGTCACGATTGCGGACGTCGCAGTCGACGGACTCCCGGAATTCGTTCACGAGTTGACGGCGGATCCGGGGGCCTGGAAGCGGCGCTGACGTTTGCTGCAGTAGCGGCGCTGACGTTTGCTGCAGTAGCGGCGCTGACGTTTGCTGTAGTAGCGGCGCTGATTACGACTCGGTTTGATTGAACCGCGTCATGTCGAGTGGGGCTGTGTTTGCAGAGTTTCCGCCGGCCGACTTTGCTTGGTACATCAGATAATCCGCATGCACGATTGCGCGTGAGAAGGCGTTGTAGTCGAACTGTTCCAATTGCGGAATGAACGGCATTGTGGCGGCGCCGACACTGACGGTCGCAAGGGGAGCGTCGGTGGGTTCGATGGCGGCGCGGGGGAGCGTCGCGATGCGTTTGCGCAATCCGTAGGGCGTTCCGATCATGACGATCGTGAATTCTTCTCCGCCGGTGCGCGCGACGTAGCCGAAGCCGTTGACGTGTTGTTGGAGTCGGTTGGCGGTTCTGATGATGACTGTGTCGCCGACTTCGTGGCCGTAGGCGTCGTTGACGGATTTGAATTTGTCGATGTCAACGACCGCGACGGCGATGTCGGCTCGGTTGGCGTGGGCGATCGACCAGACGCGTTCCGACATGTCCCACAGTCCTCGACGGTTGAGCAGTCCGGTCAGTGCGTCGATTTTCGAGCCCGTCGCGCGGGCCAGGAGTTGGCGCCAGGCGAACTGAATGGTGGCTGGAATGAAGATGACGGCGCACAGTACGACGTCGGTGCGCGCGATAATGCCGGCACTGGACGAGGTTCCGTCGGCTATGGCGAGGATCGCGAGGGAGATGATGAAAGTGCAGGAAAAGGCCAGGTGGAAGGCGAGCCATCGAAAGTTGAGAAAGTAGGTGAAATAGGCGCCGGAGGCCACGAAGAGCGCGGCGGCGAAGAGCGCTGCATCGTGGTTGGTGAACGTGATGATGACGGACGCTGTCCCCAGATCCGCCCAGATTCCGAAGAGTTTGGTGGCTCGCGGTCCGCGAACCTTCCCCAGGAACCATGCAGCGGTGGGGAAGAGGTTGGCCGTCGCGAAGGTGATGAGCCAAGCGCGAGCAAAGGGTCCATCGGGGCCTTCGCCGCTGATCAGGAACAGATACGCGACGATGGAAAAGTTGAGCGAGCAGAACCCGATGGTGATGTTGACGAGTCTCAGCACTGATCCGGGACTGTTCTTCGTCCCCCACAGCATGGCCGAGGACGGCACCGGCCAGGTGTGTAGGAGTGAATCCATGGAGTTCCTTAGCGGTTCAAGGTGGCGATTCGACGCTGGGTAGTCGGTTGGTTAATCAATGGCAACCATATTGCGTAATTGTCTGGCGTGGGTGTGGGTTTGTCGAGAGCGTGCAATTTCTATCGACATGTGTGACTGGGGTTACAGCTGCCGTGCGGGTGTGCTCTAATCCACAATTTTGCAGTGCTCTGCAAAGTTGCAGATGTCTGCAAGTTCGGTAGCGTGGGCGGAGTGATATTCGAGCCAGGCCTTCGTGACCGCAAGAAGGCAGCAACCCGTTCCGCGCTCAGCGATGCGGCGGCAAGGCTTGCTCGTGCACTCGGAATCGAATGCGTCACTGCCGACGCGATCGCTTCCGAAGCAGGAGTGTCGACGAGGACTTTCCACAACTACTTCTCCAGCAAGGAGGAGGCGGTACTCGCGCACTTCGAAGAATCTGTCCACGAGTGGCTCGAGATGCTTGCGGCGCGGCCGGCAGACGAGCCGATTCTCGATTCGCTCGAGGCTTTGGTGATCGGGATCGTGAACGACCCCAGTAGGCCTCTCGAAGAGTCCGCCAAAGTGGGCGTCCTGCTGGATGGCAGTCCAGCGTTGTATCGCAAGGCTGCTGAAATGCACCAACGGATCGGCCGGGAAGTCGCCCAGGCATTGGCGGACCGCACCGGTACCGATGTCGACCGGGATCTCTATCCGACCCTCCTCCTCGCGGCGGTGGGAGGGGCATGTAAATCGGCGATCGACGTCTGGATCGGAGGGAAGTCGGAGGCTTCCGGCCCAGAGGAACTCGTTCGTGACGCCTTTCGCCAGATTCGGGCGGGGCTCCCGGCTCCACCACCACGTTCCTGACGAGGATCTTCGGGTTACACATCACATCTGTCCACGTACACGCACCGAAACAGCAAGGAGCCCGTCGTGGCCACCTATCTCTATCGGATCGGCAAGTTCGCCTACCGGCGAAAAGGTGCGGTCCTCAGCCTCTGGTTGATCATTCTTGTTCTCATGGGTATCGGGGCGGCGACTCTGTCCGGCCCCACCAAGGACTCGTTCTCCATTCCCGGTACGCCTGCCCAGCAGGCGCAGGATTTGATGGCCGAGCGGTTCCCGGGCGCTGCCAGTCCGATGGATGCTCTGAGCGCACGCTTTGTCATTGAGGCGCCCGCGGGCACGGTCTTGTCGGACCCGTCCAACGTCCAGGCGATGGACGAGATGCTCGCGAAGATTCGTGGCATCGACAAGATTGCGCCGGGCGCCAAGATCGATCCGGCGAACGCGACGCCGGAGCAGGCCGCAGAGACGATCAACAACCCTGTTGCCGTGAACGACTCGATGGTTGCGATGTTCAAGGAAAAGGCTGCGGCTGCAGGAACTTCCGAAGAACAAGCGCTGTCCGACGCAGCAGCGTTGTCGCCGCTCAGTCAGGACAGTCGGGTCGGCTACATCGAGGCACCCTTCACTGGCAGTGTCACTGATGCGGACCAGGCATTGCGTGATTCGATCAATGCTGCAGCCGACGTCGGACGAGCTGAGGGTCTCAACGTCCAGATCAGCGGTTCTGCGGTGCAGGAAGCCGGCATTCCCGGTGGCGCCACCGAACTGATCGGTATCGCCGTAGCTGCCGTCGTTCTTGCTATTACGTTCGGTTCGCTCGTGGCCGCCGGTCTTCCGTTGATTACGGCGATCATCGGCATCATGATCGGCAGCCTCGGAATTACCGTTGCCACGGGATTCATGGATCTCAGTTCCATGACCCCGACGCTGGCGATCATGATCGGTCTGGCGGTGGCGATCGACTACTCGTTGTTCATCATGTCCAGGTTCCGGCACGAACTCACACTTACCGACGATCGTTCGGAAGCTGCCGGTCGTGCCGTCGGAACCGCTGGATCCGCAGTGGTATTCGCAGGTTTGACGGTCATCATCGCCTTGGTGGCATTGCGTGTCGTCGGTATCCCGTTCCTCTCGGATATGGGTGCGGCGGCTGCATTTACGGTCTTGATCGCGGTTCTTATCGCGTTGACGCTTCTCCCCGCGATCCTGGGCATGTTCGGCCGCAAGGCTTTTGCCGGCAAGATTCCGTTCATCGGAAACAAGGCTCAGGACGCCGAGGATTCGGGCAAGCCGACATGGGCTCTTCGTTACATCAGTGCCATCGTGCGCCGACCGCTTGTCCCGCTGATCGGCGGCGTCGTACTTCTGGGCGCTTTGGCTTTGCCTGCAACGGGATTGAGCTTGGCACTGCCGTCGGAGGCGACGGGTGACCCGTCAACCAGTTCGCGTCAGGCCTACGACTTGATCGGTGAGGGCTTCGGTGGTGGAAAGAATGGTCCGCTGATTGCTGTCATCGATGCGAAGGATGCAAACATTCCCGCAGGCGAAGCTTTCGAGAAGGTTATCTCCACCATCTCGGGCCTGGACGATGTATCGAATGCGCAGATTGTCAAGGTCAACACTGCAGGTGATACTGCACAGGCCCTCATCACTCCGAAGAGTGGCCCCACCGATCCGGCGACAATGGATCTGGTGAGCAGTATCCGCGGTGCCGAAGGGGCGCTGCATGATTCGATCGGCGTCAGCTACGGCATTACCGGTCAGACTGCTCTCGAAGGTGATATCTCGGAAACACTCCAGGGCGCGCTGATTCCGTACCTCGCCGTAGTCGTTGGGTTGGCATTCATCCTGCTGCTCTTGGTGTTCCGTTCGATTCTGGTTCCCTTGACCGCAACGTTGGGCTTCCTGCTCAGTGTGCTGGCGACTTTCGGAGCCACCGTCGGAATCTTCCAGTACGGCTGGTTCGGCATCATCGCGAACCCGCAACCGCTCGTGAGTTTCATGCCGATCTTCCTGATCGGTGTTGTGTTCGGACTGGCGATGGACTACCAGGTATTCCTCGTGACGCGAATGCGTGAGGAATACGTCCACGGGGCCAACGCCAAGCAAGCCGTAACCATCGGCTTCAACCACGGTGCCCGGGTGGTCAGTGCCGCGGCGGTCATCATGATCTCCGTGTTCGGTGCCTTCATGGCCGAGCCGAACTCGTTCATCAAATCGATCGGGTTCGCGCTTGCGGCAGCGGTCTTCTTCGACGCCTTCATCGTGCGCATGCTGATCATCCCGTCCGTCATGGCTTTGCTCGGTGACAAGGCGTGGTGGCTGCCGAAGTGGCTCGACAAGATTCTGCCGAATGTCGACATCGAGGGTGAGAAGCTCAACCAAGCCCTCCTCGAAGACAAAGAAGCGGAACTAGCCGCAACATCTGCTTAGTTCGGTTATCCGGAAGCGCGTGCCCCGATCGACACTTCAGTCGGTTGGGGCACGCGCATTTTTCGTCTGCTGAGTCGAATATTCGCGGGCAGTTGTCGGTGACGCTTGGTAGCCTTCGCTCACTATGCTGATCAGGCTGCTACGCACTTACCTCGAGCCGTACCGCGGCGAACTCACGGGCGTTGTTGTCCTGCAGTTCATTGCGACTATGGCTGCCCTTTACCTTCCGAGCCTCAACGCTGACATCATCGACAATGGTGTCACCAAAGGCGATACGGGATACATTCTGTCCACGGGCGGGATGATGCTCATAGTCACGCTGACGCAAATCCTGTGCTCGGTGGGTGCGGTGTTCTTCGGAGCCCGCGTCGCCATGGGCATCGGGCGTGACCTGCGAGCCTCGGTGCTCCATCAAGTCGGAACATTCTCGGCCCGCGAGGTCGGATATTTCGGTGCACCGTCACTGATCACGCGCAATACCAATGACGTCCAGCAGGTTCAGATGATGGTCGTGATGAGTTGCACCATCCTCGTCATGGCTCCGATCATGTGTATCGGCGGGATCATCATGGCGGTGCGTCAGGACGTAAACCTGTCGTGGATTCTCGGCGTCAGCGTCCCACTGCTCGTGATTGCGATGAGCTTGATCATTGCCCGCATGGTCCCAGGTTTTCGTCTCATGCAGGGGCGCCTCGACGCAGTCAACCGTGTTCTCCGTGAACAGATCACCGGTATTCGCGTAGTTCGAGCGTTTGTTCGCGAACCTTCCGAGGTCAAGCGCTTCGGTCAGGCCAACGACGAACTCACCGAGACTGCTCTCGGAGTCGGCAAGCTGATGGCGCTCATGTTCCCGTTGGTGATGCTGATCAGCAACGTCACCAGCGTGGCCGTGATCTGGTTCGGTGGGCATCAGATCGACAGCGGGTCCATGGAGATCGGCTCACTCACCGCGATGCTCAGCTACATCATGCAGATCCTGATGGCCGTCATGATGGCGACGTTCATGGCCGTCATGTTGCCACGCGCGTCGGTGTGCGCCGAACGTATTTCCGAGGTCCTCGACACCGACTCCTCAGTCATCCCGCCCAAGAATCCGATCCACGAACTTCGCACCCCCGGTGTCGTGGAACTTCGGGGAGCTCAGTTCCAGTTCCCCGGAGCCGAGGAACCGGTGCTGCGCGACATCACCTTCCGCGCTGAACCCGGCAAGACCACCGCAATCATCGGTGGTACCGGATCGGGAAAGACGACGCTGCTCAATCTGATTCCGCGCCTCATCGATTCCACTTCCGGATCGGTATCGGTCGGTGGCGTCGACGTCCGCGAGATCGATACGGAACTGTTGTGTTCGGTCATCGGGTTGGTCCCGCAGAAGCCGTACCTGTTCTCCGGCACCATCGCATCCAACCTTCGCTACGGAAATCCCGACGCCACCGACGAGTGGTTGTGGGAGTGCCTCGAAATTGCGCAAGCCGCAGATTTTGTCCGGGACATGCCCGAAGGTTTGGACACCCCGGTCGCCCAGGGCGGTACGACGGTTTCCGGTGGTCAGCGTCAGCGACTCGCGATTGCCAGAGCTTTGGTGCGTAAGCCGCAGATTTACCTGTTCGACGATTCCTTCTCCGCCCTCGACCTCACCACGGACGCCCGCCTTCGTGCAGCGCTGCGGCCGGTCACCCAGGATGCGTGCATCATCGTTGTCGCGCAGCGTATTTCCACCATCGTCGAAGCCGATCAGATCATCGTGCTCGACGACGGTGCAATCGTCGGCGTCGGCACGCACGAAGAACTGCAAGTCACTTGTCCCACCTACGGCGAAATTGTCGCCTCTCAGCTAGCCGTACAGGACGCATCATGAGTAATCGACCGAGTTCTTCGCCCCCGATCGGCCCGCCCGGTGGTGGCGATCCCACCAAGAAGGCCATGAACTTCGGGCCTTCGCTCAAGCGTCTGCTCTCGCGGCTCAGTCCCGACAAGCCGATCGTCGTCCTGATTTTCGTTTTGGTGACGATCAGCGTGGTGCTGACATCGATTGCTCCGAAGATATTGGGTAACGCCACGAACCTCATTTTCGACGGGATTGTCGGCAAGCAACTTCCTGCCGGAGTCAGCAAGGAGCAAGCGGTCGAGGGCCTACGTGCGGACGGTCAGGGCCAGTTCGCCGACATGGTGTCCGGCATGAACGTCGTACCCGGAACCGGAATCGACTTCGACGAAGTCGGCCGAGTGCTGATGATTGTGCTGCTGCTGTTCGTCTGTGCGGCGCTGTTCAGTTGGTTGCAGTCGTACCTGCTCAACATCGTGGTTCAGCGCACCGTTCGCCGGTTGCGTGAGGACGTCGAGCAGAAGATCCATCGTCTTCCGTTGCGGTACTTCGATACTCATGCTCGTGGTGATGTTCTCTCGCGCGTCACCAACGACATCGACAATGTTGCGCAGAGCATGCAGCAGACACTGAGCCAGCTGGTGATGTCGGTGATGACGGTGATCGGCATTCTTGTCATGATGGTGTTCATTTCCCCGATCCTGGCCTTGATTGCAATCGCGACTGTTCCCTTGTCGATCATCGTGACGGCCGTGATCGCGAAGCGTTCGCAGAAACACTTCGTGGCGCAGTGGAAGAGCACCGGCGGCATCAACGCACAGGTCGAAGAAGCTTTCAGTGGCCATGAGCTGGTCAAGGTGTTCGGCCGTCAGAACGAGGTCGAAGAGCGCTTCCGTAAGCAGAACGAAGATCTTTACCAGTCGAGTTTCAAGGCGCAGTTCATTTCCGGTCTGGTCATGCCGGCCGTCATGTTCCTCGGCAACCTCAACTACGTTGCCATCGCTGTTGTCGGCGGCATGCGTGTTGCTTCGGGAACCATGACGCTCGGTGATGTGCAGGCTTTCATCCAGTACTCACGCCAGTTCACTCAGCCTCTGACACAGATCGCTTCGATGACGAATCTGCTCCAGTCCGGTGTTGCGTCGGCCGAGCGGGTGTTTGCTCTCCTCGATCAGGAAGAGCAGTCCACCGATCCCACGGATGCTCAGTCGCCCGCAACGTCCACGGGCCGCGTGGCTTTCGAGAACGTCACGTTCAGCTACAAGCCCGAACAGCCTCTTATCGAGGACCTGTCGTTGGTCGCCGAGCCCGGTCAGATGGTCGCCATCGTCGGCCCCACCGGCGCCGGCAAGACCACGCTCGTCAATCTGATTCTTCGGTTCTACGAACTCAATTCGGGTCGAATCACTCTCGACGGTATCGACATCTCAAAGATGACCCGCGATGATCTGCGTTCGCGTATCGGTATGGTCCTTCAGGATGCCTGGCTGTTCGGCGGCACCATTCGCGAGAACATCGCCTACGGCAAACCTGATGCCACCGAAGAGGAAATTCAGCGCGCCGCGCAGATGAGTTACGTCGACAAGTTCGTGCATTCCCTGCCCGAGGGATACGACACCGTCATCGACGAAGAGGGCAACAACATCAGTGCGGGTGAGAAGCAGCTCATCACCATCGCGCGTGCATTCATCTCGCAGCCGTCCATACTGATCCTCGACGAGGCCACCAGTTCCGTGGATACCCGTACCGAACTCCTGGTACAGAGTGCTACTGCCGTGCTGCGCAGTGACCGCACCAGTTTTGTTATTGCGCACCGTCTTTCGACAATTCGTGATGCAAACCTGATTGTCGTGATGGAGGACGGTCGGATCGTGGAGCAAGGCAGCCATGACGCGTTGCTCGCGTCGCGGGGTGCGTACTTCCGCCTGTACAACAGTCAGTTCGTGGGGGCGGAAATCTAGTCGGACATTTACGGTGGCGAGCACGCTGATCGCTGAGGATCTACTGTTGCTCGCCACCGACGACATCAGTGGGAAACTACTGCGCTCGTCGACATATGTCGACGCCGCACTGGGTGGTGCGCTGTTGGTCGATGACGGTGTCGTATCCCTCGGGCAGGGAAGGCACCGATCAGGCCGGTTTCAGCAGTCAATCGTCTGGCGAAAGGCACCCGCAAGGCGCTCTATGCGAGTTTGCAGGACCGGGGGAGTCAATCCATCGCAGCAACTCCGGTCTCTACTACTGCGGCAATCGCTGCATCGCTTGGGGCATCGACTTCGCCAGGATCGTGACCAGGGACTATGAAGATGTTCGTACAGCTGTGACAGGATTGTGCCGTGAATTCTGCAGTACAGCCCCAGCCTGATGCGTCTCCTTCGAAGCGCCCCGAATCTATTTTCACGATCGGGACCCGCCTCGAAGACCGTCTGGGTCGGACCGGCACCATCCACACGCCGCATGGAGACATTGCGACGCCGTCGTTCGTGGTGGTCGGAACCAAGGCGACGGTCAAGGCCGTGCTGCCCGAATCCATCAAGGACCTCGGCACACAATCGGTGCTTGCCAACGCCTATCACCTGTACCTGCAGCCTGGCGCCGACATCGTCGACGAAGCCGGTGGCCTGGGCAAGTTCATGAACTGGGACGGACCCACTTTCACCGACAGCGGTGGATTCCAGGTCATGTCGCTGGGCGTCGGATTTAAGAAAGTGCTCGCGATGGAAGCCGTCGGCGTGCAGTCCGACGACGTCATCGCCAAGGGCAAGGAACGCCTCGCCACGGTCGACGACGAGGGTGTCACCTTCAAATCGCACCTCGACGGCAGCAAGCATCGCTTCACGCCTGAGGTGTCGATGCAGATTCAGCATCAGCTGGGTGCAGACATCATGTTCGCTTTCGACGAGCTCACCACGCTCCTCAACACTCGTGGTTACCAGGAGCGGTCCGTCGAACGCACGCAAGCGTGGGCCATTCGCTGCATCAACGAGCATGAAAAGCTCACCGCTGAGCGCGCAGACAAGCCGTACCAGGCGCTGTTCGGTGTGGTTCAGGGCGCGCAGTACGAGGATCTGCGTCGCCAAGCTTGCCGTGGCCTCGAGTCCATCGAGGGTGAGAACGGCTACGGATTCGACGGGTACGGCATCGGCGGCGCACTCGAGAAGCAGAACCTCGGCACCATCGTTCGCTGGTGCAACGAGGAACTGCCCGAGCACAAGCCCCGCCACATGCTCGGCATCAGTGAGCCCGACGACTTCTTTGTCGCCATCGAGAACGGCGCGGACACCTTCGACTGCGTCAACCCGTCACGGGTGGCGCGCAACGCCGCGATCTATGTGCGCTCCGGTCGATTCAACATCAACACCAGCCGCTTCCGCCGTGATTTCACGCCGATCGACGACGAGTGCGACTGCTACACCTGCGCCAACTACACCCGCGCGTACATCCATCACCTGTTCAAGGCGAAGGAAATGCTGGCGTCGACGCTCTGCACCATTCACAACGAGCGATTCACCGTGAAGTTGGTCGACGACATCCGGGCCAGCATCGAAGGTGGATATTTCCACGACTTCAAGGCAGACATGCTCGGAAAGTTCTACGCCAAGAAGATTCAGGCGGCTCAGCTGTAGGTCGGTTCGCGCTTCTTCACGTACGCGATGACGCGGTAGGTGATCGGCATGACCAGAACCTCGACGAGTGTCTTCCAGAGGAAGCCGACCAGCACGTAGTTGATGAAGTCTTCCCAGGTGCTGATGCCGATTACGCCGGCCGCGATGGAACAGAAGATGAGGGTGTCGGCGAATTCTCCGACAACGGTCGAGCCGATGAGACGCGCCCACAGGTGCTTTTCTTGCATGCGCTTCTTCATCATGACCAGAACCAGCGAGTTCAGGAGCTGTCCGACGAGGTAGGCAGCCAATCCGGCGACCAGGAGTCTGGGGATGACGCCGACGACGGTTTCGAGGGATTCCTGGTTTTCGTAGAAGGCGGCTGGCGGCAACTGAACGGCGAGCCAGAAGCACGCAGCTGCAAGCATGAGAGCCCCGAAGCCGAGATAGATAGCGCGTCGGGTGGCTTTGAAGCCGTAGACCTCACTGAGGACGTCGCCGAGGACGTACGCGAGGGGGAAGAGGAAGAACCCGCCGTCGGTGATGATCGGGAGAAGCTGAAGCGGTCCCAAAGAAAACTCGGAGTCCGAGAAGAATGCGACGCCCTTGGTTGCGGCCACATTCGAGATCAGTAGTGTCGCGGTGAAGAGGGCGACAATCGTCGGGTAGTAACCCGTACTGACGTGCGCAAACTTGGTCTCTTGGGCTGTTTCGTCTTGCTGATCCTGAGCTGTCACGTCAGCAATCCAAGCACCTCAGGGTGCCTGGAGGCGAGTTGGCGACCGTCCAGTTGTCGAGAACACACTGAAGGCCCGGCAGTTTCACGGGGAAACTGCCGGGCCTTCAGGTGTGAAGAACGGATCAGATGGCAGCGACGAACCGGCCGGTGAGGACGCGGTACGCGTAGGTCGACGCGATCAACGAGATCGGTAGGGTCACGAGCAATCCGACGAGCAACAGGATTGCTCCGACGATGTTGATGCCGATCAGTGCCAGCGCCAGAAGGAGCAGTGGCCCCACGTTCTTAGATGTGAGGGCAAAGCTGGACTTGATGCCGCTGATTGCATCCTGATTCTGATCGACCACAAATGTGAGCGTGTAGTACGTCAGGAAGATGACGACCAGGCCGGGGATGACACACAGGACCAGGCCGATTCCCGACGCGATACTGATGATCACGCTGGCGAGAACAATTGCTCCGACATTCGTGAGCTGGACGAACGAACCGAATACGGGCTTGTTGCCGTCGACCTCGTGCAAGGCTCCACGAATGAAGGCCGCCTGAATGAGAAAGCCGACGATTGCCGAGACGAGGCTGCCTATGAGAGCGAGAGCCGAAATTTCGCCAGGACTGGAAGCACTGCCGAAGACGAGTTGGATAAGGCCGCTGATGACGACTGCGGCCAGTGTCACTCCGATCCACACCAGAGCATTGTTCTTGAACCGCTCCCAGCCGTAGGTCAGTGCCGCGCCTACAGAAAGTTGGGGCCCGAATCCTGCGCCGTAGTTGTTCGCAGGCGGCGGCGGAAAGTTACCGCCCTGGGGCGGTGGCGGGTATCCACCAGGCGGCGGGTAGTTCCCCGGAGGGGGCGGGTTTCCACCAGGCGGCGGGTAATTGCCTTGCGGCGGCGGATAGTTTCCACCAGGCGGCGGGTAGTTCCCGGGAGGGGGCGGGTAGTTCCCGGGCGGCGGGCCTGCGGGTGGCTGAAATCCGCCACCCGGAGGGGGAGTTACCGGCGGCGGGTAACTACCAGGCGGCGGTGTTTGAGGCCGACTGTAGGGATCTTGTGGTGGTTGCTTTCCCTCGTCTGGATTTTTGTTGGGGTCGTACCCGCCGGTCGTCATTGTTTCCCCTCATCGTGAAAGCTCGCTCGAGTTTGACAGTAGATATGACACTAACTGTTGTAGCGCGCAGATGTGGACGGCATTTGCGCGCCAGACGCCGGATGTCGTCGGTGGTTTAGGCTGCGTCCATGACGAGTTCCGGGGGCAACGGCGAGAATTCTCCAGATGATTACCTGGCAAAACCTGGATACGGCGAGGTTCCGAGCCTTCCGGCGGAGGGAGTCGGACATTCGTCGGAAATAACGGAGTCATATTGGGAGATTCCGGGATATTCAGCTGCCACTGAGCAGTATCCGGGCTATCCGCCGCCGACGTATACCCCGGCATCAGATCATCCTGTCCCGTTCCCGCCACCAGCCCAGTATCAACAGCCGGCGCAGTATCAACAGCCGGCGCAGTATCAACAGCCGGCGCAATTTCAACGGCCGGCCCAGTACCAACAACCAGTTCCCTATCAGCAGCCGATGCAATACGGAGCTTTCGGCCAATACGGCGGAGGCTATGCGCCGCCGGTGGGGACTAATGGCCTGGCGATTGCAGCGCTGGTGACGTCGATCGTGGGAGGGTGCACCTACGGGCTCGGGTCGGTTATCGGAATCATTCTGGGTATTGTTGCACTCGGCCAGATAAAGAGCACTGGTCAGCAGGGGCGCGGTTTGGCAATCGCTGGTATCGCTATCGGTGCCGCGATGATCGCAGTATTGGTGGCTTTCCTTATTATTTTTCTGGTAGTCGGTTCCGGTTAGCTGCGAGTTTCTGCACTTACATAGCTGTGATGTGTGCGTCCGTCGGAAGTGGTTTCCCGAAGTAGTAGCCTTGCCCGGTATTGTATCCAGCACGAACCACGGCATCAGCTTGATCAGCGGTTTCGATGCCCTCGGCGATGGATTCCATCCCCAGTTTTTTAGCGATTTCGGCGATGGATTCCATGACGATGAACGCTCGCTCGCGGGGGTGATTCGATTCGCTGAGCGCCCATGTCAAGGTCTGGTCGACTTTGAGAATGTCGATTGGTAGCTCCGACAGTGCAGCAAACGAGGCGAATCCAGCTCCGAAATCGTCGAGCGCAATGCGAATGCCCTCGTCGTGGAGAGTGTGCAGAGTGGCGGCAGCCCCTCGGCCTACGACGCCGAGTTCGGTGACTTCCACGATGAATTTATCGTGAGGTGTATCGGATCTACGCAGGGTGTCGAGTATTTCGCGCGCCGCATTCTTTGTGGACAGTTGTCGAGGTGAAAAATTGACGGCGATATTCAAGGCGTCGTCCCAGCCTGCGATTTGTGCGCAGATAAGGTCGAGTGCCTGTAAGCCGATCGGGATAATTAAACCGGACAATTCGGCAGATCTCATGAAGTCTTGTGGCTCGATCAATCCTCGGAGTGGATGTCTCCACCGGAGGAGTGCTTCGTAACCGGTGATAACCGAGGATTTCAGGCTTACCTGGGGTTGGTACAAAACCTCGAATTGATGGTCGTCGAGTGCCTCGCGAAGCTCGCGAACCATGCGGATTTCCTTTTCGTCCTGTTCCCGTTCCTGCCGCACTGCAGCGCAGTGCGGTTGTCCCCAGCGGGTGCGTGGTCATTCGAGGGTTTGGCCCTCGGTTGTAACCTGCCCAGGACTGCATGTCCTGTGTGCCTTCACTTATGTCGAAGGTACTTCACTAAACGGAAATTGCCAATGATTAGCTGTTATTTCCGTCAGTTACGGCAACTCGGGTGGGTCTACGGGATCATCGACCGTCACGATCCACGGTTCGTGCGGAATTTTCTGTGCATCGAACCGTTCGGCTAATTGCATTGGTGTGATTAGTTCTCCGGGTTCGGCCAATCCGATGCTCGACGCAATCATTGTCAGCACCTCGTCGGAACTGCGGCCGAGTGCGCGTTGATCGGAGAGTGTGACCGCACCGTCCCGCTTTGCCAGGCGCTTGCCGGCGGTGTTCAGGGCGAGAGGAACGTGAGCGTAAACCGGCGGCGTGATTTCGAGGAGCGTCGCCAAATACGCCTGGCGTGGGGCGGAACTCAACAGGTCGTCTCCGCGTACAACTTGGTCGATGTTCTGGGCGCCGTCGTCGACGACGACGGCCAGGTTGTATGCGGGGACTCCGTCGCCGCGAAGCAGGACGACGTCGTCAACGGCACCGGTGACGTTGCCCCGCAGTGTGTCTGTGACCGTGAACGAATCGGTATCGGACCGTAACCGAAGGGCAGAGTTTCGGCCGGTCGCGAGTTTTTCGGCTTGCTCGGAGACCGAGAGATTCCGGCACGTTCCCGGGTACGCCCCGTCGGGAGCGTGAGGCGCAGACGGTGCTTGCAGGATTTCCTTGCGAGTGCAGAAACAGGGGTACGTGAGTCCCCGACCGCTCAGTGTCTCGATGGCTTCCGCATACAGCGGCAGTCGATCCGATTGTTTGACGACCTCGCCGTCCCACCCCAGACCGAGAGCGCGGAGGTCGTCGAGTTGACGGTCCATGGCACCGGGCCGGACTCGGTCCAGATCTTCGACACGAATGAGGAACTCGCGGCCGGTGGTGCGGGCAAACAGCCAGGCCAGGAGGGCGGTGCGCAGGTTTCCCACATGCAGATCACCGGAAGGGCTCGGTGCAAAACGTCCTGCTCCCACCACGTCAGTCGGCCAATCCGGTCGACACCTCGGCGTCGTGAAGGGTGAGGCGGATCTGACTTTCGAGGGCGTACTCGAGATAGTGCGCGGGATACAGGTCGGGATTGCCTATCGCATCGAGTGCCAATCCGTTGACGGTCGCAAGGAGAAGCGCCGCTCGCGTTTCGGCTTCGGGCAGAGCGACCTGGATCAGAACGGCAGAAATGCCGGTGCGGACGGTGAACAGTGCGGTTCGCCGAATTTCTGCCAACGGTGCACTGGTCGCCGCCCGCACGGCAAAGGCGGCCAGGACGTGTGCTTCGCGGGTGCGCTGCTCGTCCAGGGGGAGTAGCTGTGACAAAGCGTGGAACAGTGCGACCTGCGGGGAGGTGCCCGGCGCAGATTCAGTGAGACGATTCAGCATTCGCTCGGTCAAGGTGCGTAGCGCGAACGTCAACATCTGTTCCTTGGTCGAGAAGTGATGTTGGACGGCCCCAATCGACACCTCAGCGCGCTTCGCGACCTCTCGGACGCTGGCATTTTCGAGCCCTGATTCGGCGGCAATGTCAAAAAGTGCCGCGGCCAGTAAATCCGGGTTCGTAGCTGATTTTCGACCTTCGCGCATGCTTGGACATTACAGGCGTATTGAAACAATCTGCACGTCAGGGGTGTTTTTCAGACGGCGCGGCCGAGATATGCGATAAGTCGGGTTGCTTTGTCCACGTCGCCGGAAACCGGCATCTCGGGGCCGCAGACGCCGTCCATTCGGATCGAATCGCCAAGGTTGTTAGCGATCTGCGACGCCCATTCCACGTCGTTGTCCGGAATCGACGTGTCGGTACCGGTTGCGACGGCGAGATCCCATCCGTGAACGACCAGATCGAAACACAGGAAACCTTCGACGGTGGCTCCGAGATTGGTTCGGCCGAAATGACCGTCGTACTCGAGGTTCGCCTGGGCCGGATCGTCGAGGATGGCCTGCATCGAATCGCGCACTGTAGCCCACGCGGCGGCCGGGTTTTCGTCGACGGACGGACCCGACGCCAGTTCGAGGCCGACGACCTTGACCATGTCGCGTTCACTGTCGATCACATGCCGCAGTACATCCCGCGCGGTCCAGCCGTCGCACGGAGAATTGTTGTCCCAGTTCTGCTCGGGTACTGCGGCGATCCGCTGGGTGAAATTGGCGGCCAGATTTCGGTAGCGCTGGGCGGGGGAGATATCAGCGGAAGTCATGGAGCTGATTCTTCAGGATCCGGTGCGAATCGGGATTGTTTCCTTCGAGGTATCTTCCGAGCTGCTAGTTTGTCGGCAGTGCTTAACAAAACTTGTCTGTGACCCAGACCTTCCGTAGTGATCGTGCGCCGCGCCTACGCGCGGTGGTGATTCCGTGTGCCCCGAGAGGGAACCCGATAGCGGGTTCCCGCCTCCCGTCCTGCATACAAATCGCTACTGGGAGCTCACTTGATCATCTCGTCTACACCCACGTCCATACCGTCATCGCTGCGTCGCGAGGATCTGCGCGCCGACTGCGGGAGTTGTTTCGCTTTGTGCTGCACTGCCTTCGGATTTTCACGATCGGTAGATTTTGCCGAAGACAAGCCGGCAGGCTCGCCATGTCGGCATCTTACGTCGACGTTCTCCTGCACCGTCCATGAAGGACTGCGTCCCCGCGGTTTTCGCGGTTGTACGGTCTTCGATTGCTTCGGCGCGGGTCAGGTCGTATCGCAGCGATTGTTCTCGGGTGTCAGCTGGCGCGAACGGCCGGATACACAACAGGACATGTTCGCGGCTTTCAAGATCGTGAAGCAGTTGCACGAGATGCTGTGGTATCTGGCCGAGGCCCGCGAACGCGCCTACGCTCCGGAGGCTGCACACGAAGCTCGTGAACTCGAATCAGCAATTGCCGCAGTGACTCACGGCAGTCTCGCCGAACTGTTTTCGGTAGACGTCGGTGCACTGCACGGCGCGGTCAGAACAGTTCTGATGGACGTCAGTGAGGAAGTTCGGGCTTCCTACTTCGCTGAAGCCGGCCATCTGGACCCGAGCTTCACACCGGCGGCGGATCTTGCCGGGGCTGATCTGCGGGCACGCAGATTGTGTGGGGCGGACCTGCGCGGCGCCTGCCTGATTGCCGCGGATCTGCGGGAAAGTGATCTCGCTGCGGTAGACCTACTCGGCGCGGATCTGCGTGATGCACGGTTGGAGGGCGCGGATCTCTCAGCCGCGTTGTACATCACCCAGCCTCAGATCAACGCAGCCCGGGGTAATAGCAAAACACGTTTGCCGGCAAGCGTTTCCGCTCCCTCGCATTGGTTCGATAACTAGCGAAGCGAGCCCCGCATCCTGGGCGAGAATATCGCCCAGGATGCGGGGACCCGGCGGTGTCCTACAGGGCGGTGCTCAGTCGACTGGGCCGAAGCGGTAGCCGAATCCGCGCACCGTTTTGATGTAATGTGTTCGGGCAGAGTCGGATTCGATCTTTGCCCGCAGGCTCTGAATATTGGCGTCGACGGCTCGGGTCTTGGTGGAGGTCGATTCGCCCCAGACATTCGCGAGAAGCTGATCCCGGGAGTAGACGTGGCCCGGGCGTCCCGACATTTCGAGAAGAACGCGCAATTCTGTTCGGGTCAAATCTAATTGGCGCCCGCGGACTGACGCGGTCATGGCGCGTCGGTCGATCTGCAACTCACCGTGGTGTTCGCGTTTGTCCGTGCGCGGCGCTGGCGTCGTCCGCAGCAGCGAGGTGACTCGTAAATCGAGATCCCGTGCGCTGACCGGGCTCACGGCAAAATCAGACGCCACTCGACTGGGTGCATCCTCGATGTCCTCTGATGATTCGACGACCATGATGATCGGAATTTCACTGCGAAGCCGAATTTGACGCGCGACTTCGAAGCCGTCGATATCGGGGAGCGACAGGTCGAGTACAGCGACATCGAAGCTATCGGTGCCAAGGGCGTCGAGACTGTGACGACCTGATCCGAACAAATGGACCGTGTGGCCGAAGAACGCGAGTTCGACGCCGAAAGTGTGGGTTGTGTCCGGCTGAGCCGTAGCCGCGAGAATCATGCTCATCGTGTGCTGTCCCCCCGTCGGTGCTGCGGGCAGCAACCTGAAAAATCCCCACTGCGAGTGTTCCAGACCACTGGCGCTATGGCCACTTCGGGTGCATTGTGCGTAGTGGTCGTTAAACTTGTTGGAGGGGCACTGTCTTTGCACTGACCCTTCCGGGGTTGTTGGTACTGCTGATCCTGTTCGCTTTTGCGGAAACATTGTGGAATCGGCTCACCGGTGGCAGGGCATTGCCGTGGATGCGGGGGCGTACCTCACGGTCGGATTCGAGGAAGTGGTGGCGTCGGATCCAAGGTTCCAAGCATCACGAATTCGAGCAACGGCAGAGCGCATTGATGCATCGCGAGGACGACGCAGAAGGGGAGCCGGCCTGGGTCGCTGTCGACACCGAAACGAACACCGTGATCTTGCGAACCCGCTGATATCGGCGTGAAAAGCTTGTCGCACAATGGATTTTGTCAGCGATCTTCAATCGGTTGGCCGCGACTTCGGGGAGTGTGGTCTCCGAATCCCTGATCGCGGCGTTGATGTGGACATTGCATGAGCGAAACTCGGGCGACAGGACCCGCTGGTCTCGATATCGTCATCTACATGGCCGAGTATTCGATCTATCTGGAGGGCGGCGCGGACCCCGACGTGGTTCTCGCGGCAGCCGAGCAGGTTGTCGAAGAAATGCTTCGTCCAACGTGGCCGCACTGGGTCGTTCCTGACATTGACGACACGGCTATCGAGTACCCGCCGTATACCTCGGCGGTCGACTTCTACGCAATTGATCGAGTGCTCGGAAATCGTGTCGGGATCCGGTTGGTCGAGATTCTCGCAGCCAGAGGCATTCATGCTCGCACCGAGGATGACGTCGAGACGGATCTGGAGATTGACGTCGAGACGGATCTGGAGATTGCAGAAGGCAGACAGTTGCCTCGCTCGCTTGCGTAGAAGCTGGAGGTCTTCTACTGGATTCGCGACGGCGATAGTCCTGACCATGCTCCTCGTAGCGTCGATGGCGTGCCCCATCTGCTTTACGAAGGCAAAAAAGAACCCCCTGTGAACTGCTTCTCAGCAGTTCACAGGGGGTTTCCCTGGCGGAGGATAGGGGATTTGAACCCCTGAGGGCGTTAACCCAACCCGCGTTCCAGGCGAGCGCCATAGGCCACTAGGCGAATCCTCCGTGGAGTAGCATACCCAACAGTTGACGATAAGCGTTAAACGGGTATCTGACCTGCGTCGATGTGCCGAAATTGGCTGTAAAGGCGGGTGGTGTGCGGGGCACCCCTGGAGCCGTCTACACTGTTCATTGGATCCCGCGCGGCGCGCATCCTGTGAACTCCCCCAGGGCCGGAAGGCAGCAAGGGTCAACGGGCTCTGCCGGGTGCGCGGGGTCCTCTATTTTTTTCATATATCCCGACCCCGCCTCGTCGGTGAAAGGCCGCTCCGGATGCCTATCCAAACCCAGATCGGGTTGATGAGCCATGAAGAACTCACCTCCGAGCATGAGAGTCAGAGCGCGAAGTACACGCAGCTCCAGGCTCAGAAGCTCGCACTCGATCTGACTCGCGGTAAGCCTTCGCCCGAGCAACTCGACCTTTCTGCAGCGTTGTTGGCGCTGCCCGGTGACGGTGATTTCCGTGACGGAAGCGGCACCGACTGCCGCAACTACGGTGGCCTGACAGGCTTGCCGGAACTGCGTGCCATCTTCGGTGAACTGCTCGGCATTCCGGTTGCCAACCTCCTGGCCGGTAACAATGCGAGCCTCGAGATCATGCACGACAACGTGGTGTTCTCCCTGCTCCACGGCACTCCCGATTCGGCGCAGCCGTGGTCGCGTGAAGAGAAAATCAAGTTCCTCTGCCCCGCGCCGGGTTACGACCGCCACTTCGCGATCACCGAGTCGTTGGGCATCGAGATGATTTCGATCCCGATGAACCACGACGGCCCGGACGTCGTCAAGGTCGCCGAGTTGGTTGCTGCAGATCCACAGATCAAGGGCATGTGGGTTGTTCCGGTGTACGCCAACCCGACGGGGGCCGTGTATTCGGAAGAAATTGTGCGCACTCTGGCCTCGATGCCGGCCGCAGCACCTGATTTCCGTCTGTACTGGGACAACGCTTACGCGGTGCATCCGCTGTTCGGTGAGATCGCGCCGTCCTATGACGTTCTTTCGATGGCTGCCGAGGCCGGACATCCCAATCGGCCGTTGGTGTTCGCGTCGACGTCCAAGATCACTTTTGCCGGCGCCGGCGTGAGTTTCTTCGGCAGTTCGGCCGAGAACCTTGCTTGGTACCAGAAGTTCCTGGGTAAGAAGAGTATCGGCCCGGACAAGGTAAATCAGCTCCGCCACCTGCGCTTCTTCGGCAATGCGGACGGTGTTCGTGCGCATATGGAGAAGCATCGTGAGCTGCTTGCACCCAAGTTCGAGTTGGTTCTGAAGATCCTCGAGGATCGGTTGGGTGCGTCGAAGGTCGCGTCGTGGACCGAGCCCAAGGGTGGCTACTTCATCAGTCTCGACGTCATCGACGGCACGGCCAAGCGCGTCATTGAACTCGCTAAAAATGCTGGTATCGCGCTCACAGCAGCCGGTTCGGCGTTCCCGTACAGCACGGATCCGGATGATCGGAACATTCGTCTGGCTCCGAGTTTCCCGTCGCTCGGGGATCTCGAGGTCGCGATGGACGGCGTCGCAACGTGTGTTCTGCTGGCGGCTGCTGAATCGCGACTTGCTGAGAACTGAGCGACTGAAAACGGCGCGCCCGGTCGGTACTTCCGGTCGTTTCTTGTAGCGTTCGTTTCACAAGTGCCCGACAGATGATGCAAACCCGGAGGTTGTAGTGACGGGCGAAATCAGCGGTTCGGAGAGTTCTGGGCTCGATGCGAGTTCGGTGGGAGAGTCAGACGTTCCGCAGCAGAGCCGGCGTCGGCTGCACGTAGGTGTGATCGGTTTTGCCGTTCTCACGGTGCTGGCGATCGCTTCTGTGCTGATGGTTCTGTACGGCGTCCCGATGGATGCAATCTATTGGGGAATCTTCCACAATTTTCTCGATCTCGACGTCTACCGCCACGGCGGAAGTTTTGTGGTCCAGGGGCTTCCGTTGTACGACGGTCCTGTCTTCAAAGGCATGATGTTCACGTACACGCCGTTTGCGGGAATCCTGTTCACGGTGTGGGCGGTGCCCACGTTTCAACAGGCGATCGTCGTCTGGTCGATCCTCAATGTTGTGGCGCTCTTCGCGGTAATCGTGTTGTGCTGGAAGTACCTTGGATATCGCCTCGACGCCAAGGCGTATGCCGTGAGTGTGTTGGCCACGGTCATTTTCCTGTTCATGGAGCCGGTGCGTACGACGCTCTGGCTGGGGCAGATAAATATCTTCCTGTTGCTGTTGATCGTGTGGGACTTGGGCCGGGACGAGAAGAGTCGCCTTCGGGGGATCGGTGCTGGAATCGCTGCGGGCGTGAAGCTGACGCCGGCGTTCTTCTGGGCGTATCTGTTCATCACGAAGCAGTGGCGCGCGTTGGTGACAGCGGTTCTCACCTTTGCGGCGACTGTGGCTCTGGGTTTCATCGTGATGTACCACGATGCATATACGTACTGGACCGGCACACTTTTCGACAGTGAGCGGGTCGGCAGGTCGGATGCGCCCAGCAATCAGTCGGTGTCCGGTTTGATCGCTCGGCTCACGCATACCCCGGAACCGTCGCAGTGGCTGATTCTCGGCCTGAGTGCGTTGGCAGCGTGCTTGGGGCTGGGCGCTGCGTGGGTTGCTTATCGGCAAGGACAGAAGCTGCTCGGCATTACCCTGACCGGGCTTACGGCCACTGTTGTGTCGCCCTTCTCCTGGGGCCATCATTGGGTGTGGTTCGTGCCGCTGGTGATTCTGGCTGCCCACTATGCGATGGCGTCGCGGAAGAATTGGGCGTGGATCGCACCGGTCGTGTTTCTGCTTCCGGTACTGAATTGGTCGCATACGTGGTGGGACCCGACGGTATTTCCCGGCACCGACCGCTTTGTCGGTATGGGTCTATTCATGCTTACAGTCCCGGATTATCTGAGCATCGTGACGGGCGCAATCTATCTGTGGGTGTTTGTTGTCGCTGCACTGAGCACTCTGATCGTGTTCGGTTGGAAGAAGTGGTCAGTGCCGGAGCCGGAAGCTGAAGTAACAGCCATCTGACATGGCAAGATCGGATGTATGGCACTGAATCTGAATCTTGTCGGTGATCCCGAGGCCGATGCACTCCTGTCTACGGATCCGCTGGCACTGTTGCTCGGTATGCTCCTCGATCAGCAGGTTCCGATGGAGACAGCATTTCTGGGGCCGAAGAAGCTGGCCGATCGGATGGGCGGTCTCGACATCCACAGGATCGCCGATATGGACACCGACGAGTTCATCGCGATCTGCGCGCAAACGCCCGCGGTGCACCGTTTTCCCAAGTCGATGGGGGAGCGCATCCAACTCGTGTGCCAGTACATCGTCGAAAACTACGACGGCGACACCGCGGCGATCTGGACGTCAGGTGACCCGGACGGTAAGACAGTGCTGAAGCGTCTCAAGGCGTTGCCCGGCTACGGAGATCAGAAAGCGCGAATCTTCCTGGCACTCCTCGGCAAACAGATCGGCGTTAATCCCGACGGCTGGCGCGAGGCAGCTGGTGACTACGGACTCGAGAGTTCGCGGCGGTCCATCGCCGACGTCGTCGACGAGCAATCTCTGCTCGAAGTCCGCGAATTCAAGAAAGCCGCCAAAGCCGCAGCGAAGGCGAAGTAGCGTCAGTCGCGCTCTCGTTCCTCACGGGCTCGCTGCAGGAACGGGCTGGGATTCTGGCCACCGATGGGACCGTGGCCCAGGACGCCGTGCTCGTAGGCGGACTCCGCGTGCAGGGCGACGTCGATGCCCCGGGCTTCGTCTTCCCGCGAAATGCGGAAACCGAAGGTTTTGTCGATGAGTTTCCCGAGGCCGTAGGTGACACCGAAGGCGTAGAGCGCGACCACGACGACGCCGACGAACTGCTTGCCCAGTTGCGTGAAACCGCCGCCGAGGAACAGGCCTTCCGGTCCACCGGTCATGACGGCCGTCGCAAGCAATCCGATCATCAATGAGCCGATGATGCCGCCGACGAGGTGGACGCCGACAACGTCGAGGGAGTCGTCGTAGCCGAGTTTGTGCTTCCAGCTCACCGCGTACGAGCAGACGATTCCGGCAACCAAACCGATGATCGTGGCACCGAACATGTTGACGGTTCCGCAGGACGGTGTGATGGCGACCAGACCGGCGACGACGCCCGACGCGGCGCCGAAGGTGGTGGGGTGGCCGTCGCGATTCTGTTCGACGAACAACCAGCCGAGTAGGCCGGTGCAACCCGCGACCAGGGTATTGAGGAAGATCTGTGCGGCCATACCGTCGGCGGCGAGGGCGGAGCCGGCATTGAAACCGAACCAACCGAACCAGAGCAGTCCGACGCCGAGCAGGACAAACGGGAGGTTGTGCGGACGCATCGATTCAGCCTTGAAGCCCATTCGTTGGCCGAGGACCAGGGCAAGCGCGAGGCCCGACGCGCCGGAGACGATCTCGACGACGAGGCCACCCGCGTAGTCGAGTGCTCCCATCCGGGCGAGCCAGCCCTGCGGATTCCACACCCAATGTGCGACGGGTGCGTAGACGAGCAGCGACCAGATCGGGACGAAGATCATCCAGGCGGAGAATTTGGCACGGTCCGCGATCGCCCCGCTGATCAGTGCTGCGGTCAGGATCGCGAAGGTCAGTTGGAAGGTCGCGAACAGCACTTCCGGAACGTTCCCGTGCACGGTCGACGGGTCGATGCCCGCCATACCGAGGTGTTCGAGTCCGCCGATGATGCCGCCGTGATCGTCGCCGAATACCAGGCTGTATCCCACGAACAGCCAGGCCACGGTGACGAGCGCGATGGAGACGAAGCTCATCATGATCATGTTCAGCACGCCGGTCGAACGGACCATGCCGCCGTAGAACAGGGCAAGGCCCGGTGTCATCAGAAGAACGAGGGCGGTACTGACGAGCAGCCAAGCAGTTGCTCCGGCGTCGATGGTGGCGGGCACAGTTTTCTCCTCCCACACGCGGACCTGTCCGCGTGCACGAAACCCACGATGCGTGTGTGTGGTTTCCGCTGCACTGCCATTGTGTTGCGAACATGTTTCGACGCAAAAGCCAGTGGTTTTTACCTGTCGTACGTCGCCGGTAGTCTTTGCCCGTGGCCCTGTACCGGAAGTATCGACCGGCGACTTTCGCCGAGGTGGTGGGGCAGGAACATGTCACCGCACCACTGAGCACCGCCCTCGACGCAAAGCGCATCAACCATGCCTACCTGTTTTCCGGCCCTCGCGGCTGTGGAAAGACGTCGTCGGCGCGTATTTTGGCGCGGTCGCTGAACTGTAAGGAAGGCCCGACGTCGACACCCTGTGGGGTGTGTAATTCCTGCATCGCGCTCGGTCCGGGTGGGCCGGGAAACGTCGACGTCACGGAACTCGACGCCGCCAGCCACGGTGGTGTCGACGACACTCGTGAACTTCGAGACAAAGCTTCCTACGCCCCCGTCGAGTCGAAGTACCGCATCTTCATCATCGACGAGGCTCACATGGTGACAGTGGCGGGCTTCAACGCGCTGCTCAAGATCGTCGAAGAGCCGCCGGAGCACCTCATCTTCATCTTCGCGACCACGGAACCGGAGAAGGTTCTTCCGACCATCCGTTCGCGTACCCACCACTACCCTTTCCGTCTCCTGGCTCCGTCCACCATGCGTGGGCTTCTCGAGAAAGTCTGCGGGCAAGAGGGCGTTCCCGTGGAACCGGCCGTATACCCGCTGGTCATCAAGGCCGGTGGCGGATCGCCGCGTGATTCCCTGAGTATTCTCGATCAACTCCTTGCCGGAGCTGGCGAGGAAGGCGTTACGTATCCGCGTGCGCTCTCACTTCTGGGCGTCACGGATGTCGCGCTCATTGATGAGGCTGTAAATGCGTTGTCGGCCAGCGACGGTGCGGCACTGTTCGGAACCATCGAACGTGTCATGGACGCCGGTCACGATCCGCGTCGCTTTGCCCTCGATCTACTCGAGCGTCTACGCGATCTCATCCTGATGCAGGCAGTTCCCGATGCCAGCGAAACCGGATTGGTCGATGCTCCCGAGGCTGAACTGGCAACGATGCGAGAGCAGATTCAGCGCGTCGGACCGGCTGCGTTGACGCGTTTCGCCGAAACAGTCCACGCTGGTCTGGGCGAGATGCGAGGCGCTACCGCACCGCGATTGCTCCTCGAAGTGATCTGCGCCAGAATGCTGCTGCCTTCGGCATCGGATGCCGAATCGGCTGTACTTCAGCGGTTGGAGCGAATCGAAAGAGGCATCCCGGCAGTGGGTTCCGGTGCGGCGCCGTCGCAACCTGCACAGCCCGCGCGACCTGCACAGCCCGCGCAACCTGCACAGCCCGCGCAACCTGCACACGTGGCGCCGGTTGCTCAGGCTCCTGCCTCGGCTCCGGAGGTCGAGTCCAAGTTCCAGCGTCCCTCGCAGCGTAAGCCGGAGCCAGAAGTTGTGACACCGGCGTCTGTCGCGCCTGCCGTTGCACCGGCGCCTGTCGTGGAAGTGCCTGCGCCTGAGCCTGTTGTCTTGCCCGAACCTGTAGTCGAGTCTGAGCCAGTCCACGAGCCTGAGCTTGCCGTCGAGCCTGAGCCTGCCGTCGAGCCTGAGCCTGCTGTCGAACTTGAGCCTGCTGTCGAACCTGAACCTGAAGCCCCGGTTTCGGCAGGTCCTACCGTCGAAGTTTTGCGTGATGCCTGGAATACATTGCGCAACAAGGTGAGTGAGCGAAACAAGGTTCTACCGGCAATGCTCTCGGCTGCAACGGTTCATGACGTGCGGGGGCAGGTGCTGGTGATAGCGCATGTCACTCCGGTGCTCGGTGCCCGTGTCACCTCGCCGCACAATGCTGCGGTCATTTGTGAAGTGCTCTCCGAAATGTTCGGCGGCACTTGGCAAGTGGAGTATCAGGAGGGCGCTCCGACGGTTCATGCTTCAGTTGCGTCGGCAAAGCCCGCCGAGGCTCCCGTTCGCGCTGCGGCAGCGCCGCGTTTTTCGCGACCCAGTCAGGAGCGGGCGGCGCAGGCCCCGGCGTCGACGTCCACGCAACGTGGGCCGGATCGCGGTTCCGACGACATTCCGCCGCCCGAGGCTCCGGACTATCCGGACGACCCCGAACCGGAGGTCGACTACGAAGCGACACCTGCTGCGGCCACGCCGGAGGAGGAGAAACAGATGGTCGCCGAGGCTGCGCAGCCTGGCGATCCGAGTACCCGACGCGATCCGGAGGAAGTAGCAAAAGAGCTACTCAAGGACGTTCTCGGAGCCCGCAAACTCGAATAGTCGAGAGTTTTCACCTGAGTTATAGGCGGAAGCCGAGCCTCTCAGGGCCGGGAGGGAAGGAGGGGCGCACCAGGCCAACAGCCTGGTGCGCCCCTCCTTTGCTCGGAAACTACTTGCCCCACAAGGTCGTGAAATCTTCCCTGACGGTCGGAACGGCAGGCGGGAATGATGAGATGGCCGCTGGAATCGTGAAGGCTTGCTGGCCTTCCTTGATCATCGCCAGATTGGTGACGCCTCCGATTGCACCTCCGATCTGCACCTTGTCGGCGAGCCCAGCTGATTTGAGTACAGTGGGCAGCCCAACCGCGAGTGCATCATTGTGGTGTGCGGAGGCTGAAGTACAACAGATAATCGCTTTTCGTGAACAGCAGGCAATTGCTGTCCGACGTGCCGGCGGCACTCTCGACGCATAGGCGTGGGGGTGTCGCCGGATGCGTTTGTGAGGCAGGATCGGGCAGGTAGGAACCGGTAGTGGCCGCCCCGGCCGACGTTGTGATCACCTCGGTCATGGAGCAGGATCGCTTCAGTCCTTCCCATATTTCTGGAACACGTTCTAGAGTGGGAGGGCTGAGGTTTGTACCGGGCTGAGCGCCTACACACGGGCTCGGCCGAGGCAGACCGGTTCGACGCAAACAGGGTCGACGCATACATGGAAGGAACACCTCACAGTGACCACAGAGGCATTCATTTATGAAGCCATCCGTACCCCGCGAGGCCGCGGCAAGAAGACCGGTTCGTTGCACTCGGTCAAGCCGATCTCGCTGGTTACGGGTCTGATCCGGGAACTGCGCGTGCGCTTCCCTGATCTCGACGAGGATCGGATCTCCGATCTCATCCTGGGCGTCGTCACTCCGGTGGGCGATCAGGGCATGGATATTGCGCGCATCGCAGTCAACGACGCCAAGTTGCCGGACACCGTCGGTGGCGTGCAGCTCAACCGTTTCTGCGCTTCGGGCCTCGAAGCAGTCAACATGGCTGCTCAGAAGATCCGCTCGGGCTGGGACGAGATGGTAATCGCCGGTGGCGTCGAGTCGATGTCCCGCGTTCCGATGGGAAGCGACGGCGGCGCATGGGCACTGGATCCCGCGACCAACTACGACAACTACTTCGTTCCTCAGGGCGTCGGCGCAGACCTTATCGCCACCATCGAGGGCTTCTCGCGTGACGACGTCGACGCGTACGCAGTGCGTTCGCAGGATCTTGCTGCCAAGGCGTGGACCGGCGGATACTTCGCCAAGTCCGTTGTTCCGGTCAGGGACATGAACGGCATCACCATCCTCGACAACGACGAGCACATGCGTCCCGGAACCACGGTCGAAGGCCTCGCTGGCCTCGCGTCGGCGTTCGGTGTTGTCGGTGAAATCGGCGGTTTCGACGCCGTAGCGCTGCAGAAGTACCACTGGATCGAAAAGATCAACCACATTCACCACGGTGGAAACAGTTCGGGAATCGTTGACGGTGCGGCACTCGTGCTCGTTGGCTCCGAAAGTGCCGGCCAGGCAATGAACCTGACCCCGCGCGCCCGCGTCGTTGCTACCGCCACCAGCGGTGCCGACTCCACGATCATGCTGACCGGCCCCACCCCGGCATCGAAGAAGGTTCTGGCCGCGGCCGGCCTGACGGTCGACGACATCGACCTCTTCGAGATCAACGAGGCCTTCGCCTCCGTCGTCCTGAAGTTCCAGAAGGACATGAACATCCCGGACGAGAAGCTCAACGTCAACGGCGGCGCTATCGCCATGGGTCACCCGCTCGGTGCTACCGGCGCAATGATTCTCGGCACGATGGTCGACGAACTCGAGCGTCGCGGCGGCAAGCGCGCACTCATCACACTGTGCATCGGTGGCGGCATGGGTGTTGCCACCATCATTGAACGCGTCTAAGAGACCTGCCCCCTTCTTCACTCGGACTTACCAGGAGACGAATCAGCGTGACCGAGAACAACATGATCAACTGGGAGCAGGACTCCGACGGCATCGTCGTGCTCACCATGGACGACCCCAACCAGGGTGCCAACACCATGAACAACCTGTACAAGCAGTCGATGGGCGCTACCGTCGATCGCTTGTACGCCGAGAAGGACTCCATCACCGGAGTTGTCCTCACCTCTGCCAAGAAGACCTTCTTCGCCGGCGGTGACCTCAAGAACATGATCAAGGTGGGCCCCGAGCAGGCTCCCGAAATCTTCGAAGAGGTCGGTGTCATTCGGGCCGCTCTGCGTCGTCTCGAGACCCTCGGCAAGCCGGTTGTCACGGCTATCAACGGTGCGGCACTGGGCGGCGGCCTCGAAATCGCTCTGGCAACCCACTACCGCATCGCAGCCGACGTCAAGGGCGTCAAGATCGGCCTGCCCGAGGTCACCCTCGGCCTGCTCCCCGGCGGCGGCGGCATCGTGCGCACTGTTCGTATGCTCGGCCTGCAGAACGCGCTCATGGGCGTCCTGCTCCAGGGTCAGCAGCGCGGCCCCGTCGAGGCCAAGGAAGTCGGTCTCGTCGACGAGGTTGTCGGTTCGATCGAAGAACTGGTTCCCGCTGCGAAGGCATGGATCAAGGCCAATCCCGAAGGCGGCGTACAGCCTTGGGACAAGAAGGGTTACAAGATCCCGGGCGGAACTCCGGCAACTCCGGCGTTTGCAGCCAACCTTCCGGCATTCCCGGCAAACCTGCGTAAGACCCTCAAGGGTGCTCCCATGCCGGCTCCGCGCGCCATCATGGCCGCAGCTGTCGAGGGTTCGCAGGTCGACATCGACAACGCGCTGATCATCGAGGCACGGTACTTCACGTCCCTCGTCACCGGCCGTATCGCGAAGAACATGATCCAGGCATTCTTCTTCGACATGCAGGCAATCGGCTCCGGCGCCTCGCGTCCGAAGGACATCGCCAAGACCCCGATCACCAAGATCGGTGTCCTCGGCGCCGGCATGATGGGCGCCGGCATCGCGTACGTTTCCGCGAAGGCAGGCTACGAGGTCGTCCTCAAGGACGTCACCATCGAAGCTGCAAACAAGGGCAAGGCGTACTCCGAAGGTATTGAGGCCAAGGCACTCTCGCGTGGTAAGACCACGCAGGAGAAGTCCGATGCACTGCTCGCCAAGATCACCCCGACGGCTGACCCGGCAGATTTTGCCGGCGTCGACTTCGTCATCGAGGCAGTCTTCGAGAGCCAGGAACTCAAGCACAAGGTCTTCCAGGAGATCGAGGACATCGTGGAGCCCAACGCACTGCTGGGCTCCAACACCTCGACGCTGCCCATCACGGGCCTCGCCACCGGCGTGAAGCGTCCGGAAGATTTCATCGGAGTCCACTTCTTCTCTCCCGTCGACAAGATGCCGCTGGTGGAGATCATCCGTGGTGAGAAGACGTCCGACGAGGCTCTGGCTCGCGTATTCGACTACGTCCAGGCAATTCGTAAGACGCCGATCGTCGTCAACGATTCGCGTGGCTTCTTCACCTCGCGCGTCATCGGCACGTTCATCAACGAGGCCATCGGCATGGTTGCCGAGGGCATCGACCCGGCCACCGTCGAGCAGGCCGGTATGCAGGCCGGTTACCCGGCTGCGCCGCTTCAGCTTTCGGATGAGCTCAACCTCACCCTGATGCAGAAGATCCGCAAGGAAAGCGCGGACGCAGCCAAGGCCGAAGGCCGCGAGCTACCGGTAGATCCGGCCGGTGGAGTTATCAACTACCTCGTCGACGCGGGCCGCACCGGCCGCCTCGGCGGCGCCGGATTCTACGACTACGCCGAAGGTAAGCGCGTCGGCCTCTGGTCCGGGCTGCGAGAGAACTTCAACTCCGGAACCTCGGACGCGCCGATCCAGGATCTCATCGATCGAATGCTGTTCATCGAGGCTATCGAGACGCAGAAGTGCTTCGACGAGGGTGTTCTCATGACCACCGCCGACGCCAACATCGGCTCCATCCTGGGTATCGGTTACCCCGCCTGGACGGGTGGCGTCAGCCAGTTCGTCACCGGCTACGAGGGCGGCGAGGCTGGATTCGTCGCTCGTGCTGAGGAATTGGCCGCCAAGTACGGCGAGCGGTTCACGCCGCCGGCGTCGCTGAAGGGCTAGTCTCTACCGACCCATTCTGAGCGAACGTACCTTTCGGCGCATCTAACGCGCTGAAAGGTACGTTCGCTCAGTTAGTGGGGGTGGTACTACCCCTTCCACCACGGCCGCAGCGGCACATGCGCTTCACCCTTGGCGCCGAGTTTGACGGCCAGAACCTGGTGCAGCTGAACCACATTGCGCTCGAAGCCCAAGCGGGAGCCGGCCATGTAGAGGCCCCACACGCGAGCGGTACCTTCACCGACCTCCGCGACGCAGGCGTCCCAGTTGTCGACGAGGTTCTGGCACCAGCCGGCGAGGGTCAATGCGTAGTGTTCGCGGAGGTTTTCCTCATGCCGCACTTCGAGTCCCACGTTCTGGATCTCGGAAATGATGCGGCCCGAGCCGGTGAGCTCCCCGTCGGGGAAGACGTACCGGTCGATGAAACCGCCGGCCTTGGCGCTGCCGCGGTTGTCCGGACGCGTGATGCAGTGGTTGAGCAGGCGCCCACCTTCGCGCAGTTTGTCCTTGAGGAATTCGAAGTACGCCGGGTAGTTTCCGACGCCGATGTGTTCGGTCAGTCCGATGGAAGATATTGCGTCAAAACCTGTTTCGGCTACATCGCGGTAGTCGGAGAAGCGAACCTGCGCGAGGTTCGCGAGCCCCTCGTCTTCTATGGCTTTCTGTGCCCAGTCTGCCTGTTCGCGTGAGAGGGTCACGCCGATAACCTTGACGCCCCGACGTGCCGCGTAGCGGACCATCGAGCCCCAGCCGCAGCCGATGTCGAGGAGACGGTCACCTTCCTTCAGCCCGAGTTTCTCGAATACCAAGCGGTACTTGTTTTCCTGGGCGGCTTCGAGAGACTGTTCGGTGTTCTCGTAGGTAGCGCACGTGTACGTCATGGACGGGCCGAGGACATGCTCGTAGAAGGTGTTCGAGACGTCGTAGTGATGGTGAATGACTTCGGCGTCGCGAGTCTTGGAGTGACGCAACCCTTCTGCGACGCGGCGCCAGCGCGGGAGATGTTCCTGCGGCGGCGGAGCGATGGGGCGCAACAGATCCCATCCGAGAGAGCGTGTGATGCTGGCCAGCGTCAGTGCGGACGGTCGCTTGAGGTGAAGTTCGTCGCCCATGACGCGCAGGATCTCGTAGGGGTCGCCGGGATGAACGCCCTCGGCTTCGAGGTCTCCGGAGACGTAGGCCCTGGCCATGCCGAGATCGCCGGGAGCAGTTGCTAGATATGTAGTTCCGCGTGTCGACTTGAGGTGGAGTCCGTAGTCGGCGTCTTCCGGTCCGGCGACGGACCCGTCGTACGCGGTAAATCGTAGCGGCAACATGCCGTCGGAAAGTGTCTCTAGTATCTCCGCGATGGAGAGTTTTTCTTGGTTTTTGGAGTCCTTGAACGTGGTCATTTACGTTGCACCGCCTTAGAAAATAGATCCAATAAACGGGAATTCGGGTCGTAGCGTTCCTTGAGATGGGTGTATCGGTCGCCGCCGTAGTACTGGGATTCGAAATCTTCTCTCGAGTAGTACGAGTCGGAGTACAGCGACTTGTGCCCGTCGAAGTCGCTGACCTTTTCTTCGATCAGTCGGTTGGCTGCGCCTTCGCGCTCGCCCGGAACGATTGGTACCGAGGACCAGAAGCCGATGTTGACGTAGGTGCGCTTCGGCTCCAATGGATACAAGGGCCAAGGTCGAGAAGTCGAGGCTGCGGCCGGGCTGGGTTCGCGAAGGCGTAACGGACACAACCACAATGGCTCGATCGGAATTTCCTGGAGGAACCAGGAAACAAAATCCGCTGTCCGTTCGATCGGGACCTCGACGTCCTGGACGACGCGTTCACGCGGGGGATTGCCCTTGCGCTTTTCGAGGCGATCGCCGACGTCGTACTTGTGGTCGAGGGCGATCAGCTTCCAGTAGAAGCTACTGCGGAGGTACTGCTTGGGCCAGAAGCGCCGGATCTTGGGGTTCTGGGCTCCGAAGGCGCGTGAGCACCAGAACCAGTCGGTGTCCCAGCGCCATAGGTAATCCCGGGTGGTGAGGCGATCGGTCTTGGGATGTATCAGTGACGGGTGCTGGATGGAGCGGTAGAAGATGTTCTCGTTTGTGTAGTCGCTGACCGGGCCTTCGTCGTCCGTTTGTATGCCAAGAGTGAGGTAGCTCTCGGTATCGGTAAAGACAACGCCGTCGAGGTAGTCGACGGCGATGCCGTCGTATTCACGGTCCGTGACGATGCGGTCCATCGTCGTTTCGAGTGCCTTCAGTGAATCGAAACGCAGATGACGCAGCGCCACATACTTTTTCACCGGCTCCAAGGAAATTTTCAGCCGTGTCGAGTAGCCGAGAGTGCCGTAGGAGTTGGGGAAACCGAAGAACAGTTCGGCATGTTCACCGTCGGGGGTGGCGGTGATGATGTCGCCGCTTCCGGTGAGGATGTCGATTTCGAGGACGGACTCGTGCGGCAGTCCGTTGCGGAAGGACGTGGATTCGATTCCCAGGCCGGTGACGGCGCCGCCGAGGGTGATGGACTTGAGTTGCGGCACGACAAGTGGCGCAAGCCCGTACAGGAGAGTGGCATCCACCAGATCCTCGTAGGTGCACATGCCGGCGACGTCCGCTGTCCGCGCCACGGGATCGACGGCAATCACGCCGGTGAGGCCGCTGACGTCGAGTCCGGGGGTTGACGTCTTGGTTCGGGCGCGGAAGAGGTTGGACGTCTTCTTCGCGAGTCTGACGGACCCGTCGGGAGGGATCGCGTGATACGACGCAAGAAGTCGCTTGACGCCTTCCCGGTGCTGCGCAAAACCTGTTTCGCGCGCGCCACCGGAACCCGGACGCTGACCTGTCCGGATTCGAGAGATCTTCGGAACTACCCCATTAAAAGAGAGAGCCACAACCTCGACGCTATCTGTAGGGCTCTCTAGAGGCTATCGCTAGGGGTCGTTTTGCGTGAATTTGATCGAGTTGTTGCAAATGGACGGGGATTTGCGGCGGCAGAGGTGAACCAGCTCACACGATCGAGCAGATGGTCGAGATACCGGGCAGCAGCAGGCACTATTGAGAGAAGTGTCTGTGCGGAGCGGCAGGTAAGTCCACCTGCTCGTGTTCCGCGGTAGTCGAGTCGCGGTAGTTGGATAAAAGGAGACGCAGGGTAAATGGGTCAGGTCAGCGCAATGAGTTCGATCGTCGTCGCTACGGCACCGGAAAAGGTGCTTGCGGCACTGACGGACTACGAGACGGTTCGCCCGCGCATTCTGTCGGAGCAGTACCTCGACTACAACGTCGTGGAAGGCGGACAGGGCAACGGAACAGTCGTACGGTGGACGCTCAAGGCAACTGAGAAGCGTTCCCGCAACGTCGAGTCGACCGTCACGGTAGACGGCAACGTCATCACCGAGAAGGACGCCAACTCCAGTTTGGTGACCACGTGGACGGTTGCTCCCAACGGAGCAGGTACCACGGTGACCACGCTGACGCAGTGGAAGGGCGCGACGGGTATCGGCGGCTTCTTCGAGCGGACGTTTGCACCCAAGGGCTTGCAGAGCATCCAGAAGAAGGTGCTCGACAACCTCAAGCGTGAACTGGGCTAAGCAGTCCCGCTGATGATCCGGCCCAGAGTATTCAGGGCCGGATTTTCTGCATTCCAGTACTCGCCGTGGACGGCCAACCCCGGTGAACCGGGCGCGCTCTCGAAGATCTGAGCGCCAAATGCGGGGTCGGACGGATCGAATCCGTGTGTTCCGAGGACCTTCGGTACCAGTTGCACGGGATCCCAGAATGCTGTTGTCGCATAGACATGTTCGGCCATGTCGGTAGCGGACGTCGAGTCGAGTCTCAAGTCGCTGACGCGGTCCGCGTCGACGCCGGGGCTGGCGACGAAGACAAGATCGTCGACATCGAGTGAGGCGCCGCCGGTAGTGGCGGCACCGATGACGGTACTGCCGTAGGAATGCCCGATCACCACGTTGTGGGAGGCCGGGGCGTCGTGTGAAGCGCGTAATCCGTCCTGGAATTTGTCGAGTGCGGGTGCGGCGCCGTCGGCGAAGCTGTCGAATCCGGCGTCGGGAAGGCTTGGGGGAGCGTCGTATCCGGACCAGAGGATGACCGAATTGGCAGATCCTGGCGCGGCCGCCCGCGCCGAGTTGAACATGGCCGTGGTCCGCGCAAGGTCCCCGCCGATTCCGGAGAGACTGGTTCCGGTTCCGGGAACGAGAGTCGCGACATTGTCCGCGGTATCCGGGTTTCCGAGAGCGATGACGGCGTGTCCGTCCGTGTTCAAGGCCAGTAGGTACATGTCCGGGCGAAGTTCCGATGCGACGGCGGCGTACGTGCGATCCGGGGATGTGCTCAAAGAGTCCAGGTAGCGGCGGTTGTAGTAGTCGCGGTCGAGGGCGGGGAGTCCGTCACGGTTCCCGATTGTCGGATAATGCGTCGCCAGGGCATCTTTTTCGCTGGGGGAGAGGGAATTCCAGTAGTTGCTGAGTTCAGTGGGGTTGTCCGGCAATATGATCGGGCCACTGACCAAGGCCGGGGGTGTCTCGAGTAGCTCGGAGAGTTGACGAAATGCGATCGCCAAGGCTGCAGCGGAGTCGAACTCGTCGCGTTCCACGGTATCGAGTGCTACCGATAGGTTCCGGCCGAAAGTTGCTGCCGCCTCCGCATACTGGTTGTTCTGCAGAACATCTGCCACATTGATCGGCGAGAGTGGGACGGGTGGGAACACCTCGCCGAGGTCGGTGACGGTCATCCCCGAGAATGCGGCCTCGTCGGCAATCGTCCTGGCCTCGCGGTATGCGTGTCCGAGTGTATTTGCCGCTCCGGCATAGAGATCCGCGATCGATCGGACGGCAATGGATATGCGGCTGGACGTGCGGAGAGTGGTAGACAGGTGGGCGCCGGCAGCGGTGGCGCCTGCACCTTTCCAAATAGTGAATTCGGCATCGGCCCGCCGACGGGTCTCGTCGAGGATGTCTTCTACCCGCCGATCCGCCTCGATCAGTTGCGAACTCAGCGTTCGCAGTGGTTCCGGGGACCACGCTCGAACGTCGGAGATGTTGGGACGCATCAGAACTGAATTCCATGCAAGACGGCGTTGAAGTCACGCTCCGCGGCATCGAGCAGCCGGGCGGTGTCGGCAACACCTGACGCACACGCGCTGACCCGTCCGGACAGAAACCGATAGGCATCGGCAACGCCGTCGATGGCGCCGACAGCGTTGATCGAATCGGAGTGACTGCGTAGGTCAACCGAAAGTTGTTGTAGTGCTTCGAGATCTGCTTGAAGGAGCGGGCCCATGCCAAAACGGTATCGGGCAACGCCCGATACAACCGCACTGAATTCGAGCCTGTGGATAACCGTGAGTTATCCACAGATGACGCACTACGGGCTTGTCAGGAAAGCCTGCACACCGTTCGATACTGCCGACGCGTATTCGGCCTGTCCGGCGGGACTACTCATGCGGGCTGCCTCGTCGGCGTTGCGCATGTTTCCGAGCTCCACGAGGATGGACGGTCGCTCCGAGAGATTGAGTCCGGTGAGATCGGCGCGCGGTGCAAGGCCGTCTTCACCGATATAGGTGGACGGCGTGAGGCCGGCTTCGGTGAGGGAGTCGCGCATGGTCTCCGCGAATGCCACCGCAGGTCCGGCCTGGACGGGGTTGAGCGGCGGGGCGGAATAGCAGACGTGGAAACCTTCGGCACTCGCCGTGGCTCCGTCGGCGTGGATGCTGACCACGACGTCGGCATCGGATGCGTTGGCCGAGTTGGCGCGAGCGTCGACGCACGGGCCAACGCCGGCGTCATCGGGTCGGCTCAGGAGGACTGTGGCACCTTCGGCTTCGAGTTCGTTCTTCACCAGGCTCGCGACTTCCCAGTTGAAGGTGTGCTCGGGGAATCCGGCGTCGGTGTTGGTGCCGGTGGTTTGGCAGTTCTTGGTTCCGCCGCGCCCGGTGGGCACCTGGGTGTTGATGGATGCGTCGTTTGCGCCGCTGTGCCCGGGGTCGAGGAAGACGACCTTGCCGACGAGAGTCTCGGGAACAGTGTTGGCTACGGGAACGGCGGTGGTCTCGGAAAGGCCGACGGCGACTGCTTGTGCTGTTGCGGCCGCAGTGCTGACCGGGCCGGCCTGAGTGGTCTCGGTGGGGATTGTGCAGCCCGCGGTGGAGAGTGCGGCAGCAAGGCTGATCGACAAGGCAGCGCAACGTAATGCCGTTGACGAGAGTTGACGGTGATTTGACTGGTTCTGGCGCACCCGCTCACGGTAGCGCGCACCGACTACCCTGGGGTGGATAACTCTGTAGAAAGGACCGCTAGTGCAACCAGGTGAAATGCCAGATATGTCCGCATTGTTGGCTCAGGCTCAGCAGATGCAGCAGCAGTTGATGGCTGCGCAGCAGGAAATGGCACAGGCGGAGGTGACCGGCCAGGCCGGTGGCGGACTCGTCATTGCCACGGTCAAGGGCACCGGTGAGGTGGTCGGTCTGCAGATCGATCCCAAGGTTGTGGACCCTGACGACGTCGAAACCCTTCAGGATCTTGTGATCGGTGCCATCGAAGACGCATCGCGCAAGGCTCAGGACGTGGCAGCGGAGAAGCTCGGCCCCTTGGCCGGCGGACTCGGCGGAGGCCTCCCCGGTCTCCCCGGTTTCTAGAGACGAGACCACGTGTACGAAGGTCCGGTTCAGGATCTGATCGACGAGCTCGGGAAACTTCCCGGGGTCGGGCCCAAGAGTGCTCAGCGCATCGCTTTTCACCTTCTCTCGGTCGAGCCGACTGCGATCGACCGTTTGACGAACGCTCTGGCGCGCATCCGCGACGGAGTTCAGTTCTGCACGGTGTGCGGAACTGTCTCCGATCAGGAGAAGTGCAGAATTTGTGCTGATTCGCGTCGGGACCGAACGATCATCTGCGTCGTCGAGGAACCCAAAGACGTTCAAGCCGTGGAGCGTACGAGGGAATTCAAGGGGCGCTATCACGTTCTCGGGGGGGCACTCAATCCGTTGTCCGGCATCGGGCCCGATCAGCTCCGTATTCGGGAGTTGTTGGCTCGCATCGCAAATCAGGAGGACGGTGTCGACGTGGCCGAGGTGATCATTGCCACCGACCCCAATACCGAGGGTGAGGCGACGGCAACGTACCTTGTCCGCATGATGCGAGATATTCCAGGCTTGACGGTGTCGCGCTTGGCTTCCGGGCTTCCCATGGGCGGCGATCTCGAGTTCGCGGACGAGTTGACGTTGGGTAGGGCGTTGTCCGGGCGTCGTGAATTGTCCAGGAACGCCTGATGAGTGGCGCGCACACTGGGCGTCGTAGTTCGGAACAGACGCGGGCTCAGATCATCGAGTCCGCCGGCATGGCATTTGCCACGCGCCCGTACCGCGAGATCACGCTCAAGGACATCGCCGAAGATGCCGGCGTCAGCGCGCCGCTGATCATCAAGTACTTCGGCTCGAAAGAGCAGTTGTACGACGAGTTGGTTGACTTCCGGGCTGCGGCAATTACGGTTTTCGACGCGCCCAACAACGAGCTCGGCGAGCGCATGGTGTCCCTGTTCACCAAGCCTCTCGAGTCGTACAAGCCGCTGTCCATGAGCTTGCTGTTCATGAGCGGTGTGAGCGAGGAGAGCAACCGCAAACTGCGCGAGAACTATTCGACGCAGATGATCGATGCCCTGGCGGCGCGGTTGTCGGGTTCGGACGCCCGATTGCGTGCCGAGTTGGCGATGTCGATGGTGGCGGGGGTGGCAATCATGCGTCGACGGATGCTGGCGGGTCATGCGACGGGCACGCAGGACGAGGTCGTGGCGATGTACGCGCCGCTGGTGCAACAACTACTCGATGGGTGATCGTCGCCACACTACTTGCTGGTAAATATCCGTTCACCTACATTAGGTGAACGGATATTTACCTTCTGAGGCAGGCGGTGAGGGTTTGACGACGCTCGACCGTGCGCCAGTTCCATCGACTGCCTCAGTGCGCTCACGTTTTCTTTTTCCGATTGTTGTCGCAGCGGCCGTTTTTCAAGCGGTGCTGCAGACGGTCATCGTCCCGCTACTTCCCGAACTCCCGCACTTCACCGGTGCCAGTCGCACCGCAGTGTCCTGGCTTGTCACCGTCACTCTGTTGGTCGGTGCCGTCGTCACGCCCATTTTCGGGCGTCTTGCCGACATGTTCGGCAAGAAGAAAATGCTGTTGGTCGCGTTCTCCTTGATGACGCTGGGTTCGATGTTGTGCGCGATCTCCTCGGATATTTCAGTCTTGATCTTTGCGCGAGCACTTCAGGGCGCCGGATCCGCAGTGATCCCCATCGGAATTTCGCTCCTACGCGACGAACTTCCGCGCAACAAGGTCAACGGTGCTGTTGCGATGATGAGTTCGACGCTGGGAGTCGGTACAGCGCTGGGCATTCCGTTCTCTGCGATGATCGCTCAGTATTCGAACTGGCACGTGCTGTTCTGGATAACCACGGGGATCGGATTGGCGGTGACACTCGCCGCAGTCGTGTTCATTCGCGAGTCGGAAGCCAATCCGTCGGGCAGATTCGACGGAGTTGGCGCAGTGGGGCTGAGCGCCGCGCTCATCCTGTTACTGGTACCCGTCACTCAAGGCAGTAGTTGGGGGTGGGCCAGTGGTTCGGTGATCTCGATGCTGTCCACATCGGCGGTTCTCTTCACGCTCTGGGTGTTTCAGCAGCGACGCAACGTCAACCCCCTTGTCGACGTCCGGGCGTTGGTGAAGCGTGCCGTGCTGATCCCGCACATCGCGGCGTTGCTCGTCGGCTTCGCCTTCTTCGGAAACACGCTGATCACAACGCAATTGCTGCAAGGCGCGACAGGGCCGGGTGCGGGCTACGGACTGACCATCATCTCCGCTGCGCTGTGCCAGATTCCCGCCAGTATCGCGATGGTGCTGTTCTCGCCGGTGGCAGTACGGATCACGGACCGCTACGGTTCCCGCACCGCGATGTTGGCCGGCGCAGTGTTTCTGGCCGGCGGCTACGGCATCCATGCCGTTGCCGGTAAGCCGCTCTGGGGAGTGGTTGCGGCATTGGGCATTACGGCCATCGGAACGGCAATCGTCTACAGCACGCTGTCGCTGCTCATTCTTGTTGCGGTGCCGCGTCAGCGACTTGCTGCCGCAAATGGCGTCAACTCGCTCCTGCGAACGTCCGGAAGTACCCTCTGCAGTGCGACGGTCGCGACGGTCCTGGCTGCCTTTGTCGTCAGTGGCAGTGAGCATTCCACGTCGTGGACGGGTTTTGCCGTGGCTTATCTGGTGTGTGCGGGCTGCGCCGTGGTTGTCTTTGTCGTGTCCTTGTTACTTCCGCAGGGTCGAACACCCAAGGATCTCGAGTTACCGGAACTCACTCGCGCACTGTGATGCGGAATCCGGAGAGGAAGAGCGTGATCATCAGATCCGCGAATTCCTCGGTTGTGTATTTCTGACGGTCCGGCCAGTGAGTAGTCGACCACAGGGTGTCTCGCACGGATCGATAGAAGATCTCGGGAGCGACGTCCTTGCGAAAGATGCCTTGGTCGACGCCGGCCGCGATGGCTTTCAGCCAGTGCTCGCGAACCTGTCGCGACGGGATGTCGACGGACTGCAGCAGATCGTTGTCGCGAAGATAGGCGCGATCGTTCTGATAGATGGCCGTCGGGAAGGGGTGGAGTTCGATGACGATCAGCGTTTCCCGGATCAGGCCTCGTAGGACATCTTCGGGACCGTCGGCAGTCTTCGCGACCTGGTCGAAGCGCTCTTGGATGTCGGTCATGAATCCGCGAAGTAGCTCGGCGACAATCGCGTTCTTTGATTTGAAGTAGTGGTAGAGGCTGCCGGAGAAGACGCCGGCAGCCTCTCCGATGTCGCGGACAGTTGTCGACGCGACGCCCTTCTGTGCAAACAACTCGGCTGAGCTTTCGAGGATTTTCTCTCGACGATCCGGTGTGGCTGCCACATGGTCTCCGCTGGTGATAGTCCCGCTCCGAGCAGGCGTTTTCTTATTTCTCGACGTAGTGCAATCCTGCCTGATGGTTCGGGTTCAGGACCGACCAGGTGTGCCCCGACGTAGAGATTTTGTTCATGTTCGTCAATGTGCCGGTGGGATCACATATTTCAACTTCCGTGACCCTATGCTAGCTTCAGGATCAAGCGCTTGCTCAACTCGGGCCAAAATGGAGGATTTCAGTGGAGAGCCTGGAGAAACAGTTTCCGCAATTCATCGGCACGGAGGCCGAACCTCCGCGTGTCGCGCGCTACGCCGTCAACGAGGCGATGATCCGCAACTGGGTCGAAGCGCACGACGACAACAACCCGATCTACGTCGACGTCGACGCTGCCCGAGCTACCGGTAGGCGTGACGTCGTCTGTCCGCCCGCGATGATCTCGACCTGGGTGATGTCTGGATATCGCCGTTACCGGGAAGTTCAACAACTTCGGAAAGACGGCGCCGTCGAGGACTTTTCCTACTCGAGGCTGCTGGCACTGCTCGACGGGGCGGGCTACACCTCGGTAGTCGCGACGAACGTGGAACAGGAGTACTTCGCGGAACTGAGTCCCGGCGATCAGGTCACCGCGCACTTCACCATCGAGTCCATCTCACCGTTCAAGCAGACCGGCCTCGGGCACGGTTGCTTCATCACCCTCTTCAAAAACTACGTCGACGCGGCCGGAAAGACTCTGGTGGAAGAGCGATTCCGACTGCTCCGATTCAACCCTGAAACGCAGGAGGTCCCCGCATGAGTGAGGCCGCAGTACCGACCGATCCAGCACCGGTTCCCCGGACCTCGGTGCCCGGACTTACCGTCACCGGAGACAATTCTTTCTTCTTCGAAGCTGCGAAGGAGGGCCGTTTGGAAATCCAGCGCTGCGCGGATTGCAAGACCTTGCGGCACCCGCCGGCACCGGCGTGCCCGTCGTGCCGCTCGTTCAGCTGGGACACAGTCGAATCCACCCGCCGCTGCACCCTGCACAGCTTCACCGTCCTTCACCACCCCAAGGATCCGGCGTTCGACTACCCCCTTGCGGTCGGGTTGGTCGATCTGGAGGAAGGCACACGTCTGGTCGCGGACATCGCGGGAATCGACCACGACGAACTGGCTTTCGGCATGGAACTCGAGGTCGGCTTCTCCGAGCACGCGCACGGCGAGATCTTGCCGCAGCTCCGCCGTCGCGGGCAGAGTCCGTCATGAGCTTTCTCGACTGCGTAGTCGGCACTGGTCTGCCTGCACTCGAACTACCGCTGGACCGCACGCTCATCGTGGCAGCCGCGATCTCTTCGCAGGACTTCGAGGACGTCCATCACGATCCGGGCAAGGCTCAGGAACGTGGAACACCGGACGTCTTCATGAGCATCAACTCCACCAACGGGTTCATCGACCGATACGTCACCGACTGGTCCGGCCCGGCGTCGCGGATTGTCAAAACCGCTCTGAGGCTCGGTGTTCCGAACTTCGCCGGAGACACGATGACTTTCACCGGCGAGGTAGTGGAGAACGACGGTTCAACCGTGACCGTCGCCGTGCAGGGGCGCAACGAACGAGGAACGCACGTCACCGCCACGGTGACGGTGACGTCTGTGGAAGGGGCAACGGCATGAGTCGAGGATTTTCCGGAGCAGCAGCGATCGCCGGAATCGGAGCCACGGAATTCTCCAAGAACTCCGGGCGCAGTGAATGGCAGTTGGCCTGCGAATCCGTCATGGCGGCACTCGACGACGCGCAGATCGAAGCCGAAGAAGTGAACGGTTTTGCACTGTTCACCATGGAGAACAACCCGGAGATCGCCGTCGCGCGCGCGCTCGGGATCCCCGAACTGACGTTTTTCAGTCGCATCCCGCACGGCGGCGGTGGTGCGTGCGCACCCGTTCAGCAGGCCGCGCTGGCCGTCTCGAGTGGAGTCGCCGACGTCGTTGTCGTCTACCGGGCATTCAACGAACGATCAGGTCACCGATTCGGTGCCGGCCCACCGCCTTTCGCGTACAACCAGTCGACGGATCAGGAATACCGCAACTGGATCAACCCGTACGGACTTCTTACTCCGGCTCAGCAGGAAGCGTTCCTGGCCAAGCTCTATATGCACAAATACGGCGCCACCAGTGCCGATTTCGGGCAGATCTCGGTGCTCTCACGCAAGCATGCCGCCAACAACCCGAAAGCGTGGTTCTACGATCGTCCCATCACCATCGAGGATCATCAGAACTCGCGCATGATCGCCGATCCGATTCGTCTGCTGGACTGCTGCCAGGAAAGTGACGGCGGGCAGGCGCTCGTCATCGTCAGTGCCGAGCGGGCGCGGGATCTGCCGCACAAGCCGGCGATCATCACGGGTGCCGCTCAAGGTGTTGGTCCCCAACAGATTTCGATGAGCAGCTACTACCGTGACGACATCGACAGCATGCCCGAGGTCGAGCTTGTTGCGCGTCAGTTGTGGAACCAGGCCGGAATCGGTGTGGGCGACATCGACGCTGCCATCCTTTACGACGCCTTCACTCCGATGGTGCTGCTCCAACTCGAGGAATACGGCTTCTGCGGCCGCGGCGAGGCCAAAGACTTCATCGCCGACGGCAATCTCGAACTGGGTGGCCGACTTCCGATCAACACCAACGGTGGTCAACTCGGTGAGGGCTACATCCACGGGGTCAACGGCATCGCCGAAGGTGTCCGGCTGATCCGCGGCACCTCCACCAACCAACCTCCGAAGACCCTGAACAACGTCCTGGTGACCGGCGGCTCGCCCGTCCCGCACAGTGCGCTTGTGCTCTCCGCGGATCACTGATTTTCATCGATCACTGAATCTGCACTCCACGTTGAAAGAAAGCAGGAACACATGAACGAGCGGATCACCTATGCGCGGGCTACCCACGGTGAAGAGGAAATTCAGGCGGTAGTCGACGTCCTGCGCAGCGGAAATCAAGGACTGCGTATCGGCAAGAACGTCTTCGAGATGGAAGAACGCATTGCAGCCTTGGCGGGCAAGAAGTTCGGTGTCATGTGCAACTCCGGTTCCTCCGGGTTGTACCTGGCGGTCGAGCTTCTCGGCCTGCCTGCGGGCAGTGAGGTCATCACCTCGCCGCTGACGTTCTCCACCGACATCGCACCGATCGTGCGTGCCGGCCTCGTGCCGGTGTTCGTGGACGTCGAGCCCAACACGTTCAACGTCGACGTCACCAAGATCGAGGCCATGGTCACCGAGAAGACCGGTGCCATCCTTATGCCGAACCTGGCCGGCAACTGCCCCGACTGGGACGTCATCCGCGACATCGCGGATCGCCACGGGCTCAAGGTCATCGAGGATTCCTGCGACGCGATCGGCGCCACCCTCCGCGGTACACCCACCGGTTCGCGCGCGGATATCGTCGTTACCAGCTTCTCGATGGCACACATCATCACGTGCGCCGGCACCGGCGGCATGGTCCTGGTCGACGACGAAGCGAGTCGCGACAAGGCGCTGCTGCTTCGTCGTTGGGGTCGCCGTAGTGAGCCGAACCTGTTCGGTAGCACGAAGACCGGTCGCGTGTTCCGGGAAGAGCTCGACGGCGTCGACTACGACAACGACTTCATCTTCGAGCTCATGTCGTGGAACTTCGAGCCGTCCGAGCTCGGTGCGGCGTACGGCGTCGTTCAGCTCGACAAGCTCGAAGCCAACTACAAGACGCGCAAGGCTACGTTTGCAGCATTTACTGCGGCGTACGCTGCGCATCCGGAGTTCTTCACTCCGCCAGTAGAACTGGACGGTCTGGATACGGCCTGGCTGTGCTACCCGGTGATGATCAACGAGGACGCACCCTTCACTCGTAGCGACATGCAGGAAGCCATCGAAGCCGACGGCATCGATACGCGAACTGTGTGGAGTGGCAACGTCACTCGGCACCCGATGATGAACAACATCGAATACCGTCAGCCCGAAGAGGGACTTCCGGTCGCTGACGCGGTTTTCGAGCGCGGTATGACTCTCGGTATGAGTCACGGCTTGCGCGAAGACGAGGTCGTCCGGATTGCGGAGAGCATCAACCGCTTTGCTTCGAGGTGGAAGTAGCATGACGAGACGTTTCGAAGGTCGCCGGGCGCTGGTCACCGGTTCAAGTCGTGGAATCGGTGCGGGTGTCGCGGAGCGACTGGCAGCGGAGGGCGCCGACGTCGTTCTGGTGGCTCGGACGCTCGGCGCACACGCAACCCTGCTGGGCAGCCTCGAGGAAACCGCTGCTCGAATTGCGAAGTACGGAACCAAGGTTGAGATTGTCGTCGCTGATCTGACGGACGAACAGCAGCGTGACACCGTTGTGCCGCAGGCGATCGAGAAGCTCGGTGGGACCATCGACATCCTGGTCAACAACGCGGCAGCAGCGATCTACGCGCCGTTGTCCGAATACCCGCTCCGTCGGCGGCGTGTGGTCTTCGAGGCAAATGTCCACGCGCCACTCGATCTGATGCAGGCAGTAATACCCGGCATGGTGGCACAGGGTTTCGGCTGGATCGTCAATGTGTCCAGTGGAACCACGAAGCAGTGGCAAGGTCCGCCGTTCACGTTGATCGAACCGGGAACCGCGATGACGGTGTACGGAGCCTCCAAGTCGGCGCTCAACCGCATCAGTAACGGCATGGGTGCCGAACTTTACGGCGCGGGTGTGCGCGTCAACACGATCGAACCGCGGGCAGCAGTGCTCAGTGAGGGCGCAAGAGTCCTGGTCGGTGAGACTATCCGTCCGGATCAGGTCGAATCTATGGAACAAATGGTGGAAGCGGTCACTGCGCTCTGCGATTGCAATACCGAGTTCACCGCACGCTCGTGCGTCAGCTTGGACCTGATCGACGAGTGGGCGTTGACCGTGCACGGTCTGGATGGCACCGCATTGAATGACACAGCAGGACCACACACCGAGGAGTTGGTATGAAGCCCGTCATCGTAGACGCAGCACGAACACCCTTCGGCAAGCGTGAGGGCTGGCTGTCCGGGGTCCACGCTGCGGAATTGTTGGGATACGCGCAGTCCGGCGTGCTGGAGCGCGTGGGAGTTGACCCGAACGCTGTCGACCAGGTCATCGGCGGTTGTGTCACACCGCTCGGCGAGCAGTTCGGCAATATCGTTCGGACATCCTGGATGCATGCCGGCCTTCCGTTGAAGGCCGGTTGCACCACGATCGACGCTCAGTGCGGAACCGCGCAGCAGTCGGTGCAGTTGCTGGCTGGCCAGATTGCCATCGGTGCCGTCGACGTCGGCGTTGCCTGCGGGGTGGAACTGATGTCGCGGGCTCCGCTCACCTACAAGGTGGGCACGGGCCTCGGAACGCCCCGACCCGAGTCGTGGTCACTCGACACCGTGGATCAGTACACCGCTGCTGACCGTATCGCGGTCAAACGTGGATTCAGCCGTGAAGATCTTGACGCCTTCGGGCTGCGCTCGCAGCAGCGCGCTGCGGCAGCGTGGGACGCCGGCCGATTCGACTCGCACATCATCGACGTGGTGGTTCCCGGGTCGGACGCTCCGGTTCACCGTGATCAGGGACTACGCGAATCGAGTCTGGAAGGTCTCGCGAAGCTGCGCACCGTTCAAGAGGGTGGATTGCACACTGCTGGAACGTCTTCGCAGGTCTCCGACGGTGCGAGTGCGGCTCTGCTGATGTCGGCAACTCGCGCTTCGGCACTGGGCGTGCGCCCGCGGGCGCGGATCCTGGCGCAGTGCGTCATCGGCGGAGACACCGAGTTCATGCTCGACGGTCCCGTGGACGCAGCGTCCATAGTGCTGGAACGGACGGGCCTGACGATTGCCGACATCGATCTGTTCGAGGTCAACGAGGCGTTTGCCTCGGTGCCCATGTCGTTCGCACAGGTACACGGCGTCGACCAGGATCTGCTGAACGTCAACGGTGGTGCCATTGCGCTGGGGCACCCGGCCGGAGCAACCGGTATTCGTCTGTTGGCCAATGCGATCGACGAACTGGCACGACGCGACAAGTCCATCGCCCTCATCGCGATCTGCGCGTCAGCCGCAACCACCTGCTTGATTCTCGAACGTATCTGATGCCCCAGTAGAACCGAAGATTGAGGAACCAGCCATGGCCCTGCCCCTGCTCGAAGACCACCGTGATCTCGCCGAAGCGGTAGCCGCATTCGCGGCCCGCGGCGGTGTAATTGCCGACACCCGAGCCAATTTCAAGCGGTACGCCGCCGGTGATCGTCCGGATTCCTGGGATTCGCTGGTAAACCAGGGATTGCACGCCGTGCATCTGCCGGAGGAATACGGCGGCGACGGTGCCTCGCTCGCAGAACTTGCGGTGGTCGTCGAACAGTTGGGCATGGCTCTCTATCCCGGATCGTACGTCCCGACCGTTGTCACCGGCGGAATTCTCGCGACCGGTTCCGGTAGCGCGGCAGCAACAATGTTGAGCGAGTTGGGCGCTGGAGCTACCGGAGCTGTGTCCACGGGTGTCGGGGTAGAGGCAGTCCGCACCGAAACCGGCTGGAGCGTCACCGGTACATCCGATCCGGCCCTGGGTCTACCGGGCGCGGATGTTGTTCTCGTACAGGCCCAGAGCAGCGAAGGTGAACTGTGGTTCCGGCTTACCCCGGCTGCCACAGCGGTAGTCGAGGTCGAGGACGGAATTGACCTGACACGGGCGATCGGCACGTTGACGCTGACCGGTCACCCGGTATCGGACGCGGAGATCGTAGACGGTCTGCTGCCGCACCGTGTCGAGCTGATCGTCAATACCGTGTACGCCGCGGAGGCGAGTGGACTTGCGGCTTGGGCGCTGCGCACCGCTGTCGACTACGTCAAGACGCGAGAGCAGTTCGGTCGCCCCGTCGGCAGTTTCCAGGCAGTTCAGCACAAAGCTGCCATGATGCTCGTGCGCTCCGAAATTGCCTGTGCAGCAGCCTGGGATGCAGCACGGTCGGAAGACCACGACGTGGATCAGCAGCAACTCGTTTCCGCTCAGGCAGCACTCGCAGCACTGCCCATCGGGATCGAGAACGCGCTCGAATGTGTCACATTGCTTGGCGGTGTCGGCTTCACCTGGGAGCACGATGCGCACCTGTATTGGCGTCGTGCACTGAGCATTGCGGCCGTTGTCGGTTCGGAGGAGAGGTGGGCGCACACACTGGGGGAACGCTCCGCCGATGCTGTTCGCGACTTCTCGTTCGTTGATTCCGACCTGTTGCCGGAATTGCGCGCCGATGTGCGCCGCGTCTTCGCTGACGTCGAGTTGCTGCCTGATGACGGAACCACCGCCGCAAGTTGGGCTCCGGCGAAGGGGAGTGCTCGGCGCGCACGTTTTGCCGAGGCGAAACTTGTTGCACCGCACTATCGAGCTCCGTATGGGCTCGGAGCGGGACCCAAGGAACAGGCTGTCATTGCCCATGAGTTCGCCACGCGCGGATGGGCGCAACCGTCCACTGTGATCGGTGAGTGGGTGCTTCCGACGATTCTCGAACACGGCAATGCCGAGCAGCACGACAGGTTCGTCGATCCCACGCTGCGCGCCGACATCATCTGGTGCCAACTCTTCAGCGAACCGGGCGCAGGCTCCGATCTCGCTGGGCTGAGCACCAAAGCACGTAAGGTCGACGGCGGCTGGATCATTTCGGGGCAGAAAGTCTGGAACTCGGGTGCGCACGAGGCGGATTGGGGCGTCTGCCTCGCCCGCACCGACGCGGATGCACCGAAACACCGTGGACTGTCCTACTTCCTGGTCGATATGACATCGAAGGGCGTCGACGTCCGGCCGCTCAAGCAGTCGACAGGCAAGTCGGAGTTCAACGAGGTGTTCCTCGACGACGTGTTCATTCCGGACGACTGCCTTGTCTCCGAACCGGGGCAAGGTTGGAAGCTTGCCGCGACAACATTGTCGAACGAGCGCCTGAGCATGGGCAGCACATTGCATCATGGTTCGAGCGATCAGTTCCGAACCGTCATCGCCGACGGTAGTCACGATTGCTCGAGGGAAGACGCAGTAGAAGGGCTGGGGCGCAGCATCTCCCGTGAGCTGGCACTGTCTGCGTTGAACCTACGAGGTGTCTCGGCTCGACTGGCCGATCAGGAGCCTGGCGCCGAGATCAGCGTTTCGAAGGTGTACAACGCGCTGGCACAGCGAGAAGGGTCCCGAGATGTGTTGCGACTGCTCGGACCACGTGCGGCAGTGGTTGATCCGCAAGCCAACTACGCGATCGACCACATCGGATTGCCCTCCATACTGTTCGGCGGCGGAACCGTCGAAATTCAACTCAACGTCATCGCGCAGCGCGTTCTCGGCCTGCCGCGCTCCTAGTTCCTATTCTCGAGGAGTTTCACCATGTACCTGGATTTGTCCGAGGAGTCGAAGACTCTGCGCAAGGAATTGCGCGCGTACTTCGCCGAGATCATCAACGAAGACGACCGCCGCGCGCTGGTCGACCAGACCGAAGGCGGCCCGGTCTTCGACCGCATCCTGCGTCAGATGGGTAAGGACGGCTGGCTGGGTCTGGGCTGGCCGGAGGAATTCGGCGGCCGGGGTGAGGATCCCGAGGCTTTGTACGTGTTCTACGACGAGGTGATTCGCGCTAATGCGCCGCTGTCGCTGGTCACGCTCAACACCGTCGGCCCCGCACTGATCAAGCACGGAACGCAGGCGCAGAAGGACTTCTTCCTGCGGCCGATCCTGGCCGGCGAGTTGATCTTCGCTATCGGATACACCGAGCCGAACGCCGGTACGGATCTCGCTGCCCTCGAAACCCGCGCGCGTATCGACGGTGATGATCTGGTCATCAACGGCAACAAGATCTTCACCAGCGCCGGTGTTTTCGCTGATTGGGTCTGGCTGGCTGTGCGCACCGATCCGGATGCGCCGACCCATGAAGGTATTTCGGTAGTGCTGGTGCCCACCAGTGCTCCCGGGTTCTCTGTCACCGAGATCCATACAATCGGCGGAATCAGTACGTCGGCAACCTATTACGAAGATGTGCGCGTTCCGCTCACCAATGTTGTCGGTGAACTCAATCAGGGTTGGAAGCTCATCACCAACCAGCTCAACCATGAGCGGGTGGCTCTGGCCGCCCGTGGCGGCGTTGCCAACGAGCTATTTGCCGAGGTAGTCGAGTGGGCGAAGTCCGAGCCGGCCGGTGACGGCCATGTTTACGATATCGGCTGGGTGCGAGAGAAACTCGCCGAGATCTATGCACTGCTCTGTGCTGCCGATCTGATGAACCTTCGGTTGGTCGCGGACGTGGCGGCAAACACCTTGGGCGGCGGAGATTCTGCTGCAGCCAAGATCTTCGGGACCGAAGCCGTCGTGAGTGCGTACGGAATGCTGCAGGAAGTGCTGGGAGCCAAGGGATTGCTGCGTCCGGGAACGCCCGGTGCGGCCCTCGAGGGTCGCGTCGAGAACTTGGGTCGCCGCGCGCAGAACAACACCTTCGGTGGTGGTACCAACGAAGTGATGCGTGAGATTGTCGCAGCCAAATGTCTGGGTATGACGCTCGCAGCGCGTCGTCGACCTGTTGTCGGATCGAAAGACACTGCCGCACTGAACGAGAAGAGCTGACATGGAATTCGAATTCGACGACAACCTTTCCGCTGTACGGGATCTGAGTGAATCGATCTTCGCGGCGAAGTCCGGTGTGGACCGCCTGCGTGAGGTGGAGAGCGCTGGTGGTTTCGACGCAAAACTGTGGAATCTGCTTGCCGAGTCCGACATCCTCGGTATCGCGCTGCCTGAAGAGGTAGGTGGCGCGGGCCTCGGAATGCTCGGTCTCGCTGCAGTTCTCGAGCAGCAGGGCAGACGCGTTGCGCAGGTGCCATTGTGGTCGGTTGTAGCGACCGCAGCGCTCCCGATCGCGGAGTTCGGTAGCCCAGAGCAGAAGGCGAAATGGCTACCCGGTCTGCTCGACGGCTCCGTGATCGTCACGGGCGCGTTCGAGACCGGACACGGAGCCGGCCTGCCGGTCCGGGCCGAGGCGTCGGGTGACGGTTGGACTCTCCGTGGAACCGTTGAATCTGTGACGGCAGCGGATGTCGCTACGGCACTGCTGGTTCCGGTGGCAATGCCCGGAGGCGATACAAGCGTGATGATTGTGCCCGCCGGCAACCTCGTCCGTACCACGCTGAACGTGACCAATCACGAGAGCAACAGTGCGGTGAGCTTCGACGGAGCAGTCGTCACGGCTGCCGACGTTCTTCCGGGTGACGGAACAGCTATTTTCGATTGGACGCTGCGACGAGCACGGGTTGCGCTGGCAGCCTTGGCTGTTGGCGTGTGCGAAGAAGCACTGGCCATGACCGCGAAGTACACGTCCGAGCGCATCCAGTTCGGTCGACCGATCTCCACCAACCAGGCGGTGTCGGTGCGCGCTGCCGATGCGTATCTCGACACCGAGAGCATTCGCTTGACCGCGCAACGCGCAGCGTGGCTGATGGACACGGGAGCGGAGAGCGAAGCGGAAGCTGCTGCACTCGTAGCCAAGTGGTGGGCGTCGCGTGGTGGACTGCGAGTCGTCCACGCTACCCAGCACCTGCACGGCGGAATCGGCGCTGACATCGACTACCCGATCCACCGCTACTTCCTGTGGGGTCGTCAAATCGCGTTCTCCTTGGGCAGCGCGGGCGCGGTCGGCATGGAACTGGCCAATGTTCTGGAGAAGGGCGCGTCGATCGGCGCACCTGTATGACCACGGGGGAGAACTTGGCGGTGCGCGTGCTTCGCGCACCGCAGGGACTTCCACGTGCAGAGGACTTTGCGATCGCCGCAGCCGAGATTCGGCAACCGCAAGACGGCGAGGTGCTGTTCCGGGCCTGTTATCTTGCGATCGATCCCAGTGCCCGTCGGCGGCTGCCTGCCTCCGACGGGCGTCCGGGTCCACTCGGCGCGGTGGCCGGGATCGGCGATATCGTTCTGGCCGGGGTGAGCCCACCGCAGGCAGGCCTCGATGGTGCGTTGGTGGGTGAGGTTGTCGCGTCGCGGCATCCGGAGTTTGCGCCGGGTGACCTGGTACGTGGCGGGAATACCTGGCAGGTGTTTCACACGGTTCGCGGCGAGTATCTGGACTTGTTGGAGCCACGTCCGGGATTTCAGTTTGAAGCGGAGCTGGGAGTGCTCGGTAGGCCGGGGTTTGTGGCGTACTGCGGACTGAACTTCGCGGCAAAGCTCGAAGCCGCTATGACGGTGGTAATCTCGGCTGCCGGCGGCGCCGTCGGGATGGTGGCGGGGCAACTGGCTGCGCTGGCCGGCGCCCGCGTTGTCGGAATAGCAAGTGGTGACAAGGTCGCCTACGTCGTAGACGAACTCGGGTTTGCAGACTGCATTGATCGGACGAACGAGACGATCGCTGCGGGACTGGCGAGGACCTGCCCGGATGGCGTCGACTTGTACTTCGACAACGTCGGCGGTGAGACGCTGGCCGCGGTGTTCGAGCAGCTCAACGACTTTGGTCAGGTTGTCGTGTGCGGGATGGCAAGTGAGTACAACGGCGCCGAATCCGATTACGGCCCGCCCCTGCGCCCGGTCCTTCGTAAACGACTGAGAATTCAGGGCTTTGTGGTGTACGACCATTACGAGCAGTACCCGCGCTACCGTGAATGGGCGCTCGAACAACTCGACGCGGGACGGTTGCGATACCGCGTGGACGTCGTAGACGGGCTGGAGAAAGCCCCGCTTGCGTTGGCAAGCGTTCTGACCGGCCGGAACCGAGGCCGTCAGCTCGTGCAACTTGGCCCGGTGCCACAAGTCCTGCGTCAGTGAACGCGTTTTCAACTTAACCCGACAGTGCGTTTCGGGAGAATGAAAGGTGTATCGGCATGATCAGTGAAAACGCCACATCGGCAGGTCTTGCAGTTGTCACGGGTGCGAGCCGAGGAATCGGGCGGGCGATAGCGAGACGTATTGCAGCAGAGGGAATACCCGTTGCGGCGGTCTCTCGCACGTTGCGTGCGGGTGATGGCAATCTTCAGGGCTCGCTCGAGGAAACCGTCGACATCATCGCGCAGTCCGGCGGAACCGCGCAGAGCTTTGCCGTCGATCTGGGTGAACCCGATCTCGATCGCGGCGCTCTGATCGCCCGAATCGAGGAAAGCTTCGGGCGCCCGGTGAGCATCCTCGTCAACAACGTTGCCGCGTCCCGGCGCTACGAGACACTCTTTGCAGACATGCCGAGAGAGTGGTTCTACGACTCCGTCGAAACGAACGTGTGGAACACCTGGGACCTGATGAAGGCGGTCATCCCGAGCATGCGCGCGAACGGTGCGGGATGGATCGTCAATATCTCGTCCCGGCAGGCCGGTCCGCGCGTCGGTCCGCCGTTTGCGCCGCATCCGCTGGCCGGTTCTGTCTTGTACGGCGGAACGAAGGCGATGATCGACCGCATCAGCACGGGATCCGCGATGGAACTGTACGGCGACAACATCGCTGTGAATTCGCTTGCGCCCAACCGTGGCGTCGCGACCGAGCACGCTGCAGCAGCGGTTCCGGGATGGCCGTCCGAACCCGAGGACACGATGGCCGAGGCGGCGCTGCTGCTCTGCACTGCCGAACCGTCCGAGGTAACCGGCCGAGTGGCGTTCAGCCTGCCACTACTGAAGGAATTCGGACGCTCGGTTCATGCACTCGATGGCAGCGGACTGTTGGAGGGCTGGCAACCCGACGATCTCGACGAGAACGGTTTTCCGGGGCACTACCTCACCTTCAATCCGCCGGCGCCGGTGCCGGCCGAACTGCTGAAGTAGGGAGCTAGATATGGACACGTACGCAGAGATAATTCGAAGCCGCGCTGAGGACGACGGAGGTGGTCTTCGGTACGAGGACAGCTCCTGGTCCTGGCGTGAGGTTGTTCAGGAAAGTGCTGATCGCGCAGCGGCATTGACCGCGTTGATTCCCAAGCCGGACGGCCGTCAGATCCACGTGGGCGTCCTGCTCGAGAATGTTCCGGACTTCGTATTCTGGCTCGGCGCCGGACCTTTGGCCGGAGCTGCCGTTGTCGGTATCAACGCCAGTCGCAGTGGCGCAGAGCTGGCACACGACATCAGCCACGGCGACGTGGACATCGTCATCACCGAGAATGCCTTGGCGCATCTGGTCGACGGAACGGGTCATGGTCTTCCACCCGAGCGCATCCTGAACATCGACAGCCCCGATTATGCCGAATTCCTGGCGCCGTTCCGCGGAGCACCACTACCCGAGGCGGTGCCGACGCCGGAAGAAAAAGCCCTGCTGCTCTTCAGTTCCGGTTCGACGGGCGCACCGAAGGCGGTGATCGTCGGTCAGGGACGGCTGGCACGCTTGACGGTTGCGATGGTCGATCGGGCGTCGCTGCGGCGCGATTCCGTGACTTACCTGTGCATGCCACTCTTCCACGGCAATGCCGTAATGCTGAACCTGGCTCCGGCAATGTGCGTCGGCGCGACGGTTGCCATGACAAGGAAGTTCTCGGCCAGCAAGTTCGGTCCCGACATCCACCGCTACGGCGTCACGTACGTCAACTATGTCGGTCGTGCCCTGTCGTACACGCTGAGCTGCCCCGAAGATGCCCGGGACGCGCACAGCACGCTTGAGTTGGCCTTCGGTACCGAGGCGTCGGAAACCGACGTCAGACGCTTCTCCGAACGTTACGGCTGCACCGTGATGGAGGGTTATGGTCTGAGCGAAGGTGTGTTCCGTATTGGGCGTACGCCCGATACACCTCGGGACTCCCTGGGCATCCCGCAGAACGGGCTCGATGTCAGGGTCCTCGACGAGGCGACCGGCATCGAGTGCCCGCCTGCGGAATTCGACAGTGACGGGCGTCTGGCCAATGCCGAGGCCATCGGGGAGATGGTGGCAGTAGGCCTGGCGCACACTTTCGAGGGGTATTACAAGAACCCTGGGGCGATGGCAGATCGCGTCAAGGGCGCAGATTTTTGGTCCGGCGACCTTGCCTACCGCGATTCGGCTGGCTACTTCTATTTTGCGGGACGGTCTTCCGACTGGCTGAGGGTAGACAGTGAGAACTTCTCGGCCGCACCGGTCGAGCGTGTGCTGCAACGAATTCCGGGAATTTCTGCGGCCCCGATCTTTGCGGTTCCGGATCCTCGGACCGGCGATCAGGTCATGGCAGTTCTCGAGATGGACGACGGAGTGAGTTTCGATCCGAAGGCTTTCGGAGAGTTTCTCGGCGAACAGCCTGATATGGGTGCAAAGTGGTGGCCACGCTTCGTGCGGATTGTCGATCAGATACCTCTCACCGGAAGCAACAAGGTCAACAAGGCTCCTTTGCGCCGAACAGCTTGGGCTGCAGAGGATTCCGTTTTCATTCGGATCGGCAAGACGAGTGAGTATGCGCCGCTCGGCGATGCCGGACGGCGAGAAATCGAGGCCGAGTTCCGGGTACACGGGCGGTTGGCAATGCTACCGACCGCCGGCTGAACGGGGAACCTACCCGGACCGGGCCCGGAGAACTTACGTTTCTCCGGGCCCGTTCCGGTCAGTTCGTCACACCAGTGGTGTCGAGTTCGATTATGCTGCTCGCTGAGTAGTTCTGTCCCGCAGGTAATTTCGAGATATACGGCACCATCTGATCTGCAAATTCTTCCACGGTGAACGTGCCGTCGGCAGCCACGAACTTCTGCTGCACGGTGGGCGGCGCCATCAAAGCAACCATGTCGCCGTAAACGACGAAGACCTGACCGTTGATCGTCTGGGCTGCCGGCGTAGCCAAGAAGGAGACGAAGGTAGCGACGCGCTCTGGTGCCATGATGTCGAGACCGCCGTCAGGTTCTCCATCGGCAAAAACCCCGACAGTCATCTCGGTCCGAGCTCGCGGGCAGATGGCATTTGCGGTGATGCCGTACTTCTCCAGCCCGCGCGAAGTGGAGAGAGTGAGCGCAACGATACCGGCCTTGGCTGCAGCGTAATTGGCTTGACCTGCGCCCCCGAGCAGAAAGGCTTCGGACGCTGTGTTGATCACCCGTCCGTACACCGGCCCCCCGGCGGCTTTGCCCGCGGCTCGCCAATGTACTGCGGCCGATCGCGACAGTGCCGCATGGCCTTTGAGATGAATCGCGATGACATCGTCCCAGTGCTTTTCGGTCATGTTGAACAGCATTGCGTCACGGGTGATTCCGGCGTTGTTGACGACGATGTCGAGGCTGCCGAATGAATCGACCGCCGCTTCGACCAGACGATCTCCCAGCGACCAGTCGCTGACGTCGCCGGTCACGGCTACGCCACGGGATCCGAGAGCCTCGATCTCGCGGACGACATCCTCTGCTGCGGAGCCGATGTCGTTGACAACGACAGATGCGCCACGTGAGGCCAGGGCTAGTGCTTCGGCACGGCCTAGGCCTGCGCCTGCGCCGGTGACGATCGCGGTGCGGCCGGTGAGATCGGTGGCAAGTGAGTTAGACAAGAGCAGGCTCCCTAGGTAGGCCGAGAATGAGTTCGCCGATCTGATTGCGGAGGATCTCGGACGTGCCTCCGGCGATGGTTTGGAATCGAACCTCCAGAAAGCTGTGATGGACAGGCTTTTTCGATTCACTGTCGCTCGGGAGGAACCCGGAGAGTAGCAGTCCGGCGTCGGCGAGCCTTTGGCCGTGTTCACTGCCGACCAGCTTCAACACCGCACCTTCGGGTCCCGGTCCGGCGCCGAGTACAGCCATCTCTGCGATGCGGGTGGTGAGTGCCCGCAGGGAAAGGTCTTCGGCCACAAGGTCGGCCACGGTATCGTCCATTCCGGAGTTCGTAGTGCGCACCACGGTGAACAGATCGTGGATACTGTACGTGACGCCCAGGCCCAGTCGTTCACGGCCGATCGTCACGCGTTCGTTGCCGAGAGCAGAGCGTGCAACGCCCCACCCGCCGTTGACGTCACCGAGCACATCGGCGTCGGGAACGAACACGTCGTCGAGGAAAACCTCGGAGAAGTGTGAGTCGCCGGTGATCTGCTTGATCGGGCGTACCTGTACTCCGGGAGCAGCCATGTCGATGAGCATCATGGTGATGCCCTTGTGCTTTCGTGCCTCGGGGTCGGTGCGGACAGTCGCCATGCCGTGCGTCGACGTCACGCCGCCGCTGGTCCACGTCTTCTGGCCGTTGACGATCCAGCCGCCGTCGACGCGGCGAGCCTTGGTGGTGATTCCCGCGGCATCGGAACCGGCGCCGGGCTCACTGAACAACTGGCACCATGTCACTGTGCCCATGAGACTCGAATCGACAAAGCGCTCGTGCTGTTCGGCGGTACCGTGTCCGACAACGGTGAGCAGCACCCATTCGCCGATTCCGTACTGCGGCAGATCAACTGTCGACAGTTCCTCTTCCAGGACCAACTGCTCGACGGCACCGGCGCCGCGACCCCACGGCGCAGGCCAATGCGGAACGGCGTAGCCGGAATCAACCAATAGGCGACGCAATTGATCGGCGGGCGCCGCGGTGGCCTTCTTCACGAATTCACGTGCCTGCTTGCGGTATTCGTCGGCCTCGGCAGGCAGTTCGATGGTCGATTCGCGCCGGATCCCGGCTGCGGTGGCGTCGGCGATGTCAGCGCGGGCGACGACGGGGGAGAATGCAGCGTTCAGAGCCCCGGCGCGACGCAGATACAGGTGGGCGTCGTGCTCCCAGGTGTACCCGATTCCGCCGTGGATCTGGATGCATTTCTGGGCTACCCGCATGGCTGAGGGTAGAGCTGTCACAACTGCGACTGCTGCTGCCAACGAGCTCTGATCCTCGTTGTCGGATGCTGCTTGCGCTGCGTCCCAGGCGGCCGCGGTGGACATTTCGCGGTCCACCAGCATGTTGGCAAGTATGTGTTTGACCGACTGGAACGAGCCGATCGCGCGGCCGAACGCAAAGCGGTCCTTCGCGTATTCGACGGCCAGTTTTGTAGCCGCGGTGATCACTCCGGCGGCTTCGGCGGCAGCCAGAGTACGGCCGATCGACACGGCAGGTGCGCCGGCGCCGGCCAGAACTGCAACGGCGTCGACGCTGCCGTTAGTGGTCACTGCCGAGACTCTGCGAGTCGGGTCAAGCGTCGGCGACTCCGTTACCTGCACCTGCTCGCGTCGCAGCACGACGACGTCTTCGCCGATCGAGACGAGGAGGATATCTGCCATTGCCGCACAGAGCATCTCTACTGGCGCAGTCAATTCGACGGACGAACCTGACAGCGTGGCAGAGGTGCTGATCCCGACCGTCGCGACGACGGTTCCGTCAATCAGGCCCGGAAGCAGCGCTTCCTGTTGCTCGCTGGTGCCCGCTGCCGCGATGACAGCCGACGCCCACACCGTCGGAAACAGTGGCCCGGGTGCCAGCGTCGCCCCCAATTCCTCCACGACTACCGTCAATTCCGGCAGACCGAATCCGGCGCCACCATATTCTTCCGGCAGATGGACACCCAGCCATCCGAGTTCCGCGAAAGTCGACCATCCTGAGGGCAATTCGTTTGTCGGCTTGTCGAGACGTGCCCGAACTTCGATGAGCGGTTCCGCCCGCGAGATGTATTCACGAACCGACTGTGCGAGGGCGCGCTGGTCTTCGGAAAGTCCAATTGACATGGAGAATTACCTCGTTGCAAGACTGAGCCCGCAGGCTGTTTTCCCCTGTCCGGGATTACCGCAGACGGGAGTTGTTCCCTTTACTCGTATCACGAAAATCCACGCCGTAGCGGCCAATCCCGCTAAGTGCAATACCGTTCAGTTAGTGGCTAGAATGGTGAATACCGGTGAATGAGTGGGCTGC
>NZ_JASHKR010000001.1:0-112974 GCF_030056815.1 Rhodococcus sp. IEGM 1379
CAGGGTAGGCGAGAGTGCCCCTCGGATTTTCCTACGGTCTGTCCGTAGCAGGGGAGGCGGCGCGTCGCCACTGCGATTCGTTGGCAATCATCCACGACAACAGATACTCGGCGGCCTCTTCGTTGGCATCCGGGCCCGCCAGAAGGTCGGCGTACGCCTGGCTCGGCGCGACGATTCGGATGCCGTCCCGGGTGAGGATTCGATCGAATACCGACGGAGAGAGTGGAGCGGTGACCCAGACGTCGGCGCCACTCTCGACGCGTCGGAGGCCCATAGCGTCCGCAAATTGGTCGACGTTGTCCGCGTGAAAATGCGCGCGCTGTGTGGGCGCGTACCGCGCGAAGGGTGCGGCAGCGACCGACGCGGTGCCGGCGTAGATGTGTCCGCTGAGTTGGCGCAGTTGGTCGAAGAGAGCCTCGAGACCGTCGGGGGCATGAAAGCCATGCGGTGTGGGAGCTTTGGCCACTGATTCCTGAGCCCACTCACGCAGCATCTTCGGCCAGTTGGCATCGGCGATTCCGCCGCGGGGGAGTCTGGACACCAATTCACGATCGGCCAGCGTCTGCACAACTCGATATGTTGCGCCGGTCGACGCGCCGGCCAAGCGCACCAGAGCAGTAATCGCCAACGGTGGAGCGAAATCGGCCAGTGCTCGTACGACGCGAGCCGACGGATCGCCGCTGAGTTGGCCCGACGGACGGCCGGGGCCGCGCCACGGGTCTGCGTCGGCGCCCCGGCCACGCACCCAGACTGCGGGACGGTCGGCAGTCAGAGAGACGTTTCCGGTGGCATCGGCATAGGAGAGGGCGTGGGCGTCGAGTTGGCGACGCACGGGTTCGGACAGGTATTTGGCGCAGACGAAGCCGGACTGCCCGGCGGGGAAGCGGTCGGCGATTCCGGGAACGTCGCTGCTCAGAACCCCGTGTGCGGCGTAGACCCCGAACTTGGCGACTGAACCGTCAGGGGAGCGGAGGTCGAGGCGAAGCGGCGCTTCGGAGAGGTCAGGGGAGCGCTTCGTGGACAAAGACCAGGTGGCGGGCAAGTTTTCTTCGATGATCTCGACGGATCGACGAAAAATGTCGATGGGGCGTTCCGGTTCCGACTCAGCTTCGCTCATGTTCCAATAGTATCAATATCTGCCGTTGACGGAAACCCCAGATTTTCCGAATACAGGTTTACCGTCGAGCATCAATCATGAGTCCTCGCCAATTCCGAAAACTCACGACTTGCAACGCTCAATTTTCGAATCTGCACCGAGACCCGGGCCTCAATCCGCCTTCGAGCGTGGTTTCGGCATAACCAGGGGAGTCACCAGCGCAAGGAGCACTGCGGGGATCAGGAAGCTGGCGACGGGTGACACGTCGTAGACGGGGGTCAAGGCGATGGGCGCCAACGCGGCGCCGCCAAAACGCATGGCTTGGACGACCGACACTGCGCCGCCTCGGTTGGGGCCTTGTGAACCCAGTACTGCCGCGTTGACTCCGACGAGGACGAACTGGCTGGCGATGCCGGCAACAAACCAGGCGATCGCGATGGCCGGGATGACGGTTGCCAACCCGACGATGGTCACGAGGATCGCACCGCCGATCGCACCGATGAGCACCGAGGATCGGGCGCCGATGCGGTCGATCAATATTCCGATCGGACGCGCGCACAGGATGCCGGCGAGACCGAAGAGCGTCAGCAGGAGACCTCTGACGGTAGGTGCGAGTGCGAACTCGTCCTCGAAGCGGAAGGCGATCAGGAAGCTCAGTCCGCCGAGTGCGCCCCAGCCCAGTAGGGCGGCGATGCCGATGCGGAGAACTTCGGGGCGGAGGGCGTCGCGTAGCCGTGCGGGGGTGGTGGTGGTTGCCTTGTCGGCGGTCGGTAACCCGATGGCCCCGAGTAGGCCGGCGACGACGGCGATGATGAGAAATGCCAAGCGCCAATCGAATTCGGCGGCCAAGCCGCCGATCAGCGGTGCCGATGACTGGCCGGCGGCCTGAAAAGCGCCGAAGGCCCCGAGTGCGCGACCGAGGCGTGCCTGCGGTGTGGCGGCCGCCAATGATGCAAGCAGCAGGGGAGTGGTGAACGCATTTGCGGAGCCCTGTAGAACTCGGGCCGCGAGGAAAATTTCGATCGTCGGAGCGAGGAAGCACGCCACGGATGCGATGACGTACACCCCGTAGGCGATGCGGACGGTCCGAACCTTGCCCCACCGGGAACCGAGAGTTCCCGACACCAACATGAGTGCGGCGAACGGCAACAGATATGCGGTGAGCGACGACGCGGCCGCTGACGGTCCGACCCCGAGATCGTCGCCGATCTCGGGGAGCGTGGATACGACGACACCGCCGCCGAACGGGCCGAGAAACCCGCCGGCGTACAGCGCGATCAGTTGCAAGCGAAGGCGGAGTGGCGGGGGATTGTTCGCGTTGCCGTCAGTGGTGTTCTTACTCACAGTCCGAAGCTGCCAGGGCCCCGTCGACGCAGGTATCGCTCGAATTCGGCTGCGATAGCGTCGCCGTCGATCTTTGCGATAGCTTCCGTGATGTCGGTTTCGGCGTCGCCGCGCTCTTCGAGAGTGCGGACGTACTCGCCGATTTCTTCGTCGTCGGAGGTCATTTCGTTGACTGCCTCTTCCCAGTCCTCGGACTGGGCCGGAAGCTCGCCGAGCGGGACTTCGATGTCGAGAACGTCCTCGACTCGTTGCAGCAGTGCCACCGTAGCCTTGGGGTTAGGTGGCTGAGATACGTAGTGCGGCACTGCCGCCCAGAAGGAAATGGCCGGTACACCTGCGCGGACGCACTCGTCCTGGAGAACTCCGGTGATTCCTGTAGGGCCTTCGTATCGGGTTTGTTCGAGGTTGAATCGAGCTGCGGATTCGCTGCTGTAGGCCGTTCCGGTGACCGGGACCGGCCGAGTGTGCGGAGTGTCTGCGAGAAGTGCGCCGAGGATGACGACTGTCCTGACGTTGAGCTGGTCGATCAGTTCGAGCAGGTCCTCGCAGAAGCTTCGCCAGCGCATGTTCGGCTCGATGCCGTGAAGCAGAACGATGTCGCTCTGACTGCCGGGAGGTGAGCAGACTGACAAACGTGTAGCAGGCCAGACGATTTCGCGGGTGACGCCGTCAATCTGACGCACGGTGGGGCGGTTGACCTGGTAGTCGTAGTAGTCCTCGGAATCGAGCTCGGCCAGCGGTTGGGCGTCCCAGATCAGTGCGAGGTGCTCGACGGCCCCACTGGCGGCGTCACCAGCGTCGTTCCAGCCTTCGAATGCCGCAACAAGAATGGGATCGCGCAGCACGGGGATGTCGCCTTCAGGGCGATCAGGACTCTCGAAGGCCGCGGAATCGTCGAAATCGACCGGGCCGTCGGGAGTGACGGGGAACTCACTTGGACTCACCCACCTAGCCTACGGCCAGAGCATGTCGGTACGCCCACTACTCTGGACGGCATGTCTGCCTCATTTAACTCTGCCCTGCTTGATGCGTTGAAACAGCGCGTTGTCATCGGCGACGGAGCGATGGGCACCATGTTGCAGGCCGCGGATCTCACACTAGATGATTTCCTCGGACTCGAGGGGTGCAATGAGATCCTCAACGACACCCGCCCCGACGTGCTCAAAGACATCCACCGCGCGTACTTTGCCGCTGGTGCTGATGCTGTCGAGACAAACACTTTCGGTTGCAACCTGCCCAACCTCGCTGACTACGATATTTCGCATCGAATTCGTGAACTCTCTCTGAAGGGCACCGCCCTCGCGCGTGAGGTCGCTGACGAGATGGGACCGGGCCGTGATGGCATGGCCCGCTTCGTTCTCGGCTCGATGGGGCCGGGAACCAAGCTGCCCAGCCTCGGCCATGCGCCTTTTGCAGTGTTGCGTGACGCGTACACCGAGGCTGCCCTCGGCATGATCGACGGCGGCGCCGACGCCATTCTGGTCGAGACCTGCCAGGACCTTCTTCAGGTGAAGGCTGCGATCATCGGCAGCCAGCGAGCGATGGAACAGTTGGGCCTGCGTCTGCCGATCATCACGCACGTGACGGTCGAGACCACCGGAACCATGCTCCTCGGTAGTGAGATCGGTGCAGCGCTGACCGCACTGGAGCCGCTCGGTATCGACATGATCGGCCTCAACTGCGCGACCGGTCCGGCCGAGATGAGTGAACACCTGCGTCACCTGTCCAAGTACTCGACCCTGCCGGTGTCGGTCATGCCCAACGCCGGCCTTCCGCAGCTCGGCCCCAATGGCGCCGAGTACCCGTTGGGTGCCGACGAGTTGGCCGAAGCCTTGAGCGGGTTTGTCTCCGAATTCGGTCTCGGCCTGGTCGGCGGTTGCTGTGGAACGACTCCCGAGCACATCAGCGCTGTCGCCGAGGCTGTCCGCAAGGTGGAGAAGGCGCAGCGCAATCCGATTCACGAAGCCAGCACGTCGTCGCTGTACTCGGCTGTTCCGTTCGAGCAGGACGCCAGCATCCTGATGATCGGTGAGCGCACCAACTCCAACGGCTCCAAGGCATTCCGCGACGCAATGCTTTCCGCGGACTACCAGAAGTGCCTCGATATCGCGAAGGATCAGACCCGCGACGGCGCGCACATGCTCGACCTCAACGTCGACTACGTGGGCCGCGACGGTGCCGCCGACATGTCAGCACTGGCCAGCCGCTTGGCGACGGCGTCGACGCTGCCGATCATGCTCGACTCCACCGAACCTGCTGTCTTGCAGGCCGGTCTCGAGCACCTCGGTGGACGTTGCGCGGTCAACTCCGTCAACTACGAAGACGGTGCGGGCCCCGAGTCGCGGTTCCACAAGATCATGCAGTTGGTCAAGGAGCACGGCGCTGCCGTTGTTGCTCTGACCATCGACGAAGAGGGCCAGGCCCGTACCGCCGAGACCAAGGTCGCGATCGCGACGCGCCTGATCGAAGACATCAAGGGCAACTGGGGTCTTGCCGAATCTGACATCATCGTCGACGCTTTGACCTTCCCGATTTCCACGGGCCAGGAAGAGGTGCGCCGCGACGGCATCGAGACCATCGAAGCGATCCGTCAGCTCAAGGCGCTGTACCCCGAACTGCATTTCACTCTCGGTATCTCCAACATCTCGTTCGGCCTGAACCCGGCGGCGCGTCAGGTTCTGAACTCGGTATTCCTGCACGAATGCACCGAAGCCGGTCTGGATACGGCGATCGTCCACGCATCCAAGATCCTGCCGATGGCGCGTATTCCGGACGAGCACCGCGAGACTGCCCTTGACTTGGTCTACGACCGTCGCCGCGAAGGTTACGACCCGCTGCAGAAGCTGATGGCACTCTTCGAGGGCGTCTCGGCTGCGTCGGCTCGCGAATCTCGTGCGCAGGAACTCGCCGGCCTTCCGCTGTTCAAGCGTCTGGAATCTCGCATCGTCGACGGTGAGCGCAATGGCCTCGACGACGACCTGACCGAGGCGATGAAGGAGAAGTCGCCGATCGAAATCATCAACGAGACACTGCTTTCGGGTATGAAGACCGTCGGTGAGCTGTTCGGTTCCGGTCAGATGCAGTTGCCGTTCGTGCTTCAGTCCGCTGAGGTCATGAAGGCGGCCGTGGCTTTCCTCGAACCGCACATGGAAGCCACCGACGACGACGGCAAGGGCCGTCTCGTGATCGCGACGGTCAAGGGCGACGTCCACGACATCGGCAAGAACCTCGTCGACATCATCCTGAGCAACAACGGATACGACGTCGTGAACCTCGGCATCAAGCAGCCCATCGCGACCATTCTGGATGCTGCTATCGAGCACAAGGCAGACGTCATCGGTATGTCCGGTCTGCTCGTGAAGTCGACAGTCGTCATGAAGGACAACCTCAAGGAACTGAACGCTCGCGGAGTTTCGGAGCAGTTCCCGGTCATGCTCGGCGGCGCTGCGCTGACTCGCTCGTACGTCGAGAATGATCTTCAAGAGGTTTACGACGGCGAGGTCAACTACGCACGTGACGCGTTCGAGGGTCTGAATCTGATGGATCAGATCATGACCGCCAAGCGTGGCGGTGGCCCGGCACCGGACAGCCCCGAAGCAATCGAGGCACGTGAGAAGGCAGCTGAGCGCAAGGCTCGCCACGAACGTTCCAAGCGGATCGCGGAAAAGCGTAAGGCTGAGGAAGTTCCGGTCGTCGTGCCGGACCGCTCCGACGTTGCCGCTGACGTTGCAGTCCCGACTCCGCCGTTCTGGGGCAGCCGCATCGTCAAGGGCGTTGCGCTGTCCGAGTACGCGGGTTTGCTCGACGAACGTGCATTGTTCCTGGGACAGTGGGGACTTCGTGGCCAGCGCAAGGGTGATGGCCCGACGTACGAACAGCTGGTCGAGACCGAGGGCAAGCCTCGCTTGCGGTACTGGCTTGACCGTTTGACAGCTGAGGGCATCCTCGCGCATGCCGCCGTGGTGTATGGCTACTTCCCGGCAGTGTCCGAAGGCGACGACGTCATCGTGCTCACGGAACCGAAACCGGATGCGCCGGAACGATTCCGGTTCACGTACCCGCGTCAGCACCGGGACCGTTTCTTGTGCATCGCGGACTTCGTGCGCTCGCGCAAGGATGCGGAAGCAACGGGTCAGGTGGACGTCCTGCCGTTCCAGTTGGTGACGATGGGTCAGCCGATCGCAGACTTCGCCAACGAGCTGTTTGCGTCCAACTCGTACCGCGATTACCTCGAAGTTCACGGCATCGGCGTTCAGCTCACCGAGTCGCTGGCCGAGTACTGGCATCGACGTGTTCGTGAAGAACTGGTACTGCCCGGTGGGCACACTGTCGCCGAGCAGGATCCGACGGACGTAGCCGGCTTCTTCGACCTCGAATACCGTGGCGCGCGTTACTCGTTCGGTTACGGTGCGTGCCCGGAACTCGAGGATCGGGCAAAAATGGTCGCCCTACTCGAACCTGAGCGGATCGGCGTCAAACTGTCCGAGGAACTGCAACTCCACCCGGAGCAGTCCACGGACGCGTTTGTCCTCCACCACCCGGAAGCCAAGTACTTCAATGTCTGATGTGTTGACTGAGGTCCCCGGATCGACGCTCGGTGGTGTCCTGTGGGATATGGACGGCACCCTGCTTGATTCGGAGAAGCTGTGGGACATCGCGCTTCACGAGTTGTCGCTGCGTCTGGGTGGGCCGATGACGGAGGCGACTCGCATTGCCGTCATCGGCGCATCCAGTCCGTTCGCGTTGGCGACGCTCTTCGATTCGCTCGATCTCGAGAAGCATCCGGAGGCTATTGCCGAGGCGAAGGACTGGATGTACACCCGCGTCGGCGATCTCTTCGAGGACGGCGTGACGTGGCGCCCCGGTGCGCAGGAGGCTCTTGCGACAGTTCGTGACGGCGGGCTTCGGTCGGCGCTTGTCACCAACACCGAGCGGGTACTGGTGGAACGCGCGCTCGGGATGCTCGGTCGTGAATTCTTCGACCATTCCGTGTGCGGCGACGAGGTGCCGGCGGGTAAGCCCGCTCCCGATCCGTATCTGCGGGGCGCTCACCTTCTCGGGCTCCAACCGGCGCAGTGCTTGGCCATCGAGGATTCACCGACCGGAACGGCGTCGGCGACTGCTGCGGGATGCGTCGTGTTGGTAGTTCCGTGTGAGGTCGATGTGGCTAACGGACCTGGTCGGGTGTTCCGAGAGTCGTTGGTGGACTTGTCGATTTACGATCTTCACGACGTTCACTCGTCTGTATCGCGTTAGGTTGGTGTGACTAGTGGCTATACCGAAAATCGTATTGTTCTACCAGTTCACGCCGTTGGCTGATCCGGAAGCGATCAAGCTGTGGCAGCACAGCTTGGCCGAGTCCAACAATCTGACCGGGCGAATCCTGATCTCTGAGCACGGGATCAACGCCACTGTCGGCGGAGATATCGAGGACGTCAAGCGGTACGTAAAAGGCACCCGCAGTTACGCGCCCTTCAAGATGGCCGACATCAAGTGGTCGGATGGGCTGGGCAATGACTTTCCGCGCCTGTCCGTCAAGGTGCGCAGCGAGATCGTGACTTTCGGTGCGCCCGAAGAACTTGCCGTGGACAAGAACGGTGTTGTCGGCGGTGGCGTTCACCTGGCGCCGAAGGAATTGCATGAGCTCGTCGACAATCGCGGTGACGACGTCGTCTTCTTCGACGGCCGCAACGCCTTCGAGGCCGAGATCGGACGGTTCCGCGACGCCGTTGTTCCGGACGTAACGACAACTCGAGATTTTGTCAGCGAACTGGACAGCGGCAAGTACGACCACCTCAAGGGCAAAGCGGTAGTCACGTACTGCACCGGGGGAGTGCGCTGCGAGGTGCTCTCGTCGCTGATGCGTTCACGCGGATTCGACGAGGTGTACCAGCTCGCCGGTGGGATCGTCCGATACGGAGAGACCTTTGGCGACAAGGGTTTGTGGGACGGTTCGCTGTATGTCTTCGACAAGCGCATGAACATCGAGTTCTCGTCGGAGTCGAAAACTATCGGTGTCTGTGTCGACTGTGGAACGCCCACGCCTCGATTCCGCAACAGAATCGACGGCGACGGCCGCACCCTCGAATTGCTGTGCGAGAGTTGTTCACCCGACCTCGAACAGGCCTGAGAAGTGCCCAAGGCACCGCTGCCGATCCGAAACGGACTCGGACCGGATCGGCTGCGGATGCCCCGGGAATCCGAGGCGCGCACAGTTCTGGAGTACCTGACCGGTGAGTTTCCAGACGAACGGGCACTGTGGACCGTGCTCGTCGACACCGGCGGCGTAGTCGACGAGCACGGCCGAACCGTCTCGTCGGACACTCGTTATCAGCCCACGCGCTTCGTGTACTTCTACCGCGAGCCGGCACCCGAGATTCCGGTTCCGCATCAGATCGAGATCCTGCACCGCGACGAGCAGATCCTGGTGGTCGACAAGCCTCATTTCCTGGCGACCATTCCGCGTGGGGCGCACATCGTGGAAAGTGCGGTCGTGCGGCTGCGGCGTGATCTCGACCTACCCGACCTTGCCCCGGTACATAGGCTCGACCGGATGACGGCCGGAGTCATCGTGTTCACCGTGACGCCAGATCTGCGTCGGCCGTACCAGGAATTGTTCGCCGAACAGCGGATCGTCAAGGAATACGATGCGATCGCCGGTTTTGATCCGGAGCTGACATTTCCCCGAACGGTCCGCAGCCGGATCAACAAGGTGCACGGCGAGATGACAGCCACCGAGGTCGAGGGCGAACCGAACAGTGAAACCCGCATCGAGCTGACCTCGACCGTCACCGATTCCTCAGGCGCGACGTTTGGCCGATACCGGTTGTTCCCGCGAACCGGGCGCACCCACCAACTTCGGCTGCATTTGAATTCGCTCGGGGTCCCCATCGTCGGTGACAACTATTACCCGCATTACCGCCCGTCGGCACCAGGTGACTTCTCTGCACCTCTCCGTCTCCTGGCTCGGGCACTGGAGTACCCGGACCCGATCACCGGGCATACACGCCGGTTCGTCAGCTCCCGCGCGCTCGACATGGGCTTGTGACGGGCTCGTGCGTGGCCCTGTGAAAACCAGTTCCCCTCTCGTGAAAGAATGGCTACCTGTGAAGACCTTCGAATCCTTGTTCGCCGAGTTGACCGAGCGTGCTGCCACCCGTCCCGAGGGGTCCGGCACTGTCGCCGCCCTCGATGCTGGTGTTCACGCACAGGGCAAAAAGGTCATCGAGGAAGCCGGTGAAGTGTGGATCGCTGCGGAGTACCAGAGCGATGAGCAGCTAGCCGAAGAAATTTCCCAGCTTTTGTACTGGACGCAGGTGTTGATGGTCGGCCGCGGGCTGACCCTCGAAGACGTGTACCGACATCTGTGAATCGGATCTGACCCGACGTTCCGAGTTCACATTTCCCACGTCTGACCCATCACCTTCCGAAAGGACGTTCACTGATGTTGCGCGTCGCAGTTCCCAACAAAGGCTCGCTGTCCGAGTCCGCCGCAGAAATCCTCAGCGAAGCCGGCTACCGTCGTCGCACCGATTCGCGGGACCTGACGGTTCTCGATCCGGCCAATCAGGTCGAGTTCTTCTTCTTGCGTCCCAAGGACATTGCCATCTATGTCGGATCGGGTGAACTCGATCTGGGCATCACCGGTCGCGACTTGGCCGGAGACTCGGGTGCCGAGGTTTCCGAGCGACTGTCACTCGGCTTCGGCCGTTCGTCGTTCCGCTATGCGGCTCCCGCCGGCAAGGACTGGACTGTCGAAGACCTGGCGGGCCTGCGCATCGCCACGTCGTACCCGAACCTCGTTCGTCAGGACCTCGCGGCTCGCGGCATCGAGGCGACGGTTATCCGTCTCGACGGCGCCGTCGAGATCTCGATCCAGCTCGGTGTCGCCGACGCTATTGCCGACGTTGTCGGTTCCGGTCGTACGCTCCGTCAGCACAACCTGGTCGCCTTCGGCGATTCGCTGTGCGATTCGGAAGGTGTCCTGATCGAGCGCACCGGTTCGCCGCAGGACGACGCTGCACGCAACTTGCTGATCGAGCGTGTTCGCGGAATCGTCTTCGCGCAGCAGAACCTGATGATCGACTACGACTGCCCGCGAAGCATCCTCGACGAAGCCATCAAGATGACGCCGGGCATGGAATCGCCGACGCTCTCGCCGTTGGCTGATCCGGACTGGGTCGCAGTACGCGCCATGGTTGCCATCAAGGATCACAATCAGGTGATGGATGCCCTGGCCGAACTCGGTGCCAGGGCCATCCTCGCGTCGAACATTCGCTCGGTACGCGCTTTCTGATCGATCACTGCATGCGTATTCGCGCCCGTTCCTTATCTCAGGAACGGGCGCGAATCTGCAACGTCTGGGCGATGCGGCCGACTGCACCCTGCTCGTCGTAGAGCACTCCGGCACACATGCCGACGCCGTCGGGTCCGGTGGTCGTTTCAGCAGACACGCCGATCCATTCTCCTTCGGGCACGCGGAAGATGTGCACCGTCAGATCGGTGTTGAGGAACGTCCAGTGCTCGGGATCGAGTTTGGCACCGACGCCGTTGGAGATGTCGGCGATGACGAAGAGGCGTTCGAGAGCCGTCAACTCCTCGCCTTCGACCAGCGCCGGCTTGGGCTTGGCCCATACCTTTCCGGTTCCCTCGCAACCGATTTTGGAAATCCAGGACCAGTCGAGAGTCTTCAGGTAGCCGACGCTCCACATTCCGGCGAGGACACCAGGTGTTCCGCTTTCGCGCGGTTCGAGCGGCGGGTCCACAACGTGGACAACATCTTTGGTATCCGCAGTTTCCATACGCCACGCGGTACCACGCGCCACTGCGCGTGACGATCCGTCAGGAGCGCTCGCCCACAGTTCGGCAACGATCAATTCGATTCTGCGACCGGGACGTTCGATCCAGGAGCGAACCTCGATGTCCGCGATCGGGATCGGTCCGAGAATTTCGACGACAACTCGGGTCAGGCGGGTTCCTTCGCGGGCGCCGCAACGCTCGAGGGCGCGCACCAGAAGCGCCGACGGGGGAGCGCCGTGCTGAAGCGTGGGGCCCCAGATGCTCACCGTTGCCTGCGTGCTCGCAAACCGCTCGTGGCCTTCCTCGGTAGCGCCAAGAAAGCGGTAGTACGAACTGTCGGTCATCTACGTATTCTCCTTTGCAGCAACAACTTCGGTGCCCAGTAGATCCGGCCAGCCCGGGTAGGGCGGTGGGGTGCCGCCAAATGCGGGGCACAGGGCCTTGTGATCGCACCAATCGCACAGTTTGCCAGGCTTGGGTCGGAAGTCTCCGCTCGCACCTGCCGCCAGGATCGCCTTCCAGATTGCGGACAGTGTGCGTTCGAACCGAATGAGTTCGTCGTGATCGGGCGCGTACGTGAGGATCGATCCGGAGGCCAGGTAGATCAGGCGCAATTGTGCTGGGACGATTCCGCGGGTTCGTAGGAGAACCAGCGCATAGAACTTCATCTGGAACAGCGCTTTGGACTCGGTGAACTCACGGGGCGCCTTACCGGTCTTGTAGTCGACCACCCGCACCTCTCCGGTGGATGCGACGTCGATGCGGTCGACAAATCCGCGCAGCCGTACACCGTTGTCGAGTTCCGTTTCTACGTAGACCTCGCAGGCTTCGGCGTCGAAACGCGTCGGATCTTCGAGTGTGTAGTACGTCTGGACCAACTTGCCGACCTCGGTGAGAAACTCGTCAAGATTGTCGGCGGGAATCAACTCCGAAACCTCGAGAGATTCGGTGCTCACGCGCTCCCACGCCGGCCTTACCAACTCGGCTGCGCGATCCGGAACACGCTCGCCAGTGGGTAGTCCGAAGAGTGCTTCGAGGGCAGCGTGAACAACAGTGCCTCTGACCTGCGCTCGTGTGGGAGCTTCGGGGATTCGGTCGACGGCCCGGAACCGGTAGAGCAACGGGCATTGTTTGTAATCACCAGCACGCGAAGGTGACAGTGCGGGCCGGCTACGCGGGCGCTCCTGTGACGTTGCACCCGTTTGGGAGGGGGCTGGCAGTTCTACAGAGCTCACACCTGGCAGGCTAGAGGACTGGTCCGACAACTCCGTCGGAGCCGGTGGCGAGGACGCCGGAACAAACGAACAGGGATCACTCACGCATGGCGAACGAGCTGCAACCGGAAGAAATCACAACCGAAGTGGATGAGGTTGCGCAGTCCGCTGTCGCCGATGTCCCCGAAATACCTGAGATCGCCGAAATCGCTGAGATCCCTGAAGTCGCTGCCGAGGCCGAGCTCACCGCACCCGGGAAACGTCCGTCCGGACCGTTCCGCGTCGGCGACCGCGTCCAGCTGACGGACGGCAAGGGTCGTCACTACACGATCGTTCTCGAGGCCAACCGTGAGTACCACACCCACAAGGGTGGAATCGTGCACAACGACTTGATCGGTGCGGACGAGGGTAGCGTCGTCAAGTCGGTCAACGGCACCCCGTACCTGGCACTGCGGCCATTGCTCGTCGACTACGTGCTGTCGATGCCCCGCGGCGCTCAGGTGATCTACCCGAAGGACGCGGCCCAGATCGTCCACGAGGGCGACGTTTTCCCCGGTGCACGGGTACTCGAAGCTGGTGCCGGCTCTGGCGCACTGACGTGTTCGTTGCTTCGTGCAGTCGGCCCCGAGGGCAAGGTCATGTCCTACGAGGTACGCGACGATCACGCTGAACATGCGGTTCGCAATGTCGAGACATTCTTCGGTGAGCGTCCCCCGAACTGGGAACTGACCATCGCGGATCTCGCGGACTTCGACCCGGATAACCACGGCGGCAAGGTCGATCGAGTCGTTCTCGACATGCTTGCACCGTGGGATGTACTGCCGGCCGTGGCGAATGCACTTGTTCCCGGCGGCGTGCTCATCGTCTACGTGGCGACCGTGACTCAGCTGTCGAAGGTCGTCGAGGCGATGCGTGAGCAGGAATGCTGGACGGAACCGCGCTCGTGGGAGTCCATCGTCCGCGGCTGGCATGTGGTCGGCTTGGCCGTGCGACCCGAGCACCGCATGCAGGGACATACCGCGTTCCTGATCAGTGCGCGTCGTCTCGCTGAGGGAACTGTGACCCCGAAGCCGCAGCGTCGCGCCGGCAAGGGTTCCAACACCGCAGCAGCCAAATAGTCACTGGCAGAACAAAAGAACGGCGATCCGAGTTCCGGATCGCCGTTCTTTTTGTTTCAACGGCTTATGCGCAGGGCGCACGTCCCATTTCGAACAGCGTGCAAGCAGAGGTATCGGCGAGCTTCCAGGAACCGTCTTCGAGCTCCCACGTCCACGGAGTGCCGGGCATTGTGCCGTGCGGGCTGACGATGGCGACGTCAGCAGTTGCAGTCTCACCGTCGACCTTGACGTTCTCGACTGTGAAGGTGATCTTGTACGCGGGGTTGGCGCCCAGTGCCGTACCCATGGTCTCGATGTTGGCCTGGCGTGCGGAGCCGTCGACAACGAGTGCGGTCTTCTCGGCGATCGGCTTGGCCGGATCGATGAGCGTGATCAGTGCGGCGTTCAGGTCGTCGGCCGTCGGTGCGGTGACTGTCGACGTGGCCTTCGCGGAGCTCGAGGTGGTTGCAGCAACGGAAGTCGAGGTGGCAGCAGCCGTGTCCTTCGAGTCGTCGGAGCCACAGGCGCCGAGGGCGAGAACTGCGGCGACGGCACAAGCGCTGACAAGAGTCTTGCGGATGATCACAGCGTGACCTTTCGTTGTAGGAGAGACAGGCGCTGTCTCCATCTTGTAGGCAAGGCTAACATGACCTACTTGGGGGTCAGTACCGGCGATCGGGACAAGCTGCGGCAGTGAAATCTCACTCCCACACCGTGTCTGGCGACACTTGGGCCCTGATGCCGGTAGCGTTGATGCATCGCACTGGGAGGAGACGCACATGAGCTCGACAGAAAACCCGGATTCGGTTGCGGCAGCAGAAGAGCTTCACGCGTTACGAGTGGAACTTCAGGTTCTGCGCCGTCAGCTTGCACAGTCACCGGAGCAGATGCGGGAATTGGAGTCGAAACTTGACTCGCTTGCCATCCGTAACGGCAAGTTGATGGACACGCTCAAAGAAGCCCGCCAGCAACTCATCGCGCTGCGCGAAGAAGTCGACAGACTCGGGCAGCCGCCCAGCGGCTACGGAGTACTCCTCGCGGTTCACGACGATAAAACTGTCGACGTGTTCACCTCCGGCCGCAAGATGCGGCTGACGTGCTCACCGAACATCGACACCGAAACTCTCGCCCTCGGGCAGACGGTGCGACTCAATGAGGCGCTCACCATCGTCGAGGCTGGAACGTACGAGCAGGTCGGTGAGATCAGCACGTTGCGTGAGGTACTCGACGACGGCCTCCGTGCACTGGTCGTCGGACACGCGGACGAGGAGCGGATCGTGTGGCTCGCGGCGCCGCTGGCCGCTGTCTTCGCGGATCCCCAGGCCGACATCATCGCCTACGACGCGGATTCCCCGACCCGCAAACTGCGACCCGGCGACTCCCTCCTTGTCGACTCCAAGGCCGGGTATGCCTTCGAACGCATCCCCAAGGCCGAAGTCGAGGACCTGGTTCTCGAAGAAGTTCCGGACGTTCACTACGACGACATCGGTGGCCTCGGTCGTCAGATCGAGCAGATTCGCGACGCCGTCGAATTGCCCTTCCTGCACAAGGATCTGTTCCGCGAGTACTCGCTTCGCCCGCCGAAGGGAGTTCTGCTCTACGGACCACCCGGTTGCGGTAAGACGCTCATCGCGAAGGCGGTTGCCAACTCGTTGGCCAAGAAGATCGCCGAAGCCCGCGGGCAGGACAGCAAGGACGCCAAGTCCTACTTCCTGAACATCAAAGGCCCGGAACTTCTCAACAAGTTCGTCGGTGAAACCGAGCGTCACATTCGGATGATCTTCCAGCGTGCGCGTGAGAAGGCTTCCGAAGGTACCCCCGTCATCGTGTTCTTCGACGAGATGGACTCGATCTTCCGGACCCGCGGTTCGGGTGTTTCCTCCGATGTGGAGACGACGGTCGTTCCGCAGTTGCTCAGTGAGATCGACGGCGTCGAAGGTCTCGAGAATGTCATCGTGATCGGTGCGTCCAACCGCGAGGACATGATCGACCCCGCGATCCTGCGTCCGGGCCGACTGGACGTGAAGATCAAGATCGAGCGTCCCGACGCCGAATCCGCTCAGGATATTTTCTCGAAGTACCTGGTGGACGGTTTGCCGATCAACGCCGACGACCTCGCCGAGTTCGGCGGCGACCGTACGGCCTGCCTGAAGGCGATGATCGTGCGCGTTGTTGATCGGATGTACGCCGAGAGTGAGGAGAATCGGTTCCTCGAAGTCACCTACGCCAACGGTGACAAGGAAGTTCTTTTCTTCAAGGACTTCAACTCGGGTGCCATGATCCAGAACATCGTCGACCGCGCCAAGAAGTACGCAATCAAGTCGGTACTCGATACCGGTGCACCAGGGTTGCGGGTTCAGCACCTCTTCGATTCGATCGTCGACGAGTTCGCCGAGAACGAGGATTTGCCCAACACCACCAATCCAGACGACTGGGCACGTATCTCCGGTAAGAAGGGGGAGCGGATTGTTTACATTCGCACCCTCGTCACAGGTAAGAACGCCAGTGCTAGCCGTGCAATCGACACGGAGTCGAACACGGGTCAGTACCTGTAGTCGGTAAAGACACCTCGGGTCGGTAATTCCCTTTTTGGGAGTTGCCGACCCGACGTGTATTCGAGTCACGGATATGGTTGATGGCGCCGATCTTCCCTGCCGAGACCACCCGAGAACAGAACGGAACGCCGACGTGCGCGAGACCGAGTCGCATCCACTGGTTGGAGCAGTTCCCGGGACTGTACTGATCGTTTTGAAGCGGTCAAAGCTTGCGCTCCTGTGGGGCACATCGCATCATCCGATAGTCACGATCAACGGCAGGACCGAAGTTCTTCCATGGGGTGAGCACCGTCTGGCGATTCCGGACACACAGTCGCTGTCGATCGATGTGTATGTCAATGAACGACGCTCGAGATCGCTGAAATCGACTATCGGACGCTGCGCCGACATCATTGCTCCCGGTCCCGCTCGGGTAGTGGAGTATTCGGCGCCCGCCCAGGGATTCTGTAAGGGCGAGTTGGGTCCGCTCGGCACAACACGTTCGCGTGGGCTAGTCGCTCAGTTTCTGATCGTCAGTGTGCTGGCACTGATCTGCGGGTTCATGGCCGTGGGACTTCTCGGAGTGGGATTAGCAGCCCTCACCGGTCAACTTGGTGAACTACGTCCGCCGCAATAATCTTCCGGTAGAAAACCGGAACGCGGATCGCCTGGATCTGCATTCGTTCTCACTCACCTCCCCGACTGGGCGATCACTGACCACGTGCCGCAAGTTTGGTATCGACCGGTCGGGTGGGAACCCGATCTAGGTATGTTTTCGGGTAATTTGGCCGTCGCGTGCAGGGGTCGTGACGCGAGATCCTGTGAAGGTAATTGGCCATTCGCAACGCAAGGATCTGCATGTTCCACCCCTCCGTTCCAGACAACCCGGGTAGGCACCCACCCGATTGACCTGCATCCGAAAACACTTCAGTTCGATGAGGTATCAATCGGAGCCCTCTCTAACGGATCGGTTCCGGGCATCGCCCGTGATGGATTCGGGCTGTGTGTCGGGCATCGCAGATATCCAAGTGTTTGTGGCAAGCGAGAGCCGTCGTTGCGACGGCGCGTTCTCAATGTTCATCCCACGGGGTCCGTGCAGTACGCCATGCGGCGGAGCACGTACTCAGTTGTGTCAGCGTGATCGAGACTGCAACTGCCCCGGTCAAATCAGTCAAGGAAACATGAGTAAACACAGCAATAGCAAGGCTTCCAACACGAAACGATTTATCGCAGTCACTGCAGGACTGGGCTCTCTCGTAGGCGCCGGGGTGGTAGTGAACGCCGGTACGGCCGCTGCACAAGGCTGGTCAGAGAGTTGCAGCTGGGAGTGGCCTGTTGAGGGATCGCTGTCGCAGGGTTACAACGGCGGACATGATGGCGTTGACTTCGCCGTTAACGTCGGCACCGTGCTCAATGCGCCGACCTCGGGCACAATTTCTGTTGCCGGACCGAATGATCCAGGCGGGTATGGAACCTACATCCAGCTGGAAGCAGATTCAGGCGAGCAGATCCAGATGGGTCACCTCTCCGAAACCTGGGTCAATGTGGGGCAGCACGTGGAGGTCGGCGCGCAGATCGGTGCCACGGGCAATACTGGCAGCTCCACCGGTCCACATTTGCATCTCCGCATTCACGGAGCCGGGGCGGTCGACCCCATGTCCTTCCTGAAATCGGTCGGCGCGTGCAACACCGGTTCGGGTAGCGTCGCAGCACCCGAACCTGCCGCAGTGTCTGAACCTGCACCTGCGGTAGTGCCTGAACCTGCAGCAATGCCTGAATTGGCACCTGAACCGGCAGCAGTGTCTGAACCCGCACCTGAACTTGCACTCGCACCTGAACTTGCGGCCGTGCCTGAACCTGCATCTGAAATTGCTCCCGTTGTCGAGCCTGGTCTGACTGAAGCCTCACCGGTGGAGAGCGTTCCGGAAGCGGAAGCTGTTGTGTCAGGCGAAGTGGTAGTCGTTTCAGCCGGCGACACGTTGTTCGACCTCGGCGCAGCACGAGGGCTCACTTGGCAGGACGTTTGGGACATGAACCCACAGATCGATCACCCTGACAGTATCTTCGTGGGCGACGTAATCAACCTGTAGCAGTAGAGAATTCGATGCTGAACTAGGGCGCGGCGAACAGCCCCCATGCGCTCTAGTTCAGCGTTGAATTCTTTTGCCGGAGGGACCGTGCATCTGGCTATTGTGGATGCTCGCGGAACAACCTGGCACACAACTGAACTCGCGGGTATTGTCGCGAAGCGGTTTTCCGTCAAGGGCCCTGTCAGTGGATCGACACTGGCGCAAGCGACCACAACGCGCCTCGCGATTCCACTACTTCAGGGGCCTTGTCCCGTTCGACACGCAGGCCTGAGTGCATCCGTACATCGCAGATCGCCCCGAGTTAGTCTCAGGGCATGTTGGCCGCAGCGATCATCGTCATCACGTTTGCCCTGGTTTTCTACTCGATCGGTGTGTGGTCAGAACGCATCCAGAAGACACTGAAGTGGTGGCATGCCGGTGCATTTTTGCTCGGCCTGATTTGCGACGCAACCGGAACCTTTCTGATGAGTCGAATCTCCGATGAGTCGCCGGATACCGGAACGTCCACCTTCAACAACATTATGATCGTCACCGGGGCCCTAGCCATCGCGCTTATGGCCATTCACCTGGTGTGGGCGGTCATCGTCCTGCTCCGCGATCGACCCTCCGAGAAGGCGAAGTTCCACAAGTTCAGCCTGGTCGTCTGGGCGATCTGGCTGGTGCCCTACTTCACCGGGGCCATCGGCGCGATGACGAACTAGCGCCCCGAGTAGGCACGCGCGCGACCGCACAATTGGAAGCAGTACGGCGCTACGATGCCGCCATTGCCGAGAACGGTCCCATCGACGTGCACATCCTCGGCGTCGGGCTCAACGGGCACATCGGTTTCAATGAACTGTCCTCCTCTCTCGCCTCATACCCGCGAGCGAAGACGCTGACCGTGAGGACTCGGGCCGACAATGCACGGTTCTTCGCAGAACCGGCCGAGGTCCCGCATCACGTGATCGCGCAAGGACTCGGAACGATCAGTGATGCAGGATATCTCGTGCTGGTCGTTGACGGGGCGGGTAAGGCCCCCGCGGTCCGGACGGCAGTCGAAGGCCCGGTCTCGGCGTTCTGCCCGGCTTCGGTACTTCAGTTGCATCGTCACGTGACCGTCATCGTCGACGAAGCCGCGGCGGTAGAACTCGAACTCGCCGAGTTCTATCGGTACACAACGGAGCACAAGCCCTCGTCGCAGGGCTACTGAGAGCAGAGCTACTGGCACGAGGACTTGATCTCGACCGCAATTGAGCTTCTAACCTCGGTGCATGATCAGCGCGAGAGGTTCAGTGGTACCCCGGTTCGGTCGGTCACTCCGGCTTTTCCCCACCGTTGTGTGTTGCGATCGTCGGAGCGGGACCGGCGGGTGTCCACGCCGCTGGTGCTCTGGCCGAGCTGGCCCTAGCACCAATATCGACATGTTCGAACGTCTACCCACGCCGTATGGGCTGGTGCGCTACGGCCTCGCGCCAGACCACCCTGAGACCGAGGCGATCCTCCACTCCCTGCACGCCATGCTGGTCGCCGGCAACACGCGACTGTTCTGCAACGTGGAGATAGCAACCGGCCTTTCCGTCGACGATCAACGTTCTTCCTACGCCGCCGTGATCATTGCTACTGGTGCGCTCAGGGATGCGCCGCTCGATATTCCCGGTGTTGATCTTTCCGGTTCTCTCGGTGCCGCCGATTCTGTCGGTTGGTACGACGATCACCCGGACGCACCACAGCACTGGCTGTTGCATACAGAGTCGGTGGCAGTGATCGGTGGTGGCAACGTTGCACTCGATGTCACGCGCATGCCTCTCTCAGAGGCACAATCGCTGCAGGCCACGGACGTATCCGACGAAGTTCAGGCAGGGATCGTCGTCAGTCTCGTTCGGGAAGTGCACATCTTCGTCCGACGCGGACCCGCCGACGCTCGCTTCTCCCCGAAAGAGTTGCGCGCTCTCGGTGAATTACCCGGAGTCGATGTCGTGGTCGACGCTGCCGACGTCGCACCGGACCGGCATATCGCGCGGATGACCAAACAGCTGGTGCACACCCAGCTGGCTGTAGAGACGCTCCGCACTTTCGCGGACGCCATTTCTGCCGAACGAACTGCCCAGCGCCGAGTTTACCTGCACCTTTGCCGCCAGCCTGCGGAAATTCTTGGTGACGGGAAAGTTGAAGCACTCCGCGTGGACCGCACAGATCCGGACGGCTACGGTCACCTCACCGCCTCGGGTGTTTGTACCGATTACACGGTTCAAGCGGTGTACCGGGTAATCGGGTATGTCTGTACGCCACTTGCCGGACTGCCTTTCGATCATGGACGTGGCACCGTTCCGCACCGGAGCGCCGCGGTGGTCGAACGGGAACGGTCTACCGATCGTGGGCCTGTTCGTGACCGGATGGATGAAGAGCGGCGATTGCCGCAGCCTGGTTCTGATCAGCGATAGCTGCGAGAATTGTGCGGAGTTCGCGATTCGTTTCCTCGCGGCGACCGACCTGGCACGTTGATGGTTCGAATGTTCTCGAGGTGACGGTGCCTAAGTGAGCATCAGCCCATCGCTTCCTTCAACAAGTCACTGCGTTCGGTTGGTGCCAACTGAAGCGTTTAGGGAAAGGTCTCCGGGGAAGACAGCGAGTAGGCCTTGGTTAGCTGTTCGTCCCTCAAGTGGCGTTGCCAGGACTGGCGATCACAAATGAACACTGATCTTCGGAGGTCACTCGATGAAGCCGCTCGCACTAGTTGACAATGCCGATCTTGTTGATCTGTACTGCTCGTTGAGAGTTACTTACGAGGATGCAACTATGCTCATTCCTTGTCCTGATGCTGGATACTTCGCGGATCTCGATGACTCGTTGCGCGAGATCCACGAGGAAATTCTCAGTCGCGGTTTGATGGACTACGAGGCAGCCTAAGCGTTCGTGTGAAACGCCGCGGCGTGTCCCGCTGGACGTGTTAGCACTTTCATGGCCTGCCAGTTTTCAGGGCAGTTGGGTCTTGTTGTTTCCCAGCTGGACTCGAACCAGCAACCTCGCCACGAAGTGACGCGCTCTACCGTCGTAGAGCTTCATGGGAATCCCTATTTAGTTGGAGCGGTGAGGCTTTCGTCCTGATCTGAACTCGCGCTGCTATCGTCAGAATTTTGTGCGGCTACTGGTCTTCTCGGATCACCACGCACCGCACTAAAGCGGGGACGATTGTGGATTTTGATTTCCGGAGCACTCAAGGGGGTTGGTGCTCAACAGATCCAGACGCACCCCTGACCGAGAGGGCCCTGTCAACGACGGGGCGGGTTCTGGTCATCGTTGAAACACTTGGCGTGGCTGAGAGGTTAACAGGGTCTCGAATAGTTCGGTCGGAGTACGGTCTTTGAGAACCCGCCGCGCGTTCTGATCACCGGCAAGCTCGGCAGTTACCCGGTCGCGCACCTGGAGACGATGTCGTCGGTGGAACACCGGCACTATCGGCTCAGCCCAGTTGTTTTTGGCCGCTTTCAGTCGTATCTCACCGCACTTCCGCCCGCCTCGGCACCGTATGACCGCCACCGATCACCGCACCGAAGTCGCTATTCGATTTCACGTGTGGGATCTGGTCGCCGAACTGGCCCAGGCCGCATGAACTCCGGTCCACAAATTTCCCTGCTGCACCCGAAAATGGCTGCACCCCATACAACTTGACAACGCTGTTGGTCGGTCTCGGCATATGCCTGTGACTCGCCGAACCTGCCGCGAAGATCTACGCGCCCGAGTCGAGGACCCGTGGCAAGCATGCCTGCGACCCTCGCTTGACATGAGGGCACATTGACGCCCGGGGTCACCGTCACCCGGACAGAACCTATTTGGAATGTCAAGTCCGGCGAGCCTACACAGTGGTAGTACCGGTCGGCCGGTACCGTCGCCCAAACGTGCGAAAATACCCCGTTTCCGATTGAAAACAGGAGGTCGTTTTGTCCCGATATTCCGTGCGACGAATTGTGGTATCCGTGGCCGTCGCGGTGGCGGCATCCGCTGGCGTATTGGCGGGAACGCCGATAGCGGGTGCGCAACCCACTTTGTTCGAAATGCTTGGAGACACCTCCACCGGCAGTACAGGCAGTGCAGGCAGCACGCCGGACGATACGAAAACGTACAGCGGCGATGCAACGTACTTCAAAGTCGGGCTCGGTAGTTGTGGCGGTACGTCAGTAAATGCCGACTACGTGGTTGCGATTTCCGCACGTATCTGGACCAGAGCGTTGTGCGGAAAACGAATTCTGGCCACGAGGGGGATGAGATCGGTAACTGTAACCATCGTAGATACATGCCCAGGCTGCGCCGCTGGTGATCTTGATCTTTCACCAGCAGCTTTTGCAAAGTTGGGTAATCTGTCGGATGGAAGAATTCCTATCACATGGCAGTTCATCGACTGATCTCGTCTGTGAGTTGGGCACATGCCGACTTCACGGGTCGAAAAGATGCTCCTGGAACTGGTGTTGATTCAACTTTCGCAAGTCGAATTATCCCAGTTCAGGGCAGCATCTTTTCGTTTGTGTGACGACGGTTGAAAACTGGTACTGCCGCTCGATTTCAGGTGTGGGATCAGGTCACCGAACAGACCCTCGCTGCCTGAACACCGCCCACTGTGATGGCGTGCTGCGCCCGAAAACAGTTGCACACCAAACAACTTGACAGCACCTCTTGGCGGATTTCCTGGCCGAGCCGGGATCAGCGGATTCCGCAGATTCCCTTGCCGATCAGGACACCTCCGATCACCAAAATCAGCACACTCATCACCGTGGTGTTGTACTCCTGGAGCCAAACCTTGAGCTGGGCCAACGGTTCACGTAGACGATCTGCAGCCACCAGGTACTCGGCGACCGGGATCGCCACGGTGCAACCGGCGATGATCGTGAAGACCAGGATCGAGACGATCACCTCGCCGGTTGCCAGCGACGCCGAACCGATCGACTGGGGTGATGCCCGAATGAACAAGGTTACTGTTCCGGGCACATGCGTGGAACGTTCGGAACCGACACCGGGCTGCTTCTCACCGGCCATCCTGAGCCGATGACAGGTGAGAGCTTCTTTGGACAGCAGGGCCACGACGACGAACGCCGCGGCGATCCACCTCCGAGCCGTCAGGAAATGCTGGCGATGCTCACCGAACGACTTGAGATCCTCACCGCGATCGCTGCCGGCATGGACTGCCGCAGCGAGCTCATCGCGGTGGTGAGCGGTGCCTCCGATCATGATGGATCCCGACGCGCCGTGATGAATTTGCTCGGGGTGACGGAAACTGGTGCTGACGCCGTACTCGCGATGCAGGTCAGACGGTTCAGTGTTCAGGAACGCAAGCGTATTCGACTCGAACAAAGCCAGATCGAGAAGGAACGCCGAAGGCTCGAGTCCTAATGGGAGGCCGCAATCTAAGGTTTCGGGTCAGACCGTGAAACGGTGAGGGACGGGAATAGCGCAACTTTCGTATACATCCTCTTTGCCAGCTTCCGTCAGGTCGGCGTGTTCTTCGCTCGTCTGTGCCAGTGTCATCGCATCTTCGAGTAAGGGTTGAGATGCATAAGGCCATTACATCATGCTTGTCGCATGACAAGAACAGAGATCGCACCGGTCAGTTGTATTCACCGTTGGGAGGTCGAATCTCGGCATCGGACGAGTGAGGGGACGGTAACGTACCTGCGCTGCCATTGCGGTTCGTGGCAGACCTTGCTCACCGAATGGCTGTCGGCGAGCCCAGGCTCGGCCATAACCACGCCGATAAGGGCGAGGTCCAGATCATGATCCACCGCGTCCTGACCAATCGATCGCGCGTCACCAGAGCGAATCCCTCCCGAATTAGGAGGACGCCAGAGTCGTCGCCCAGCGATAGTCCGCTTTGCCGGCTGGGGTTCGCTTGACTTCCTCGACCAGTACGATCGTGCGCGGAATTTTGTAGCCGGCCAACGTCTTACGGCAGTGTTCCTGCACGTCGTCGAGGGTTAGTTCCGGCGACCCGGGGTAGGTCGCGATCACCGCTGCGACCTGTTGCCCCATGCGTGCGTCGGGTGCGGGGACGACGAGTGCGTCGACGATCGACGGGTGTGCGTGAAGGGCTGCCTCGACCTCCTCGGCGAAGACCTTCTCGCCGCCGGTGTTGATGCATTGCGAGCCACGGCCGAGAAAGACGATAGTGCCGTCCGCTTCGACCTTGCCCATGTCGCCGAGCACTGACAGGCGGGTTCCATCCGTGCGGGTCGGGAACGTGCGAGCAGTCTTGTCCTCGTCCTTGTAGTAGCCGAGCGGGACGTTGCCGATGCGCGCGATGTAGCCGACCTCGTCGGAACCCGCAGGGATCTCGTCCAGTCGCTCGTCGACAAGGACCATGTTCGGAGAGGGCGGCATTCGCAGATTGCCGGCCTCGTCAATGGAGAAGGCGCCGTCGTTACCGGACTCCGAGGCACCGAAGTTGTCCCGCAACAGCAGGTCTGGCTTGACCGCCAACATGCGGTCCCGAACGCTGGTGGACCAGATTGCGCCACCCGACGTAATCGAGAACAGGGAGCTGAAATCGACCTCGCCCTTGCGTCGTTCCATCTCGTCGACCAATGGCATCCCCATGCCGTCGCCGACGATCAGGATCACCTGGACCGAATCCTTCTCGATCGCTTCGACAACCTTCTTGGGGTCGAAGTCGCGCCGCAGGACCACGCGAGCGCCGAGGGTGAAGAAGGTGAACAGTGAATACAACGCAGCACCGTGCATGAGAGGTGCGGCAATGAGGAATGAGAGTTCGGGAAATTCCTTTGCAGCACTGGCGATCTCGGCGAGATCTTGCCGCGCCGCCTCGCCGTACGGGTTTCCGCCGGAGAGCGGCTTGCGGAAGAAGTCGTCCTGCCGCCACATGACGCCCTTCGGGTATCCGGTGGTCCCTCCCGTATAGAGCAGGTACAGGTCGTCGCCCGTACGGGCGTCGAAATCCGCTGTGGGGGACAACTCGTGAGCGTCGGCGAAGGAAACCACGGACACTGCGCGTGCATTCGCGGCGGCGAGCAACTCGGCGTCGATCTCGCCGATCACGATCACCGTCCGCACCATCGGGCACGCGTCGAGAAGGGAAGCAAGGACACGTTGATGTTCGGGGAGTTCCACGACCACTGCGACCGAGTCGGAGTTAGTGAAGATGTACTCGAGTTCGGCGGGCGTGTACCGGTAGTTCACGTTGATCGGCACCGCGCGGATCTTGATCAACCCAAGGATTGAGGTGACATGTTCGACGCTGTTCTTGAGGAACAGCGCCACGTGGTCGCCCCGGGAGATGCCGACCTTCGTGAGCAGGTGGGCAGTCCTGTTGGCCTCCGCGTCCAACTGGCCGTAGGAGAAGTTCTCTCCCTCGTAAGTCAATGCAACGCGATCCGGTACTGAGTTGGCGACCGTCTCGAAAACGTCTGCGAGGTTGAACTGCATCGTCGGTCCTTTCAGAGGCAGCGCCGCGATGTGGACGCAGATTGCCCTGAATCTAGACACCTTCCCTGCCGCCCCGAAGCGAAACGCGCAGATTCGTTTTCGGCAGGCTGGGCTGAATTTCTCAAATCCCAACAGTTGCACACCAAGTGGATCACTCCTGTCTGTCTATTTCCAACATGAATGTAGAGACTGTGGCCGATCAACGGATTAATGGTTTGGCAGATCGACGTGCGTAGGGTTCCCTTGACACCGTGACTCACCTCAACATCGCAGACGTCGATTACTTCCTCCCCGATGGTCGACAGTTGCTCAGCGGTGTGAGCTTTCGAGTCGGCAACGGTGCCAAGACTGCATTGATCGGCCCGAATGGGACTGGCAAAACGACATTGCTCCGCATCATCTCCGGGGATGCGGCCGCAGACGAAGGCGCCGTCACGCGATCCGGAACGCTGGGCGTGATGCGCCAATTCGTCGGTCAGGTTCGTGACGAGTCCACCGTGCGTGATCTCCTGCTGTCCGTGTCACCCGCCCCGATCCGCGACGCAGCGCTAGCACTCGAAACCGCGGAGAACATGCTGATCGAGCGCGACGAAGAATCGACCCAGATGAAGTATTCGCACGCTCTGGCCGATTGGGCGGACGTGGGCGGCTACGAAACGGAAGACTTCTGGGACAAGGTCACCACATCTGCTCTCGGTGTGCCGTACGACCTAGCGAAGTGGCGAGCAGCCAACTCACTCAGTGGGGGAGAGCAGAAGCGGTTGGTCCTGGAAGCGCTGTTCGCCGGGCCTGACGACGCACTTCTTCTGGACGAGCCGGACAACTACCTCGACGTACCGGGTAAGCGATGGTTGGAAAAGACGATCTCGGAGTCTGCGAAGGTGGTCCTGTTCGTCAGTCATGATCGCGAACTGATTGCCAACGCCGCAACTCATATCGTCACCCTGGAGCCAGGAATCAGCGGCGCTACGTCGTGGACCCACGGTGGCGGTCTGGCCAGCTATCACCAAGCTCGTGAGGATCGCAACGCTCGCTTCGAAGAACTGCGTCGGCGCTGGGACGAAGAACTTGTGAAACTGCGTGCCCTGGTTCTCCGATTGCGCGAGAAAGCGAAGTTCAACGACGGCGTCGCTGCGCGGTATCACGCTTCGCAAACCAGGCTGGCGAAGTTCGAGGAGGCGGGACCACCCGAGGCAATTCCACTGCAGCAGAAGGTGACCGTTCGACTCTCCGGAGGACGAACAGCCAAGCGCGCCTTGGTATGCCAAGATCTCGAGCTGACCGGGTTGATGAAGCCGTTCGATACCGAAATCTGGTACGGAGATCGAGTTGCCGTGCTGGGCTCCAACGGGTCGGGGAAGTCACACTTCCTACGATTGTTGGCGGGTGGAGGAACCGACCCGGGAACCGAGCACCTACCCGTCGAGGCGCTCGACATCGCTCCCGTCAATCATGGCGGCACAGCGACGCTGGGCGCTCGGGTCCGTCCTGGACTATTTGCCCAGACGCATTCTCGGCCCGACCTCACGGGGAACACGCTGCTCGAGATCCTGCACATGGGCGACGAGCATCGACATGGGATGGGGCGCGAAGCGGCGAGCCGGGCTCTCGATCGCTACGGGCTGTCCCTAGCCGCGGAGCAGAAGTACGACGATCTGTCCGGTGGTCAACAGGCGCGCCTACAGATCCTGCTCCTGGAACTCTCGGGCGCCACGATGCTGTTGCTCGACGAGCCGACCGACAACCTCGACCTTCATTCGGCGGACGCACTGGAGCAGGGGATCGCGCAGTTCGCCGGCACCGTCATCTCGGTCACCCATGATCGTTGGTTTGCGCGTGGGTTCGACAGGTTCCTTGTCTTCGGCTCGGGTGGGAACGTGTACGAGAGTGAGTCGCCGGTGTGGGATGAAGCCAGGGTTGAACGCGCCCGCTGACATCGACACCTCACTGCGACCGATAGTGCCTGATGACGACCCGACACGCGACTGACTGCGTCGTTCTGTAACCGGACCTGCGGTCCTAGATTTGTCCGAGGTCGGCAGACAGCCAGCGTTGTGGAGTCATGTAGATAGCGACCTGCTCGCCCAGTTGTGAACGCGCGAAATCGAGATACCCGTCGACTTTGTCCGGTGCGAGGTACCGCCGCGACACTTCGACCAACATTTCGTCCGTACCCGGAACGATCTTGTCGACGGGGCCCTCGACGCTCACATAGCGAATTGTCGGTTCTAGTCGTTGCGCCATGAGTGAGAAGTGCCCGGCAGACTCGATGAGTCGGGCCTTTGTCGAGTCCTTCCCAGTTAGAACCCAGGGACTTCCTCCGGGCGAATAGAGATACCAGATGGGGACAGTTAACGGTCCGTGCTGGGAACCGTTCGATACCGACAGTGCCGCTACATGTGGTTCGGCCAGGAATTCTTCACGCTCGTTTTCGGAGAGTGCCATCATCCGAGACTACAACGGTCGTTGACGTCGAGAAATGACTTCGTCTGCTACTGGCGATAGTCAAGAACATCTATTGGGCAGTCTTCTGCCGCAAAAATGTATGAGAAACGTTCTCGCCGTCTACGATTCGGTTCATGCAAATCGATAGTGTGCGCGATGCCTATGCCGGGCGCGTAGGCGAGTGCGTCGACGCTTTCGGATCGATGGATTCGGTGCACTCAGCGGATCGGGAGTTGGTGTCGGCCTGGTCGCAGGGAATCGATGGTCCCGTTGTCGATGCCGGCTGCGGGTCTGGCCAGTGGACCAACTACTTATTCGAACGCGGGGTCCACGTCGAGGGCGTTGACCTGGTGCCGGAGTTCATCGGTCATGCGAAGGCCAGGTTTCCAGAAGTACCGTTCCGAGTCGGAAGGCTGGAAACGCTGGACGTGCCGGATGGTTCACTGGGTGGTGTGCTGTCGTGGTACTCGATAATCCACACGCCGCCCGCGGAGGTGCGCACGGTATTGGCTGAGTTTGCGCGCTGCATCAGGCCAGGCGGTGGCCTACTACTTGGGTTCTTCGAGGGCGCGACGGTCGAGCCGTTCGCGCATCTTGTTGTCGAGGCGTATCGGTGGCCCGTGGAAGGGTTGCGCTTAGAGTTGCTCGCGGCGGGATTCGAGACGATCGAGACGCACACGCGAACCGGCCACGGCTACCGGCCACATGGTGCAATCGTCGCCTGCCGCTCAGCTGTTTGATTGGTTGCCTCAATCACTCATTGCGACATCAGTTTTCGTCGGTTGGGTGGCCTGATGATGCCGACGCGACCGTAATCTGTGGAGGTCAACATAGTTCCTCGTTCCGGCCCACAAGACCCGCGCGGTTCCGATCGCTCGACCTTGACCTCCTCTCGCACGCGTTCGACGTGGCCGGGCGCGCAGTCGGCGACCTTCTGCAGCCCAGCCTCGGTCAGCGTGGCAAGCGTGTAGCGCCCGTTAGCCGGGTCGGGTTGGCGAGTGACCCACTGGCGCTGCTCGAAACGGACCATCACCTTCGAGAGTCGGGGTTGGCTGCTGTTGCACTGCGCAGCCAGGTCACTGAGTTGCATCATCAGGTCGTCGGCCATGGACAGGCGCGCGAGGACGCTGTACTCGAAGTTCGATGTCTCGGCGTCCTGCTCCAATTGACGATCGAGCAACGTGGGCAGTGCGATGACGACGGTAAGCAGGTCCTGCCAGACCGCTTGCTGGTCTTCGTCAAGTCAAGCGGGCGGCCCTTATTAATTCTGGGCCCCGACGACACACACGAGGAGATTCCGTGAAAGCGATTCGCTACCACCAGTTCGGCGGCACCGAGGTTGTGCGGGAGGATGAGGTGGCACGCCCAGCACCCGGTCGCGGCCAGGTGCTGCTCAAAGTCGCCGCCACGTCGTTCAACCCGGTAGACGACCACATCCGCTTAGGGGTGCTGGCGGAAGCCATTCCCACCCCATTGCCGATCACACCAGGTTTGGACGTTGCCGGCACGGTCATCGAGCTGGGCGCAGAGGTAAGCGGCCTGCAGGTCGATGGCCAGGTCGTCGGCATGTTTCCCCTGGACCAGCATGGCGGCGCGGCAGAGTACGCAGTGATCGCGGCCGGTCTTCTTGCCGCCGCGCCCCGCACGGTGGCCCTGACCGATGCCGCAGCGCTTCCGCTCGCCGGCCTCGCAGCCAGGCAGGCTGCCATCGAGCTGGCCGACATCCAGAAAGGGCAGAGCGTGCTCGTCAATGGAGCCTGCGGTGCGGTGGGCAGCCTCGTCGTCCAGCTTGCGGTCGACGCCGGCGCTACCGTCACCGCAGTCGACGGACCGCAGCACGCCGTTGGTCTCCGCGGCTACGGCGTGACGAATATTGTCGGCCCGCTGGACCTCGATGCGGGTCCTGCCGCGGTCGGTGGTCCTTTCGACGTGGTAGTCAATCACGTGCGTTTGGATGCGGACGGACTTGCGAAGCTGGCCTCGTACGTCGCTGACGGCGGCATTGCGGTCAGCTCCGCCGGGGCCGTGCCCGCCGACGACGAGCGCTCGGTCCGGACTGCGAGCGTATGGGTGACGCCCAACGGCTCCCACCTGGCCGACATGGTGTCCCGTCTAGACGAAGGCCGCCTCGAGCTCGCGATTGTCGATCGCCGACCACTGCAGCAGCTACAGGCGGTCCACGAAGACGCAGCAAGCAAGCGGCAAGCTCGTTGGTAAAACCGTCATCACCGTCGACTAGACCACGGGACGACGCTCCTTCGCGGATTGTCGAGAGGGAGCGTCATGCATGCGGCAGCGCGGAGTCACCGAGACTGTGTCTTGCCGGGCTTCACTCCTTGCTGAGGCTGCTCCAGCAGTAGTCGGCCAGCAGGACACGTGTGTCGGGAACAAACGGCCACGACGGATCCCGCAGGTGGGCGTCGAGTTCTTCTGGCGTCCACCACCATCCGTCGGAAATTTCGCTCGGCTGATGATGGATCGGACCGTCGTAGCTGAGTTCGAAAGCAAACAGATGGCACCGCAGTGGGCGTCCGCCCCACTCGCCGTCCCACGAAGTTCGCGCAATTTCTCTCAGCTCCAACGGCGCATCCTCCGTGCCGAAGATTCCGAGCTCTTCTCCCACCTCGCGCACAGCGGTCTCGTAGGGCGATTCTCCCGGATCTACGACGCCACCGGCGATGCAGTCGTGATGGCCTCCGAAGACGGTTTTGCAGGCAGTTCTGCGGTGAACGTACACACGCTGACCATCTGTGGAGCGCACCAGAACACCGGCGCTGGCGTGCCACAGACCCTCCCGATAGACGACTGCGCGGGGCGCCTGGCCGATTGGATTGCCGTCTCGGTCATAGACGGCGACAACCTCGTCCGACGGGTTCGGCTGGGCGGCAGGCGGCTGATCCATTCTTACTACTGTGCCACCACTGCGGGTAATGATGCTCGATCGCATAGTCTCGAAGTTATGCAGCGGATTATCGGTGTCGAGGTCGAGTACGGAATATCTTCACCCAGTGAGCCTTCGGCTAATCCGATACTCACGTCCACCCAGGCGGTGCTGGCGTATGCGGCGGCCGCGGGGGTTCCCCGGGCTCGGCGCACACGCTGGGACTACGAGGTCGAATCGCCGCTCCGTGACGCCCGCGGCTTTGATCTCGGGAGGTTGAGCGGGCCCGCTCCCGTGATCGATGCCGACGAGATCGGTGCGGCAAACATGATTCTGACCAACGGTGCGCGCCTGTACGTCGATCACGCGCACCCGGAGTACTCGGCACCCGAGGTCGCGGATCCGCTGGACGCGGTGATCTGGGACAAGGCCGGGGAACGGGTCATGGAAGCCGCCGCACGTCACGCGTCCAGCGTTCCGGGTGCGCCGCGGTTGCAGTTGTACAAGAACAACGTCGACGGCAAGGGTGCGTCGTACGGAACCCACGAGAACTACCTGTGCTCGCGCGATACCCCGTTCAACGACATCATCGCCGGACTGACGCCGTTTTTCGCCTCGCGTCAGGTGATCTGTGGTTCGGGACGCGTCGGAATCGGGCAGTCCGGCGATGAAGCCGGTTTCCAGCTTTCGCAGCGCGCCGATTACATCGAGGTCGAGGTCGGTCTCGAGACGACGCTCAAGCGCGGGATCATCAACACTCGCGACGAACCTCATGCCGACGCCGACAAGTATCGGCGTTTGCACGTCATCATCGGCGATGCGAACCTGGCCGAGATGTCGACGTATCTCAAAGTCGGGACGACGGCTCTGGTTCTGGATCTGATCGAAGCGGGAGTCGACCTCACGGATCTCCAATTGGCCCGTCCGGTAACCGCTGTTCATCACATCAGTCACGACCCGACGCTGCGCAAAACTGTCGCCCTCTTTGACGGGCGTGAATTGACAGGTCTTGCCCTGCAACGGATTTACCTCGATCGCGTCGCGAGGTTCCTCGACAGAGAGACCGATCGAGACCCGCGGGCGGACGACATCGTCGAAAAGTGGGCGATGGTCCTCGATCTACTCGAGCGGGATCCCATGGAGTGTGCGAACATTCTCGACTGGCCGGCGAAATTGCGTCTGCTCGAGGGCTTCCGCAACCGTGAAGGGTTGGCATGGTCTGCGCCGCGTTTGCATTTGGTCGATTTGCAGTACTCGGACGTGCGCCTCGACAAGGGGCTCTACAACCGTTTGGTGGCCCGCGGATCGATGGAACGGCTTGTTACGGAACAGCAGATTCTCGACGCAGTGAGTAATCCGCCGACCGATACGCGCGCTTACTTCCGTGGTGAATGTCTGCGCCGATTCGGCGGCGACATTGCTGCTGCAAGCTGGGATTCGGTGATCTTCGATCTCGGCGGTGAGTCGTTGATCCGGATTCCGACTATGGAACCGTTGCGCGGAACCAAAGCCCATGTGGGTGCATTGCTCGACTCTGTCGACAGCGCAGCGGAGTTGGTGGATCAGCTCACCCACTGATTTCCGTACGTGTTCATCGTCGCGTCTCCCGGCACGTGACGGTGCCGCTCGGTAGGGTAAAGGTCCGAGCGGGATCAGTTACCGACTCTGCTGGGCCGAACAGGATGCTCGCGAGAGCTCCCTTCACTTAAGGAGGTCGACGGCGATGGCTCAAGAACAGACGCAGCGTGCCGGTGGCGGCGAAGACGACGAAACCACGGGCGGCGACGGTAGTGCCGGCCAGGAGCGTCGTGAAAAGTTAGCTGCTGAAACCGACGACCTACTCGATGAAATCGATGATGTGCTGGAAGAGAACGCCGAGGACTTCGTTCGCGCGTATGTCCAGAAGGGCGGCCAGTGACGGGCGGTCGCGCTCCCCGGTTAGCTGACGGGGACACACGGCTGAGCTTCGGCTCCAATCTGTCGTCGTTCACGGAATATCTCCGAGTGCATGCACCGGAACATCTTCCGCAGAACCGTTTCGCAGACACGGGAGGTGTAGTCATGGGCGGGGGCGATATCGCGCCGCACGGAACCACCATCGTCGCGATCAGTTATGCCGGTGGTGTGCTTCTGGCCGGAGATCGTCGGGCAACGATGGGTAATCTCATCGCCAGTCGCGATGTGCAGAAGGTGTACGTCACCGACGACTACTCGGCCGCCGGTATCGCGGGCACCGCCGGCATTGCCATCGAATTGGTGCGGTTGTTTGCCGTCGAACTCGAGCACTACGAGAAAATCGAAGGCGTGTCGTTGACGTTCGACGGCAAGGCGAATCGTTTGTCGTCGATGGTGCGCGGCAATCTCGGTGCAGCTATGCAGGGGCTTGCGGTGGTGCCTCTCCTGGTCGGATACGACCTTGATGCTGCCAACCCGCTCACCGCGGGCCGGATCGTGTCTTACGACGTCGTCGGCGGTCGGTACGAGGAACGCGCCGGCTATCACGCCGTCGGATCGGGTTCACTGTTTGCAAAGTCGTCTCTCAAGAAGCTGTATTCGCCCGGTATCGACGAAGACACGGCATTGAGATTGGCAGTCGAAGCGCTCTACGACGCGGCGGACGACGACTCGGCAACCGGTGGTCCGGATTTGACGCGCGGGATCTATCCCACGGCGGTCACGATCACTGCGGCCGGGGCGGTAGAACTGTCGACGGCCAAGGCCTCCGAGATCGCGCGAGAGATTGTTGCGACGCGTTCCGCGCTCAATAGTCCGGAAGGGGATTCTGCGTTATGACGATGCCGTACTACGCATCAGCCGAACAGATCATGCGGGATCGTTCGGAGTTGGCGCGCAAGGGAATTGCCCGCGGGCGAAGTGTTGTCGTGCTGACGTACCGAGACGGTGTGGTGTTTGTCGCGGAGAACCCGTCGACGGCGTTGCACAAGGTCAGTGAGTTGTACGACCGTCTCGGATTTGCGGCAGTCGGAAAGTATAACGAGTTCGAGAATCTGCGCCGTGCCGGCATCGTGCACGCGGACATGCGGGGCTACTCGTACGACCGCCGTGACGTGACGGGCCGCTCGCTGGCCAATGCGTACGCGCAGACGCTGGGCACCATTTTCACGGAGCAACCCAAACCGTACGAGGTCGAGATCTGCGTCGCTGAAATCGGCCGTTTCGGCAGTAGTACGCCCGCTCAGCTGTATCGGATCACGTATGACGGTTCGATCGCCGATGAGCAGTCGTTTGTTGTCATGGGCGGCACTACCGAGCCCATCGTGACGACGATGCGCGAGACGTATCAGCGGGATCTGGATCTGGAATCCGCGGTGCGTATCGCGGTCGGGGCTTTGCAGAAGGGCGGGCCGGCACCAGTCGGGACGACCGAAGCGGAACCGCGGATACTCACCGTCGAGGCGCTCGAGGTTGCCGTTCTGGACAACAATCGGCCTCGTCGCGCATTCAAACGGATCTCGGGTGAGGCACTTGAAGCGATGCTTCCGGTTCCGCCTGCGGATGCCGAAGATACAAAGAAGGATGCGACGCCCGCCGAAGGCGACGCATCCTCCTGACCTGTAAATATTGAGCTAGTTCTGCGTAATTCTGTAGACGGCCACCGCGCCCGGTTCGGTTTCGAAATCGAACCGGCGCGCGTCTGCCACCACCTCACCGTCGGTTGCTATCGCGACCGGACTGTCGGCGACATTCACCGACAGTGATGAAACCAGCGTGCGAACGTACACCCTGGAGCTGCCCAATGTTCCTGTCGCAGCGGCAAACAGCAGTCGAGTGCGGGAGAGTCGCCGGTCTGCGCGTAGGTATCGCACGTCGAGTAGTCCTCGGTTGAGTTCGGGACGTGACATCGGAACCTGATCGCCGGGGGAGTAGCGGCCGTTCCCGACAAAGAGCATCCAGATGCTGGTCTGTGCACCGTCGATGGTGACGGACATCGGCTCCGCGGCCGCGAGTACGCGGATCATCGCGGCTCCCGCGGCCGGCCACTTGCCGAAGCGGGGTTCCCACTTTTCACGCAGCCGAACGGCGTCCGGGTACCCGCCCAGACTGGCCGTATTCAGAAACCGTGCGCTCACCCCGGTATCGGTTGTCACGACCGCGTGGTCCACAAATGCGGCCTGGCCAGTCTCGATTGCTAGTGCGGTGTTGTCGACGTCCACTACTCCGACGTCGCGGGCAAAATGGTTGAGCGTGCCACCCGGGAAAACTGCGAGCGGCAGTTCGTGTCTTGTTGCCGCGTTCGCCACGGTGACGACTGTGCCGTCGCCGCCGCAGACTCCGAAGGCACGAGGTGTGAACTCGGCGACCTTCGCCTCGATCTGCTTGTCGAAGTCGATATCCGGATCGAATTCTACGATGACGGCGTCGGGGAGTGATGCGCGAATCGAATCCACGATGCCGTCGTTTTCATCGCCAGACCCCGGGTTGGTGAAGACTACGAGCCCTTCGCCGCGGGGCAGTGCGGGTACGACGCATTCGGGACCGAGGTCGGCTGGTTCTTCGTCGCGAACTGCCCACCAGCGGCGTGTTCCCGCTGCTACAGCCCCGCCGACCGCGATTCCGGCAAATACGTCCGACGGCCAGTGCACTCCGTTGTGGACGCGTGAATAGGCAACGGCAGCTGCCAGCGGTACCAGGACGGCGCCGGCCACGGGGGCTTCCATCGCAACAGCTGCCGTAAACGCTGCGGCCGAAGACGAATGCCCGGACGGAAACGATGAGGACGTGGGAAATGTGACCCCGCGCTTCGGGTTGAGCCACACGCGGGCGGGAGGCCGGCGCCGGGGGAACAACGGTTTGAGTACACCGTTTGCCAGTGCGCTCGATCCGGCAAGCGCAAGCATTCCGCGGGCCGCTGCACGCCTCGGCCGCCCACCGATCAGTGTCATCACACCGGCGATGCACATCCACAACACCCCGTGATCTGCGGCGCGAGAGAGGAAACGCATCGCCGGATCCAGTCCGGAAGGTCGAAGCGCCCCAGTGCTTTCCATTAGTTTCGTATCGGTACGTACAAGTTTTCGACGAATGTTGCTCACGTGGCCACCCTATGCCGGTTGTGTCCGTTGTCGACTCGTGATCTCACTGCTCGTCAACTACACGGGTGAAGCGGGCATTCTGGTTGTACTGTCGAAGTGTGCAGAGACGAATCATGGGTATTGAGACGGAATTCGGCGTTACCTGCACCTTTCACGGGCACAGGCGACTGAGCCCCGACGAGGTTGCCCGGTACCTCTTCCGTCGAGTGGTGTCCTGGGGCCGAAGTTCCAACGTCTTTCTCCGCAACGGAGCCCGGCTGTATCTCGATGTGGGTTCGCACCCCGAGTACGCGACGGCCGAGTGCGACAGCCTCATCCAGTTGGTCAATCATGACCGTGCGGGTGAGCGTGTGCTCGAAGAGTTGCTCATCGACGCGGAAGAGCGACTGGCCGAGGAGGGGATAGGCGGCGATATCTACCTCTTCAAGAACAACACCGATTCAGCCGGGAACTCGTACGGTTGCCACGAAAATTTCCTTGTCGCGAGAGCCGGCGAGTTTTCGCGGATCTCCGACGTCCTGCTTCCTTTCCTCGTGACGCGACAACTCATTTGCGGCGCCGGAAAGGTCCTGCAAACACCCAAGGCCGCCACTTTCTGTCTTTCTCAGCGCGCCGAGCACATCTGGGAAGGTGTCTCGTCGGCAACGACGCGTTCACGCCCGATCATCAATACTCGCGACGAACCGCATGCCGACGCCGAGAAATACCGTCGCCTGCACGTCATCGTCGGTGATTCCAACATGGCCGAGACCAGCACGATGCTGAAGGTCGGTTCAGCCGCGCTGGTTCTCGAGATGATCGAGGCCGGAGTTTCGTTCCGGGACTTTGCCCTCGATAACCCGATTCGCGCCATCCGCGAGGTCAGCCACGACGTCACCGGCAAACGTCCCGTCCGATTGGCCGGCGGACGCCAGGCGAGTGCTCTCGACATCCAGCGTGAGTACCACTCCAAGGCCGTCGAGCACCTCCGTAATCGTGAACTTGATCCGCAGGTCGAGCAGGTCGTCGATCTGTGGGGCCGGATGCTCGACGCCGTCGAAGCGCAGGATTTCGCCAAGGTCGACACAGAGGTCGACTGGGTGATCAAGCGCAAACTGTTCCAGCGCTACCAAGATCGTCACGGGTTCGAGCTGTCGGATCCGAAGATCGCTCAACTCGATCTGGCTTATCACGACATCAAACGTGGCCGGGGCGTCTTCGACGTTCTGCAGCGCAAGGGTTTGGTCAAGCGGGTCACGGAGGACGAAACCATCGACGAGGCCGTCGACAACCCCCCTCAGACGACACGCGCGAAACTTCGCGGCGATTTCATCACCGCGGCGCAGGCCGCGGGGCGAGACTTCACAGTCGACTGGGTACATCTCAAGCTCAATGATCAAGCTCAGCGGACCGTACTCTGCAAGGACCCGTTCCGTTCCGTCGACGAGAGAGTGGAGCGGCTCATCGCGTCGATGTAGCGCTTGGGCGCACCCGCTACCGGCGAGCCACTAGGATTTCGGCGTGGCGACATCGAAGATCGAGCGGTTGATGAACCTGGTGATTGCTTTGCTGTCCACCAGGCAGTTCCTCACCGCGGAGAAAATCCGTGACTCGGTGGCGGGCTACAACGATTCCGCCAACTACGAAGCGTTCAGTCGGATGTTCGAGCGTGACAAGAATGAGCTTCGTGACCTGGGTGTTCCGTTGGAAACCGGTCCGGCTGGACGGTTTTCGACGGTTGAGGGCTATCGCATCAACAGGAATGCCTATGAGCTTCCGGATGTAGATCTGACCAGTGAAGAGTCTGCGGCGGTCGCTGTGGCAGTGCAGTTGTGGGAATCTCCGGAGTTGATTGCTGCCGCGCAGAGTGCGCTGCTCAAACTTCGGGCGGCCGGTGTGCAGGTTGACGGCGAGGTTTCCGCCGCCCCGGTCACGGCTATCCCGGCCCGCACCCGAGGTTCCGAACCCGCATTGGGCAAGCTGCTCGCAGCAGTCGATGCCGGGCGCGCAGTTCATTTCCAGCACCGAGGCGCGCTTAACGAACCGTTCACCGAACGCACTGTCGAACCATGGGGCGTCGTCACCCACAACGGCAAGTGGTACCTGGTCGGACATGACGTCGATCGTGACGCCGTTCGAACATTTCGGCTTTCACGCATCGGCGACGACGTTCGTGAATTCGGTCCGGCCGGTGCGGTTCACAAACCTGAGGGACTCGATCTCCGGGAAGTAGTGGACCGCGTAACGGGTTCAGGCGTTGTCACCGGTACAGCAACGGTGTGGGTGGCGGCGAACCGTGCCCACGAATTGCGCAGGCTTGCATCGTCATCGGCGGATCGGATGTTGACCGAACGTGAAGGCGCCGTGTTGTCGATCCCCGTCCGGTCGTGGGAATGGACGGCCCGTTTGATTGCCGGCCACGGCGTCGACGCACTCGTTCTGGATCCGCCGGATCTTCGCGCCGATGTGATCGCGAAACTTCACGGCGCGGCTTCGCTGTCGGCAAGTGTCGAGTCGAAGGGAAACAATCGATGAGTAATCGTCTGTCGTCGAGGCTGGCGCGCTTGCTGAACCTCGTTCCTTACTTCATCGCGAATCCGGGTATCAGCGCTGCCGAGGCCGCCGAGGAACTCGGTGTCAGTACGACGCAGTTGATGAACGATCTCAATCAACTCTGGGTGTGCGGTCTGCCCGGGTACGGGCCGGGCGATCTCATCGATCTGTCGTTCTCCGAGGAAAGTATCGAAGTCACGTTCTCTGCGGGTATCGACCGTCCACTGCGGCTGACGTCGACCGAGGCCACTGCCTTGCTGATTGCCTTGCGCTCGTTGGTCGAGATGCCAGGGATGGTGGATCCGTCGGCTGCGCAGCGGGCGATTGCCAAGATCGAGGATGCAGCAGGTTCTGCTGCGGTGCAGGCAACTGGTCGTGGCAGCGAATCCGAACCGGACGTCGACGTCGCCGAGGCTCCGGTCACGGCAACAGTGCGGGCGGCATTGGCGGATCGACATGCGCTGAAGCTGACGTACTACTCGGCGTCGAGGGACGCAGTCTCGGAGCGAGTCGTGGATCCCGTCCGTATCGTGTTGGTCGACAATTTCAGTTATCTGCAGGCGTGGTGCCGGCAGGCCGAGGGGGTTAGGCTGTTTCGATTCGATCGCATCGACGACGCGGTCGAACTCGACGAAGTGTCGAACCCGCCGCCGCATGCGCTGGCTGACGATTCCAGCTTGGAGCTGTTCAGTGGCGACGGTTCGCTACCGGAAGCTCGGTTGTTCGTGGCCCAGAACTGCGTGTGGATGCTCGACTACTACCCGATGGACGTTCAGAAAGTGAACGACGATGGCAGCGTCGAGGCCGGAATGAGTTTCGGGACACTCGAATGGATGGCGCGGTTGGTGATGGGATTCGGGGAAGGCGTTCGAGTCCTCGGCCCGCCGGAACTGGTCGTGGAGGTCCATAACCGGGCAATCGCGGCGCTCGATGCCTACGACACGATCGGCTCGTAGCGCGCCTTCACAAGTTGCGTACAGGAAACAAACAGGTAAAAGGTAGCCGCAGTCGGGCACTTACGCATCCGGACGCCGGTTGTGTCCGGTAGCATCGAAGAATCTGATCATGGGAGGTCGTTATGGGTGCAATGCAGCCGATGCATTGGCTGATTGTCGCTGTTGTCGTCGTTATTCTGTTCGGGTCGAAGAAACTTCCCGACGCAGCTCGAGGACTCGGCCGTTCACTGCGCATATTCAAGAGTGAAGTGAAGGAAATGCAGAACGACGATGTAGCGACCACCGCTGCACCCGTCGTTGCTCCGGCTCCGGCTCAGCTTCCGACGGCAACTGTCGCGACAAACGGTGCGGCTGCGCCTATCGCTCAGCCGACTGAAATCAAGTCGCTCTAGTACACGCTGCGTTCTAACCGGGGTGAGAATTTTGTTCACCCCGGTTGTTTGCTGACCAAGACCAGGACGCCCAGAGCAGGATGCACCAGTGCGTATTCCGTTAGACCCGCGTAACCGCCAGCGGAAGGTCAATCCCGACGGCACGATGTCGCTGATCGACCACCTGTATGAACTGCGGACTCGATTATTGTTCGCATTTCTCGGCGTGATCATCACGACAGCATTCGGATTTTACTGGTACTCGCATACATTGCTCGGGCTCGAGAGCCTGGGCAACTTGCTCACCGGCCCCTACTGTTCGCTTCCTGTCGAGAGTCGCGCAAGCCTCACCTCGGATGACGCTTGCCGCCTACTCGCGACGGGTCCGTTCGAGCAGTTCATGCTGCGTTTCAAGGTGGCGCTCACCGCCGGCATCGTTCTGGCCAGCCCCATTTGGCTCTACCAATTGTGGGCGTTCATCACGCCGGGTTTGTATTCGAAGGAACGTCGATACGCAGTAGCGTTCGTCTCCGCCGGTGCCGGTCTGTTCATGCTCGGCGCTGTACTCGCGTACATGGTGGTTGCGAAGGCACTGCACTTCCTCCTGACTATCGGTGACAACGTCCAGATCACCGCATTGAGTGGTTCCGAGTACTTCGGGTTCATCATCAACTTGCTGTTGATCTTCGGCGTGAGCTTCGAGATTCCACTTCTTGTCGTCGTACTGAACTTTGCGGGCATTCTCACCTACGCGCGCTTGAGGGCCTGGCGTCGAGGCTTGATCTTCGGTCTGTTCGTGTTTGCCGCCATTGCAACTCCGGGTTCGGACCCGTTCTCGATGCTCGCTCTCGCGCTCTCGCTTACCTTGTTGTTCGAGTTCGCAGTTCAGATCGCGAGGATCAACGACCGCCGTAAGGCCAAGAAGGCCGGCGAGGATTGGGGCGCACTTTCGGACGAGGAAGCGTCGTCCATTTCTGCGCCTTCAGATTTGAACGCGGCATTCGACCAACCGGCAAAGCCGAAAGCTGAATCGAGCGGTCTGTTCGGACGCAAGTCGAAGGCAAAGGCAGCGGCAACCAGCGAGCCCAAGTCCGGCGAGGGAGAGAACACAGCCGGACAGGACTTCACCGACACGTTGTGAGCCATGTGCCCGACACGTTGTGAGCCCTGTGACGCTGTGAGTTTCGTGTCGCCCACGTGTGAAACGCTGACGGGGTGGTTATGAGCAATAGTGAACAGAGTTCCGACGTGGAACTCAGCAAGTTCGTCTCGGGGTTGAAGTTCGAACTCGATCCCTTCCAGGTCAAGGCCTGCCGGGCTCTCGAGGACGGTCATGGAGTACTGGTGTGCGCGCCTACGGGCGCGGGCAAGACGGTGGTCGGTGAGTTCGCCGTCCACTTGGCGCTGGCTGCTGGGCGGAAGTGTTTCTACACCACGCCCATCAAAGCGCTCAGCAATCAGAAGTACTCCGAGCTGGTCGAGCGGTACGGATCCAGCGAAGTCGGGTTGCTGACCGGAGACTCCAGCATCAACTCCGACGCTCCCGTCGTTGTCATGACCACCGAAGTGCTCCGCAACATGCTGTACGCCAATTCCGAAGCACTGCGCGGGCTCTCTCACGTCGTCATGGACGAGGTTCACTACCTCGCTGATCGGTTCCGCGGCGCGGTGTGGGAAGAAGTGATCCTGCACCTCTCCGAGGACGTGCGCTTGGTGAGTTTGTCCGCGACGGTCAGCAACGCCGAAGAATTCGGTGCGTGGATGGAAACCGTTCGTGGTGACACCACAGTGGTAGTCGACGAAACGCGCCCGATTCCGCTGTGGCAGCACATCATGGTCGGCCGTCGCATCTTCGACCTCTTCGACAGCCGCAGCCTTCCGTCTGCCGGTCCCAAGACATTTGTCGTCGATCAGGATTTGGTTCGGCACGTCAAGGAACGTCAGGCCCTCGATCGGGTAGAGAGCTGGCAGCCGCGCGGACGCGGTCGCAGCCGCTACCAGAGTGCCAACGATTTCCGTCCGCTCCCACGGCCCGACGTGATCGCACAACTCGACCGGGACGGGTTACTGCCGGCGATCACCTTCATCTTTTCTCGCGCCGGCTGCGACGCCGCGCTTGCACAATGCGTGCGCTCACGCCTGGATCTGACGACGCCCGAGCAGGTACGTGAGATCGACGCGATCATCGAGAAGCACACCGGCGAACTTCCCAAGGACGACTTGGAAGTGCTCGGCTATTGGGAGTGGCGCAAAGCGCTGCAGCGTGGATTGGCTGCCCACCATGCCGGAATGTTGCCGGCCTTCCGGCAGACCGTCGAGGAACTTTTTGTGAAGGGTCTTGTGCGAGCGGTGTTCGCGACCGAGACGTTGGCGCTTGGTATCAACATGCCGGCCCGAACGGTCGTGCTCGAACGTCTGGTCAAATACAACGGCGAAACGCATGCCGAACTCACCCCGGGTGAGTACACGCAGCTCACCGGCCGTGCGGGCCGTCGAGGGATCGATGTCGAAGGCCACGCAGTTGTTCTGTGGCAGCCCGGCGTCGAGCCGCTCGATGTCGCCGGTTTGGCGTCGACACGAACCTTCCCGTTGCGCAGTTCGTTCAAGCCGTCCTACAACATGTCGATCAATCTTGTCGATCGGATGGGGGCCGAGGAGTCTCGCACGCTGCTCGAGAGATCATTCGCGCAGTTCCAGGCAGACCGCTCGGTGGTCGGCCTGGTTCGAGGTATCGAACGCAACGAAGAGGCGCTGAAAGCGTTGCAGGAGAAGCTGGGCGGAGTCGACGGCGAGTACTACGAGTACGCGTCGCTGCGCGAGCGACTGAGTGCGCGTGAACGCAAGCTCGAGCGTGAAAGCCGCGAAGACCGTCGAGACAGCGCCGTCGAATCATTACGCACGCTGCGCCGGGGAAATGTGATTGCGATTCCGATCGGCCGACATTCCGGTACTGCCGTGGTGTTGGTACCCGACAATGATCCCAAGGATCCGCGGCCGCTGGTTCTGACCGAGGATCAGTGGGCCGGCAAGCTTTCTGCGGCAGATTTTCCGGAGGCGGCAGAAGTTCTCGGCGAAATGCGATTGCCGAAGTTGGTAGATCACCACACCGCACGCGTTCGACGCGATCTGGCGTCGTCGCTACGGAGTACCGGAATCACCGCGCCGCGGCGCAAGAAGCGGCACAAAGGCGGCGCTTCCGAGGACGCCGAGGTGGCGTCACTGCGGCGCGCGATTCGTGTACACCCGTGCCACAGTTGGCCGGACCGCGATCACCTCGGGCGAATCGGTGAGAAGTACAACCGCTTGGCACGCGAAACTCAGACGATGCGGGAGAAGGCGAAGGCCACCACCAATTCGCTGGCGCGAACTTTCGACCGCATTGTTTCTCTCCTGAAGGAACGCGGATACATGACCGCGGAATCGGCTCCCGAAGTTACGGAAGCCGGTCGACGGTTGAGCAGAATCTACTGCGAAAGCGACCTCCTTGTGGCCGAGGCATTGCGCACGGGCATCTGGAAGGGGCTGACACCGGCAGAACTCGCCGGAGTCGTATCCTCGGTCATCTTCGAGTCACGACGCGAGGGTGACACCGCGGATCGGGTACCGAGCCAAGCGATTCGCCTCGCGCTCAACGACACACAGCGGCTATGGAGTGAATTGCGCTCCGACGAAATACGTCACAAACTGCCGCCGACGCGAGAGCCCGATCTGGGTTTCGTGACAGCTGTTTACCATTGGGCAAGCGATCACTCACTGGTCGAGGCACTGATCGCGACAGGTATGCAGGGTCGGGCGCTCTCGGCGGGTGATTTTGTACGCTGGTGCCGTCAGGTCATCGATCTACTGGACCAGGTGCGTCTGACATCGACGGATCCCGACGTCGCGAAGACTGCAGCCAAAGCGGTCGGAGCGATTCGCCGCGGGGTAGTTGCCGTCGACGCAGCTTGATCGCGGACTGTGTGGTTGGATTCGCAGGAGTGGCGTGTGCGCGGTAACTGAAGGCAGAAGCTTTCGAGCGTGACTGACAGATTTCGAGTGGAGGCGAAGATGAGCGGGCCTTACGGACCGAACGATCCGAATCGGCAGTGGGGTCCCGGTGAACAGCCACCTCAGCAGCAGTGGGGACAGCCGATGCCGCCGCAGGGGGGACAGCCACAGGGGCAGCCCGCGTGGGGTCAGCCTGGATACGGACAGCCCGGCCAACCGCAGGGGCAGCCACAAGGCCAGCCTTATGGTCATCCGCAACCGTGGGGTCAACCTCAGCAGCCGGGACAGGCGCAGCCTGGCCAGTGGGGTCAGCCGCCGGCAGGAGACCAGACTCAGGTCTGGGGTCAGCAGCCTGCCCCGCAGCAGCAACAGGCGTGGGGCGCCCAACCCGGCGGACCAGTGCCCGGCGCACCGGTGCAGTGGAACCAAGGACCACCGCCCCAGGGCGCAAAGTCGAAGAAGCCACTGATCTTTGCCGCGATCGGTGTACTCGTCGTCCTGGCTGGTGTCGTGATCGGCCTTTTCGTGATGATGGGCAAGAACACGCTGGATCAGAACGCTGCTGCCAAGGGTGTCGAGCAAATCGTCACCGAGTCATACGGGGCCAAGGGCGTCAGCAACGTTTCATGCCCATCCGGTCAGGAAATCAAGTCCGGTGGGAAGTTCACCTGCACGCTCTCGATCTCGGGAGAGAAGAAGTCCGTGACGGTGACGTTTGTCGACGACAAGGGCACGTACGAAGTTTCTCGCCCCAACTGATCAGTTGGATCGGTTTGCCGCTGCAGCCTCGAGCGCAGCGGCAAGCCGGCCGGCAGAGCGTTCGATTCCCAGTGCAGCGGCCACAGTCTCGAATCGTGCCGGGTCCACCGGCGCTGCGGGGAGTGCATCTGATTTCGAGAACTGCACGTCCGCGTCCCGGACCACTCGCACTACCGGCAATGCGGCGTCAAGGTACGCCTTCGCTTCCGGTGACGTAAGTTTCGCGCGAATACCTTTCGCCATATCCGATGCGGGATCATCTGCGGCCGTACGTATTTCGGCGAGCGAACCGTATCGGAGCATGAGCGTCGACGCAGTTTTTTCGCCGACACCTTTGATACCGGGTAGGCCGTCGGACGAATCTCCGCGCAGCACAGCAAGTTCCGCATACGCCACACCGGCACGGTCACCGGGCACACCGTATTTTTCGGCTACCTCGGCAGGTCCGAACAGTTCTGCCTTGGACAATCCGCGGCCCACGTACAGGACCCGGACGGGTACGTAGTCGTCGCTGACAACTTGGAGTAGATCGCGGTCACCGCTCACGACGATGGTGAGATCGTCGCGTTCGGTGGCGGCAAGAGTGCCCAGGACGTCGTCGGCTTCGAGGCCAATTGCGCCGGCGGTTGCGATACCGGCAGCTGCGAGAACGTCCTTGATCATGTCGACCTGGGGCGTCAGGGTGTCCGGTACTTCCTCGGACGAGCCGTCAGACCCTTCTGCCACCCGGTGCGCCTTGTACGTCGGTATGGCGTCAACGCGAAACTGTGGACGCCAGTCGAGATCGAGGCACACCGCGAGGCGGCTCGGTTGGTGCTTGGTGATCAGTGACGCAACCATGTCGGTGAATCCGCGTACCGCGTTGACCGGCCTGCCTTCGGAATCGACAAACGACTCGGGCAGTGCGTAGAACGCACGAAACCACAGGCTGGCACCGTCAAGGAGAAGCAAAGGCCCACTCATGGTCCACATCTTGCCAGTCGGCACTACTCACCCTGCCTGTCGGCACTAATCTGGACACCATGAACTCTCCCGCTGACCATGGTTCACGTTTCGCTTCTGCCGTCTACAGCTCTCGGATCGCCCGCGCCGCGGAGTTGGCGCGGGGAGCTGGTTTGGATGGTCTGGTGGTGACACCGGGGCCGGACCTGCGGTATCTGACGGGTTCGCGGGCCGATTCCTTCGAGCGACTGACGGCCCTGGTCATTGCTGCGGACGGCGCACAGGCGTCGGTGGTGTTGCCGCGGCTGGAATTGGCGTCGCTCAAGGAATCTGCGGCGGGAGACCTCGGTCTGGATGTCCTGGACTGGGTGGACGGCGTTGATCCGTACGCCATCGTGGCTGGGCTGCTGCCGGCCGGCGCGAAGGTGGCGGTCACCGACGCGATGCCCGCGCTTCACCTCATTCCCCTAGCGGATGCAGTGGGTACGCTGCCGATCCTGGCGACCGCGGTACTGCGGGAACTGCGCATGGTCAAAGACACTGCCGAGATCGATGCATTGCGTCGGGCGGGGCAGGCAATTGATCGTGTGCACGCACGGATGGCGGAGTTCCTGACCGCCGGACGGACGGAAGCGCAAGTGGCTGCGGCGATTTCAGCTGCAATTCTCGAAGAGGGTCATACGGCGGCTGCGTTTGTCATCGTGGGTTCGGGCCCCCATGGCGCCGATCCCCACCATGAGGTGTCGGACCGGGTGATCAAAAATGGCGACGTCGTCGTGATCGACATCGGCGGACCGGTCGAGCCCGGCTACAACTCCGACTCCACCCGTACGTACAGCATGGGGGAGCCTTCCGCGGACGTCGCAGCTCAGTTCGCGGTTCTCGAAGCCGCGCAGCAGGCGGCGGTGGACGCCGTACGCCCGGGTGTCTCTGCAGAGTCTGTCGATGCTGCGGCCCGCGAAGTGCTTGCAGCGCAAGGACTCGCCGAGGTGTTCGTCCACCGCACCGGTCACGGTATCGGCTTGTCGGTGCACGAGGAGCCGTACATCGTCGAGGGCAACAGTATCGAGCTGATCGAAGGTATGGCATTTAGCATTGAACCGGGAATCTACTTCAGCGGAAACTGGGGTGCTCGCATCGAGGACATCGTGGTTGTCACCGCCGACGGTTGTGAATCGTTCAACAACCGTCCGCACGGGTTGACTGTTCTCTGACCTTCCGATCGGGCCGGGCAACGTGTCGAAACGAGTAGGGAACGAGCGGTCGTGAATGCACACAAGTCGTCTTCAGTTGGCTGGATGTGGCTGGCCGTGCGGCGTTGTGTGCAGTCACGAACACCGAAGCTGCGAGAGGAAAGCAGATGACCCACGCCTAACTCGAGGCTCCGATTTTGAATGCTGGTGACCCGAGAATTCGGCTGACCTCGATTTCGATGACCACTCGGGCCGGATTGATTCGCGGCTGTCGGTAGCGCTCGGCGTAACGCGCGACGGCGTCGGCCACAGATTCCGGGTCAGTGAGCACACGCGCCGGGCCTTCCAGCGTGAGCCAGCGTCCGCCGTCGACGGAGCCGATGGCAGCGTAACCGCCCCTGGCTGCGTTGACAGCTTTCTGTGAGCCCCCGCTCGTGATGACCCGCGCTTTTCCTGCTTCCTGATCCCAGGTGAACCCGACTGCAACCACGTGCGGAGTGCCGTTCGGGCGCAGTGTCGTCAGGGTGGCGAGATGGTATTCGCGGACGAAGGCCAAACCGTCTTCGGAGAGCGCGGCCGTCGTGCGGGGGGTGATGGTCATGCCACGACGGTAATCGAGGAGACTAATGCGGTGACTTCGGGTGCAAACAATGAACATGCCGAGACGGTTCTCCTACTGGGAGGGCGCAGTGAGATAGGTCTGGAGATAGCCGTTCGACTGGCGCCTGGTCGGCGGATCGTACTGGCGGCGCGGCGGAGTGGTGAACTTGAACAGCAGAGCAAGATGTTGCGCGGTGCCGGAGCTGCCGCGGTCGGTGTTGTCGAATTCGACGCCGATGCAACTCAGAGTCATGGATCTGTCCTCGAGCAGGTAGTAGCCGCCCACGGACCGATTTCGATCGCTGTACTGGCGTTCGGGATCCTCGGTGATCAGTCTCGCGCCGAAACCGATGCTGCGCACGCCGTCGCAGTTGTTCACACTGACTACGTCGCGCAGGTCAGCATCTTGACTCACCTGGCGGAGTTGATGAAGCGTCAAGGCCGCGGCAAGATCGTGGTCTTCTCGTCGGTGGCGGGCGTTCGGGTGCGGCGCGCAAACTACGTCTACGGTTCAGCCAAAGCGGGTTTGGACGGTTTTGCCAGCGGGCTCGGTGACGCGTTGCACGGCACCGGAGTTCAACTGCTGCTGGTGCGGCCGGGATTCGTGATCGGAAAGATGACGGAGGGCATGACGCCCGCGCCGATGTCGAGCACACCGTCACAGGTTGCCGACGCCGTCGTTCGTGGTTTGAAGTCGGGGGCTACGAGGGTGTGGGTGCCCCGGATCCTGCAGCCTGTGTTCTTCGTGATGCGCCTTCTGCCGCAATCGATCTGGCGGCGGATGCCGCGATGATCGTGCGTGAACCCGTTGCTGTCGTCGGTCTGGGTGCCGATGGCTGGGACGGGTTGTCAGACGCTGCCAAACGTGCGGTTCAGGGAGCGCAGGTGCTGATGGGTTCGCCTCGGCAACTGGAATTGATCCCGCGAATCGACGGCGTATCGGTTGACCGCATCATGTGGCCTACCCCGATGATCCCGGCACTACCAGATTTGTTCGAGGCCAACGCTGATCGGCACGTTTGCGTGCTGGCCAGCGGGGATCCGATGTTCCACGGGATCGGCGTCACGCTGGTGCGTCTGTTGGGTGCAGACAACGTTCGGGTGTTCTCGCACCCGTCGTCGGTTGCATTGGCCAGTGCGCGAATGGGATGGGCGTCGGCGGATGTGGAGTTGGTGAGCCTGGTCAATCGCGTCGCGTCGACGGCGTTGGCGGCCGTCACCGAAGGGGCGCGCCTGTTGATCTTGAGCAACGGCAGCGCCACACCGGGTGAGGTGGCAATACTCTTGACCGAATCCGGTTTCGGCCGATCCGTGCTGACGGTTTTGGGTCACCTGGGCGGACCGAACGAATCGCGGACCGTTGCGCTCGCGCAGGACTGGGATATCGATTCCGCGGATGTTGATGCATTGAATATTGTTGCGGTGGAATGTGTCTCGGACGGTACCCGTCCCCGGCTGACGCGCACCCCCGGACTTCCCGATGCTGCCTTCTCCGGTGACGGTCAGATGACCAAGCAGGAGATTCGCGCTTTGACACTGTGCGCGCTCGCACCGGCTCCCGGCGAGCATTTGTGGGACATCGGCGGCGGCTCCGGAACCATCGCAATCGAATGGATGAGATCTCACCCACGCTGCACGGCAACCACTTTCGAGCGGGTTCCGTCGCGCGTTTCGCAGATCGAGAACAATGCTCAGGCATTGGGTGTCCCGGCTCTCGATGTGCTGGGCACGGCGCCCGCATCATTTGCAGAAGTGCGTCGTAGTCCCGATGCGATTTTCATCGGCGGCGGCGTCACCCAACCGGGAATGCTCGATGCCTGCTGGTCTGCGCTCGACATCGGCAGCAGGCTCGTCGCCAACGCGGTCACTGCGGAATCGGAAGCGCTGCTGCTCGAGTGGTTCACGCGGTACGGCGGAACTTTGCGCAGGCTGCAGGTGCAGCGTGCCGAACCCTTGGGAACATTCAACGTGTGGCGACCTCAACTGCCGGTAGTGCAGTGGTCGGTGACCAAAAAGCTGACGCCCGAAGATGGCGTCGACAAGTCGGAGGAAAACTCGAAATGACCGTCCACTTCATCGGTGCGGGGCCCGGTGCGGCCGATTTGATCACGGTGCGCGCGCAGCGAATCATCGCTTCCAGTCCGGTGTGCCTGTACGCGGGCAGCCTGGTACCGGCAGAACTGCTCGAATCGTGCCCCGCCGACGCGCAGGTTGTCGATACGGCTCGATTGAGCCTCGACCAGATCACGGCACTGCTTATCGCCGCAGATTCCGCTGGGCATGACGTCGCGAGGTTGCATTCCGGCGACCCGTCGATTTTCAGTGCAGTGGCTGAGCAGGCTCGACGCCTCGACGCGGCGGGAGTTCGATACGACATGATTCCCGGTGTTCCCGCATTTACTGCCGCTGCCGCAGCGTTGGGCCGTGAACTGACGGTGCCGGGGGTATCTCAAACAATTGTTCTGACCAGGGTGTCCACCTTGTCGACGGCAATGCCTGACGGTGAGGATCTTCGCTCGCTCGGCCGAAGCGGCGCAACGATGGTGATTCATCTCGGCGCGCACCGGATCGAGCAGATCGCTTCCGAACTTTCCGAGAACTACGGGTCGGACTGCCCTGTGGCTGTGGTTGCATTCGCGTCGCGGCCCGAAGAAATCGTGGTTCGCGGAACATTGGGATCGATCGTGAACCTGGTTCATGAGGTCGGCATCACCAAAACTGCTGTCGTGATCGTGGGCAGGGTACTGACCGCGGAAGGTTTCCCGGACAGCTACCTGTACTCGGCTGCGCGTGAGCGGATTACGCACTGAACGAGCAACGCCGGCGCCGTGTGCTTGTGCTCGGCGGCACGGGTGAGGGACGCGAAGTCGCTGCCCGCTTGGCAGATTCGTCCGAACTCGACGTGGTGACGTCGCTGGCGGGACGTGTGCGCGACCCTCGGTGGCCTGAGGGTGAAGTTCGGGTAGGCGGATTCGGGGGAGCGGAAGGGCTCGCGGAATGGCTGCACGAGAACAGCATTCAGGCTGTGCTCGACGTCACGCATCCTTTTGCTGCTCGTATCACCGCCAACGCGCACCGGGCCGCTGCGGCCTGTTCGGTTCCGTTTGCGATCTGCCGACGTCCACCGTGGCGACAATGTGATGGTGACACATGGCTTCCCGCACGCGATCTCGATCATGCAGCCGAATTGGTACCGACATTGGGCAGGCGCCCGTTCCTGACGATCGGCCGGCAAGGTGTGTCGGCGTTTGCCGGAGTTCACGGCGTAGATTTTCTGATTCGATCCATCGATCCGCCGAGTGGTGAGATGCCGGAGTCGTCGACGTTGATCTTGGCGCGGGGGCCGTTCAAGGTGGAATCAGAGGTCGCGCTGATGCAGCGCCATGACATCGACGTCGTGGTGACCAAAAGCAGCGGCGGCGATCAGACGTACGCCAAAATCGCTGCTGCCCGACAGTTGAAACTCCCCGTCGTGATGGTGGCGCGCCCACCGGTGCCGACAGGTGCGCGCACCTACGAATCACCGGCTATGGCCGCGCAGTGGCTCGAATCCGTCCGAGGGTCAGAGCACGGATGACAACACCATCTGGTCGGTTTCAGGTTCGTCTAAGGTTCGCGGCACATACTGGAACCATGTGGGGATCGGGCAACAAACACCGAGGTCGGACATGAGGGTGTCCGTTCCCGCTCTCGGCCGTCGCCAGCATCCGACGATCCATGTCCGAACTCTCCACGCCCGAGTGAAACTTCTCACGGCAGGCTTGGTCGCGATCGCTGTGATCGCCTCTGCGACTTCGGTGTACGTCGTGTTCAATGCGTATCTGCAAGGCAATGTCGATCGGCAGTTGGAACGCACGGCTGAGGCTATCGTCGATACCGTCAATTTCGGCGGGGTCACACCGGTTTTGGGGTTGACAGCGGGAGCCGACACCGCAGTGATTCAGGCTGTCGGATTGGTGACAACAGACGGGGCGTTGGTGACCGCCACTCCCGGCCTGCCGCCGTTCAGCACCAGCAGCGACGCAATCAAATCCATCGCTAACAGCGCGTCTGGTCCGACGATTGCGACGCTGGACGCCTATCGGGTGCTGGTCAGTCCGTCGGTCGCAGGTCAGACGTTGATCGTCGCACAGTCCTTGGGTCCGACGCGTTCGGTGTTGAAACGGCTGGCGGTTGTGTTGGCGGCGTTGGGTGCGGCGGGTATTGCACTCGCCTACGCAGCGGGAGATGCTGTGGCGCGCACCGGGTTGCGGCCGATTTCTCGATTGACCGCGGCAACACAACGCGTCGCGGCTACCGATGATCTGACACCGATACCAGTCACCGGGGACGACGAGTTGGCTTCGCTGACTGTGAGTTTCAATCGAATGCTCGGAACGTTGTCGGAGTCCCGGACTCGTCAACGCGGGTTGATCACCGAGGCTGGTCAGGACTTGTTGGCTCCGTTGACTGCACTGCGGACCAACATCGAATTGTTGATGTCGATGGACTCGGCGTCAGGCTCTGTATCGGAAATGGAGGTAGGTATTCTGCGAGACGAAATTTCCAACCAGATGATGGAACTGACGGTGCTGGTCGGAGAACTGGTCGATCGCGCACGGGTCGACGAAAGCGCTTCAGGGAGAATTGATTCTCCACTGTAACGAGGCTCTCACCAGCGGATTATCGGTTTACGAAATATCTTCCAACAATCCAACGCTGATAAGCTGGGGGAGTTGCGAAGATTCTGGGTATAGCCGAAAAGTAGGTGCAAACCGAAAGGGTTTGCGGGGTGGGGCCTCGAGAATGTGAAAGGGGTTTCAGTGGTCAAGCAAGCACGCGCCGAGTTGACTCGGCAGCAGATTGTCGCCGGTGCGGCAGCACAATTCGAGAAGACTGGTTACGGCAGCACAAGTATGAGCGACATCGTCGCGGGTGCCGATACCACGAAGGGTGCGTTGTACTTCCACTTCGCGTCGAAAGACGAATTAGCGCAGTATGTAATCGCTGAGCAGCATCGGATGTCGATCGAATCTGTTCAGGCGATTTCGGCTACCTCGTCGTCTCCGCTCGAACAATTGGTGATGCTCACACACGAGATGGCTCGACAGATAGTCGAGGAGCCAATTGTCCGCGCCGGTATTCGATTGACGTTGGAACTGAGCACGTTCGAAGGCCCGGTTGAGCCGTATGCGGATTGGATCGCGGCGTGTACCGCTCTGGTACAGCGAGCCAAGGACGCAGGTCAGATCAAGGGTTCAGTAGACACCGGTGCGCTGGGACGTTTCCTTCCGGCGGCCTTTACCGGAGTTCAACTGGTATCCAACGTCATTGCTCGGCGTGCGGACCTCACGGAGCGTGTCGACGAGATGTGGAAATTGATTCTGCCCGGTGTAGTTTCCGAGACCCTCTCCGGGGATGTCGACACTTTGGTCAAGAGTCGTTGGGTACCTGTGGCGGCATAGCCGTGTCACACTGCCCTGATGACCGAAGAGCCGTTGACTTATGCCGAAGTGGGTTCTACCAGCGGTGAATTGCCGGCCGGCTATCACCACGTTCGCGAGAGCGCGGTAGTCGGGTTGGGCCGCGAAGATTTCTCGACTGCCGCGGGCACCGTCATGACCTGGGGGATGCACCGCGGCGCAGGACTGCGGGTGCGGTCCGCAGCGCAGATGGCGGTTGCCGGGCAGGACGCGAAGTTCGGATTCGGTCCGGTGTCGATTCCGGTGCGCGTCGTCTACGTCGTGGACGAGCCCAACCGCCGGGGATTTGCATACGGAACCCGCCGCGGCCACCCGGAATGCGGGGAAGAGTCATTCATCGTCATATTCGACGAGGTCAGCAAGCAGGTTCGCCTCGAAATCGCCGCATTCTCCAAACCTGGGACCTGGTGGGTGCGGCTCGGCGCCCCAATTGGTCGATTGGTGCAGAAGTGGGTGACGCGGCGCTATATACGCGCTGTGATCGTGAAGGATTTCACTCGCTGAGCGAGTGAAATCCTTCACGATCAGCTAGGGATAGCGGCGCGGCGTGAACACTTGCCGACCGGATCCGGTATCGACGACCTTTGTCATCGACGAGCCGACTATCAACAATGTCCGCATATCGATTTCCGACGGTTCCAATTCCCCGAGTGTGACAATCCGAACCGATTCCTCGGCGCCGGCTACATCGCGGCCGATGATCACGGGCGTTTCGGGGGAGCGGTGTTCGAGCACCAGGTCCTTCATTGCCTGGACCTGCCACGTACGCGACTTCGACGCCGGGTTGTAGACGGCAAACGCCATGTCGGCTGCCGCGACAGCCGAAATACGACGCGCCACGACATCCCAGGGCTTCAGGCGATCAGAGAGTGACAGCACGGCGTAGTCGTGTCCCAAGGGCGCTCCGACGCGACTGGCGACTGCATTGGCTGCCGTCATTCCCGGAAGAATCCGGACGGGGACGTTGCACCATTGTTCTTCGGCGGCAACTTCGAGAACTGCTGCAGCCATCGCGAATACACCGGGGTCACCGGACGAGACCACAGCGACCCGGGCGCCGTTCTTGGCGAGGTCTAGGGCCATGGCCGCACGTTCCGCTTCGACACGGTTGTCGCTGGAATGGCGACGCTGCCCTGGCCGTGTCGGGACACGATCGACGTACGGACCGTATCCGACAAGATCGGTTGCGAGTGAAAGTTCATGGGCCACTTCAGGTGTGGTCCACGCGGTGTCGCCGGGTCCGAGGCCGACCACGACAACCTCACCGCGCGTATCCTCTTGCGCTGCAGGGTTGTTCGATGGACTCGGCACGATCGCGATCGAGAAGTACGGCACACCGCCGGGGTCGACATCGCCCGCAGCTTCGACGCGTTGACGCGTTGTACTGGCCCGCTCGACATAGTGGGCTTCTGCGAGTCGGCCGGAGTCTTCGAGTGATCGCAGGACCGGTGGGAAGGTGCGGCCCAGCTTGAGGATCGCGGCCGAGTCGGTCTCCTTGAGTCGCCTGGTCAGCTCTGCCTGCGGGAGGGTTCCGGGAAGAATGGTGAGGATTTCATCGCCCTCGACCAGCGGCTTCCCGAGAGCAGCCGATGCGGCGCTCACCGACGTGACACCGGGTATGACCTCGGCCTCGAAACGATCGGCGAGGCGTTTGTGCATGTGCATGTACGAGCTGTAGAACAGGGGATCGCCGGCAGCGAGTAGCGCCACGGTGCGTCCGGCTGCTAGGTGCACGGCCAACCTTTCTGCGGCGGCTTCGTAAAATTCGTCCATCGCACCCTGGTATCCACCGGGATGATCGATGGTTTCGGTGGTAACGGGGTAAACGAGGTGTTCCTCGATCTGGCCCTCGCGCATGTACGGCGCCGCCACCGCGCGCGAAATGCTCTTGCCGTGCCGCGCGGAGTGGAAGGCGATGACATCGGCCTCACCGATAACGCGGGCGGCCTTGACGGTCACCAATTCGGGATCGCCGGGTCCGATGCCGACGCCCCACAACTTGCCTTCGCTCATTCTACTTCGCTCGCAATCGCATTGACGACGGCCGCGGTGATGGCGCTGCCACCGCGTCGGCCTCGGAGTACCAAATGTTCTATGCCGCTGGGATGTTCGATCAGTGCTTCCTTCGATTCGGCTGAGCCGATGAATCCCACGGGCCCGCCGACGATAGCAGCCGGCCGGGGCCCGCCCGCTTCGATCAGATTCAATAGATGGAACAGTGCTGTCGGTGCATTGCCGATCGCTACGACGGCACCTTCGAGCTTGGGTCCCCACAGTTCCAGCGCGGCGGCAGAGCGGGTGTTTTCGATGTTGGCTGCCAGTACGGGAACTCGCGGATCTCGAAGTGTGCAGATTACTTCGTTGTCCGCGGGGAGGCGCGTACGGGTGATTCCGGCGGCGACCATGTTCGCGTCGCAGAAGATCGGCGCACCATTTCGCAGTGCGGTCCGGGCGGCAGTGATGACGCCCGGCGAGAACGCGATGTCGTCAACCAGATCAACTTGTCCGCTCGCATGAATCATGCGCACGACAGCTTGCGAGACATCCGCCGGGAAACGGCTCAGGTCGGCCTCGGCCCGAATGGTGGCAAAGGACTGGCGATAAATTTCCGCACCGTCACGGATGTACTCGATCATGTGGCACACGATAGAGGCATCACCGAACTGTCGGATTAACCCGGTAACCATCACCCGTTGCGATCACATCAGCTACGTCCCCGCGGGGACGTCCGCAGGAACGGTCACAGCCGGCCCAGTGTTGACGGCCTTCGATCGGCAGTTTCTCCTGCTCGACGGCGGTGATTGCGTCGGATCGAACGTCGGCGAGCGACTTTTCGCAACCGGGGCTTCCGGTGCAGGCAGTGACGTCGAGCCACGGTGAGTTCTCGTCGAAGATCAAGCCCATGGGGGCGAGCACGCGCACCACCTGCTCGGCTGCGCCTTCGTCGAGGTCGAAGATCAGAACCGAACGCCACGGGGTCACGACCACGGGCTTTTCGATGGCGGCGAGGAACTCGGCGAGCCGTGCGTCGAGGAGTCCGAACTGCAGTCCGCCGCCCAAAGCCACGGTTCCGTCGCGCTGTTCGAGCCAACCGATCGCAGGACCGGCGTCGGGCGAAAGGTCGATTGCACCGGCGAATTCGGCGCCGAGGCCCAGGTGGTCGATGGTTCGGGCGACGCCGTCGGGTACCTCGGCGAGACGCCAGTGCTTGTCCCGCACTGCGAGGAAGGCGTGGGCCGCGTCGAGTAGGAGCGAGATGGCGTCGTCCTCGTGGACGCGGTGGCTGGTGCGATGGCCGGCGAGAACCAACGAGTGCTCGGTTTCGCTGTACGCGTGGAGACCGAAATCGCCGTGCAAGCCGCTGATGTCGCCGCGGCCGTCGTCGAGCGTGAACAGGGTTCGACCAGGTAGATCAGCCAATGCCTGATCGGATTGAACCGCGGAATCGAGTTGCGTCACCAGGTCACGGATATCCGCTACGCCGCCAATTCGCCCCGAGAGCGGGGAGGCCAGAATGTTGCGGACACGCTCGTGCGTCGCCGACGGCAGCAGCCCGGCAGACGCGATCTGCTCGGCAAAAGCGTTGGGGTCCTTGACCGCTCGCAGCTGGATATTTCCACGCGACGTGAGTTCCAGCTGGCCGTTCCCCAACGTGCGGGCGGCGTCGGCGAGGGTCTGCAATTGTGGCGGCGTCAGCACTCCGCCGGGCAGGCGCACGCGGGCCAATGCGCCGTCGGCGGCTTGGTGAACCTGCAGTGCACCGGGGCACGCATCTGGCTGTGAACGGTCCTTCGGCATGGTTCCAGGGTACGGCTGTCACGTCCGCGGACTCTTGACCGGTAGCATCGTCCGGCATACGTGACAGTAGTTGAGGAAACCGGTGAGAAACCGGTGCGGTCGCGCCACTGTGAGTGAATCGAGCGGATTTGTTTCCGTTTGTAAACACGAGTCAGACCCTCAACTGTCGTCGATGACCGATCTTGGCCACGGGGCGCGAAACCCCAGGAAGGTTTCACCCGTGATTCTTCTGCTTTCGACGTCCGACACCGATTTGCTGAGCGCTCGCGCCGGCCAGGATGTCGGCCGAGAGGTATCGCCGAACCCGTGGCGCGGCGACGACGTCTCCTACCGCTGGGCCAACCCGTCCAGGCTCCTGGTCTCGGAAGACCTGCCGCGACTGCTCGAGGGCGTCGATCTGGTTGTCGTTCGTATCCTCGGCAGCCGTCGCACTTGGGAAGCCGGCTTGGACATGGTCCTGGCGAGTGGTCTGCCCGTGGTGGTTCTGGGCGGTGAACACGCGCCCGATGCCGATCTCATGGAGTGCTCGACCGTCTCCGCGGGTGTCGCTGCAGAAGCGCACAACTACCTGGCCGAGGGCGGCGCGCACAACCTGGCGAACCTGCATCACTTCCTCTCGGACACAGTCCTGCTCACCGGTCACGGCTTCGACCCGCCGACTCGACTTCCGTCGTGGGGCATCGCCGGTTTTGCCCCCGAAATTACCGAAAACAACGGCCCCGTCATCGCGGTTCTCTACTACCGCGCACAGCACCTGGCCGGAAATACCCGCTACATCCAGGCATTATGTGATGCAATCGCCGGCGCCGGTGGAACTGCCCTCCCGATCTACTGCGCATCGCTGCGCACGGCGGAAGCCGAACTTCTCACCACGCTTCGACGCGCCGACGCCATGGTCGTGACGGTTCTGGCTGCCGGCGGAACCAAGCCGGCAACTGCGTCGGCCGGTGGAGACGACGAAGCCTGGGACGTCGCTGCACTTGCTGCGTTGGATGTCCCGATCCTGCAGGGACTCTGCCTGACCAGTAGCCGCGCAACCTGGGAAGAGAACAGCGACGGGCTAACCCCGCTCGATGTCGCGACGCAGGTCGCCGTTCCCGAATTCGACGGCCGCATCATCACGGTGCCGTTCTCGTTCAAGGAAATTGACGCCGACGGTCTCTCCACGTACGCACCTGATCCGGAGCGAGCAGCCCGCGTCGCCGGCATCGCGGTCCGTCACGGCAAGTTGCGCCACATCCCGGCAACTGAGCGTCGTATCGCGGTGATGCTCTCGGCGTACCCGACCAAGCATGCCCGCATCGGCAATGCTGTCGGCCTGGACACCCCGGCCAGTGCCATCGATCTGCTCACCGAAATGCGCTCCGCTGGTTACGATCTCGGACCCGTCGACGGACCCGATGCAGTACCCGGTTTGGCGGCAAAGGACGGTGACGCCCTCATCCACGCTCTGATCGCCGCCGGCGGTCAGGATCCCGACTGGCTTACCGCCGAGCAGCTTGAAGGCAACCCGATCCGCATCTCGGCATCGCGGTACCGCGAATGGTTCGCGACCCTGCCGGAGGACCTGCGCAGCGGAGTCGAAGAGCACTGGGGCGACGCTCCCGGTGAGCTCTATGTTGATCGATCGCAGGACGCCGAGGGCGAAATCGTCATCGCCGCACTGCGATTCAACAACATCGTTCTGATGGTCCAGCCGCCCCGGGGATTCGGCGAGAGGCCCGTCGCGATCTACCACGATCCAGATCTGCCCCCGAGTCACCATTACCTTGCTGCGTACCGTTGGATTGCCGCTGCGCCCGAGGCCGGTGGATTCGGAGCCGACGCCGTCGTCCACCTCGGTAAGCACGGCAACCTCGAATGGCTGCCCGGCAAGACGCTGGGCATGTCCGCGAACTGCGGGACCGATGCCGCGCTCGGTGACCTGCCACTGATCTACCCGTTCCTGGTCAACGACCCGGGAGAGGGAACGCAGGCCAAGCGTCGCGCGCACGCAACGTTGGTGGATCACTTGATCCCGCCGATGGCGCGCGCCGAAAGCTACGGCGACATCTCCCGTCTCGAACAACTTCTCGACGAGCACTCCAACATCTCCGCTCTCGACCCGTCCAAGCTACCGGCCATCCGCCAGCAGATCTGGACGCTCATGCGCGCCGCCAAAATGGACCATGACCTGGGACTTGCCGAGCGGCCCGAAGAAGACGTGTTCGACGACATGCTCCTGCATGTCGACGGGTGGCTGTGCGAGATCAAGGACGTCCAGATCCGCGACGGCCTGCACATTCTCGGCCGCGCACCGCAGGGCGACGCTGAAATCGAACTCGTTCTCGCGATGCTGCGTGCCCGCCAGATGTGGGGCGGTGAACAAACGGTTCCCGGTCTCCGTGAGGCGCTGGGCCTGAGCGAGGACGGCGACGAATCGCGCAATCGGGTCGACGACATCGAAGCGCAGGCACACGCTTTGGTTCGCGCGATGTCCGAAGCCGAGTGGAATCCTTCTGCTGCAGAGGAACTCAGCGAAGACCCGACAGTTGTGAAGATCTTGCAGTTCGCGGCCACCGAGGTGGTTCCGCGTCTGCGTCAGACCGACAACGAGATCAAGCAGGTTTTGCACGCGCTCAACGGAGGTTTCATCGCGGCCGGACCCAGCGGATCGCCGCTGCGCGGACTGATCAACGTGTTACCCACAGGCCGCAACTTCTATTCGGTTGACCCCAAGGCCGTTCCGTCTCGCTTGGCGTGGGAGACCGGTCAGGCGATGGCAGAATCCCTCGCGGCGCGGTACCTGGCCGATCACGGCGAGTACCCGCGCTCGGTCGGCTTGTCGGTGTGGGGGACCGCCGCGATGCGTACCTCCGGGGACGACATCGCCGAGGTCTTTGCACTGCTCGGTGTCCGTCCGGTGTGGGACGAAGCCAGTAGGCGCGTCGTCAGCCTCGAGGTCATCGATCTCGAAGAACTCGGCCGCCCGCGTATCGACGTCACTGTCCGCATCTCGGGCTTCTTCCGCGACGCGTTCCCGCACGTCCTGGCACTTCTCGACGACGCCGTGCAGTTGGTTGCCGCACTCGACGAGACCGATGAGCAGAACTACGTTCGCGCCCACGCGCAGGCAGATCTGGCCGAACACGGGGACGCCAGGCGTGCGACCACTCGTATTTTCGGATCCAAGCCGGGGACGTACGGCGCCGGTCTGCTCCAGTTGATCGACTCGAAGACCTGGCGCGGCGACGACGACCTCGCCGAGGTGTACACCAACTGGGGAGGCTTCGCCTACGGACGTGGCCTCGACGGCATCCCTGCTGCCGACGACATGCGCAGCGCCTACCGTCGAATCAACGTGGCGGCCAAGAACACTGACACCCGTGAACACGATATCGCCGACTCCGACGACTATTTCCAGTACCACGGCGGCATGGTTGCCACCGTGCGGGCACTGACCGGCAAGTCTCCCGAGGCATATATCGGTGACAGCACCCGGCCGGAATCGGTTCGCACGCGCACTCTTTCGGAAGAAACGGCACGTGTGTTCCGGGCTCGCGTCGTCAATCCGCGGTGGCTCGACGCCATGCGCCGCCACGGCTACAAGGGTGCCTTCGAGATGGCGGCTACCGTCGATTACCTCTTCGGCTACGACGCCACCACCAACGTTGTCGCGGACTGGATGTACGAGAAGCTCGCCGAGACTTATGTTCTGGACGAGCAGAACCAGAAGTTCATGACGGCATCCAACCCGTGGGCATTGCACGGCATCGCCGAGCGTCTACTCGAAGCCGCCGAGCGCAAGATGTGGGAGCACCCCGAGCAGAAGACGCTCGACGGCCTGCGGCAGGTGTATTTGGAGACGGAAGGCGAACTCGAAGGCGAGTAACCCCAGCCTCCCGACGTGTGCCGGTAGGTGTGCGCATAATGTCTCAATGGCTGTTTGCACGCGATTTCGTCGGGACGGTGTCCGGTGCACCAACGAGACCACCAATTACGACGGTTGGTGCCGCGCGAGTGAATGTCACGGGTTCGCGCGTTCGGAACACTCGAAAGCTCCGGTGTCAGTCGGTTCACCGCGCGGGACGTCCAAGCACATCCGGATGTCGCAAGATACGCCTATTGGGGACATCACGATCGAGGATGTTGCGGACGTCCGCGTCTCACTGCGCGCCGTGGACAGCTTCCGGTACCACCACGGTGGGGATCTGAAGGCTGCAGAGATTCAGTTGCGCAGCATGCTCGAAGATTTTCTGCTCAAATCTGCCCGGTTCTTATCGGGTGGTGGATACCTGCAGATGTCCCGAGATGGCTATGCACTGGTCCTTTCGCCTGACCGGGGAACCATCACCGGCTATTCGACTGTGCACCGTGAACGCACCTGGGAACAGGTAAAGAGCGGCGTCAAATCCCGTTTCAAGAACCGCGGGGAATCGACTGCTCCTCGGCCCGAGGCGGGGCCGCCGGTGTCGACGGCAGATTTTGCCGACAACTTCGATACCGCTTCCGTGCACCTCACCGCGCGGGTGCGTCAGTCCTACGCCCCGATCTGCGGGATACCGCGGACGTCGCATGCCGAGCTCGAGGCCGCAATTCGCGAAGCGATCGGTGAGTGGAAATCCGGGACCGTCGCGCATCTCGACGACGGACCCTTCGAATTCGAGATCGACGGCCGATACTGGCTCGTCTCACCCGATTGCCGCGTCTTGATCGGGGCCAGGGACCACTCATTCAGGAGGCAGTAACTTATCGCTTCGATCTGATGATCTCCGCAATGTTGCGCTCGGCCAATGCAGTGATGGTCAGTGACGGATTGACCGTGCCGGTGCTGCCTGGAATCGCTGCACCGTCCATGACGTACAGACCGTCGTACCCCTTGACCCGGCCGTACCCGTCGGTGGCCTTGCCCAATACCGCGCCCCCGAGTGGATGAGCGGTGAACGAGGAGTTGACGTCCTGAGCCAGCGGCAGCGCGCCCGGCAGAGTTGTGCCGGCAAACGACATTTTGTTCTGCACTGCGCGTAACGCTTCGACGGTTGCGGCGCTGCCGTTCTTGGGCCAATTCAGAACGACGCGGTTGAACCGGGCGTCGTAGGTGAAATCTGCTCGCTGCGAATCGAGGGTCATACCAAGGCTGCCGAGTAGGCCAATGTTGATGGGAACTCCTGGTAAATGCCAGTTTTCGAGTGAGAGCGGCATCCCGGTTTCGTCGACGATACGCGAAGCCGACGGTGCGGCCTGGGCATTGCCGTCGCTGAATCCGAAGGAACGCACCATGGCGCCGTCGCCGTTGGTGCCCCAACCCTTGCCGATGTGTTCGTTGAGGTTCGGCAATGCACCGGTAGCTTGGGCGCGCACCAATAATTCGGAGGTTCCGATCGATCCGGCTCCGAGAAACAGGCGATCACAGGTGATGGTGCGACGGCTGAGAACCATCCCGGTGGGATCGCTTGATTCGACCTCGACGATGTATCGTCCGTCCCGTTCACGCCCGATGCTCAGCGCCTGATGGCCGAAACAGACCGTGGTTTTTCCGGTTGCCTCGGCGGCCGGAATGTAATTCTGGTTGAGGTCGAACTTGGCGCCGTTGGAGTTACCCATGTTCGTCTCGCCGGCAGAGGCCGACGGTCGAGTTCCGCCGCTGACTTCGGATCGGACAACATCCCAGTTCCAGATTCCGTCAATGCGCTGCGGGTCGAATCCGGCGCGACGGGCATCCTGATCCCAGCGACGTGAATGCCCGAAATTAGCGGACTGATACAAATCTTCGGGTAGGGGACTGAGGCGAAGCATCTGCCGGACCTTGGGATACCAGGTGGATGCCATCTCGTCGTAGCTCAATGAGTTACCGAAGACAGCGTCGAAGAATCTCCGCTCCGGCGCAATCATCACACCGGTGAAGATGACGGAACCGCCGCCGACGGCAGCCCCACGCCAGACCGAGATGTTCTCGTAGTCGGTGGCGTCGAGAACTCCACTGAAGTAATCGCAGATCACTGGCAGGCCGGTGAGGTTGGTGAACGACGTCCGGCGGAACACACCACGGCCGTCAGCGAGCAGGTCGGAAGTGTGGATTTCGCGAAACGGATCCCGTGGCCAGCGCAGACCGCGCTCCAAGATCGTGACAGCTGTGCCGTTCTGCGCGAGGCGTAGTGCCGTCGCGCTGGCACCGAATCCGGAACCGATGACGATGGCTTCCGAATGAGCTGGCGCCGGAGGAGACGGAACGAATAATTCTGGAACAAGGTTGCGGTAGTGGTCGCTGCCCATGGGCAGCGCATGCCGCGGCGATGGTGCTGCGTGCCCGACCGGGGTGGTTGTGAGAGTTGTCGTAGCGGCAACCGCCGCGCCAACTCCTGCTGCCTTCAAGAAATTTCGACGCTGCATGATGAAAAATCGACTCCAGAAGCCTCGTAAATACAGTTAACGACAGAATAGCTCGAGGTTGGTTTTTTCTCATGCACCGAGACTGGGAAAAGGCGCCCGAAATCGGCATTTATCGGACAAATGGTCAATTATCAGACCGGAGATGCGGTCGCTGGGGGTTATCTGAAGTTTCTAGTTGCCTGTTTGTTGGTGCACACACCTATCCTCGAGGGGTGAACCCAGACTTCAAACGAGTAACCGAATCCAAATACGTCTTGCTGACCACCTTCCGCAAAGACGGCACACCCGTCGCAACACCGTTGTGGGCTGCGGCCGACGGTGAGCAGCTGTTGATGTGGACGGTCACCGATTCGTACAAAGTGAAGCGGATTAAACGAAATCCGTCAGTGACGATTGCCGCGTGTGATGCTCGTGGCAATCCCAAAGGTGAGCCCGTAGCCGCAAAGGCGGAGATTCTGGATGGACCCGGAACGGATCACGCGCGCGATGCGATCGCCCGTCGGTACGGCATCATCGGCTGGATCACCATGAAGGGCAGCCTCCTTCGTCGCGGCAAGACCGGCACCATCGGGCTGGCGATTACTGCTGCGTGACCTCAGTTTCCGGTGGTCAAGACCATGCGGAAGCGGGCCTTGCCGGTGAGCATCTTTTCGAAAGCGGCCCCGGCATCGTCTAGTGGCACCTCCTCGGTCCAGGCACGGACCCCGGTTTGGGCGGCAAAACGCATAGTTTCCTCGATGTCGAGTGCGGTCCCGGACGCGTGACCGTAAATCTTCTTGGTGTTGTTGATGAACTGCAATCCGCTGAGCTGCAATATGTCTGGTGTTGCTCCGACGATGATGAGTTCGCCCCGTCGTCCCAGCCCGTCGAAGGTGGCGGTCATCGCCTCACCGTTGGTGACCGTCGCCAGGATGACCTTCGCGCCGCCGAGGGATTGCAATGCTTGTGCGACGTTGTCGTTGGTGCTGTCGATGTAGCGATCGGCTCCCAATTGGTTTGCCAATGAGGATTTTTCGGCGCCGCGGGCAATCGCGACGGTGACAAAGCCCATTTGGGCAGCGAATTGCACGCCTAGGTGGCCCAGCCCTCCGAGCCCCAGAATCGCGACAACGTCGCCGACTCGTGCGGCACTTCGACGTAGGGCGTTGAACACGGTTACTCCGGCGCAGGCGAGGGGCGCTGCATCGACTGCGGAAAGCTCATCCGGTATGGCTGCCAGTGCAATCGCGGGTACAACAACGGAATCCGCGAACCCTCCAGGGTAGGCGACACCCGGAATCTGCAACTTGGCGCAGTTGACGCCGTCGCCGTCACGACAGGCGTCGCAATACCCGCAGCTACCGCCGTACCAGCCGACCGCAACCCGTTGGCCGAGCGTCCAACCGTCGACTCCGTCTCCGATCGATTCGATCCGACCGGCGATCTCATGGCCGGTGGTAAGCGGAAACGTTGTGCCGGGAAGTTGTCCGCCCGTGATCATCGCATCGGAATGGCATACGCCGCAGGCCTCGACGGTGACGCGTACGTGGCCTGGTCCGGGCCGCGGGGTGGTGACCTGCGTCCGAGCGAATGTGCCACCAGGTTCGGCGGTTTGCATTGCTCGGGTATTCGAGAGTGTCATGGCGTGTCCCTTCGTTGAAAGGCTGATGGTCGTCCTCATTCCAGACTCGTCCATCGACCGGTAGTAGTCACGGATAATCTCGACGCGGGGTTTCGGCGGTGTTCGGTCTGCTGGAACAGCTTCTCGAATAGCAAACTTCGTGCGGCGGACAAATGGAGTACGCCCGGAGATTGCGCTGCCGACTGTGGACCGCTGCTACGGCGGGAATTGCTGATCGTCCGCAGGGTTTCAATAGACCTCGCGAATTGTGAGATGAACCGAACCCTTGTTTCGGCGGCGGTTTTCGGACCTAAGCGCAAGCGAATCTGCAAGATCCAGTTATCTTTAAGTGATTGTAGTGAACGTTAATAGACCGGGACATCGGAATGATGGATTATGGGGGAGCGATCTAGCCGCATGCTCGGAGAATGTCATGAATACGAGTAGAAATTGCCTATCAACCGGCGGTCAAATTATATCCGTGATACGGCATCGTCATGTTCTAGAATGCGGCCGAGTCGCGGAGTGGTTAATCGAGCCGAAGAGAGCTTCCCGGCGGCGATGCGTTCGACGGCGTCGAGGTCGAACAACAGTTCTGTGTAGTAGTTGCTGGTTGAATGCCGTTGTCAGCATCGGCATCGGGGAAGCTGGTGAGCAATACAGCAGGTCGCTTTCTCGCTAATCGACAGTTTCTTGACGAGGGATCAGTCTTACCTGATTGCCCGTTAGTGGAGTTTCATTGATAATCGCGTTTTTCGAATCAAACGCAGGGTTGTCTTCTACGCTCTGCTCACCACAACACCAATTCGACTGTGATTCCGAACCATGATGGGAAATCGACATGTCCAGCACCAAATTAGCTGTTCGGCGCTCATTGACAAATATCCAGGATGACTACGACAAGGGCAACAAGACCGAACTCGAAAATCTAATGCGAGCCTGGAAGGGGATACAGGAACTGCCGCCGGAGGATCTTCGATCGTTCTTCATGATCGGCGGCTATCACGGCGAACCATTCCGAGGTCCTGGCGAGACCTCTGACACGTGGTGGGGTGGCTACTGCCAGCATGGCACCGTGCTGTTTCCGAGTTGGCACCGCGCGTACTTGATGCAACTGGAAAGGGCGTTGCAGACCATTCCTGGCTGCAGTGACGTAACACTGCCCTTCTGGGACGAATGCAGTGCACTGTCCGCGGACAAGGGTATTCCTCGTGCTCTGACCGACGAGACGTTCATGCTTGACGGTAAGAGGATTCCCAACCCGCTGCGCTCGTTCGAGTTGCCGGTGGCCATCGTTGATCAGGTAGCGCAAGACGCCATCGTCTACAGCAAGCCTGCGGGCTACGAGACCGTGCGCTACCCACTGTCAGGATTGGTAGGAACTGAGAATGACGCTCTAGCAACAAAAGCGCACAACGCACAGTTTCCGAGCTACACCGCAAACGTCGGTTACCTGAACGACAACGTGACCACGTGGCTCAACGGAAAGATCAGGATCGGCGGCAAGTGGCAAGGTGAGGTGTCCACCAAGTTCTCCCAATGCCTCGATGCGCCGAACTACACATTGTTCTCCAACACCACGTCAGCCGGTGCGTGGAACAAGAATCACAGCACGAGTGTGGTCCCGTTGGAAAGTCCGCACAATTACATGCACCTCGCTGTCGGCGGCTTCGATTATCCCGGGCAGGGAGATGCTTCGGCGATTCCTGGCGCCAACGGAGACATGGGGGAGAACGATACGGCCGGTCTCGACCCCATCTTCTTCTTTCATCACTGCTTCATCGACTACACATTCTGGACGTGGCAGCGTCGGCATGGCGCAACGGACAGTTTCACCATCGATTCCACGGATACCGGCACGAAGTACACAAAAGACAATCCGCCGCCGGCCGGTGCCGATCCGGACGAGCGACTGTCGATGACGACCGAACTCAAGCCGTTCAAGAATGCCGACGGCAAAACATACGTAACAACCGCCGACTGCATCAATATCGAATCCCAACTCGGTTATACCTACGGTCCGGGCTCGCTCGAAACGTATGCACAGCAGACTTCGGATGCGCTCACGGCTGAACTTGCGGACGTGCCGGACGGACACACCGTGCGGGTGGCTGGAATCAATCGGGCGGATATCCGAGGCTCGTTCCTGATCTCGGCCTACGCCACAGTCGACGGGGAGCGTGAATACCTCGGCACCGAACCGATTTTGAGTCGCTGGCATGTCGAGGGCTGCATGAACTGCCAGACGCATCTCGAAGCTCAGGCGTCGTTCAGGCTGCCCGCTGAGACCGCGACAAAACTTGGTGCGGCACCGGGGGGTGTCACATCCGGTGTGGAGGTCGAAGTATTGACTCGTGAGGGCCTCCTAGGTGGACGGGCATTCCGCACCGGCGCTGGTGGTTTGACTGCCGGCGCCTCAGCGGACGACGCCCCGTTCACTATCGAGATTCGCTGAATCTACGCGCAGTCCAGACCTCGATGTAGTGGCAGGAGTAGACACGTGGCAAGCACAACCACGGCCGGATGGCGGCCCGCATTACCCGCGAATCCTGTTGTCGCAGTTTATGCGGGGAAAGTGTCCGCTGTCTTGGCTGTGGTTTGCTTTGCTGCTCACGTGCCCCTGCTGACGGCGCACCTCACACAGATGCCAGGCAGAAGCATGCTGATGGCAACTGCTTCCCTGGCGTGCATTCCGTGCGTCCAACATCTGTGGGGTGCGCCGACCATTCGAGTGTGGGCCACTGCTGGGGGACTCGCAGGTTTCATGCTGCTGGTGCATCTGACGATCATCCAAAGTATGAGCGCGATGACCTCTGACCGCACTGCGATGGGGGCGACCTCCGGTGGACACCACATTGCCAGCCGTCTCGCGGATCCGGCAACGATTCACCAGTCGGGCAGCGAGATACTCACGTACCTAGCGACTGGCCTAGCTCTCGGTCAAGCCGGCCTTGCCGCCGTAGTTGTCGCGATTTCCGTGAAACGGCGCGACAGAAAACAGGGTGTGATCCACTCGAACCGGAGATAACGGGCATGCGTGGACAGAAAACACCTCCGGAGTTGTGGCTGCGAGTAATCGCGCGACGTTGCTCGGGAGGTGTTTGCGGTGGGCAGATCTCAGCTCATTCAGCTACCGAAAAGACTGAGCGATCCCAGCGATCCGGTCGACGAAGCGTCAGTGCCGACAGTGACGGTGAAGGTGCCCGAACCGATCGACGGAGAACCAGCCCGGACGCTATGGACGGTGCAGGTCACCGTCGTCGTACCGACTGGAAATGCACTGGTCGTATTCAGTGGGACAGCGACGTTCTGCGGTCGGGTACATCCGTCCAACGTCACGCCCGTCGCTCCCGCCGGTGCGGGAATCGTGACGGAAGCGCCATCGGCCGACGATGCAGCCGATCGGATGTTTGCCGGCACAATGCTGGTGCCGGTCAGCTTCGATTTCGTCAGGTTCGTCCCGGTCAGGTCCGTCCAGGTCAGATCGGCGCCGGACAAGTTTGCGTCGGCAAGGTTCGCGCCGGTCAAGTTCGCGCCGGTCAAGTTCGCGTACCTCAGATTCGCGTCGCTGAGGTTCGCATTGATCAATTCCGCGTTGGTCAGGTTCGCGCTGCCCAGGTCCGCGCCGCGCAGGGTTGCGTCGGACAGTTCTGCTCCAGCTAGTTTTGCGCCGGTCAGGTCCGCACCGGACAGGACAGCACCGGTCAGGTTCTTACCGGCAAGGTTAGCTCCGGAGCAATCGGAGACTTCGTTTTCAGATCCGTTCCAGACCGGGTTCGGTTCGTAGTGCGTGCACGCAGCGCGGAGGGCGTCGGCGGCACTAGCGGCCGCGATTCCCGTTCCTGCTGTCAAGATCGCGGCTGCAGCGAGAGCGGCGCCACCGCACGCGGCAGCGACCCGGGTACGGCGGTCGTGATCGAGTGTTGTCATGTGATCTGTGTGCCCTTTCAGAACTGATCTCCGCACGGGTGCGGTGCGGCCACGAAGAGTAACCGCGGCCTACGAACATAACGAACATTCACCCGATATGGGCTCGATTTAGCCATAGTGGGTATTTGAGGACCCGAATACGCCCCGGAACGAAAGCTGTTGCTACACGCTCGAACCAACTGTCGGTTCCGAATTGCGTACCGCGACTGGACTGGCTCTCGTCGTAATTTCCGTGAAACGGCGCGACAGACAATCGGGTGTGATCCACTCGAATCGGAAATGACGGGCGTTGCCCGTTTTCAGCAAATATCGGAAATGGAGAAGCGATGCAGAAGTTGCGGTACAACGCCCCGAAGACGGGGGCAAGGGGCCGGTTGGCTCTGACCGCACTGACGGCTGTGCTGATGACCGCTTCTGCCAGCACCGCATCGGCGCTGCCCACTTGGGGGCCACTTGCCCCGGCGAACCCGTTCCTCGGACCCCTGGGAACCTCGACGATGCACGGAGACGCAGGTTCCTCGGACGCCACCCCACTCGCAGGCCCGGGCTCCGGTGCACTGTCAGTCGATCCGGTTCCCTTGGCTGCTGCATGCCCGACGTTGCTCGAAGGCTCCGACGGCCTGGTTCTGGCGTTGTGCACCAGCATTCTCGGACAGGTTCCGACCGTGCACCTGATCGACACTTCGGCAATGGGTACGGGCTCATTGGGTTCGTTGGGAGGATCTTCGTCGCCCGCGGCTTCGGTGGCGCAGCTTGAACTCCCGAAAGGCAGCCTGCTCGGCGGCGTCTACGCGTACTTGGACAACGCGGACCGACTTGTTGCAGTCGACGGAAACCGCCAACTTGTGCGTGTCCAGCATGAGCAGACAACAAACGGCAGTTGGCGACTGTTCGTCGACCAGTCCGTCGACCTGAGTGGTTCAATTCCCGACGGCGACAACGTCACCGGTCTTGCACCGGACTGGCAAGGCAATGTGTGGTTCGCGACGGGCGCCGGTCGCGTCGGACGCGTCGACGTGGGAGGAGTCACCCGCACACTGGCGTTGCCTGTGGGCGAGGAAGTGCAGAACAGTATTTCTACTTCCGTCGCCGGTACCGCAGTCGCAACTACTCACGCGTTGTATCAACTCAGTGCTGACACGGACGGCACGCCGAAGATCGACTGGCGTGCGGCGTACGACCGTGGCAGTGCTCGTAAGCCGGGTCAGCTCAGTTGGGGAACCGGTTCGACGCCAACCTACTTCGGCCCCAACGGATCTGACTACCTGACCATTGTCGACAGTGCCGACACTCAGGTGAGTCTCCTGGTCTACCGCGCATCGACCGGTGAAACTGTCTGCAGCCAAACAGTTCTCACCACCGGAGGCCCGGGCAGTGAGAACTCGCCGATCGGCATCGGTAACTCGGTTTTCGTTGCCAGTACCTACGGCTACCCGTACCCGACTGTGCCCGCGGGCGCCGGACCGGCTGTACCCGCCAGCGCACCGTTTGTCGGCGGAATGACCCGAGTTGATGTCGACGTCGACGGTGAAGGCTGTCACACGGTCTGGAACAACGATGCTCGCAGCTCTGCGGTGCCGCACCTGTCGACAGCCGACGGAAATTTGTACACCGTTGTCCGTCAAGGACTTCCGTCTTCGTCTGACAAAACCTCGCCGCTCGATGAATTTGCGTTCGCAGTGATCGATCCGAACACGGGAAATACTCTGGCGATGCGTGATCTGCCCGGGACGATGATCAACGACACCTTGCAGATGTCAGCGCTCATCGACTCGTCGGGTGACTACCTGCAGGGAACGATCAGTGGTGTGATCCGAGTTAGCGGCCAGTAGAGCCGGCAGGTGATCGCCCCGACAACTCTCAGCGTGCGGGGGGATGTGCTGGATCGAGTGTTACCGTGACGGTTACCCGGCCGCGGGCGTCACGGTGACTGACCGCATGTCCGGTGCGATCTACTCCATTCAGGGTGGCTGTTAACGGTGCGCCTTCGTTCCGAAAGTTGCGCCACCAGTTCTTCTTGTCGGGCAGAGCAACTCTGATGAGGAGTTTGTTTCCTGATTGAGTGAAGGACACAGGAAGGCTGAACGTCTTACCGGACTTGCGTCCGGTGTACGTGAGCACGACCATCGACCTTCCGGCGAACTTCCCCAGGACGGGGATCCGCGTCGAGGCCAACACAAGCTTGTTCACCGCGGCGGCGACCTTCTGAAACGTGTTCATGCTTCGATCCTTCCATTTTCGGCCAGCTCAATCAGCTCACCGGTTGTCACGGCAGGGAACTGCACAGCGGGTCAGAGTTGGTGTTTCCTGTCAGCGGACCACCAGGTCGTGGTCGGTGGCGCTGAGCGTGATCGCCGCGATGTGCCTGCCGCGCATCCAGTCTCGGACAAACGCGTCCAGCGCGGGATTCGATACCCGGGCCGCATACGCGTCCGCCGGGATCTCGATCGCCCCGACGAGGTGGCGCGGGTTGGCATCGAGGCCGGGTGCGCGGGGTGTCATCCGGAGTCCGTCGGCGGTGTGCAGGACGACCGGAATGGCGGTGCCATCCGGTGCGGTTACGGTCGCGGTCCGAGTGGTGGCAACCGGATCGAAGTGGTCCACGTCCAGTCGGTAGCCGGACGGCTGCGCGTGCTGGCCGATAGCGTCCAACATGCGCGGATCCACCACCGTGTACGGAAATCCGATGTCGATCAGTGTCTGACCGTCGATGGCGCCGTCGCGGGCAGGCAGGGTCGTGGAAAGGTTCCAGGGAGCGGCGGGAGCCAAGGTATCGGTCGAGCGGTCCGTCGGCGAGTTCTCGATCGGCGTACCGAGGAAGGCCGCGCCGGTCGGCGTGAACTCCCACATGCCGCCCACCATATCTTTGTGCCAGAAACCGGATTCGCCGCCGCTACGGCCCTCCACACGCAATTCGCGCCGATTCGGACCGGGCCCGAGGGAGTGCACGCTGATCGCGGACGTGATCTCTCCGGGAATCTTGGGTTGGTGCACCCACTCCGGCGCCGGCAGTTGAATCGCGGCGGTGCTGCGATCGAGCGTCTCGACGACGAGATTGGGTGCGGTTGGCTTGGCTGACTGGTCGTCCCAGCTGTAGCGGAAGAAGATCGAGTCCGATCCTGACGAGTCGAAATCGAATGTGCGGGTGTACATGTCGCCATACGTGTTCATCACGAAAGTGGTCGATCCGGCCCCCGACAATGATTCGGCCTGGAACCGTCCGCCGAGCGGCCCGCCGATCTCGTAGCTGTCGTCGTTGGGCAGCCACGGGTCCGCGTAGGTGATGCGGCTGCCGTCCCCGGTCAACGCGGGGAGCATCGTCATCTTGCCGTATCCGACGTAGTGGATTCGGCCTGCGATGTCGGTGAACGTCTGGTTGTCCCAGGGTGAGGACACACTCAACGCCCACCCGTTCGGCCGGTCCCCGGGTAGTTGCCGACCGGGACCGGCCCACAGGGGTGCGCCCCACGCGGAGGTCCAGTTCCACAGAAGCGGGTCCTGGGATGCGTTGTCCATCGTGTAAATCCAGCCGTTGTCGTCAACCGCGACGAGTTCGTCGTCGTCCAGCGATATCCCGACTAGTCGGCTGCGCAGGCACTCGGGCGTCGGCACGTAACGCCAGGGCTCCGCCGTGGGCGCACGGGCTTCCCTCGGCCGGGTGAGCAGGTCGTGGCCGACGAGTGCGAACTCCCAGAACCGATTGAACTGAGTGGTCGGCGTGCGAACCTCGACGGATGTCGGGGCGTCCGGGCCGATGAACGCCGGCAGGTGGGCTAGCCCGACTCGGCCACCGCCGGAGGGTGCCCCAGGTGGAAGTTGGGCGGTCCCGAACGGTACGCAGCCCGCTGGTCCGGCCTCCGTGGGTGTGGCTGCGGCGAGGGGCATGGGTAACAGCAGGCTTGCTGCAAGGAGGATGCCAACGCGCAGCAATCGCGGTCGGTGAGGTTGCGAATTTCCACGGTTGGTGTCGTTCACTGTCCGAGTGTCGCACGATTCGACACCTTGAACACATTGATCCCGTGGACGGTGCATCCGTGTCGGTCGCGGCGTTGGCGCTTCGGCGCGGATTCAGAATCCCCGAACCGATTGTGGTCCTTTGTCATTGGACACTCAATTGGTTGCCAACTCGCGTCCTTGAATGGCTGACACCACAAGATCGCTCTTAGGTAAACTCACCCCGGACTGCATGGCGTCGACCCATTCTGCTGTCGTGGCGACTGCAGCAAAGTTCGAGTGAAGAAGAACCATGAGGGTCCTGTGCAGTGATTCGGCCGATACCTGCCCTGCCTCGTTCGCCAAGTGGATCGACCCGGTGGCGTCGGCGAGAATCTCAGCGGAAAACCCCAGGGCGTCGGACTCTGCGGCGGTGGCAAGGTCGCAGTTATTGGTCATGTAGCCGACGATCGTGATGGTGTCGACGTTTCTCTCACGCAACCATTCGGCGACACCGGTCCCGGCGAACACGCTTGCGTACTGCTTTTGTACCTGCATCCACGCCGGATCGACGAGTTCCTCGAGTTCGGGGTGGAGTGACCAACCGGCCGTACCTTCGGCGAAGATCGGGGCGCCTTCGGGCGTCCTGTGCGAAACGATTACGACTGGGACTTCTTTCGCAACAGCAACTTTGACCGTGCTGAGGATGTTGGCCAGAGACTCGTCGCGCGGCGGGTACTGGATCTGTAGAGGTCCGTCGAAATACTCCTGCTGGACGTCGACGACGATGAGGGCACGGCGGGGTGTAGCCACAGTTGATCACTCCTGGAAGGTAGAGCGGGTTCAGTTGCGCGTCGGCGGCGCCGGCGCTGCTCATCCATTCTTCGGTAGGTCGTCTTGGGCTCGCACCTGCCTGGGAAACCAGGCTTTGGTCTGATCGAGCAGGCGGGGTTCGCACCGTCGAGGGATACTCGATCGGCGACGTAGCGGGACCGAGCACACTCGACTGGGCCGATATTGTGGTCATTCCCTCATGGCCGCTGCCACTTTCACCGATCAGTGAGCGATTGCGAGCACCGCTTTCCGCCGCGCACTCTCGCGGTACTCCGATCGTAGGGTTGTGCCTCGGAGCTTTTGCTGTCGCCGACGCCGGGTTCCTCGACGGCCGCTCGGCCGTCACCCATTGGGAGATGATGCCCGCACTCGCTGAACGCCACCCCAGCATCCGCTTGGACGAATCGGTGCTCTACATCGATCACGGCGATGTCATGACTTCCGCGGGGACGGCTTCCGCTATCGACGCGTGCCTGCATCTGGTGCGGAAGCATCTTGGATCGGCAGTCGCCACCCGGGTGGCACGGAGTCTTGTTGTCGCACCACACCGAGAGGGCGGGCAGGCTCAGTACATCGAGCGCCCACTCGCGGAACCTGCCACCGACACAGCGATGCCACATCTGTTGGAGTGGGCGCTCGGGCGACTCGACGAGTCGCTTTCCATCGACAGCCTCGCAGCTCAGGCCCGGATGAGCCGTCGAAACTTCGTACGGCAGTTCCGTCTTGCTACGGGAACCACACCGGCGCGGTGGGTTCTCGAGCAGCGACTGGGCGAGGCTCGCACTCTCTTGGAGACGACAGACTGGAGTATCGATGCCATCGCAGTCGCGTGTGGGTTCGGAAGCGCTGTCACCTTTCGGCAGAACTTCGTTTCCTCGTTCGCAACCACTCCCACTGCGTATCGGAAGCAGTTCGCCGACCACTCTGCTATCGGTCGGCGGGGGGGGGGGGGGAACACCACTGAGCGTTGTCGCCGCGCAACCTCGGCAACTGTCAGTCGGATTCGTCGGTGATCGACGGTTTATCGGATGAACCAGCAACCGGGATTGCTCGCAGTCAGACCTCTCCGATGCTTGACAACGTCGCACGGTCGAAGCGTACGGAACGGTCGTTGAAGGGGACGTGCGAGGCTGCTGTCGACGCAATTCCGGGTGCAGTCGCAATCAAACCTGACAATGGTGCCGGGGAGAAAGGCTTCGCCACAGAAGAGGACAGAGCTGAAATCCGCTCGAGCAGGCTTACTGAGCTTCGCCGCTCAGTTTGTCTGCAGCTGCGATCATCTCGGGGATAGCGGCTCGGGCGAGTTCTTCGGATGCCGAGATCAATGTGAGGCATCCGGCTGGCTCGTTGGCTGGTTGTTTCAGGGGTACACCGAGTCCCCAATAGCCGGGCTCGACTTCACCGTAGCTGAGAACGTAACCGTCGCGGCGGGCGTCGGTTACCCGACTTGACTCGCCGGGAAGGGGAGGTTGACTGGCGAGTAACGCATAGCCGGCTGCGCCGCGGTCTATGGGATGGCGACCACCCTCACGGAACGATACCCAGTAGCGGGCGTTCTTCGGTTCGACCACCGCGACGGCTACCGCTTCGGTGCGTTCGGCGACAAACATTGCGACGCTCGCGCCCAGGGAATTCGCGAGTCTGCGCAACAACGGTGTTGCTTCGTCCCGTAGTCCGGCGTAGAGGTCTCGAGCCAGTGCTGCCAATCCGCCAGCGGCGCGGTACTTACCGTCCGTGCTGCGTTTGATGAGCCGAAAGTCGGCGACGGTGGTAAGTAATCGTGACGCGATGGTCCGATGGACGCCCAGCGCGTCGGCAACTTCCTGGATAGTCATCCCGTCGGGTGTGGTGGCCACCAATTCGAGAGCTTGCAAGCCGCGGGCCAGTGTCTGCGAGCCTGGTTGTTTGACTGACGACCCATTCGATTCTGAAGTCACAGTATGGACTCTATTCCCTCGGGACATGCCGGCAGATCGACACATGGTTCAATCGGAGATTGCGTCGGCCGTATTGGTTTCCCGGTTTGCCTCCGGTGTCTCCGGGTTCTCGCTTCGGCCACGATAGGTGGCGTCGAGTAGCAGTGTCGCGATACCGGCCACCACCAAAACTCCACCGAACATCATGTAGACGGACTTCGGTGTCCAACCGTCGTTGAGAAGGTAGCCGGTGAGAATGGGGGCGATGATCGATACCGTTCGACCGCACCCGATCATCCAGCCGACGCCGGTCCCACGAGCCGCAGCTGGATAGATGGGCGGGCTGATCGCGTAGAAGCCCGTGATGCCTCCGTTCGCGAAAATACCGACGAGCACCGCGAGCGACAAAGCCAGTGCGACGATATGGAATCCGGTGGCATAGCCGACAAATGCAAGCACGCCGCCGAACATGAGGAGCGCAGTCACAATCCTGGGCCGCAACACAATCGACAGTCCGGCAAAGATGATCGAACCGATGACGCCACCGACGTTGACGAGTACACCCGCAGTCACGCCCATATTCGAGTCACCCGTTGCGTCTGAGAGCAACTTCGGTGTCCAGGTATTCGCGAAGTAGAAAGACGCAATCAAGCATGAGTATCCCACCCACAGTAAGATCGTGCGTCGCAACATGATTCCCTTGAACAGCCCATCGCGCACGACGCGTTCCGTTGCGCGAATGGGAGTCGGCAGCTCAGTGGAGTGTGCGTAACCGAGCTTGTCCGCGATCTGGTTGTACTGAATCAAAGCGCCCGCGGGCCTCTTCTCGATCAGGAATTCGATCGATTCGGGCAGCGTTTTGATCACGACCACCAACATGATCGCGGTGATGACTGTGCCGAAGATGAATGCGGATCGCCAGTCGAAGACCGAAATCAGGACGCCGGAGATCGCTCCGCCGACAGCACCGCCGAGCGGGTATCCGACACCGTAGATTCCGAGGGCGGTGCCTCGTCGTTTGTCCGAACTGAATTCCGATACCAGAACATTTAGATTGGCAACCAAGCCGCCGATACCCAAGCCTGCAAACACACGGAAGGCGATTAGTTGCGGTACGTTGACGGCGCATGCTGATAAGGCCATGCCGACGGTGATGCCGACCAGACACAAGATCGCCAGCTTGCGCCGACCGATCTTGTCCGCCAGCGGGGAAATGAAGATTGCGCCCAGTGCTGTACCGATGATTCCGGCGCTGAGCAGATAGCCGATCTCGACGGAACTGATGTCCCAAGATTTCCCCAGGTGCGGCGCTACGAACGCCATGACCAGGATTTCGAAACCGTCGATCATGCTGAGTATCAAACAGATTGCGATCGTCGAAATCTGGTATCGACGCATCGGTTGCGTCCGAATCGCTTCACGAACATCCATCGAGATCTACTTTCATAAAGTCGGGAGGGCATTCGCCCTACTCGGTGGCGGTCAGGGTTCTCTCAAAACCGCTGTCGTGACGGCAAAGCCGGAAATGTATTCCTTGATCGGCCGGTAGAACTCGTAAGTGATCTCGTATTCGCCGCACGCGCGAAGGGCTGAGTAGGCAGCGACCCAGTTTCGTACCTCGTGAGAGGAGTGCCCGGCTACCGCATCCATGTCGTCAGCGGTGTAGCTATCGAAGTCCTCGACGTTGCCCGATGCACAAACATCGAGAAATCCTCTGTCCCACTCTGGGTTCAGATCCATGATGTCGGCTTCATTTGCGGCAAATTTGACTGCAGTATCGATGACCCTCTGCTGCCGTGCCGCACGGGCTTCCGGCGTGGGATTCCGTCCGTCGGTGAGCATCTTGCGCTGCGCCTCGTTGGCCGTGGCGATCTGCGGAACCGGCGGATCATGTGACAGTCCACCGGAACCGATGAACAGGACCTTCTTGTCGGAGTTCTTGAAATACTCGCCGACAGCCTCACCGAACTTGCGTACCCGCGCGACCTTCACAAACGGCCTGGCCACAGAGTTGACGAACACCGGAATCAGAGGCTTGGACGCCACGTCGCCGTAGATGATCTCCATCGGTTGCACCGCGCCGTGATCGACCTCCATCTGACGGGAAATCGCGATATCGAGACCCTGATCCATCACGAACTGCGCCAGTTCCTCGGCAATCGCCTCGGGTACGTCCAGGTCGCCGGCGAACGAGTCGTAGTCACCGCTGCCTTTGGCTTTGTACCCGATGCAGAACGGCGGCATCAGATCGTAGAAGAAGCCGTTGTAGTGATCTGGCCCGAAGTTCACGATCACATCAGGATCGAAACTCGTGACAAATGCACGTGCCTGGTCGAATGCTGCTTCCACCGATGCCTTGACGTCGGCGGGCGGATCGAGATGGTGCAGTAGGGGACTGTGCGACATGCACAGCAATGCCTGCTTCATGACCGGCTCACACCCCGAGCGGAAAGGTACTGCGTAATAACGGTATTGAATTCTTCTGCCCGCTCGACCTGTGACCAGTGACCGCACTGGCTGAAGATGTGCGAATCAGCATGCGGGATGACGTTGAGCAGTTCCCAGGTCCGCGAAACCGGGATGACAACATCCTGGACGCCGTGGATCAGCAGAACGGGAATATCCAAGCGGGACAATACATCGAAGTCCAGCGGTAGCTCGGTGCGGTCACGGTCGCGTGCCGCAACGACCTCGGCCAGTCGATCCGACGCGGTGTCGTTGAGTGCCGATTGGTACCGCAGTGCCACCAATTCGTCGGTGACAAGGGACTTGTCTACGACGAAGAGTTCGAGTGTTTTGCGGATGCCCTCTTCTGACAGGTTCGGATTGGAGTGTCCGGCCAATGCGCCCGTCAGCTTTGCCCCGCCGGTACCCATCGAGACGATGCCCAGTAGGCGCTCGGGATAGTCGATCGCGAACTGGAAAGCCAGCCAGCCGCCGAGGGAGTTTCCGACGATCCACGTCTTCTCGATACCCAGTGCGTCGAGCACGCGCACGGCATGGCGTACCCACTCTTTGATGCCGTATTCCGTGTTCGGAGCAACGACGCTCTGTCCGTAGCCGATGGAATCGATTGCGATGCAACGTCCCTGCTTACTGAGGGTCGGAAGGTTGAGCCACCAGTTTGCGGCAGCGGTGACGCCGGTTCCCGACCCGTGCAGGAAGAGGATCGGTGTGCCTTCTCCCAGTTCGTGATAGTGGGTGAGTTCTCCGTCGGCGGTTTCGATCCATTTGTCGTCGAGGCCGAAGAATGCGTCAGTGGTGTATGCGGGAATCTCGGTAGTCGTCATGAAGTATCTGGCTTTCTCGGGAGGTCAGTGTTGTGAATCGAGGCGAGGCTAGCGAGCTATCGGGACCCGGGTTTCGCTGCTGGTGCTGGATTCGTTGAACCGCATTGCTTTCAGAATCGCGTCCAGCGTGGCCGGAGCATGTTGTGTCAGGCAGGCGCCGGCCACAAAACGGTCGGGGCGGAGGAAAACCAGGGGCGTGGGTCGGTCGTCGAACCATTTCTTGAGGCGGCCGGTGTGATCGCCCAGGACCAGCACATCCGAATCCATTCTCTTCTCGGCCCATTCGCGTTGGGTCTCCGGGACCACCACAACCAGGCGGGCTCCGAGCGCGGACAACTTGTCGAGCGAGGCCCGCGGCAAGACGTCCTTGGGGTTATTGCCCCAGACGATGACCGACCACCAGTTGCCGATGACGTCGTCGAGCAGTTGATCCGACGCAGTGAGCGAGTTCACGCGCGGCTGTGGAAACTGAACGCCAACGGGGGAGTTCTTGACGTTGGCCGTCAGGACCGGGATGAGTTTGCTGGTGAGTTTTGCTGCAGCACTTCCCGATTCCTGTGTGTTCGGATCAGCAAGGACGCCGGTGGTGTACCGCGGCATCGGTTTGAACCGCATGTCCGCGAAGTAGCTCTTGACCTGAGGGAAGAGGTTGAGCACTGATGATGCGGCATCACGGAGAACTGCTCCTACCGGATTGGTGATCTTGATGAGCCGGCCGAAGGTCAGCGACAGGTCCACCATTGCTTGCGCATGGTCCTTACGCTCGGATGTGTAGGTATCGAGCAGAGCGTCATCCGCCTGTCCGGACAAGACGGCGGCTAATTTCCAGCCCAGATTTGTTGCATCACGCATTCCGGAGTTCCAGCCCTGGCCCATCCACACCGGCATCAGGTGCGCGGCATCGCCGGCGATCAACTGCCGACCCTTCCGGAAGTTGGAGGCCACCCGGCCGTGGTGGGTGAATACGCGTCGACGGATGAAGTCCAGCTCCGATGGGTTTGGAACATGATCTGACAGAAGGGCATTCACGTAGTCCGGATCCGTGACCTGCTCTTCAGTTTCGTCGTCGTGGAGCATGAACTCCCAGCGTCGTACTGCATGGGGCAAACCGATGGATACGTAGGGACGCTTCGGATCCGCACCCAGGAAGACATTGGGGGTTCCGAGTGGGTCGTTGTTGACGTCCACGACAAGCCAACGGGTGGAGGGTGATTCGCCCTCGAAGCTGACGCCGAGACGCTTACGGGTCGGCGACTTGCCGCCTTCGCACCCCACCAGATACTGCGCACTGAAGCGGCGTTCCTCGACGGTTCCGTCCGGCCTTGCTACCAGTGCGATCGCGGTGACGGACTGTCCGTCTTCTTCCACATTCTCGACGCGATGCCCGAACAGCACCTGGACGTTGTCGAAGCGGGCAAGCCCCTCGTAGAGAGCCTTGTCAGCTTCAGGCTGGATGAAACCATGCTTGCGTTCCCAGCCGAATTCAACGGTCTGCGGGTTGTTGACCAGCATGACCTTGCCTGCCCCGTTGACCAACCGCATGATGTGCTGCGGGTTGGTGTGCGGGCGGATCGCGTCCACCAGGCCCACCGTCTGAATGGTGCGGAATGACTCGTCGTCGAGTCCGACGCCGCGTGGGTAATCGATGAGCGCATCCATGGCTTCGAGCACTGTGACCTGCTTGCCGTACATGCCGAGGATATTGGCAAGCATCAGGCCGGCGGGACCGGCGCCGACGATGAGCACTTCGGTGTCCTGAGTGGTTTTCATGGCTCCCCATCTGGGTTAATGCAACTATCGAACGTAAGGGTGCGTTATTTGCGCAACATGGACCATTAGAAACCAAGAATCGAGGTACGTCAATCAGCTTTTGTGATGGGCAGCGCAATCTGCGCCCAATGGGACGCCGCAGACAGTGATCTCGATGACAGGAGAGTGAACGAAAAAAGCAGGTAGGGACATTTTTCGACAAGGAGGAAGAGGAAGTGGACTGGCGACGGCCGCGCGATAATGTTAGGCCTGACTGTTCCTTGCGCTGGCAGGTCCACATGGCGACACGGTTAGCGTCTGCGATGTTCGGTATCGATGATTTCGCCTGTGGCGCGTCTCGGTTGTAAGCCGCATACCCGGCGGTATCTACGCGCCGTCCCAGGTGAGTTGGGTGGTTCGAACCTGCGTACGGCTGAAGCGAAGAGGGCGTGGGAGGAACATCGAAGTCAGCGAATCATTCCCGAGATTATGACCACGAAGCCAATCTGAATGTGACTGTCGAACATTTTCGCAATCTCTTGAGCAGTAGGGCGCCACCAACGACGAGTGGAGCGACTATCACTTTCCGCGCTACACCCCGGCGGGTGCGCCGATCGGCGTCGGACCTGTCGTTACCACTGTTCGTGAGGGGATCGCGGCCGTAAGGGCGGGCGAAGGATGTCTGATGATCACCAAGCGCGCAGTCGGGGGAGGACCCCCGTTCCCGATAGCCGAGACCGTACGCGTTCACACTCGACAAGGTCGGCCGGATCGAGCATGCAGTTCAGGTCAGGCCGGACTTGGTTCTGGAGCTGATGGGCTGCAACACGATTCGGGTAATGCCCGAAATCGGCGATCAGATACTGGCGGCGGGCCAGTACTGGGGTGGCGGTGGTGTGTGTCGCTACATCACCGAACCGGACGGAAACACTGTCTTCGCCGGAGTTGAATTACTCCCGGAAAGTCTTGATCAGTTGTTCACCGGTTTTCCGCTCGCAGGTGAGTGTTCGGTGGTCGCGAGCATCGCCGCTGGCATGACGCTGTCACTAGCGGAAACAGGGAGAAACGACGTTCCAGTACTTGTTGAGATCGACGGATGCCGCCGCGTGCTCGTCGACGGGTATATCCCGCTGCAAGCGTCGTCGGACGTCATCGGGCAGGTCGACTCGGGAGTCCATCTCACGGATCAGTACCTCAGAACCGGCCGGAGATCGATCCGGTCCGGGGTATTGGACGCCACCGATGGCAGGCTCGGGTGATGACGGCAATTCGGTTGGCGTGGTTCGTGTTGGCGATTGTCGCTACCGCATTCGGCGTGTTCGTGGCGTCGTGGCAGATCTTCGAGATCACGAATTGCGAGATCGGACTCTCCGGGGCGCAGGCCGAGTGTAATCAGTCGATCTGGGGCTATTCCGGGTGGTCGGTGCTGCCTGTTCTGGCGGTGCCGGTGCTGCTGTGCTTGATTCCTGCTGTGATTCCGAGGCCTTGGAGCGGGTGGTTTGTTGTGGGGTTGCTGGCAATCGTGTTGCAGGTGTTCAGTATTGGGCGGAAGCGAGTCCCCCGAAGCCAAGGCGGTGATCGACCGAACTGGGGCCTCTGCTCAGACTATGGGAGAGCAGTAAGCTTTGGACGTTTTTGCGATGGTTGCGTAACTGTCCGAGGTTACGGTTTGCGAACGAACCCAATCTGTACATGATTTCTTCGCGGAAGGTCTTGCAATGAGTTTTCGGCGCATCCCGGCAGCGACTGGAATAGTCCTCGCTGTCGCGGGACTTGCTGTGGTTGCGTGCAGTCCCACGGAGAAGTTGAGCGATGTCGCGGAGGCCGCGCAGACGCCGAATCCTCGATACTTTGTCGAACTGCCCGCAGATGCACCGATGGACCCGTCCGCACATTGCCTCGACGCAGATCTGCCCAACATGAGCATCGAGGAGTCGGTTGCATACTGGCAGAACATCTTCGACGACCAACGCAACCACTACCCGGAACAGTCGTTTCCCTCGCGTCAGGACCTGGAAAGCCAGAAGGGGGCGGAATGGTCCCAAATTGTGAACGACTCGGTGCCGCCTGGCGGTGACGGCGCCTTCGCCCAGGATATATGTGGGCTACCGCACCTCGACGGTGCCTTGTACGCCGGGACCCCGTTGCGTGAGGTTCGTGGTCACGCCGCCGAACTAGGTCGCCGGGCGTGTACGTCGATCGCGGAGCAAGGGACGGACGTTGTGTGGCAATCACTTCAGGCTCAGGGTTCCCGTCGTTCGGACATTGCCGCGTACGAATACCTGATCCATTCTGCGATCGTCCACGTGTGTCCGCAGCTTTCGGATTTCACATCCGGCGCGGCTGGTATCGAGAGGTGCGTCGACTTGATTCCCGATCCGTCAGCGCAGCCTGGCGACGGTGTTTTCTGTCTTGAGTAGTGCCGCATCGGGGGATCCGGATCTACACAGTCACCAGGGTGGTGCCGCCTCGTCAGTTCCGGGGATCGGCTGTGCCATTGATGCGTGAGCGCAGAGTCGGCACACCCGCGCCGTCGAGTTGGTCGATGTACGGCACCCGGCCCGCCATGCTCATCACGAGGGCAAGGGTCGATCCGGTAATCAGGGGACCGGAGCCCGTGGCAAACGGTCCGTCGTCCGCACGTAGTTGGAGGCCGGCGACGCGGGTACGGCTCGGAACAGCGAAGTCACGTCGGGCAAAGAATTCGGCCACGGGCGTCAGAGCGCCGACGCTCGGTGTCCGGGGAATGCCGAGCGGTTGCCGGATGTCCTGGGCGTGTACGACGACTTCGCCGAGGTAGGCCGGCGTGTGTCCCGAAGGTGTTGTGCTGCTGTTTATGACGGCACGGAATTGTTCGAGTGTCTCGTCGGGGACGGTGCCGAGATGCTCCAGCATTCGGCGTTGGTTGTGCACATCGGGACGGAATCGCGCACCGACCATGCTTCGCACCCACTGCCACTGGTTGAGGTTCGCAGCGGCGGTGAGGTGGGCGACGACCTGCTCGACGTCCCACTGGCCACACAAGGTGCCGTGCCTCCACTGCTCCGCGCTGAGGCCTGCCAAGTCCTCGGCCAATGACGCCCGCTCGGCGTGAATCAAGGCCATCAGGTGGTCGTCCCGCGATCTTGCCATCCCGGATTCCTTCTACTAGGTGACGCAACTTTACCCAGCGTCGGCGACGTCATCTCGGTAGGAAGATTGTGCGCGTTGGTGTCCGGAGCACCTGCCGGTGATGTTTCGGCTAGTGCATCGACAGATCCAGACGCGCCCCTGGACGACAAAGGCGCGAGGTGGATGTCAATCCACAACTCGCGCGACGAAATTAGCCTAACACTGGTGTGGTTCAGCTCAGGCCATCGCCAGACCGAATACGACGGACGCCGCGAGAAGTAGGAGCGTAATGAGTATGACGGCGCGCGTGGTGTAAACGTGACGCATGGAAAACTCCGATCAGACGAAGATGAATCGTTCGGTGTGTAGATGTGGCGCCGGCACTCCCAGCACGGTGAGCGCATCCTCGATGGCATCGAGCATCGGGCCTGGCCCACAGACGAAGTACTGCAGACGCTCATGATGGTCCGGGAGATGGCGGGCAATCATGTCGCGATCAAGGAACCCTTGTTCGCCGGTCCAATCCGTTGGCGGGGACCTCAAGATATGGACGATTGTCAGATTCACACGCATCTTCAGTTCGTTTAGTTCCTCGTCGAAGGTGATGTCATCGAGCGAGTTGCTGGCGTAAAAGAGCAGATAAGGTCGACTGTCTCGGCGATCAGCCATGGTCCGCAGAATGCTCATCATCGGTGTTATGCCGACTCCGCCTGCAATCAGAACGAAACCCGGGCCGTCGTTGCGGTCCGGTGTGAAGACGCCGTGTGGTCCGTCGAGATAGGCCGGAGTGCCGGGGGAGATGGTTCCGACGGTGGAGGTGAAATCGCCGAGCGATTTGATGGTCATTGATATTGCCGTTCCGTTCTCAGCACTGGATGAGAACGAGAACGGGTGCGAGGTGACCGAGAATGGTGAGCGGTCGACGGTGAGCCAGCCGAACTGACCTGGTTCGAATCGGAAACCACTGTGGCCGATGGGGACCATCGTCAACGTGACGGCGTCACCACGTTCAGGGATCACCGACTCGATCTTCCAGGGTTGGCGCAAACGCATAATCGGCCTGATTACCCGAACCCACAACAATAGAAAGATCAGTGCGCAGGTCATGATCGCCCACAGGCATTTCTTCCACGCCTCGTCGACGTAGTAACCGACCAGAAAAACATGGGCGAGCGCGAACGCGACGACCAGTACGGACACCGCCCCGTGCATCACTTGCCACACCTCGTAACGAATCTTCATTCGCCGACGCCAGATCGAGGTGGCAATGAGCACCAACAACAGCACTATCGAGGTCACCGCGAACCGTGCCCGCCAGGGGGCTTGCGCAAGATTGAGCAGGCCCACGATGTCGATTCCGGCCACCTGCAGAAGGATCGGATGCGCCAGAATGAACGCGAGCGCGACGTATGAAATCTCGCGATGAAATTGGACCAGAGCGTCTTCCCCGAAGGGTTTTGCCGCCGTTTGGAATCGTGCGACCAGCGCGAACTGCATCCCCATCATCGACAGTCCGATAAAGCCGAGGGCGACAGAGAATTCGGTGAGGAAACCGCGCCCCGGACCGGAATGGCCGAGTACCGCAAACGCCAACGGTATCACCGTCACTGCCAGATAGAGCCCGATCCAGGCGATTCCCCGTGATAGCAGTGTCATGATCGGACATGCCCCTCTTCATCGCTATGGGCAGGGTGGTTCGGTGCCGGAACATCGGCAGTCACCATCCGGGACGTTACTCCGAGCAGTGCCTGTCGGGGCTCGAACACGGTGGATCGCAATGGTGCGTCGCCCGGGCCGGCCGTCGGCACCGAACTCTCGAACCGCTCCCATCTCGACCCGGCCGCAGTGACTCCCGTACCGCTGTGGACCGCTCCCTCGAAAATTTGGTCGAATGCGCCTTTGCTACAAGGTCTTTCGGGTAAATTTATGGCACGTGATTAGAGCAAATATCGCTGCAAATATTGAGACAAAATACGTGCCGAATTTTTGCGACGCGGACACCGTACACGAGTCACCTATTTTCTTCGTTATACTGAGGTAAATGTCGAGCAAAATAGGGAGATTACTTTGACGCCAAAGATCGCGATTCTAGGAGCTGGTCCGAGTGGCCTCGCGCAGTTGCGAGCATTCGAATCTGCACGGAAATCAGGTCTTGGCTCGGTCCCCGACATAGTGTGCTATGAAAAGCAAAGCGACTGGGGCGGCATGTGGAATTACAACTGGCGCACAGGTCTGGATCAAAACGGAGAACCAGTTCACGCAAGTATGTACCGATACCTGTGGTCGAACGGCCCCAAGGAATGTCTGGAATTTGCCGATTATTCCTTCGAGGAACATTTCGGGCATCCAATTCCTTCATACCCTCCGCGTGAAGTTCTCCTCGAATACATCATGGGTCGCGTTGAGAAGAGCGATGTGCGCAAGTACATTCGCTTCAATACCGCCGTCCACGGGGTGACGTATTGCGATGAGACCGAGAAATTCACGGTCACCGTCATGGACCATGACCGTGGGCAACTCGAATCCAACGAGTTCGACTACGTCATCGTCGCTACCGGGCACTTCTCTACGCCCAACGCACCGGACTTCGAGGGCTTGGAACAGTTCCCGGGGCGAGTTCTGCACGCCCACGACTTCCGCGATGCCCGCGAGTTTACGGGAAAGCGTCTGCTCCTGGTGGGTAGCAGCTACTCCGCCGAGGACATCGGGACTCAGTGCTACAAGTACGGGGCCGCAGAAGTCACGTTCAGTTACCGCACCGCCCCGATGGGACACGACTGGCCCGACGCCTTCTCCGAGGTTCCACTGCTCACCGGACTGGACGGCAACGTCGCCAAGTTCCAGGACGGCAGCACCCGCGAAGTCGATGCCATCATTCTGTGCACCGGCTATCAGCATCACTTCTCATTCCTGCCGGACAATCTCAAGCTGAAGACCAACAACAGGCTTTATCCACGAGATATCTACAAGGGAATTTTCTTTCAGGACAATCCGAAACTGATGTATCTGGGCATGCAGGACCAGTACTTCACTTTCAATATGTTCGACGCGCAGGCCTGGTATGCGCGAGACGTTATTCTCGGTCGAATTGAACTGCCCGATCATGACATTCGAGACCAGGATATCGAGGAATGGCGTGGGCGCGAGGAATCGCTGACCAATGCATCCAGTGAAATAAAATTCCAGGCCGCCTATATTCGCGACCTCGTCGACCAGACCGATTACCCGGAATTTCACGTCGAAAAACAAGGTCAGTTGTTCGAAGACTGGAAGCGCGATAAAAAGAAAGACATCATGGGTTACCGGAACCAGAGTTACGCCTCGACGCTAACCGGAACCGTCGCGCCGCCGTTGCATGATGACTGGCTCGATATTCTCGATGACTCGTCCGAATCATTCCTCCGAAACAGTCTCCCCACGCATGCTCTGCAGCGTTGAGCGCGCGCTCTTGACATAGGCGCTGTGCCCCAGAGTTCTGGGGCACAACGACCTTGCGTATTACTGCGCAGCGCTGACTGACGACATGTGGAAGTCGGGGATCCGCAGCGGCGGCATGGCGGTGCGGGTGAACCAGTCTTTCCATTCGCGGGGGAGTGTGATCTCCGTCCGTCCGGCCTCAGTCACTCGCCTCAGGAGATCGAGTGGGCTCTCGTTGAATCGGAAGTTGTTGACCGCTCCGACGATCTTGCCGTTCTCGATCAGATACACGCCGTCGCGGGTCAACCCGGTGAGCAGCAGCGTCGTGGGATCGACTTCGCGGATGTACCAAAGCGTCGTGAGAAGGAGCCCCTTCGCGGTGTTGGCGATCATGTCCTCGATGGAACTGCTGTCACCGCCGGTCAGGAGCAGGTTGTCGCCGGGAACGGCGACTGGCCGACCGAATTCTCGGGCAGCGTGACGTGGATACGCGAGAGCGGCGATCGTGCCGTCCTTGATCCAGTCGACGCGATCGATGTCCATGCCGTTGTCGAAGACGGAGACGGATTCGCTCGACGACGTGGTGACAACAAACGGCGCGGATTCCAGGCCGTCGGCTTCAGGGTCGGACGTTAGTGTCAAGTGCAGGCTGCCGAGGGTTTCACCGATTCGTGTTCCGCCGGTAGTGGAGAGAGCCGTGTGACCTTCTTCGGCTCCGCGGCCCTCCATGGTCCACATCAGGTAGATCATGAGGTCGGCAACGGCGGACGGCGGCAGGATCGTTTCGTAGCGTCCGGGCGGCAGACTCACCGAATTCTTTGCCCAGTCGAGGCGAGTGGTCAACTGTGACAACAAGTCCGGTATAGAGATGTCGGTGAAGTCGACAGTGCCGGATCCGACCCAGGCGCTGGCGTCGCCGCGCTTGCCGTTGATCTCGACGGAACCGGTGGGCTGGACAGTGCGTCGACGCACTCCGCTCGAGGTACCCAGCCACGTCGTGTGCAGTTGGTGGTGAGCAAAGCCGAACAGCTGATCGTCACCGTCGAAACCTGTTGCAAGATCCGACGCTAGTTGCGCAAAGACACTGATATCGGTCAGAACCGGGTCCAGGTCCCAGTCGGAATCGGCCTTCCCCGGAGGTACGAGGTCGGATGCGTCGTCGGCGGGCGTTGCTGTGCGAGCAGCCTCCTCGCTGGCCTTCACAACAGCGAGGATCTGCTCGGGATCAACACTGCTGGAACTGACCGTGCCGACGCGGGCCACATCACCGTCGCGCACAATCGAAATGACCGTCCACCTGCGGGACAGCGACACTCCGTTGGTGGTCATCGAATTGTTGGCCCACCGCAACGACGCTTCGCTGGCGTCGGTCACGATCACTATCGATTCGTCGACAGTCCGCGCAGCCAATGCGCGTTCGACTACCTGCTGCGCAGTGATCACTGCTGAGCCTCCGAACGGGTGTTGAGAATGTTGACTCCGCGGAACAGTGCGGACGGGCAACCATGACTGACGGCTGCGACCTGCCCCGGTTGCGCTTTACCGCAGTTGAAGGCGCCGCCCAATTTCCAGGTCGATGCTCCGCCGACGGCTTCCATGGATCCCCAGAAGTCCGTGGTCGTGGCTTGATACGCGACGTCACGCACTTGGCCGTCGAGCTTGCCGTCGCGGATCTTGAAGAATCGTTGACCGGTGAACTGGAAGTTGTAGCGCTGCATGTCAATTGACCATGATTTGTCGCCGACAACGTAGATGCCGTTTTCGACACGCGAGATCAACTTGGCCGTCGACGTATCAGTTTCGGGATCCGCAGAGAGTGACACGTTGGCCATCCGCTGGATCGGAACGTGGTGCGCGGAGTCGGCGTACGAGCAACCGTTGGAGCGCTCCAAGCCCAGACGCGGGGCAAACGCGCGATCGAGTTGGTATCCGACCAATGTGCCGTCGTTCACCAGATCCCACCGCTGGGATGCAACGCCGTCGTCGTCGAATCCGACGCTGGCCAGGCCGTGCTCGGCGGTCCGGTCAGCGGTGACGTGCATGATCGGTGTGCCGTATTTCAGTGTGCCCAACTTGTCGGGCGTCGCGAAAGAGGTGCCGGCGTACGCGGCTTCGTATCCGATTGCACGGTCGTATTCGGTTGCATGGCCGATGGATTCGTGGATGGTGAGCCACAGATTTGTCGGGTCGATTACCAGGTCCGTCAGACCTGGTGTGACGGACGGGGCCTTGATCTTCTCGGCCAGCCACTCTGGGATGTGAGCCAGCTCGTCGGCCCAGTCCCAGGTGCTTTCCGTGCCCAGATATTCCCAGCCGCGGGCCACCGGCGGAGCCAAAGTCCGCATCGACTCGAAACTACCTGCCGACTTGTCGACGGCAGTTGCCTCGAACTCGGGGTGCAGGCGCACACGCTGCTGAGTGATGGAGGAACCGGCAAGGTCGGCGTAGAACGTCTGCTCCTTGACCTGCAAGACACTCGCCGTCACATGGTCGACGCCATCAGATGCCTGCAGACGCCCGGAATAATCGACGAGCAGATCAACTTTATCGGCCGTCGGAACTGCGAAAGGATCGACCGTGTACGGCGAAACCCAGGTTGCGTCGGAATAGATCGGTTCATCGGCCAGCGTGACCGGATCGCGGTTGAGTGAACGCAATGCAAGGGCAACTTCGACGGCTTGGCGGGCCATCAGTACTGCGATGTCCGGTGACACCTCGGCGTGCGAAGCGAAACCCCACGTGCCGTCGACGATGACGCGGACGGCTAATCCCACTTCGTCACTGTCTGAGACGGCTTGAACGTTGCCGTCGCGCAAACGGATCGACTGGGTGAGCAATCGGTGTACGCGTACGTCCGCATGCTGTGCTCCGGCAGCGCGGGCTGCGGACAGCGCGGCCTCCGCAACGGCGTTGAGCGGAAAGGCGAGGAAATCTGCATCGACATCTCGGGTGACGGTCACCGTCATCACGCTAGCCGAACTGCTGCCATCCCAGACGAATCACCATGGCAATCACCACAACCAGCAGCGTGATCCGCACAAAGCCGGAGCCTTTGCTCAGCGCCATCCGAGATCCGATGACGGCGCCCACCACATTGCACACAGCCATCGCCAGTCCCAAGCTCCACCACACATGGCCCGTGACGGCAAAATACGTCAACGCACCGAAGTTGGACCCCAGGTTGATCACCTTCGCCATCGCGGCGCTGCGCACAAACTCCGTGCCGAGGAACGTCGCGAAGCTGATGATCAGGAAAGTGCCCGTGCCGGGGCCGAGCAAACCGTCGTAGAGCCCGATGAGGCCCGCCGACAGCAAGATCACCAGCGCTGTTTTTCGTTGGGTCGGGCGATGGGTCGCCAGCGTTGTCCCCAAACTCGGGCGCATTGTCACAAATAACGCGACGCCCACCAACACGACCATGACGATGGGAATGAAGTATTTCTTGTCGATCAACGAGACTGCAGCCGCGCCGCACGCTGAGGTGATCGCGGCCGAGATTGCTGCCGGGACGAGTTGACGCCATTGCATCGGTATCCGACGAGAGAACGTCCATACAGCGGCGCTGGTGCCGGTGAACGCGGTCAGCTTGTTGGTTGCCAGTGCTGCCTGCGGTGTCAACTGGGGCGCAACCAAGAACAGTGCCGGGAGCAGAATCAAACCGCCACCACCGACGACGGCATCTACCCAACCCGCCGCAGTTGCAGCTGTCATGAGCAGGCCCCAGTCCGCGATATCCACGGCGGTGACTCTTTCATAGTTGTGACAGTCTTGATCGCATGAGGAGGTTCAGCCTGTGGCTGCGGGGTAAACCCATGATCGCGGACAGTGCGCTGGCGCTGCTCTTCTTTATCCTCGAAGTTGTTTCGTTCGTGGGTTCGGATCGCGATGAGCGCTGGCCACAGCTTGTTCTCGGACTTCTGATCTGCCTGCCGGTCGTGTGGCGACGCAAGTACCCGCGAGTGTCAGCTGCAGCGATTCTCCTGATGTCGTTGACCAGCACAGTCATCATGTGGACGACGGATAACGCTGCAGCCGAGCATCCCGGCCTCCTGGCACTCGGTGTCGCTCTCTACACCCTGGTGGCGTACGTCGACCGGCGTACCGCTGCCGTCTACCTCGGTCTGCTCGTCGTGGACACCGTATTGTCCTCGTTGGTTGTGCGACAAGACGTGATCCTCGGGATCATCATTTCTGCACTGCTGTTTGCTCTTGCCTGGATCACTGCTGAATTCTTCAGTGCAAGAAGGGCATACGACGAGGAAGTGGCGGCGCGTCTGAAAGTTGCCGAATACGATCGTGACCGTCGCGCCGAAGAAGCTGTCGCAACTGAGCGCACACGTATCGCCCGCGAACTCCACGACGTCGTCGCCCACGCGGTGAGCGTAATGATCGTCCAGGCCGACGGCGCTTCTTTCGCCGTGGATACCAATCCTGCACTAGCCAAGAAGGCGCTGGGCAACATCTCGAGTACCGGCCGTGATGCGCTCGCAGAACTGCGTCGCACCGTCTCACTCCTGCGGTCCGAAGTCAGCGACGACGCGATGCCTCAGCACGGAACTGCCGGCATCGCCAAAGTCGTGGAGATGATGCGGGCGACGGGGCTGCATGTGCGGCTGGAATTGACCGGGGAACTCGACGACATCAGCCCGTCCGTCAGCTTGGGAATCCACCGACTTGTCCAGGAATCACTGACAAACGTGCTGCGGCATGCGGGCGAAAATCCGAAAGCGCGAGTGACTGTGCGACGCACCGAGACCGCCGTTCTGGTCGAAGTGATCGACAACGGTTCTGCGAGATCAGCATTCATCGGTGGTTCGGGCAACGGATTGGTCGGCATGCGCGAGCGGGTCCACGTCCTGCACGGAACTCTCGAAACCGGTCGCCGTCCGGACGGTAGTTGGCGGGTGTACGCGGAATTGCCGCTCGAGATCAAGGATTGACTGAACGGCGTTGACCAGTTGATTCGCTCGTTGGTGGAGTTCTCGTCCGGATGCGTACAGATCCCGACACTCGCGCCTACGTCGCGCGTCGCCGATCCCAAGGCGGCACGACAAAAGTGATCATGCGGAGTCCTCGCACCACTCGTGTGTAATGAGCGCGTCTTCGGCGTCTAGCGTGGTGCCGTCGCGGACGGACTGGAGGAAGTGACGGCAAGCGCCTTCGATACCGCGACGGCGCCCGACCGGTTCCCAGTCGGATCCGCGCAGGAGTTTCGGTGCGCCGTCGTGTTCGATGACATCGCCGAGATTGACAACCTCACGACGGTGGCCGGCACCTGCTGTTTGCAGGATTTCACCGGCCGAGCCGCTGCTGCGGTTCATGACGGCAAGACCGGTGAACCCGGTCTCTGCGAGCCTGAGAAACGAGATGGTGCAGTGTGCCGTCTTCAGTCTTGCCTTGGACGTCGATGTCGTGGGCACCGGGCGGGGGTCGGCAATGGGATCGGGCACAGTGCGATGGAGGGCGAGTAGGTGGGCACTCCGGCCCCGATACGGGGACGATCATCGAACGCCTCGAAGACTGCTCAGCACGCCGAACGGCGATCTCGTCCTCCTCCACCACATTCGAACCGGTCAGACAATGCGGCTCACGACCTCGTGGAGTCGGTCATCCGGCCGGTCTGAGTGAGGCGAGTCTGCGCGATGAATCTGGTCAGTGCGAATAGCCTCGGCGTACGGTACGAGCAAGAATTCCGAGGGTGGACTTCAACGACCCTTCGGCGATGACCGGAAAGATGCCTGCCTCACGCCATGTGGGGTTGATGTCGGACCAGTCGTAGTACGAAGTCACGAGGGAGCCGTCGTCGGTGGGTTCGATCCGATAACCGTAGACGTGCCCGATCGGCGGTCGAATCTGTCCCATGATCGTCCAGGCGATTTCACGTTCCGGCACAAAGGTTTTGATGCTCACCGTCACGTCGTACTCGCCCATCGGAATGTCACCGAGAGCCTCACGATCCATGTGTACGACAAAGCTGTCGCCCACCGCCGTCACGATGTCGCCATCTGCATCCATCAACATTCCGGAGCCGTCGATAGCAACGTGCCCTTGAGGATCGCAGAGGACCGTGAAGATCGATGAGGGATCCGCGCGGATGGTCCGTTGCACTTCGATTCGCTCAGTAGTCATATGAGGAATACTGTCAGATGTTTTCTTGACGGATCAGAAAACTGACACGTCCGCATCCATGACGTCGTTGTCGATATTGCCCAGGACCTCTCGCGTCGACGTCAGTGTGGGTAGTACGTTCTTGGCGAAGAACGACGCAACCAAGAGTTTGCCCTCGTAGAAGTGTCTGTCCGCGGTAGAACTACCGCGATCGAGTGCCTTCATCGCTGCTTCGGCCTGCACCAACAGTCGCCAGCCGATGAGCAGATCACCCACTGCAAGTAGAAACCGCACCGAACCCAGTCCCACTTTGTACAGCTCGCCGGCCTGCTCTTGCGAGGCCATCAGGTAACCGGTGAGGATCCCTGCCATGCCTTGGACGTCCTCGAGTGCTGTGCTTAGTAGCGCCCGCTCCGCTTTGAGTCGGCCGTTGCCGGCTTCGCTGTCGATGAAAACCTTGATCTGTCCGGCAACATGGGCAAGCGCGACGCCACGGTCACGCGCGATTTTGCGGAAAAAGAAATCCTGCGCCTGGATGGCTGTCGTGCCCTCGTACAACGTGTCGATCTTGGCGTCGCGGATGTATTGCTCGATCGGGTAGTCCTGCAAGTATCCGGACCCGCCGAACGTTTGCAGGCTCTCGGTGAGCAACTCGTACGCTCGCTCCGAGCCGACGCCCTTGACGATCGGAAGCAGTAGATCGTTCACTCGATGCGCCAGTTCCGCGTCTGCTCCGGATACATGCTGAGCTACGTCTGCATTCTGATGCGCCGCCGTGTACAGATACACCGCGCGCAGACCTTCGGCATATGCCTTCTGCATCGTGAGGCTACGACGCACATCCGGGTGATTGATGATCGGTACCCGCGGCGCCGTCTTGTCTGTCATCTCGGTGAGGTCCGAACCTTGGATACGTACTTTTGCGTACGCCAGCGCATTCAGATAGCCGGTGGACAGAGTTCCAGCAGCCTTGGTTCCGACCATCATCCTGGCGTTCTCGATTACCTGGAACATCTGGGCAATACCGCTATGTACGTCGCCGACCAGCCACCCGACTGCGGGCACCTCCGTGGCACCGAAGGTCAATTCGCAGGTCGGTGAGGATTTGATCCCCATCTTGTGTTCGACACCGGTGACGTACACACCGTTGCGTTCGCCGAGGTCGAGTGTCTCGGGATCGAAATGGAACTTAGGCACGTAGAACAGGCTCAGGCCTTTTGTTCCCGGGCCCGCGCCTTCCGGACGTGCCAGTACCAGGTGAAATATGTTTTCGGCGGTATCGCCGACATCGCCCCCGGAGATGAATCGCTTGACGCCTTCGATGTGCCAAGTTCCGTCGTCCTGCTGCATTGCCTTGGTCCGGGCGGCGCCGACGTCGGACCCTGCATCGGGTTCGGTCAACACCATCGTCCCAGCCCAACCGCGATCCAATCCGGTCTTGGCCCAGTGCTTTTGCTGTTTGTTGCCCACGTTGTACAGCACACTGGCCATCAGGGGACCCATGTTGAAGAAGCTGGCCGATGCGTTGGCTGCCACCATCATCTCGCCGATCGCCCAGACCAGGGGGGCTGGGGCCGGAACGCCGCCGACGCCTTCGGGAAGTCCCAACCTGGACCATCCGGCTTCGTTGACGGCCGCCACAGTTTTCCGCAGTGGTTCGGGCACGATGACGCGATGGTTTTCGACGTCGAACTCCACCGGATTGCGATCGGTGTCTACAAACGACGCCGCAACCGGCCCTTCGGCCAGCCTTGCAACTTCCGCAAGAATATTCCGGACGGTGTCGGTATCGAGATCTCCGTATGCTCCCGCGTCGAGTAGCCGGCCCAGGTCGAGGACCTCGAAAAGGTTGAACTCGATGTCGCGCACATTGCTCTTGTAGTGGCTCACAGCGTCTCCTACCGCAATAGACGGATATCAAGAAGCCTGCCCCAGAAAGGAATCCGTACGCAACCGTAGGTTGCTAGCAGGGTGGATCAGTGCGCTGCGCGGGCGCGGCGTGCACCCCGCTTGCGTTCCCGGGAGAGATCCCACAGGTAGTGGTCGAAGTCGACTTCCATCGTGTGTCGGGGCGAAGTGTAGAACTGTCGCTTGTTGCGGTCGTGCTCGGTTGCCATCTGCTTACGGATCTGGGTGTCTGCCGGCGGAACGTATCGGCCGGTAAGGATGTCCGTGATCCAGGCGCATTGCGCTTCGGCGAGCGGCATTACTGCGCCGACCGGTTGCAGGAGTCCGATGAAGTACAGGCCCGGAAGATCCGGGTGCACTGTCCGCTTCCAGAGCGGAAGATCGTTGTCGCGGGCGCGGATCAGGTGCGGGTCGAGGAACGGAAAACTGACCCGGTAGCCGGTGGCCCACACGATCAGGTCGGCTCGTGTGCTGTGTCCATCGGTGAAAACTACTGTGTTGCCGTCGAATCGGTCGACGCCCGGGCGTGGAACGATCGCGCCCGCGTCAAGTCGTGCACGCAACTGCTCGGATTGCACCGGATGCGACTGGCCCGGCCTGTGTGTTGGCCGGGGCAAACCGTAGCGGGTGAGGCTTCCGGAGGCGACGGCGCCGATCCTCAACCTCGCACTAGTCACCCACCACGGCATCCATCCTGGCAGTGCGACCTGATCGGCTGCTCTGCCGAAGAGCATCTTGCGCAATACCCACTGGCTGCGCCGCACCGAAAGAGTGGTGCTGCGAGCGACTTTCGATGCCTCGACTGCGATGTCGAGGGCCGAATTCCCCATACCGACAACGACCACGTCACGGTCGATGAGTTGCTCTCTGCTGCGGTAGTCGTGGGCATGGATCTGAGTGCCGGTGAATGTGCCCGGGTAGGCGGGCTCAGGCCAGCGTGCGTCCCAGTGATGCCCGTTGGCAACGAGGACGGCGTCGTAGGTCTTGACTCGTGCGCCAGTGGGGCCGCTGGTGCGCACCGACCAGGTGCCGTCGGGCTCGCGCCGGACATCTTCGACGGTGGTGTCGAAAGTAATGGTGTGCCGGAACCCGAAATGGTCGACGTAGGACTCGAAGTAGGCATGGACCTGCTCATGCTGCGCATAGGGCGGGTAGTCGGCGGGCATCGCGAAATCCGAATACGCCATGCGCGGGCAGGAGGTGTTGATCTCCAACGTCTCATAGCAGGCGGACTGGCCATTGGGGTTGTTGTAGACCCAGTTCCCGCCGATCATGCTGCCTTTTTCGAAGCAATCGAACGGAATGCCGGCGGCATACAGTGCCTTGGCTGCGGCGATACCCGATGATCCCGCGCCGATGACACACACGCGGGGGAGCGACGGGTCTACCGGCACAGGCGTAGTGACCGGCGGTGCACGGTATCCGGGTTTTACCAGGTAAGCCACGATATTCATTGTGACATAGGAGCTGTCGGTGGGGCGGAGTTGAACGCCCGCCGTCGCCGGAACCGTGCCCCTAGAACCGCTGAACGAACAGGTATCAGTCGCCGTCGAACTCCTGGTAACCGATGTCGCCGTCACACCGGGGATTGCCGAGATACAGTGCCCCATCGGGTAGGTACGCCAATCCGATCGAGTCGATCAAACCGCCCTCGATGTGGAATTTGCACCCAGTATTGTCCGACCAGATCTGAACAACCTTGTACACGCCAATCCTTTGGGTGCTCAACGATTCCGAGCACTCTGCTGCCGCTGCGGACAGGGAGTCCTTCGAAATTGCACAAGCAACGCGCGAGGCGACGGACAACATCACGAGCGTCAGTGTGATCAGAACAAGCACTGGGGCGCCGGCGCTCAAACGCAGCGTCACAGGCGAGGGCGACAAGTAGCACGGTAAACCAGGTGAGCAAGGTCCACAAGGATGCTGGACCTCTGTCATCAGTCATCGTGAAACCTTCGCACAACGATGAGCGTGCCGACGGCAAATGACTTCAGATGGCTTGGGTCGGGGTCACCTACGGAACGTAGAAGGTTGCGACGCCGGGGGTGGTCGTTCCGCCCACAGCCGGTATGACGGTGACTGCAACCTGCCCGGCGCCGGTTTGCAGGATCGCCGCGGCCGGAATTCCGTTCAGCCCGTCCGATAGCCGGGCGGAGTCGGATGCCCCGGTCGAGAGATTCAGCCAGAGCACCTCGGACGAGAGCAGGCATCCCCACTGATCGTTCTGGCCACCGGTGATCGTCACCGCGCCAGGCTGCTCGCCGACCACCGCCATACAGCGGATCGGAGGTGCGTCGAAGCTGCCGTTCGGGTTCCCGTACGGCGCCGGGTTGATCTGGAACGGAACGGTTGCCGCTGCGGAGGCGAGGACTACCTGCGCCAGTGCGGACCCGATTACGATGGACGTGCAGATGGTAAGTCCGCGAACAAGTTTCATCACGGCTACCTCCAGCTGGCTGATGACTAGGTGTCGCGCCAATCCTGCACTCGGTATGTCGTCGTTGCAAGTTGGTCGTTGCCACTAGTGGCTCTTGACCACGGTTAGGTCTTAACCCCAAATAAGTCCGATGAGTCCGTTTTGCCTGGTACGTTCTTTCGAAACTGGAGAAACGGAGTTCCAGCGTGACAATCCGCCGCGTGCCCATCTTTTTCGTCTCGCTTCTAGCTACAGTCGCACTTGTTGCGGCAGGATGTTCGTCGGACTCTGACGCTGACTCGACGACCGCCACAACGGCGTCACCGCCGGCCGGTTCCGTTGCCGGAGTGACAGTGCCGGATGCGTTTACCGCGCTCACACTCAACACGATCGGGAATTCGCCGCTGCCGTTCCGTGGAACGGACGGCAAGTATCACGTTGCCTACGATCTGCAACTTACCAACGCCACCAAGGTGCCGGCGAGCCTGGACAAGATCGATGTTGTCGACGGAACTGATCCGACAAAAATCCTTGCCAGTTTCTCCGGTTCGGCATTGGTTGATCCGAAGTGTGCCTTCGGCAACTGCAATCGACTCCGCGACCTGCCCGCGGGCTACGTCGACAGTGCTGCGATCCCGCCGCAGGAGAGTCGGGTCCTGTTCATCGACTTCACCCTGGACTCGCTCGACCAGGCGCCGAAGGCTGTGTTACATCACCTCTACGGAACCGGCGCTGCCTCACCGGCATTCGGTGCGCCCGGGCCGATCGACTACCTGGCAACGCCGGTCGCTTTCTCCACACAGACCGTTCCGGTGATCTCGCCACCGGTGCGTGGTGATAATTGGATTGCGCTCAACGGTTGCTGCGAACCGGGTTTCCCGCATCGCAGTTCGGTGATGTCGGTCAACGGCAAACTGAACAACAGCCAGCGCTTCGCGATCGATTGGAAGCGCACCAACGACCAGGGTGACTTCTACGCCGGTGACAAGACCAGCAACGAGAGCTACGTCGATTACGGGACCGACATCCTTGCCGTCGCCGACGCCACGGTGGTCTCGATCCTCGACGGTATGGAGGCGAACGCTCCGGGCATCCTGCCCGCTAGCGATCCGGCGTTGGCAGCGAAATTGACTGTCGAGAATGTCGACGGAAATCACGTTGTGCTCGATCTCGGTGACGGCGTGTACGCAATGTACGCCCACATGATCTCCGGGTCTGTCACCGTCAAACCCGGTGACAAGGTGACCGAAGGCCAGGTACTCGGAAGGCTCGGAAACACCGGTAACGCCAATGCTTCACACCTGCATTTTCAGCTGATGAACGGACCGAGTTTGCTCGAGGCGGATTCGTTGCCGTATGAACTCGCGAGCTTCGACTACGACGGGCAGGTCGCGCCGCAGCAGATCGCTGATGCAGACGACTACCTGAGTGGCACATTCCTGCAGGGCAAGTTGCCGAAGCCGGAGCCGCGGACAGACGAAATGCCGCTTAACCTGGCGATCATCAACTTCCCCTAGGGTGGGCCGTTGGTCCGGGCCTCTCGAATGTGCTGTCCCGGGACGATCTATCAGTTGCAACGAAAACTGCCCGGTGACCGTCGGAGTCGACGGTCACCGGGCAGTGACGTAAATATGGGGGGTGGGGATCAGCGCAGGTACTGACCGCAGACGGGCCAGGCACCGGCGCCCTGGCCGGCGAGGACGTTTTCGGCGACGCGTTCCTGCTCGGCCTGGCTGGCATTGTGGGCACTGCCGGATCCGCCGAAGGCGTTCCAGGTGCTCTGGGTGAACTGCAGTCCGCCGTAGAAGCCGTTGCCGGTGTTTGCAGCCCAGTTGCCCGATGATTCGCATTCTGCGACGCCGGACCAGTCGTGGGTTGCGGCGGATGCGGTGCCGGCGCTGAGTCCGAGGGCTCCGGCCGCGAGGGCTCCGGCTGCGGCGACGGCGGCGATGGTGCGGGTAACGGTGTTCTTGGTCATTGAGGGTGAATCCTTTCGGGTCCCGCCATTGGAAGACGGTGACCGTCTCAATTCCCACCACAAGGAATGTTGTTGTCCGATATCGCGGGGTGGGATTTGGCGCCGGCGATTCGGTGCTGCCCGGTTGCTCGGGCTGAGAACAACGATAGAGAACGATCACGGATTGGTCACGGTTCGGCGTGTTTGCGCGGTTTTGTGCAACAGATGTGCATCGGTTGGTGTTTTTGCAGGTCAATTGCCGTTATGTGGGTGCGGAGAGCGTTACAGAATTGAGGCTAAATGTGATGTAGATCACTTTATTTGCTGTCGTGATTGGCCTGATGTGCGCTGTTTTCGACCGATTTGTGACATTCAAACGTCCGTCGCGGGCGGTTCGAGCGGGGGAGTTTCGACTGAGTTGCGAGCCGGTTCTTGTCGACTGACCGCCTTGGTTTTCCCTGTGGGCCAGAAGAATTGGAATCTGACCGACTTCGCGCATCGGGACGGATGCTCACCTGCGGGCTTACAAGATGGCGATGTCTGCGTACGTAGCTTCCATTGCGAGAGCGTCATGGGTGGCAATGCCCGTCGCAGGGTTGGGGCATGACAGGTCCGGGAGGCAGGACGTGACGCAAGGCCGCGATGGTGTGGCCACTGATGGGCGGCGCCTTGTGCGGGATTTACGTCGCGTGGCAATTCGCGGCTCCCGGTTTCGCGACGCGGTTCATGGGGATCTTCCTCGGCGTACTTTGCTCGCTTCCCGCCGGTTGATGGGTTGGAGACTCGCATTCGGTTGTGAAACAGGCATGGCAATAGCACTGGTGATCATCGCCGCTCTCGTATGGATGGGCATCGACGGCTGGGATTCGTCTACGTACGGTGCTGTTGGAGCGATCGCAGTCGTTGCCTTTGTTGCGTCATACGTATATTTTCCGGATCCGAGCTGCGTGCGTTCAGGATGAATGGTCGACGCGCTCAATATGATTGACCGATTTAAGTCAGTCAGGGCGCTGAAATTTCCTTCCGATTGCTTCTCTGCGTTCCCAAGGTGACCGCCGCCGCAGACAAGCACGGAGCGTTGTGTACGTGGCGCGCTCAACTCCATTCTCACGGACCCAATTTCGTCACTTTCCCCGGTTCAGGTCGGCTATCGGTACTGCGGCCGCTACGGTGAATGGACATTGCTTCGAGGTCAGGAGTCCGTCGTGCCAAAGTTGGAGATCAAGCGGAAGTCCGAACTTTCCCGGAAAGAGGCCTCTGAGAGGCTCATTGCGCTGGGACACGCACTTGCGAGCGGTTCGGAGGTGGAATTGGGCTCAGGTGGCGACTCGATTGAAATCGTTGTGGCCGACCGGGTCCAATGGGAGCTCGAGATTGAGGTCGACGGAGACAAGTGCGAGATCGAGATCGAGATCAGCTGGCGCGACGATCCGTCCAGCGACTCGAAGTCCGAGGCGCCCGAGAAATCGGCGCCTCCAGCCAAAGCCGTGCGTCGTAGTCGGCCGCGGAAGACCGCCGCAACCTGATCTGCCCCGGGCGTAGTCAGCGCCAAGTTAGGTGTCGAGGTCGGCGGCGAGGTGTCGGGCCTGCGTCAGCTCCGCCGTTGCACGCGCGGCAGCTTCCTCGGCGGAGCGGAGGGCAGAGTCGGCGGCTCGAACACCGATGCGAGGCTTGCGGGTCCGAAGCCACTGTAGGACACCGCGCCGAGCATCCGCCCGCGTCGCAGGTCGTCGCCGATGTCGGGGTCTGCGAGCGCCGCGCGCAGCGTTGCCCCGAGATCGAGAAGTCGATCAAGATTCTCCGGCTCGGCCCGAACCTGGATGTTGAGGGCCCAACCCGTCGTTGTGGGTTTTCGCAGACTGCCCAGTTCCTTTGCCCGTGCCTTGTCGCCAGCCTCCTTGGCTCGCATCACCCAGGCGTTTCGGGCAGCGACGAACTCCGAGGGCTCGAGCCAGTAGAGGTCTTCGGCGCTGTCGAAGTCCACACCTCATTGTGGCATTGCTTATGCACATCCGCACATGACGTAGCCGCCGGCACCCGAAGAGTGTCCAGCGGCTTTGTCAGGGTCGGCGCCCGCCTTGCGCCTCTCGGCAAGTGGCCGCTCGAAGCGGCATTTCTGGGGTGGTACCCGGGGCAATGGATCGGACACCGACAGTCTGTACAACGAGCACGTGCGACGGGTTATTCCGCCCGTCCGGGGTTCGCGGCTACAGGCTCGCAGCGATGCCTGCTCGGCGGCCGAAGAATGTACCGTCGCCTAGCGAGGTCCCGCTGATATAGCCCCACGAGTGCAGGCCGGACGTCGCGCGCCCCGCTGCGAACAGGCCGGGGATCGGGTCGCCGTCGAGGTCAAGGACGTGGCCGTCGACGGTGGTGTGCAAGCCGCCGATGGTGAATACCGCGGCGCCACCACCGCCGGTGCCGCGGTCGCCGAGCTCCGGTGGGGCCATGCCTCGTTGGACGTCGATCGCGGCAAACGGCGACCGCAGCGGCCGCAACCAACGCTCCGACTTGTGGAAGTACGGGTCCTCGCCGTCGGCCGCGAAGCGGTTGTACTCGCCGACGGTATTCTGCAGTGCGCCCTCCGGCATGCCGATCTCTCGTTCGAGCTCCTCGAGGGTTTCGGCGACAAAATGTGGTTGCACGCCCCATCGTTCGTCGACTGGCACCTCCTCGTACGCCTGCTCGTCGAGGATCACCCACACCTTCAGGTTGTGCTTGAAGAGCGCTGCCTGCCCGACTATGCCGGGATAGACGTCTTCGTTGATGAATCGTTGGCCCACGTTGTTGACGATCATGCCGCGCACCATCATTCCGGGTACCAGCGAGATCCCGACCTGGCCGGCGGACATGTGCTTGACTGCTGCGCCGGCAGCCTGCGCTATGACGATGCCGCGTCCGTCGTCGCCGCCGTCGCTGTTGACACTCAAGCCCACCAACTGTGGTGCGTGCTGCGCCAGCATCTCCTTGTTGTCTGCGAAGCCGCCAGTGGTGATGACGACGCCGCGACGAGCTCGATACGTGACCGTCTCGTTGAAGTGGCGGGCGAGGACACCGACTACCCGGCCGTTGTCGGTGATCAGTCGCAGCGCTGTCGTGTCGGAGTGGACTGCGATGGCACTTTTCTCGACGGCCTCGCTGAGCACGGCCATCAGGATCTTGCCGCCAAAGCCGTCGGAGGTCACGCGGTGTCCTCGTGGCGCGGGCTTGGCGATCTCGTAGAACGGGTAGGCGTTCTCGCCCATCCACATCAAGCCGTCGTCAGTGGGCGGAACCCAGGTGGGGGAGTCCCACAACGACGGCTTGAACGGCACACCGTGGTCGACCAGCCACTGGTAGTGGGCGACGCTCTCGCGGCTGTAGAGACTTACCTTCTCCTGGTCGGCGTCGGGTCCGAGGGCAGCGAGGAGGAACTTCTCCATGTCTTCGGCGCTGTCGTCGAATCCGCACGCCTCTTGGATGGGGGTGCCGCCGCCGAGATACATTTCGCCGCCGGAGAGCGCCGATGATCCGCCCCCGCCGCTCTGCCGTTCGAGGAGGATCACGTCGGCTCCGGACTCGACGGCTTCGAGTGCGGCAGAAGCGCCGGCGCAGCCGTAACCCAGAACGAGGACATCAGTTTCGTGGTCGAAGGAATCGATCTCAGCGATATCGATGGCTGTGACGGGTACGCGTGCGCTCATCCGGTTCTCCTGTTGTCAACACTGGCATCAGAGTGGTGCCAGTCACAGTAGGGGTGTTTCGGAGGATCGAGTATTCACTGACCCAGTCAGTGGGAGGTGGCTGAATCGGTTGAGTCCCTGACCTTCTCGGCCAATTTTCCGGACCTTGCCCGTCTCGCGGATGGAATTGGATCGTCAGGTACGTCGAGTTTTCCGCTTCTTGTGCGTACCGTCGCAGAAGGGCGGGATCGATGTGCCGCCGCATCTGCAGAGCGCTACCGTGGCTCGTTCGCGGGAGATTGGGTTGCCGTCGGCATCTATCAGAGTTGCCGGGCCGCGTACGAGCAGCGGGCCGTCCGGGCATACCGTGATCGTGACATCGCGATCCTCACATCCAGGATTGGAAACGGAGCTCACATGTCCTCCACAGAGATTGATCGAGCACCATCACACACAACCAACGTGAGTACGCGCATGCCGATCCCTGCTGCGCGAGGACCGGTCAGTGCGCGGTTGATCGCGGTGCTGTCCGGTTCCGACGCTAACCCTGCGGCCTTCATCGCTGCCGCCCGGGGGTTGGCTGAGCAGCACGACGGACGATCGATCCTGTTCGACGAGGACGCACAGCTGACGCTGACACTGCTGTACGAACTCCACCTACAGGGACTTCACGATGTGTCCGACGATTGGGAATGGAACCTCGACCTTCTTGCAGGACGTGCCGCACTGGAAACGAGCTTCGAAGCAGCGGTGCGTGACGTCGTAGGCGCGCAGCAGGTCAAGGATGACGATGTGGTGTCCGAACTGTGGGCAATGACTGCGCCGTCGACGGGCCCGAGTATGTCCAAATTTATGGCAACAGAAGCCAGTGCAGACCAGTTTCGAGAGGTGCTTGTCCATCGTTCCCTCAACCAACTGAGGGAATCCGACGTTCACACTTTGGGCATACCCCGGCTGGCCGGGTCGCCGAAGGCCGCTCTGGTGGAGGTGCAGGCAGACGAGTACGGAGGAGGTCGGCTCGAACGGATGCACTCGACGCTCTTTGCGGCGACGATGCGCGAACTCGGCCTCACGGATCGATATGCGCATTACCTCGAGGTAGTTCCGGCGGTGACTCTGGCAGCACTGAACGTGCTTTCGTTCTTCGGACTGCACAGGCGCCATCTCGGGGCTTTGGTCGGTCATCTGTGTGCGGTGGAGACCACCTCCTCACTGCCGAGCAAGAACTACAGCGCCGGCCTGCGAAGGCTCGGTTTCGGCGTGGAGGCCACCTTGTTCTACGACGAGCATGTCGAAGCCGACTCGGTTCACGAGCAGATTGCAGTTCGTGACCTTGCCGGGGGCCTCGCCGAGCATGATCCTGCAATGGGTAGGAATATTCTGTTCGGTGCCGCCGCATGTCTGGTGTTCGACGATCTATTGGCCGAACATATTACGGGCAGTTGGGCGCGGGGAGAGTCTTCATTGCGCAGTTCCCGCGCTACGGGTGACCTGAAAAAGTGATCGGATGGCGCGATCAACAGAATGCCTGCAGGGAGCACGATCTGAATCGAGGGTATCCGGACAGTGATATTATCTGTATCCTCTGATACAGATAAATTGTTTCCGATGTGCGGACGGGCGTCCGAACCGGGAGCGACGACGTGTCGTCTAGTGGTTTGACCTGTCGAGGGCGGCGGGACACGTGATCGGAATTACTTCAGCGAACGGAGAGTACAGTGTCCAATGCAAATGGAGAGCTCCCAATTGATGACGCACATACCAATCGATCGCATGTCGGTGAAGCGATCGCCGACGAACGTGGTTATCCCGGATACATTCTGATCGGGCTTGGTCTTGCGGCACTCGGATTAGCTTTGGTGGCAGCAGGTTACGGATTTCGTGGATGGGCACTTCTTGCTGGGATTGTGTGCGCGGCGTCCTTCGCATTTGGAGTGTTTGCCGTTCTGATGGAGCGTCGGCGCATCAAGCGTTTCGAAGGTCGAGATCTTCTGGATCAGGAAGGTCACTGATTCACACCTAACTGACAGAGCTGATGTGATGGAGATTGAAGGGGCTCGTTGACGACTGGAAAGCCGGGCATTGCCATGGGGAATGAGCGGGCAATCAACAGGCGGACAATAACTTACGGCATCTCTGTTGGTTTGACTGTGGCTACGATGATCATGGCGATCGTATGGCTCGGTACTCGGCGCGGCGAGTGTTTCGGCGCCGACACGTTGGTCTGCTCGCGGAAGGATCGGCGTCTGTTGGTCTTCTTGCCGAGTGCGACGCTGGCACTGGGCGCTGTCGGTGCATTCTTACGTGCTTCGCCGCGATGGCATCGCATGCAGCGGCTGTGCATCAGAGCTTACCTAGGATGGATTCTTGCTGGGCTGACAGTGGCGTACGGGGTGGCATCCTTTTTGTTCCTGTTCTGACCTCGGGTGGGACCAAATCGGTTGTCGGGCCAGCTAGATGCGCTCTTCCACCCGCACGCCGCCCGGGATACCCAACAGGAATTCATCCGAAACCTAATGCGCTGATTCACTTTTAGTCTGCTGATTCGGGAATCTTCTGCCCCCTCCTGCACGTTGTCCAACTATGACTACCTACAAAACAGTCAATCCCGCGACAGGTGAAACCGTCAGGGAGTTCGACACTTTGGACGACAGCGGAGTGGAAGCCGCATTGACGAAGGTGCATCGCGGCTATCTGAGCTGGAAAAGGTCTGCACGGCAAACGCGCTCACAAGTACTGGGTCGGACTGCCGAGTTGTACATCGAACGCGCCGACGAGTTAGCGCGCATGATCTCGCTGGAGATGGGCAAACCGGTCCGCGAAGCGAAGGGTGAAGTACAACTGTCCGCGGCCATCTACCAGTGGTACGCCGATCACGGGCCGGCGTTGCTCGACGAAGAGCATCTCGACGTTCCCGGAGCCGAAGAATCGGTGGTGTACCGGCGCCCCATCGGCGCGCTGGTGGGTGTGATGCCATGGAATTACCCCTACTACCAGGTCGCCCGGTTCGCAGCGCCCAATCTGATACTCGGCAACACGATCATTCTCAAGCACGCGTCCAACTGTCCGCAGTCCGCATTGTTGATGGAAGAGATTCTGCAGCAAGCCGGTCTGCCCGACGACGCCTACGTCAACGTCTTCGCGAGCAACGAGCAGATCGCTGACATGATCGCCGATCCTCGAGTGCAGGGTGTGTCCTTGACCGGTAGTGAGCGCGCCGGGACCAGCGTTGCGGAAACCGCGGGACGCAACCTCAAGAAGGTAGTCCTCGAACTCGGCGGTTCCGACGTGTTCATTGTCCTCGATTCCGACGACATGGATGCCACAGTTGCGTCGGCGACCAAGGCGCGCTTGTCCAACGCCGGTCAGGCATGCAATGCGGCAAAGCGATTCATCGTCATCGAAGATTTCTACGACGACTTCACGCGCAAGCTGACGGCTTCATTCGAATCCGTTTCCGCTGGTGATCCTTTGGAAGAAAGTACGGTTCTGGGACCACTGTCCTCGAACAGTGCCGCTGACACGTTGATCGAGCAGATCGAGGACGCGGTGCACAAGGGAGCGACACTGCTGACCGGAGGGAAGAAGGTCGACGGACCAGGCGCGTACGTTCAACCCACCCTGTTGGCAGACGTCACCCCGGAGATGCGTGCGTACAGTGAAGAACTCTTCGGACCTGCGGGCGTCGTCTACAAGGTGAAGTCCGCGGAAGAGGCAGTGGAGCTTGCCAATTCGTCGGTCTACGGATTGAGCGGGTCGGTCTGGAGCGCCGACCTCGACGCGGCGCGTTCGGTGGCTGCCGATCTCGACGTCGGAATGGCGTTTGTCAACGAACACGGGACGACATTGCCCGGTCTCCCATTCGGCGGCGTCAAACGATCCGGCGTCGGGCGCGAGCTAGGCCCCTGGGGAATGGACGAATTTGTCAACAAGAAGCTGATTCGCGTCTCCAAGAAGTAAGGACCGGATATGTCCCCCGACTCCTGTTCCGATGGAGTCGGGGGACATTCGTGCGGGCACCCATCCGAGTGGGTGAATCTCACTGCTGGTCAGGTGACGAGCCCCTCGCACGTGGCTACGGATTCGGGTGTCGTACCGACGGGAACGAAGGTTTCCAGAAGCAGATCGGGGTCCTCGTATCGGGCTGTGCGTGTGAGGGCTTGCTGCTGGGAAAGGGTCTCGTGCACTTCGTCGCCTGTCATCGGGTAATCGGACACAGGATGCCGCCAGTGCGCCGCCACCAGCACGCCGTCCGTCGTGAGATGCGCTGTGGCTTCGTCCACGACACGCGGAAGCGCAGACGGGTCGAGATAGTAGCACACTTCGCTGAGAACGATCAGGTCGAATGTGGTGTCCGGCCACGGATCGCCGAGCGCCCAGCGAACGAAGGCTATGTCCTGGTGGGGAGTTCGCTCCATCCGTGACCGAGCTGACGCGAGAGCAGACTCGACGATGTCGGTGGCCAGTAGGCGGTCACATCGAGGCGCGAGCACGGTGGTGAGGTTGCCGATGGAGCAGCCGGGTTCGAACGCGTGACGGAATCGCTCGCGCGGCAGTATCGCGGCAGTGAGATGGCGTTTGCGGTGCTCGTACCAACGTTTGTCGAATCCCCATGGATCTGGGTTTTGCGCGTACATCTCGGTGAAATAGTCGTCAGGCATTCTGGTCATGGGACGAACACCGTTTCGTGGTTACGTATCAGTCGGGCGAGTACGTGTGGCGGGAGGACCGCCCGGTCTGCCGGGTGCTCCGACAGATCGGTGATCTGGCTTGCGAACATTCCGGCTGCTGCCCGTTTCGCGTCGAGCCGGTCCATGGTGAGCGGGACGCTTCGGGCGCGTGCCCAAGGAACCGAGGGGTCATCTGGAAAGGACCAGTGCCACATCCAGATCGGATACTCGACAAGGACCGCTCCGGCGTCGTGTGCCGCCCGTGCCGCAGCGCGGCCGGCGGCTTCGTGGTCGGGATGGCCGTCGGTACGCAGGGGGGCTGCGCACCAGAAACCTGCTTGCAAGTAGGAACGGATCCGATCAGCGAGGATGTCCTCGTGGTCGGCCACCTCTCCGTCCGGCAAGCTCAGGCGGATCGGTGAAGCTAGCCCGAGGCATATTGCGGCCCGGTTCGATTCGTCGCGTCGGCGGGTTGCCAGCTCATGCGGGGTCACCGTCGGAGAATCCGGGTGGGAGGCATCTCCGTCGGTGACGGACAGGATCGTCACCGGCACACTTCGAGCCGCCAATTCGGACGCCCACCCCCCGATACCGAGGACCTCGTCGTCTGGGTGCGGGGCGACCAGTACCAGTGCCGGGCATTGCCGGTCGTCCAAGGGATCGAACAGTGTGTGTCCCGCCCAACTACTTTCGGGTGTGCCCCCGTCCGCGACCGGTGAACTTTCGAAGCGTTGCGCGCTAGTCATCAGTCGGTACCTTCCGTTCGTAAGACCCGGGCCAAATCGGCGAGGTCTCGTTCGGCGTGACTCTGACGCACGTAGACCGTCAGGTCTGCGACGAGTTGGGCATGCCGGGCATCGTTGCACAGGGGTGCGGCACCGAGCGCTCGGCCGACACGGTCGATTACCTCGCTCACGGCGGCCTCGACGACAGCACGGACCCGTCGTGCCCGGATCTCCCCGCGGACACGGTCGAGAGGGTATCGGTCGAGGTCGAGTGCGGCGGCATCGAGGACACTGCCGGCGGCGTACAGGGCGGCATCAACGCCGCCCAGATGTGCGAGACGATGTGGGTCGTCGCTCGTGGTTGCGCGTAGCGTGTCTGCCACTGCCTGAGCCCCGCCGTACCAGCACGCAGCCACGCCGATCGCGCCATGCCAGAAGCCGGGGCGGGTGAGATAGTCGCTCGCAGCACCAATTGACTCGGCAGGAACCTTCGTGAAATCTACTGCGCCGGAATCGCTTCGGGACATTCCGACTGCATGCCAGCTGTCCGGTACCGGTGCGATCCCGGTAGCGGAGAGGTCGACTGCGAATAGCGCCGACTCGTCACCGGAGCGTGCAGTGACGAGTGCGTGAGTGCAGATTCTCGCGCCCGAACACCACAGCTTCCGTCCGTCGAGGACAATGCCCTCCGACGTTTTTTGCGCAACAACCACCGCATTCGGGGGGTCGGCTGCCCACACACCCCAGAGTTCGCCGAATCGGGGGGCTGGACCCGACAACTCCCGCAAGATGGCGACCGCGTCGGCGTGCGCTTCGAGCATGCGGGCACCGACGAGGTCGACTCGCGCCGCATCAGTGAGTTTATGCCACCGCTCGCGGGAGCTGCCCGATCCAGGGAGCGGCCACTGGGCCGCCTCGTCGGGAGTGATCGACGGATGCACCGACATGGATTTCACTGGTGCTCCGCGACTGCGACTGGACTTTGCGGGGAGCCGTGTTCGAGACCGCGGAGATGATCACCGAATCCTCCGCGTGCTCGAGGCGTTCTCCGGTCGGACGTGGTCACCACGTTCCGTTCATCCCACGCGATCCGTGCCCCCGCATCGCGCATCCGTTCCACCAGGTCGACGTCTTCCGAGACGGCCAGCGGGCGGAATCCGCCGACCCGGTGGTAGAGGTCGGCCCGCATTCCCAGGTTGGCCCCGTGGATGTGGCCATGATTGTTGTTCCCACGTCGGCGATACGCGTTGTCATATCGCCGACGGGTCCGTTCGGAATGTGTGGACCAGTCGACCCGGACTTTGCCCACGACCACATCGTGATGTGGCCAGTAGTCGAGTTGGTCGACGTACCACGACTCGGGAACTGTCGAGTCTGCGTCCGTAGTCGTAAACCAGACATCCTCGCGGCCGATGCTCCCGCTTGCGGTGAACCCTGCGGCTCTGGCGGCGCCTACGTTGCGGTACTCCACGACGAGTACGTCCGCGAAGTCTCCGACCGCATGTGCGGAACCATCCGAACACGAGTCGAGCACGACGATCGTCGTCACCGGAACCGGCACGGAGTCGGCGGCGTGCCGAATACTCCGTAGACAGGCCGGCAGCAGTTGCTGCTCGTTATGGGCGGGTATGACAGTGACGACAGCCCGCACAGTGTGGGGAGATTTCAACTGCATCGACGATTCTCCTTGTTCGACAAAGTGAGCGGTCAGTTTCTGGTCGTGGGTGTGGCCTGAACACTGCCTGCTCTCCAGCTATTTCTTAGAGACGACTCCAGACTCGATGCGACGCGAGCAGTGCGACTACCTGCTCGCGTACCGATGCGCTGTCTTCGCCGGTGACGATGCCGTCCGACGCAGTGAGCTCAGCTGATTCGAGAAGGACTGTCCCGTCGTTCCATGCACCGATGACCTTGCCGTGGCGGAACATTTCCGCGAGAAGAATGTCCAGCCGCGGATCCGTCGGGGCTCCGGCGAGAAGAAGTGCATCGAACTTGATCGATCGGGCAGTGTCGAAGGTGCGCGAGACCGGGACAATAACCGAGTCGGAGACCAATTCACCACCGTGCGGGCCGATCCCAGCGGCACCATTCCAGCGGCGGTGTCGTGGGTCCAGGGGCGCCTGCGATTGGCGGGTTCTTCTTTGCGGGGTTCTTCTCAGCCACTTTCTTGGACATGATGCCACCTCATTGTCTAGTCGAAGGCTCGTCAGAAATATGTGTCGCTGACCGCGAAACAGGAGGTGTCAGGCCAGTTTGAGTCCGCCCTCGGCGGCGAAGACCAGTCGGCCGTCGTCGAGGGCGATCGCCCACCGTTTCGCCGGTGCCCATTCCCGGCCTATCTCGGAGGGGACGATGACTGCGTCGGCGAAGTCTTCGATGACGGACCCGATCTGAGTTCTGGCATCGCCGGTGTGAGATTCGGCGGTCGAGATCACCTGGACTCGGGTACCGACGACAATGCCGTTGCCCGAGACCAGTTCCGTGATGACACCGTCGTTGTCGGGTGTGTGACCGATTTCCCCTCGTGCTTCACCGATGAGTTCTTCGGTCTTGTGCTTTGTCTGGTCGATGAAATCGGCCATGGTGATCTGATCCTCTCTGTTGGGTGACGCCTACCTTGTGGGTGGGATCGTTCGTCGATCGATCCGGCATTCACTGTCGCCAAAACATCATGGGTATTTCTGAAGCCGCACGTTGCTGAGAGATTCGGTTGTGGTGGGATTCCGAATCAGGTTCCGGTGGTTCCGTCTACGGACTCGAGTATCTGTTGGTAGGTGATCCGACGCGGGGCGTCGGCGTCGAACGCGCGTACAGCGAGGCGGCCGAGGTGTGTCAGCGGAAATCTGATCACCTTGTATTGCAAACGCATTGCGTCCCGTGGCAGGGAAACCCAAATACTCATGAGTCGGCCTCATTCGTGGGGATGGAGTTGGATGCAGGTGGAGGTGTCAGTGTCGTTGGGCGTTACCCGGCGGTGTTACTGACTGACCGGTCTTCATGACGCCTGCGGTAACTTGTATGCCCCTTCCGCTCATTCCCGAGGGTTGATTGTCCGGAGCATGAACCGGAACACTATTGCCGTTCCTGCGCCGATTATTACGCCGGCGACAACGTCGGCCAGTACGACGCTGACTGTGACCCCCAAGATGACTGCGGTGGTCATCACCACGACGACATCCGCGGTGTGGCGGCGGTGACTGGTTTCGGAGGTGACCTTTTCCGGTAGATCGATTGCGCGCTTTGGTGTGAACGGATACGAAAGCGAAGAGAGGGATGTGATTATCGCCCGTGCGCAAGGTTGGCACATTGTCACTGGAGGGTGTTTCTGCTGTTTCAGTTGGCGTTTGAGGTCATCTCTGCGGCGATGGGGTCGCCGAAGATCAGTGCGATCGGTAGCTTCAACTCGGCCGTGCGCGAGGTGGAGTTGCAGAATTGAGCCAGGTCGCTTTGTGTGGACAGGGCGCTAGTCGACGTCATCATGCTTGCTCCAACGGTAGGGGTGCGCCAGTGTTTTCCATCTGCATATGCGGTTTTCCGTACCTTAAATCTATATCAGCTGACATAGATAATTGGCAACACCGGCGCGGAGAAAACTGGCACGGCGGGCGATTGTCGAACTGTGCGCGCGTAGCTGTAGGCGGGCTGAGAGACGCGAATCCACAGCCGTCCGAAAACGACACCGTCGTCGCAACCTCTCATATGAGAAGTTGCGACGACGGCTGGAATCTACGGTGTCAAAATGTTGGGTCGGGCGAACCCACGGTCCCTCGTACCCCGATCGCATTGCGCTACAACGTTATCCCCAGAGATATGGATTCCCGTTCAATCGAGAGTGGAATGATGCTCGACGATGACCTTGCGAGCAAGGTCCGCGACCTTGACATTCATCTCCTGAGAAGTTCGTATCAGGGTGTCGACGGCCTTGTCCTCGGAAACTCGATGCAAAGCCATCAATAGACCGACGGCCTGGCCGATCTCACGGTTACTCGCTAGTCCTCGCCGCAGAGATTCCGAATCCTCACCTCGCGAAAGCGCGGTGACTGCCACCGACGCGAAAGAAGTCAACACGACCGCCTGGTCGGCTACGTCTTTCGAGAAAGCGCCGGGTGTATCGGAGAAGAGATTGAGCGCGCCGAACTTACGACGGTCAACCAACAATCGGAAACCCATCGACCCGCGAATCGGTGTCTCCGACACAGCTTTCTGCGCGAATTCGGGCCACTGATTCGGAGTCCTGAGATCGGATTCGAGTTGGGGTAGTTCAGTTTCGAGAGCGTCGATACACGGACCTTCTCCCGTGGCGCGTTCCAGTTCGTCTGCATAAGCGGCAGTCTCGTCACTTGCGGCGACTGTGACGTTGGTTTTTCCCCGGCGCAGCATCAAGCTGGCATGATCACAACCAGGAATCAGCTCGACAGCGGCCGAACAAATTGCATTGTAAACCTCGGCGCTGTCCTCTGCGGAGTAGAGAATCGCGGCCAACGCCGCGAATACTGCTGCGGGTTCTTTCAGCGTCTTATCGGGCCCAGTCATCGCCATACACCTCGGGTCTTCCGTTCATTCAAACGTGCATCGAACGGTTTGAATCCTACGTTCTCGCAGTTCGCGGGCTAAGTACAGCTCGGCTTTGCAAGGGGGCAAAATGGGTCTCGTTGGGCACAGCGTCCCGCGCAGGTATCTCGAGAGATGCCTGCGCGGATGATGTGTTGGGTTAGCACTGGTGGGGCGGGGGGGGCCCCCCCCCCCGGCCCCCCCCCCCCCCCCCAACATTTAAAGGTGGTGTAAAAACAACACAAATATGCCCCCCCCCCCCCCCCC
>NZ_JASHKR010000001.1:112984-184769 GCF_030056815.1 Rhodococcus sp. IEGM 1379
GGTGGTTTTTGGTGTGGGTTCGGCCGGGGGGGGCTTGCCCCCCCCCCGGGGGGCCCACCGCCCCACCAGTGAATTATTTACGTGGTGGATCAATACCAGACTTTGCGGCCACCCACCGCGCGGCCAGTGGTGCCGAGGAGCGTCAATACTGCGCCCACGACCACCAGTATGACGCCGATCGTAGTCAGAATGCTGATTGCAGTGAAGTAACCGACTAATGCCAATATGATGCCCAGAACAATCATTGTGAATCCTCGTCTTTCATTGTGCTGGAAGGTTCTCGAACTATGGATTGCAGAAAACGGGGCCGATTTCTTAGTTCACCGGCGTCAGCAAGAGTTTGAGGGGCTACTCAGTTGGTGAACTTGTTCTTGATATCGCTTGCGGCGTCGGAGATTTCGTCGCCGACCTGTTTCGTTTTACCTGAAACCTGATCCTTGGTGCCTTCGGCGGCGAGGTCGTCGTTGTCGGTTTTGTGACCGATCTTCTCTTTTGCTTCGCCGATGAGTTCTTCTGCCTTGTGCTTTGCCTTGTCGATGAAATCAGCCATGGTGATCGTGATCCTTTCGGGAGGGTGTCGATCTATTTGTTCGTGGATCGGTCGGTGATCGATCCACAGCTCACTCCGCTATCGATGCGCCGTGGCGCTTTTCGCCAGTGGTAGGTGTCAGCGTCGGCCGGTGACGGCTTTGACGAGGAAGAGCAAGATCACCGCACCGAGTATGCAGGTGAAGAAACTGAAGATCAGGCCGCCGCCGTTGACGTCGACACCGAACAGTTTGAGCAGGAATCCGCCGATCAGGCCGCCGATGATGCCGACGACGATGTTGAGCACGATTCCCATGGAGGCATCGGTTTTCATGATCTTGCTGCCGATCCAGCCGGCGAGTCCGCCGATGATGATCCATCCGATGATGCCTAGTCCGAGCACGGTGTATCTCCTTTGAGTGGTGTAAACAGCTGGCGAGGTGTGGCGGATCGGCAAGTGTCGACCACGCTGATCGGTCCGACCTCAGGTCGGATTCTCGTGAGCGAGTGCTCGGTAACTCCGTGCGCCTGCCCGGTCCACAGCTGCTTTCACTACGGCAAAAATTGCGCCTTGCAGCGCTGCCGCAATCAGCACCTCTTTGGTCGATCTGCTGAGGTCCTGTGGATCAGGGGCTTTGTCGTTGTGCCCGATGCGCTTCCAAACCTGTTGAAACACCGCGCCCGCGGCGATTCCACCGACAACACTCGTTGCGAGTGAAAGTGGTTTGTACATTGCTTTTGACATTGCGCTCATTGCGTGAATTCCTCTGTCGCTCGAGTAACGTCGTTTTCCGAATACCGGCGTCAAACGATGTGGAAATGAACAACTTTCGGGCGTCACCCAGCCCAGAATGGTGCACTAGGGACAGCAAGCAGTTTTGAGCACATCAGCAGGCTCGAGGCGAGCAAGCTGTGGTGGGCTCAGTTTTGGCGGGCCTTGTCGGCTGCGCCGAGTTCCGTCGAACTTCCTTCGTGCACAAGGCTTCCGCCTGAGTTCTCGAGGTGGGCTCGGACGAACCATTGGAATTTTTCCAACTGAGCACTCTGGCTGATCAACAAATCTTCGGTGATCGGATCGATCGTCCCGACGGAATCTATCGCTGCACGGCAGTCGGTGATGACGCCGGTGTACACGAGGTCCAGTGCGGCGAGGTGTGCGCTTGCGTCGTCACGGCCGACGGAGTAGTCGTCCCAGGTGCGGTCGGCGGCGATGGCGCCGGCGGTGCCCTTGGGGGAGTTGCCCAGTGCAGCAATCCTTTCGGCGACGTCGTCGGCGTATCCACGGACCAACTCAACTTGTGGATCGATCATTTCGTGGACGCCGATGAAGTTCGGGCCCACAACATTCCAGTGAATGTGTTTGAGAGTCAGATGCAGGTCGTTGTATGCGCTCAGGCGTTCCTGAAGAACTGCGGCGACACTCGTGCCGTCTTCAGTGCTCAGTCCCGGTACCGTGAAATTTGGCATGTGTCTTCCTCTCGTTGCAATCGCGAACTGTTCGCACCGATCTAGTGCGGTAGTTGCGGTGTGACTAAAGATCGAGTCTGTCGATTCGGTCGACCGAATCAATCGACGCTGTCGGCCAACTCCTCCGATATGGGATCCCCGAACATCAGCGCGATTCGGAGCTTGAGTTCAGCCGTTGCCAAGGTGGGGCTTGCGAAGTTGATCTCGCCGCTCTGAGCGGGCGGGATGTCGATCGTCGTCATCTTGCTCCCGTGGTGGAGGGGTGTGCGGAGGGAATCGGGTGTACCGCTCCCCTTGGCGTCGTGCTCTGCAGACTCACAGCACCCAAATATGCGTGTGCTTCGGTAGGTATACGTCATTCAAGGCGCCCTAAAATCTATACCAGCAGATGCAGATAATTAGCAACACAGAAAGAGTGAAAATTTGACCTCCAGGGGTGCCTGGACGCCAAATTTTCGGTCTTGATCAGCCAATATGCCGAGGATTCGAGAAACCGAAGTCTGATAATCCTCGTCCGCCGATATGAAACCTATGTCTCGGCGGCTAGATTCAATGCCCTCGGATGCTAAGGTCGTGTGGTCGCCGATTACGCCTGGGAGGTTTGCAGTGACGTTGGAGTCTCAGTCACGTTCGCTGCGCGGCGTTTACGGGATCTCGGTGATGTCTGAACTCTCCGGAGTCGGGCCGCAGACCTTGAGGCTCTATGAGCGGCGAGGGTTGTTGACGCCCACTCGCACTGACGGCGGAACCCGTCGATACAGCGAATCAGATCTGGGCACTCTGGCTCGCATCACGGCGTTGATCGATGACGGCGTGAACTTGGTCGGAATTCGGTTGATTCTCTCGCTCGAGGCCGAGAATTCAATTCTTGCGGCACGGATCGCTCAGTTGAGCGAATCGGCTGACGGTCAGGCTTGATCTCCGAGATCATGGACATCAGCTGATGTCGGGCTGATATCCCCGAAGTGTGCGTCGGCAACGATCTTGTTTCCGTCGGATTCAAGGGATTCGAGCGCGGAATCGAAAGCGTCGATGAGCCATTGATGGTTCGCTTCGGCGAGCAGTTGATCCGTTTCACCGGTGATATTGGCCTGAATGAAGCGAACCCTCCAGGAGTCGCTGGATTCAGGTTCGTCAGACAAGCCAAGGCGTGTGTTGGTGGCGACGACGTAGCGGTTGTATTCCAGATCGACACGGATCGAGTAGTCGCCGGCCACATTGACAACACTGGCGGGGCGATGGGTAGCTGCGGCCAACGCAATCAGTGCATCGTTGTATGTTTCGGAATGTTTCACCGTGAGGGGCATGGCCTGCCTATCTGTTCGACGTGGCCGATGCAGCATCGCATGGCTGGGATGAAGGCAGCCCATCGCCGCTGCTTGACGAAGAACTGAAATTGATCCTATCCCAGACGTGTATTGCCCGATTCCGGCGGTATCGGGTGATCAGGGCTGAATCCGCAGAGGGGCTCTCGAGGCCCTTGGCTACGGGTTATTCGAGCACTCGACAGTGGGTTCGTAGCTGCGATTCGGATGGCAGTGGCCGACGGCGGGATTCCGGGCAGCCTTCATTGCGCAGTACCCGGAGGCAAAGGGTTGACCTCGACAAGTGATCGGACCGCACGAAGGACAACGATCTCTTCTGTGCGTTGCCCCACGGCGATTAGTCCGCGGGCCTCGAACAGTGCTGCGCGTGCGGAAAGTACACGCCCGAAAGGTATTTCAGCTCGGGCAACGATTTCGACTGACAATCCCTGTTCTTCCAGCATGGCTTGGGTCTTTTCGACCCCGCTCAGCACCGACTGTGCGATCAACAAGATGCCCGACGCCGCGAGCACCCCGGGCGCCTCCACACAGATTCGATCCAGAAGCATTCGCCCATCCACTCCTGCATCCCATGCCCGCTTGATACCCCGAGTGGGCAAGACGTCGTCGTGTGCCGGAACGTACGGCGGATTCGACACCACTACATCGAAACGCTGATCTCGAACGGGCGACGTCAGGTCGCCGTGTACGACGCGGATCGACAGCCGGCGCAGACGGGCGTTGATCCAGGTGGTAGCCAATGCGCGGCGGGAAATATCTACCGCAGTGACGCACCCGGCGCCGGCAGACGCGGCACGCACGCTCAACGCACCTGCACCTGTGCAGATGTCGAGAACCCGTGAGCCCGGCCCCAGGCTCTCAGCTGCCAGGGCGTCAGCGAGCAACCATGTGTCTTCTTGCGGTGGGTATACGCCTGGCAGACGAAGCAGCATCGTTACTCCTCGAGGTCATGCGTACTGGTTCAGCATCTATCCGGAGTAGTGATATCGGTATACGTTTCACCTTCTCACACATGCAGTTCGGCGAGGCGTAGCGTCGGAAAACTGCCGAAGAGAACCGAGGAGACACAAGATGCAGGTTCCCGATGAGAACCCAAGACAGGCAGACAGCGGTGCCTTCGACAAGATAGTCGGATTGCTGGATTACCCGATGTTTGTCGTCACTACCTGCGTCGGAGGCCAACAGGCGGGGTGCCTCGTCGGGTTTGCATCTCAGATCAGCATCACGCCGCAGCGTTTTCTCGTTGGTCTGTCGAAAAACAACCGTACGTATCGGACTGCCTTGGACTCGGAATACCTCGCTGTCCAGCTTCTTCCCCGTCGACGAGGCGACATCGCGACGTTGTTCGGAGAATCCACTGGCGACGACATCGACAAGTTCGCTCACTGTACGTGGCTCCGCGGCCCACACGAACTACCGATTCTCGAGTACGCTGCCGCCTGGTTTTCAGGGCGGATCATCGACAAAATTGACATGGGTGATCATGTAGCTTTCATTCTCGAACCCGAAACAGGCTCTGCACCTGAAGAATTAGACGACGTGATCACCTACTCCGATGTTCGAGGGCTCGAGCCCGGACATCGTGCATGACGGTCAACCATGACCCGAAGCAGGTCAGCTGAGGTCCCGAAGTCTCCGTGGGCCCAAGGACGTCGGTGGCCTCGCCGCCGCCCGACCGATAGGTTTACGCCGTGCCTATCTCCGTGCTGATTGTCGACGACCAGGAACTCATGCGGATGGGGCTGAACATGGTCCTCGGTGCGCACGAGGATATTTCTGTCGTCGGCGAAGCGGGGGACGGGGCCGCGGCCGTAACTGCGGCAATTTCACTGAAACCGGATGTCGTCCTAATGGACGTACGGATGCCGATCGTCGACGGCGTCAGTGCGACCGAACAGATCCTGGCGTCGGGAATCGAATCCCGAGTGCTGGTGATGACAACCTTCGACCTGGACGAACATGCGCTCGGGGCATTGCGTGCCGGGGCCAGTGGCTTCCTACTCAAGGACACGCCGCCCGAGGACCTGGTCTCGGCGATCCGCAGTGTCGCCGCCGGAGATGCCGTCGTATCACCGAAGGTGACGCGACGATTGTTGGCGCGATTCATCGTCGACGGACCGGCACCCCGGCGTGATCCGATCATTCTCGACGTCTTGACCGAGCGTGAGCGTGAAGTTCTCGGTCAAGTTGCGACGGGACGATCGAACACAGAAATCGCGCAGCAACTGTTTCTTTCCGAATCGACGATCAAGTCTCATATCGGTCGAATACTGACAAAGCTGGATCTTCGTGACCGCGTTCAAGCGGTGGTGCTGGCCTACGAGACCGGATTGGTGACTCCGAGCGCGTAGGCCAGCTGTCGGTCAAGCGTCGAAGGATCCGACTGTCGGAAGTATCGTGCAGGACTTTCCGTCGATGTAATCCACATTGCCGAACATTGTGGCCAGCACCTTGCCGTCGCCGGTGTCGACCACCTTGGACAGCAGGGGAGTGTTGAGTATGGGGATCATGTCGTCCAGGGGCACGATGCCGCCCTTGAATGTGGTGGTGTTCATCCACGCGACACTCAAACCGGAGGTCTTGGGGATGGACGGGTAGGCGGGAATCGCCTGGAAGCGGAGTTGGTCGGCGTTTACCCACGGTATCGACGGGAAGTTCGGTCCTGCTTGTGCCGTGCCGAGTGTCACTGTCGCGGGAGCGCCGTCGAGTCCGCAACCCAGTGTCGGTGCGGGGTACATGAAGTTCTGCGCTTCGGTTTTCCCGGATGCCGGGAGTCCCAGCGCTGTGTTGATCTGGTCGACGGCTGCCGTGCCGATCAGTTGCTGTATAGCAGTGGTCGCATCGGGGGAAATTGCGGCGGCCTGTGCAATCAGCGCATTGAGGTCGAGAGGTGCTGCTCCGGCGGTTCCAGCACCGAACAGCGTGGATCCTGCGGTCAGGGCTACGACGGCAGCGCCACCGACGAGTGCGGCGGGAATGCGGCGGGCGAGCTTCTTGCCGGGGAGTCGGCTCATGTCGGGCTCCTTCACGTTGACGGCCGACGAAATCCGGCCTGAAGCGACTCCATCACGCACAGAGTCTAAACGTCAACTTGAGGGTTAGAATCGTTAGCGGAGCGTTAGTTAACGGCGAGCACAGTCCACGCCGCAGTGTGTGACCCATGGCATGAAATGGGTGCACGCTCCCACTGCATCTCGGGAGAAAAATCGAGGTCTCGTACGTTGTATCCCTAGACAGTCTGAAAGGGGACGTCCATGATTGCCGCCGTATTCCTGCTTTACGTCATCGTCGAGATCGCCGCACTTGTTCTTGTGGGCAACGCCATTGGCATTGCCTGGACAGTGCTGCTGTTCCTCGCGGGCTCGCTGGTCGGGTTGGTGCTCATGCGTTCGCAGTGGCGAAAAGTCATGGACGGATTCCGCAAAGCAACACGCGGCGAAGGTTCGCCCTCGCTCGCTGTCGCTGACGGGGCCCTGGTCGCAGCCGGATCGGCATTGATGTTCATTCCCGGTCTTGTCACATCAGTCCTGGGTCTACTCCTCCTGATTCCCCCGACGCGTTGGGCTCTGCGTCCACTGGCAGTACTTCTGGCAGGTAAGCGCGCGGCAGCCTTCGCGGCCGGCGGCGACGCCTTTGCCGGAACGGTTGGCTATGCAGCGCAGATGCGCGGCAACGGTGAGGTCATCGACGGCGAAATCATCGTCGAAACACCTACCGCCGCCACCGAATATGTGAGCAGCAACGGCAAGGAACTTGTCCTCGAAGGTGAGATTCTCGACACGGATACACCCACCCGTTCGCGGGGGCCGCAGTAGTAGCAGGCAGACTTGGCGTTTGTGACTACTCGTCTGCTGGTCAACGGCCGGATCTACAGTTCTTTTGCACCTGACGCGACCTCGCTCGCCATCACCGACGGCATCGTCGTCTGGGTGGGCGAAGACCGCGCCGGACGTGCACTTCATCCCGACGCGGAAATCGAGGATCTGGGCGGCGCGTTTGTCACCCCCGGTTTTGTCGACACTCACGTCCACATCACCGCGTTGGGTCTCACCATCGTCGGGCTCGATCTGGTCGGAACTACGTCACTCGACGAATGCCTCTCGCGGGTAACGGCATTCGCCGATGCGAATCCTGACGCCGTTATCTGGGGTCACGGTTGGGACGACACCGAATGGGTGCAGCCGACCGCGCCGTCGACGGTCGAGCTCGATGCCGCAGCGCCCGGCCGCAAGGTGTACCTCTCGCGGATCGACGTGCACTCGGCAGTCTGCTCGAGCGCGTTGCGCGACGGGATCGAGGGACTCGCATCCCAGGCCGGGTACTCCGAAGATGGTCCGCTCACCTTCGACGCCCACCACTTCGCGCGCGCTTCGGCCCGAAATCTCCTCACTGCCGAACAGCGCGCTGACGCACGCACCGCAGCACTCGATCTGTGCGCATCACGTGGAATCGTCGCGGTCCACGAGTGCGGTGGCCCCGACATCTCCGGTCTCACCGACTTCCAGGAACTCCTCGCGCACGACCACGGCGTCGAGGTTCGTGGCTACTGGGGCGAGCACGTCACCACGCAGGAAGATGCACGCGCCCTCCTCGACAAGACCGGTGCTCACGGACTCGGCGGCGACCTCTTTATCGACGGTTCTCTGGGATCCCACACGGCCTGGTTGCTCGAACCCTATGCAGATCAACCGGATTCGACAGGCAATGCCTACCTCGACGTCGACGCGATCGCTGCACACATCCGCGCCTGTACTCTCGCCGGAATCCAAGCGGGTTTCCATGCCATCGGTGACGGGGCGGTCTCCGCGGCCGCGGCAGCATTCCGTCAGGTCGCTGACGAACTCGGCGGACCCAAGGTCGCTGCTCTCGGGCATCGCCTCGAGCACGCCGAGATGATGTCGATCGCCGACGCCGAAACATTTGCGACGGTGGGCGTCATCGCCAGCGTCCAACCGGTCTTCGACGCACTCTGGGGCGGCACCGACGGCCTGTACGCGACGCGTCTGGGCGCCGAGCGCGCCGTCGCTCTCAACCCCTTTGCCCCGGCCGCCGCCAAGGGTGTCTCACTGGCCTTCAGTTCCGACGCTCCCGTCACTCCGGTCGAACCGTGGGCGATGGTCCGAGCCGCAGTGCATCACCGAACCGACGGCAGCGGCATCTCGCCGCGCGCAGCGTTCTCGGCAGCGACCCGAGGCGCGTGGCGCGCCGGGGGAGTCCGCGACGGCGCTGCCGGAACGCTCAATCCGGGTGCGCCGGCGTCGTACGTCATCTGGGAGGCCGGTGACCTCGAAGTGAGCGCGCCCGCCGATTCGGTGCAGCGCTGGTCTACCGATCCGCGGTCTCGGGTTCCGGCGTTGCCGCGACTGAGCGACGACGCTCCGGTCCCGGTGTGCGTTCGATCGGTGCATCGCGGACGCGTCGTCTATGAGCGTTGAGCAGTCGGCTGGTGAACGCACGCGCCTAGTCGAGGTGCTCACCGGTTCGATGTGGTTGCGCTCGCTGTATTCGGTGGCCGGCGGGTATCTGATCTTCGCGGGATTTCCGCCAAGGCCTCTGTGGTTTCTCGCGCCGATCGGCATTGCACTCCTGACCTGTGTGCTGACGAACTTCGGCCGCGGGGGACTGCGACTGCGTGCAGGTTTCGGATACGGCTACCTCGCCGGCCTCGGTTTCCTGGTGCCGCTACTGCCGTGGATCGGCGTGTTTGTCGGCGCCGTGCCGTGGATAGCGCTCGCTGCCGTGGAGTCGTTGTTCATCGGATTGTTCGGGCTGCTGGCCGTACTGGTGTCGCGGTTGCCGTGGGCGCCGCTGTGGATTGCTGCCGTGTGGACATTGACGGAATGGCTCCGATCCAGTGTTCCGTTCGGCGGCTTCCCTTGGGGCAGGCTCGCATTCGGGCAATCCGAAGGATGGCTGCTTCCGCTCGCGAGCATCGGCGGTGCGCCGCTACTCAGTTTTGCGGTGGCGCTGACCGGAACCGGGTTGGCGGCAGTAGCGATTGCGGTTGCTGCCAAACGTTGGGACCGAGGATTTTTCGGCGCTGTTGCGGCTGCGATCGTTCCCGTCATTCTGGCTGGCGTCGTCGCACCGTTTCTCGCCACCATGGATTCCGGTGATCGCACGATTACCGTGGCAGCCATTCAGGGCAGCGTGCCGCGGTTGGGGCTGGACTTCAACTCGCAACGCAAGCAGGTTCTCGACAACCACGTCGCCGAAACTCTGAGGTTGGCGGCGGAAGTCGACGCCGGACGCGTCACACAACCCGACATCGTCATCTGGCCCGAGAATGCGTCGGACATAGATCCGTTGCGCAACATCGATGCCGCAGCCGACATCACCCGCGCGTCCGTATCGATCGGTGCGCCGATTCTGGTCGGTACCGTGCTCGTCAACGCCGACCGCACGACCACGAACTCCGTGATCGTCTGGGACGGAAACAAAGGCCCACAGGAGCAGCACGACAAGAAGATCATCCAACCGTTCGGCGAGTACCTGCCCTACCGAGACTTCTTCCGGAAATTCTCGGAATACGCGGATCGCGCCGGCAACTTCGTCCCCGGTGACGGCAACGGTGTCGTCCAGGCCGCGGGCGTGCCGATCGGTATCGCCACCTGCTACGAAGTGGCATTCGACCGGGCATTCCAGGAATCCGTTCGTAACGGAGCGCAACTCTTGGCCGTACCGACCAATAACGCCACCTTCGGTGACACCGAGATGACGTACCAGCAGTTGGCGATGTCCCGCGTACGGGCCGTCGAACACGGCCGCGCCGTTGTCGTGGCAGCCACCAGTGGCGTCAGCGCGATCATTTCTCCCGACGGTTCCGTAACCTCGCAGACCGATCTTTTTGTCCCCGAATTCCTGGTTGCCGATGTACCGCTGTCGACCGACAAAACTGTGGCGTCGCGCATGGGCCCCGCACCCGAGGTAGTGCTGTGTCTCCTCGCGGCGGGCGCAATCGCGATGGCAGTGATTTCCAGGCGTCGTGAACGCACACTTCCCGAAACACGAGAGCAGCAATGACCGAGGTAGGTAAGGGTTCGAAGACCGATCTGCTCGACCGAGTTACACCATCGCGATCGGCACCGGCGGTGTCGTGGACATTGCGGCAGTTCTCCTCGGCGCAGACGGCAAGGTTCGCACCGACGACGACTTCGTGTTCTTCAACAACCCGAAAGCGCCTGGTGTCGCACTCGTTTCGGATGAGGCAATCACCGTCGACCTGGCCGCACTACCGGCCGATGTCCACCGCATCCTGATCACCGGCAGCACCGAGGCACAGTGCAAGAACTTCTCCGACGTAGCGTCGATTCAAGTGGACACGCGCGGCTCCTCGCAGCAATTATCTTTTGTCCCAACAGGTTTGACAACCGAAACCGTTCTGCAGTTGGTGGCACTTTATCGACGCGGCACCGGGTGGCGTCTCGACGCCGTCGGGCAGGGATACAGTGCCGGGTTGGCTGCGTTTGCCGCCGAACACGGTATCGACGTCGATAACGACGAACCGAGAAGTGCTCCGGTACCGGAAGCGCCCGTACCCAGTCCTGCGCCAACCATCAGCTTCGAAAAAGTGTCCGTCAGTCTCACCAAGGACTCCCCGGACAAGACAGCGCGCATCGACCTGCGTAAAAGTCAGGGCGACCCCAGTTGGGTCTTGACCGTAGGTCTGGAATGGGATGGCCGCGGCGCAAAATACGACGACAGTGGCAAGGTCAAGAAGTACGGCGAAGGTGACCTCGACGTGTACTTCTTCTGCCGCAACGAGGAGACCAACGACTACGTCGTAATCAGTGGCGAGCCGAATCATCGTGGCGGACTGGAAACCTGGCCGCACATCTACCACTACGGCGACAGTGCGGGTCCGGGTAAGGGCAAGAAGGCTGCCGTCGAGCAGGTTCGCGTCATCCCGCACGAGAATGGTGATCTGCTGGTCAACGTGTATCAGAGCGTAGATAACGGTGCGGGTGCCATCGACACCTTCGGCAAACCACGTGTTGCTATCCGGTACGGCAAGGCCGGTAAAGATGGACTGCCTGGTCCTGACGCCGACGAAATTCTTGTTTTCGTCGGCAACGGAAAGAACTCGTTCTGGGCAACGATCGCGCACATCGACGTCCAAGACGGTGTTCTGACCGTTGACGGCGAGACCCGTTACAGCAAAACGCTCAGCGAACGGATGCCTGGTCTGGACACCGACGGCCAGTGGATGCAGCGTCCCAAGTCGGGTCCGAAGGGTCGAAGCAAGAAGGCTAACAAGGGCATCGGACTCGACAAGTACTGCGGGAAATGCGAGCCCGGACCTAAGAAGCGTCGCTGACGCCGCACTCGCTCAGCCAGGAATATCGGTCCACTGAGCTTCTTCTTCGGGCGCGACCGGTATCGGGTGCACGACGCGCTCGGTCGCCGGTAACGCCTTTACGGCCTCGATTGCTTCCCATTTGCACTCACCGCATCGCCCTTGTGGGACGATCGGCCGAATACCGAGCCCCTGATCATCGATGTCGAACTATTTCCCTGTCAGGATCGGACGTAGTACATCCCGCGAGCAATGCCGCCCTGAACAATCCGACCAGTATCCTTGAAGAATCCATTACCCGAACATAGCGTGATTGCGGGTGTGCGCCGATTTTTCTTTGTGGCGGTGACTGTTGCACTTTCTGGGTATTCGGCGGTGGAAGTTCACCCCGAATGAACAGAGGCAACTTCCATGACCGAAGTGCAGAACGCCGTCCGCAAGCCCAGCATTGTCGATTCTGTTCTCAAATCTCCGCTCGCCGGATTGGCGCCCTGGATACTGCTGTCGTTGGTGTCCGGACCAGGACGATTCGAGGCCTCTGCCGCAGCGGCACTCGGGTTGACGCTGCTGATCGTCGCTGCAAGTCACCGGCGGGGCAGCACACTGAAGTTGTTGGGAATGTTCGACATTCTGTACTTTGGGATACTCGCCGCAATTGGTTTGTTCGCATCGGCCGACACCATCCGGTGGTTCGAACTGTGGGGCGGAGAAATGACCAACATCGCCCTGGTTGTCTTCGCATTCGGATCGATGCTTCTCCGCAATCCATTCACTCTGCAATACGCGAAAGAGTCTGCGCCACCGGAAACGTGGACAACACCGCTCTTTCTGCGGATCAACTACACCATCACGTTGGTGTGGGCGCTTTCGTTCACCTGGTCGGCAATCGTCGGGTTGTACGGTGACGCAGTGTTGGGCAACAGTGGCAATTTCTGGACCGGGTGGATTTTGCAGCTGGGCGGCATGATCTTTGCAGTCTCGTTCACCGAGTGGTATCCGGAGTACGCACCGAACAAAGCGCTCCAAGCGCTGGGACTGCCGACTGATCCGCCGCAACCAATCGCTCGACTGTTCGACTTCCTCCCCGTTTTTGTGGTCATCACCGGAATCGCGGGATTGGTGACGGATTCGGTGTCCACTGCAGTGGGTATCGCGCTGATCGTCGTCGGTGCGATTGCCTATGTGATCATGTGGCGCATTGCTGCGCGCGTTCTACCCGAGAGCGATGGAAGCTAGGCCCCTTTTCCTCTAGTGAGCACCGTTTTCAACGTGTTTGAAACGGTGCTCACTGTGCACAAACTGTGCCAGCTTCGTGCCGAGCACGTTGTGGCCGCTCATCCTGCTAAGGGTGAGCGGCCGCTTGTGTGCATCAGGACTGGTTTACCACCCGGAACTCCCCGGTGATCCGAAGTTCTCGAGCAAACCGGTCGGCGCCCCAGCCTGGATCATCGCGAGTGCCGCAATCGAGGCGTTGACCGCTTGAGTGACGTACGCGCTGACTGCGTCGGCAACGTCGCCGAGGGCGCCGGCAGGAGTGATCGTGACCCCGAACGGGCGTTCGGCCGTCGGGAGATCGACGGTGACGGTAGCGGTGACGACGGTGTTGTCGGCGGTGTTGGGCACCGAAATCAAGTTGGTGCTGAAATCGGTGACCGGACTGTCGGCTGACGCGGTACCAACTGCGCCGCCGAGGGTGATCGCAACAGCGAGTGCGCCGGTGCCGAATAGGGCGGCGGTCCGGGACCAAGTTGCAGGCGTTTCGAGACCATTCACAGATGTACCCCTTTTCGTGGTGACTGCATCCGTGTACAGGACGCGGAGCAGCCACGAGATTGCAACCACTATCGAGGAAGATAACGGACATTGACCTCAAAGCGGGGTTGTTCAGCCCAAAGTGTTGCGCCACGAAATAGGTTGGACGGGATTCGGTTCAGGTTGATAGCGTGTCCGAGACCGTGACATCGTGCGAGGAGGTGAGACCCATGAACGCAGTATCCATGTGGGTGCTCCCACTCGTTTCACGGATCGGCGATTGACGTAGGTGTCGCCGGGAGCGCCCGAATAAGGCAATCCCGAAAGGTAACACCATGCATTTCACCTCTGAGACATCGTCGAACGGTGTCATCGAACGTAATTTCACACTGGATGAGATCACTGGCGTGCTCTGGTCTCCTATATCCGGAACCAACGGCTCACCGCTGCTCCTGTCGGGGCACTCCGGCGGTATGCACAAGAAGGCGCCGGGGCTGGTAGCCAGTGCACTCATCAGCGTGACCACCAATGGATTCACCGTCGCCGCTATTGACGCGCCCGGACATGGTGACCGGCCGCGAAACCTTCAGGATCAACGGTGGGCCGAGGCGATTCATCAGGTCCGGGCGGCCGGCCAGTCGATTGTTCCGATCGTCGTCGACTACACCATGTCGTTGGCGGAGCGTGCGGTTCCGGAATGGCAGGCAACCCTGGATGCTCTTCAGGCACTGCCCGAGATTGGCACCGAATCGCCGATCGGCTACGGGGGCGTGTCGTTGGGTGTCGTTACGGGGCTGATGTTGACGGCAGTCGAACCCCGGATCGCTGCCGTGAGTTTCGGTGGGGTTTTTGTGGACGACGCTCTGATCGAGGCGGCGGGAAGACTCACTGTCCCGGTCGAGTACCGGATTCCGTGGGATGACGAGGATTTCGACCGCACGTCCGGGATCGCATTGTTCGATGCCTTCGCATCGAAGGAGAAGACGTTGCACGCCTACTCGGGCAGGCATTACCCAGTGCCAGAGTACGAACGCGACAGCTCGGCTCGGTTCTTCGCCCGCCATCTCGGCTGAATAGTCGACACGGCTTCGGACTGACGTGAATATGGCCGCTCACCCGGAAAATCTGGGTGAGCGGCCATATTCACATTCTGATGAGTCAGGTTGACAGTCAGCTCACCGGCGACTGAGGTGTTTGACTGCGGGTGGACCGGGGGATACAGCAAACACTGGCTCATTCATCCGTGCCGATAGTTGTCTTGCGCGATATTTGCGCCTGTCACCTGCCGGCACGGGTGTATGCCTGATTGGTGAAAGTTGTTGGAATGAAATGGTTTCGGAGTGAGTTCGTATCAGAGAAGGGCTCGCAGATGATGTCGGTATCACAGTACCCCATTCAACGACAAAGACCGCCCGGTAAGCAACCGGACGGTCTTGATCGAAGTGCTCCGGAAAGTGTTAGAGAATCAAGCTCCGCGGCGCTTGGCCTTGAGGAGATCCATACGCTCCTTGAGGAGTTCTTCGAGTTCCTCGACGGAACGACGCTCGAGCAGCATGTCCCAGTGGGTGCGCGGCGGCTTGACCTTCTTGGCTTCGGGAGCAGTTCCCTCCATGAGGGCACCCTCGAGGCCGTTGCGGCACATCCAGACGCCGGGGATCTCGGCTTCGTCGGCGAACGGGATGTCAAAGATCTCACCGTTGTCGCACTTGTATTTCGCCATACGACGGGGGGCGAGGTCATGGTCACGGTCGGTCTCGTAGCTAACAGCTCCGAGACGGCTACCTCGAAGTACGCGATCTGCCATGGTGGTGTCCTCTCTTCGTTCGTCACCGCTGGTGGGCGCCCGGTGTTGGGGCGTAGACGCTCACACTCATCTACAACGCCACGAGTCCCCGATTGGTTCCCGTGTGGCGAGAAGACGCAACCTCCCCATCTTACCGGGTACTGCACGCGCGCATCGAGGGCCTCCGAATCTCGAGTAAAGTGTGCAGACATGACCACGAGCATGCGACCGAGAAGCGCCGGGAATCCCTGCGCCTGGTGCGGTCGTGCGGTTGCGGCGGTCGGAGTTGGACGTCGGCGGCGGTACTGCTGCCAGTCGTGCCGTCAGCGCGCCTATGAGCAGCGCAATGCGGTGAAAGGCACTGCAATCCCAGCTGATGCTGTCATCTTGACGGCCGGCGAGGCATCCGAACTCTTTGATCGGATGTTCGAAGTGCGCTGCGCTGCGGAAGATGTCTCGACTGCGGTCGCGGAAGGTGCCGACACTGCCGAGCTCATTTCGATGTGCGAGCAGTTGACTGCACTTGCCCGCGAAGCGGAACGTTTCCGATGACGCTAGCTTGGGCAACCAGTTTGTAGCTGTGTGCACGGCACCTCGCCAGTGTGGTGTGCCGGACACATGACGAAACACAACTCAAATCCTTACAGTTCGGACCTTCGGGGAGGTTCGAACTCCGAGCCGACCCGTTTTCGCGGTCGATGATCTCACCGGCAGGGCTCACAAGGATCGTTCACATGGTTTCCACTCTCGATATCGAGGCGGTGCGATGTACTTCTTCAATCCCCGAACCACACTTTCTTCACTCCACACCCAGCACACCAGCCGGGGGTGGTTGTGATGAGCACCGAGAATTCGAACAACGAGGTCAGCGCCCGAGAGTCTGCACCGAGAACCCTCCCGGCCGGCGCTTTCCCCTTGTCCGCGGTGCAGCGGAGCATGTGGTTCGCGCAGCAGCTTCATCCGACGGTTCCGTACTTCGTCGCGCAGTACATCGAGATACACGGCGATCTGGACATCGGCTTGTTGTCTCGATCTGCAGCCAAGGCTGCGCGTGAGTTCGAATCGCCGTTTCTGCGGTTGATGTACCCGGACGGGGAGCCCTGCCAGATCGTCGACCCCACGATCAGCACCGCGGTCGACTACTTCGACTTCCGTGACCGCGACGATCCGCGCGTAGCTGCATCGGAGTGGATGGACAACGACCACGCGACCACCCTCGATCTCACCCGGGATCGACTGGTCGAGATGACGATCCTGCAAACGGGGGATCGAGATTACCTGTGGTACACACGAATTCACCATGTGGCGCTCGACGGCTACAGCGGCATGACCATCGTCAACCGGATTGCGGCGCTCTACACGGCTGAACTCGAAGGCAGTGAACCCACCGTCAACAAGGCACTTGATCTGGCGAAGCTCTCCGAATTGGACCAGACGTACCGTGCGTCGAGTCGCTTCGACGCGGACCGCGAGTACTGGGCGGCGCGGGTTGCCGGTGTCGAGCACGGTTCGACGCTTTCGGATCGGGAAGCGCCACCGCAAGCCCACTCACAGGTGGTGGCCGGGGAGCTGTCAGAAGATTCGCTAGCCTCCTTGGATGAGTGGAGTTCACGTTCGGGCGCCACGTCGGCGGCGGTACTGATCGCGGCTTTGGCCTGCTATTTGTCGCGTCGTACGGGTTACGGCGACGTCCTGATCAATCTGCCGGTTTCGGCGAGAACTACTGCGCCGTTGCAGCGGTCCGGCGGCATGCTGGTGAACGTCGCGCCCCTGCACATCGAGGTTCGCCCGGGGGACAGTGTCGACGATCTGGTGGGGCGGGTGCAGTTGGAACTGCTCGGCGCTCTACGGCATCAACGGTGCAGCCTCGAGGACATTCGACGTGACGCCGGATTGTCTGCCGAGGACACCCGGTTGTCCGGCCCGATGATGAACGTGATGCTCTTCCGTCAGGAAATCACGCTGGGGTCGATGACCGGCGAGTACCACATTGTGACGTCGGGTCCGGTCGAGGATCTGCTGGTCAACATCTATCAGAGCGGAACTCCGGTCAAGACGTTGATCGAGTTCCGAGCAAACCCCGATCGCTACACCCGGGAGGAACTCGACGAGCATCAGGCGAACTTCTCGGAGTTGGTCGGTGAACTGATCTCGGCAGCTCCCGGAACACCGCTCGACGAGGTGCATCGCCCCAGTGCCAAAGCCGGCGAGCAGATCACGAGGGACCGTGAACTCGAAGCGTTCTGGGCTTACGAGTTGATGGACGCTCCCGAAGGTGCCTCCGTGGTCCTCGATCGTCCCCGGTCGTCGGAGTCGCGGGCCGATTTCGGCACTGTGCGGACGACGATGTCGCCAGAGGTCTACGACCGTGTGGTGGCAATGACCAGGAGTGCCGAGACCACGGTATTCAGTGTTGTCCACGCCGCACTGGCGGTCATGCTCTCGCGCATCACGAATACCGACGACATCGTGCTCGGCGCTCGGTTCGAGTCGGACTCGCAGTTGGTCCCGGTGCGCATCACGATCACCCCGGATCGGCCCTTCACGGATCTGTTGAATGCTGTTGCCACCCATGACGACGAGATCCGCCGACATGTCAGCCCTGACGCCGTGGATGCGGCAGAGATTCATGTAGCACTGAACGAGGGGAGTCCCGATGTCAGGCGCGACGACCTCAGTCCGGCAATCGACATCAGTCTTGAAATCGACGTCGTGGAGCAAGAAGGAACGCTGACCTTCGCGGTTGCGTTCGACCAGAGCGTTCTCGACGAACAGTCCGCTCACCTGGTGTGCACGCGGATCCAGCGAATACTGGCCGGCGCACTCGAAGCCCCGGGCACCCCGGTCGGTGACCTGCAGATTCTCGACGACACGGAATGTGAACACCTGCGCTCGGTGTCCGGCTCACCCGCGTCGGAAACTCAAACACTTGATCAGTTACTTTGTGCTGCAGCCGAATTGAATCCGGACGCCGACGCGATTGTCATCGGCGACCAGGTTCTGAGTTACCGTGAACTCGACGGACGATCGAACGCCCTGGCCCGGGAACTGATCACGCTCGGTGTCGGACCGGGCACGTATGTGGCACTCGCACTGACCCGTTCGATGGAATCGGTGATTGCGACTTGGGCTGTGGCAAAGGCCGGCGGCGCATTCCTGCCCGTCGATCCCAACTATCCTCCCGGCCGTATCGAGCACATGCTCACCGATTCCGGGACACGCGTCGGGATCTGCCTGCCCGGCGTCGCCGACGGTTGGGGCGCTGACGCCTTGTGGCTTGCACCCGGAGACCTGCAGCATTCGACTGAGCCGATTGCCGAGACGGATCGCATCAGGCCACTGAGAATCGACGACCCCGCCTATCTGATCTACACCTCGGGTTCCACCGGTCTGCCCAAAGGCGTCGTGGTCACTCATCGCGGGTTGAGCAGTTTCGCGGACGAGCAGCGGATCAGGTTCGGCGTCACATCGGATTCACGGACCTTGCACTTCTCGTCCCCGAGCTTCGACGCGTCCGTTCTGGAGCTACTCCTTGCATTCGGCGCCGGCGCCACCATGGTGATCGCGCCGCCCACGGTGTACGGCGGGGAGGAACTGGCGAAAGTCCTGCGCGACGGGCGGGTAACGCACGCCTTCATCACTCCCGCAGCTCTCGCGACGGTTGATCCGGACCACCTGCCGCTTCTGCGGGTGATCGTGACCGGCGGCGACGCGTGCTCGCCGACTCTCGTCGAACAGTGGGCGGGTCACCGGTTGATGTTCAACGCCTACGGACCCACTGAGACGACGGTAGTTGCCACGTTGTCGAGACCGCTCCACAGCGACGTTCCGGTCACGATCGGAGTGCCGATGCGGGGAGCGTCGGCAATGGTGCTGGATTCTCGGCTCCATCCCGTCCTGGTGGGTGTCGCCGGGGAACTGTACGTCAGTGGCGTCGGTCTGGCCCGCGGCTATCACGGCCGCGCCGCCACGACGGCACTACGCTTCGTGCCCGCGCCGAACGGGGTGCCGGGGGAGCGGATGTACCGGACGGGCGATCTGGCTCGCTGGAACCGCGACGGCGAGTTGGAATACCTAGGCCGCAGTGACTTCCAGATCAAGATTCGCGGCTTCCGCGTCGAACTCGGTGAGATCGACGAAGTGGTGCGTCGGCATCCGAGCGTCGACGAGGCAGTGACCGTCGGAGTGACCGGCAACAGTGGTGAGACGCTGCTGGCGTCGTACGTCACGGCTGCGCCCGGGGTGCGCGTCGACGTATCCGAGTTGACGGCGCATGCGGCGGCATTCCTGGCGCCGCACATGGTTCCATCACGCATCGTCGTGTTGGACACGATTCCGTTGACTCCGGCCGGCAAGATCGACCGGAATTCGCTGCCGTCCATCGACACAGCAGCGGGCGCACGCGAGTACCGTGCCCCCGAAAGCTCCACCGAAAAGCGCATTTCCGCCGTGTACTGCGACCTGCTCGGAATTACCCGCGCCGGCGCGGACGACAGTTTCTTCGACCTCGGCGGCGACTCACTGGTTGCGACGCGCGTCGTGGCCCGCGTGAACGGCGCGCTGGGCACCTCGCTCAGTGTGCTTGACCTGTTCGAGGCACCGACGGTCTCCGGATTGGCTGCACGCGCCGATAATTCCGACTCGCGTGAAGTTCATCTGCCGGCATTGACGAGGATTCCGCAACCCGAACCGATTGCGGCGTCGTTGGCGCAGCAGCGGATGTGGTTGATCAACCAACTTGATCCGGCGTCGCCGGCGTACAACATTCCGATCGCGGTGCGGATGACAGGTGATCTTGATTTCTCGGCACTCGAGGTTGCACTACGCGATGTCCTCATTCGGCACGAGTCGCTGCGCACGGTGTTCCCGGCGGCGGCGAACGGACCCGTTCAGCACGTTCTCGACGTGGACGATGTGGCATCCGAACTCACAGTCGAGGTGTGCTCGGCCGGTGCGGTGCGTGCCCGCGCCGACGAAATCGCACGCGCCGGGTTCGACGTCACATCTGCTCCGCCGGTACGGATGGTTCTGTTGGAAGTGTCCGATCAGGATCACGTGCTGGTGATGGTCGTGCACCACATCGCCGCCGACGGATTGTCGATGGCCCCGCTGGCCCGTGACGTCATGGTCGCCTACACAGCCCGGGTATCGGGACGCGTTCCGGCGTGGCTACCGCTCGAAGTCCAGTACAGCGACTTCAGCGAGTGGCAACGCCATGCACTCGGTGATGCGGCGACACCGGATTCGATCCTCGGCTCACAATTGCGTTTCTGGACGAATGAACTTGATGCCCGCGACCAACTGCCGGAACTTCCGATGGATCATCCGCGGCCGGCGCAAGGTGCTCAGCGCGCCCACGATCTCGATTTCACGATCGACACACCGACGCATCAGCGGATAGTGGCAATCGCTGCCGATCACGACGCGAGCGTATTCATGGTCATCCACGCCGCTCTGGCGGTACTCCTTTCCCGAGAATGTGGGGGAAACGACGTCGTCATCGGCACGCCGGTCGCGGGTCGCAGTGAACGCGCACTCGACGACGTCGTCGGCATGTTCGTGAACACACTCGCGCTGCGGACCGTCATCGACGGCGAAGCGAGTTTCGAGGACACCGTCTCGCGTACTCGCGCGACCGATGTGGCGGCGTTGCGGCACAGCGACATTCCCTACGACGTCCTAGTTGACGCCTTGGCTGGTGGGGAGAGCAGCGAATCACCGTTGTTCCAAGTCATGCTGGTGATGCAAGGCGCCCCGCCGACGGAGGTGGCGTTGCCATCGCTGCACGTCGTGGTGGAGGAACTATCGACCGGCGCAGCTAAATTCGATCTTCAGGTCATCATCACCGAGCAGGCCGATCACCTCGACGGCCGATTGACGTACGCCAGTGATCTGTTCGATTCCGACACGATGTCGGGGTTGGCGGATCGATTCGTTTCCCTGCTTGACGAGGTGAGTGCGCACCCGCAATCCGTGGTCGGCGACGTCGATCTGTGTGCGCCGGGCGAGCGAGCTCTGGTGCTCGAGCGGTGGAACGCAACAAGCCGGGACCTGGGCGAACACACTCTCGATGATCTGACCCGCGCTCAGGTAGGGCGGACACCTCATACGCAGGCTCTACAGTTCGGCGACACAGTTCTGACCTATGCACAATTCGACACTCAGGTGAACGCGCTCGCTCGAACGTTGATTTCGCGCGGCGTCGGCCCTGATCAGCGCGTCGCAGTAGCGATACCGCGCTCGTTGGAACTGCTGGTCGCCATTCATGCGGTCATTCGCAGCGGCGGCGCGTACGTCCCGGTGGACCCGGATCATCCGGCCGAGCGGATCGAATACGTCTTCTCCGTCGCCGACCCGGTGTGTGTCCTCGCGATGGCCGGCAGCCACGGAAACCTACCGACGGATATCGAGATCATCGATGTCGCGCTGGCGCCGGAGGAGACTGCGCAACCCGTCACCGACGCTGATCGGATTTCACCGCTCCGACCCGACAACACCGCCTACGTCCTCTTTACCTCCGGCTCGACCGGACGCCCGAAAGGTGTTGCAGTATCGCACCGTTCGATTGTCAATCGTCTGCGGTGGATGCAGGGAACCTACCTTCTCGACGCGTCCGACGTCATTCTTCAGAAAACGCCGATCACCTTCGACGTGTCGGTGTGGGAGTTGTTCTGGCCCCTGCACGCCGGCGCCCGATTGGTAATCGCCGCACCGGACGGTCACCGCGACCCGGGCTACCTGTCCGCTTTGATCGCCGAGCACGCGGTGACTACAGCCCACTTCGTTCCGTCGATGCTCGCGGAGTTCGTTGCCGCAACGTCGCGCGTCGAGTGCGCGAGCCTGCGTCAGGTGTTCAGCAGCGGTGAAGCGCTACCGTCCGCAACTGCCCTGGACTTCACCCGCATCAGCACTGCGCGCCTGTATAACCTGTACGGACCGACCGAAGCGGCCGTGGACGTGACCGCGGCAGAGTTCTTGCACGAACCCGGCGCATCGGTTCCGATCGGCGCGCCGGTCTGGAACACACGGGTGTACGTGTTGGACTCGCGCTTGCATCCGGTTCCCGTCGGGATTCACGGCGAGTTGTACCTCGCAGGCGTGCAGTTGGCCCGCGGGTACTTCGGACGAAGCGATCTCACTGCCGACCGATTTGTTGCCGATCCCTTCACCTCGACGGGTTCGACGCGGATGTACCGCACCGGTGACATCGTGCGCTGGCGCGCCGACGGCCAACTCGACTACATCGGTCGACGCGATTTCCAAGTCAAGCTTCGCGGTTTGCGGATCGAATTGCCCGAGGTGGAAGCGGCGATGCTGCGCGCGCCCGGCGTCATTGCGGCAGCAACTCGCGTGCACCACGACGTCACACTCGGCGATTCACTGGTGGGGTATGTGATCGGGGCGAAGGGGGAGACACTCGATCACGACGAGATCCGACGTGTTCTCCGCTCGGAACTTCCCGCGTACATGGTGCCGCCCGTGATCATCGAGATGGATGCCTTCCCGTTGGGTTCCACCGGCAAACTCGATCGACCGGCCTTGCCGGCCCCCTCGTTCGGCGGCGTCCGCACCTATCTGGCGCCGAGCACACCCGTCGAAACGCAGTTGGCGAACGTCCTCGAGGATCTGTTGGGCATCGACGCGCTCAGTGTGGACGACAATTTCTTCGAGAGAGGCGGCAACAGTCTGATCGCAGCGCGTGCGATTGCCCGCATCAATGACGCTCTCGCACTGAACCTTTCGATCCGCGATCTCTTCGATGCGCCGACGGTCACCGAACTGGCCGCGACCTGCGAACGCTCCCACACCCTGGCGGCCGGGGTTCCGCTCGAATCGATGCCCCGCCCCAGCCGTATCCCGTTGTCGTTGGCACAGAAACGGATGTGGTTCATCAACCAGTTCGACACCACCTCCTCCGCTTACAACGTTGCCATCGCGATCCGGTTGCGCGGCACCCTCGATCGCAGCGCGATGGAGAGCGCGATCGGCGACGTCCTGGCGCGGCACGAGTCGCTGCGCACACAATTCCCGATGATCGACGGAATTCCGGCCCAGGTCGTCGTGGAACCCCAGGACGCGCTGGCGAGCCTTCCGCTCTCGCTCGCCGGGGCCGACGAAGTCTCGGACCGGATAACCCAGCTGACGGAGCGAGGATTCGACGTCACGAGTGCGCCGCCGCTGCGAGCGGAACTGATCCGGGTCTCCGAACGCGAGCACGTCCTCGTCGTGGTGGTTCATCACATTTGCGCCGACGGTTTCTCGATGGCGCCGCTGGCGCTGGACGTCATGTCCGCGTATTCCGCCCGTACCCGCGGAAATACGCCCGATTGGGATCCGATGCCCGTTCAGTACGCAGACTTCGCACTGTGGCAGCAGCGGGCTCTCGGGGAGATCACCGACGGCGCCAGCGTACTGTCCGGTCAACTCGACTACTGGAGCGCACGCCTGACGGGGCTCCCCGAACTGCTCCAGCTTCCTGTCGATCACCCACGCCCCCGGGTGCAGGATCTGTCCGGTGCCGTCGTGCCGTTCGAGATCTCGGCCGATATTCACCGGCGGTTGATCATGACGGCGCAGGACAATCGAAGCAGCCTCTTCATGGCAGCGCACGCTATGTTCGCGCTCCTGCTCTCACGACTGTCCGGGATGGACGACATTGCGATCGGTTCGCCGATCGCAGGGCGCGGTGACGCACTGCTCGACCGCATGGTCGGCATGTTCGTCGGAACCCTGGTGCTGCGCACCGGACTCGACCCGGCACGTTCCTTCGCCGACGTACTCACTCAGGTGCGCGGCGTCGACCTCGACGCTTTCGACAATGCCGACATTCCGTTCGAACGGATCGTGGACGCGTTGGCGCCCGAACGGTCCACGTCGCACTCTCCGCTATTCCAGGTGATGCTCGAGTTCAAGAACACCGAGAATCCGACGCTGAGTTTTGAGGGCCTGGACGTCGAGGTTCTCGATCTGGCGACGGTGGTCTCGAACTTCGACCTCCAGTTGACGCTCGCCGAGAAGTTCGACGAACACGGCGAGCCGGCCGGAATCGACGCCGGTTTCACCTACGCCACCGCGCTGTTCGACCGTTCCAGCGTCGAGCGGTTCGCGCAGTACCTGATCCGCATCGCGGAGGCGGTCACACAATCGCCGCATTCGCCGGTCGGTGACATCGAGTTGGTGGACCGCACCGAGATTTCTCCAAGCGGAAACGTCCCGGAACCCGCTCTGCTGCACCACATCCTCGAAGCGAATTACCGCAGCGATTCCGTCGCCCTCGCCTTCGGTGACACCGAAATTTCGTTCGAGGTTCTCGATCGACAATCCAATCAGCTTGCGCGAGTACTCATCTCGCGCGGGGCAGGACCTGAAACCGTTGTCGCGCTCGCCTTGTCGCGCTCGGTGGAATCGGTCGTGGCAATCTGGGCGCTCGCACGCACTGGTGCCGCGTTTGTTCCCGTCGACCCGGCGTATCCGGCCGATCGCATTCGGCACATGATCACCGATTCCGGTGCCCACACAGTGTTGACCGTCGCCGCCCACGAGGACGCGATTCCGGAAGGTGTGAGCACCGTCGTGCTCGATTCGTTGGATGTCCGCGCGGAATGCGCCGCCACATCCGGCGGCGCCATCGACGACCGCGAACTTCACGCTCCACGTTCCCTCGACCACCCGGCCTACGTCATCTACACCTCTGGTTCGACGGGACTGCCCAAGGGCGTCATGGTCACTCACCGCGGGTTGGCGGCGCTCGCCGAGCAGGAACGCACCACCTTCGGCGTCACCGCACGTTCACGGACACTGCACTTCAGCTCACCGAGCTTCGACGCATCCATCCTGGAATTGCTGATGGCGGTGAGCGGCGGCGCCGCGATGGTGATCGCGCCACCGACAATCCTCGGCGGCGACGAACTCACGGCATTGCTGCGCGATCAGCACGTCACGCACGCCTTCATCACCCCGGCGGCACTGTCGACGGTGAACGCGAGCAGTCTCGACGAACTCGAAGCCGTCGGAACCGGCGGCGACGTGTGCCCTCCGGAACTGGTCGCCGCGTGGGTCCGCCCGGGCCGCATCATGATCAACGCGTACGGACCTACGGAATCGACCGTCGTCGCGAGTATCACCGGGCCGTTGACTCCGGCGCGCACTGTCACGATCGGCCACCCCTCACTCGGAATTGGCTGCTCGGTCCTCGATGCCCGATTGCACCCGGTCCCGATCGGAGTGCCGGGGGAGTTGTACGTGCGCGGCGACGGTGTAGCACGCGGGTACCGAAACCGGGCCGCGACCACCGCCGAACGTTTTGTCGCCGACCCCTCCGGAATTCCCGGCTCGCGCCTGTACCGCACCGGCGACCTCGTGCGTTGGAACACGTCCGGTGAACTCGAATACCTGGGCCGGAGTGACTTCCAGGTCAAGATCCGCGGATTCCGCATCGAACTCGGCGAAATCGAAGCGGCACTCGCCCAGTGCCCCGGTGTGGCGCAATCCGTCGCGACCACCTTCACTCGCGACAACGGGCTCGCCCGCATCGTCGGTTACGTCGTGCCGTCCGAGCCTGCGGCGGCGCCGCTGGACCCGAGCGACATCATCGCGGTGGTCACCTCACATCTCGCGCCGCACATGGTCCCGTCGGCGATCGTGATCCTCGATGAACTGCCCCGCACATCCAACGGAAAGCTTGATCGCCGGGCACTCCCACAACCCGACTTCGCCGCCCAGCACCCACGCTCCCGCAGCGCGGAAACCGAACTGGAAACCACCTTGGCGGCGTTGTTCGCCGACGTCCTGGCCGTAGACACCGTCGGCGTGGACGATTCCTTCTTCGCACTCGGCGGAGATTCGATCATGTCGATCCAACTTGTCGCGCGCGCTCGCAGCGCCGGATTGGTGTTCTCCCCACGTGACGTGTTCGAAGCCAAAACCGTTGCGGGGTTGGCGACGGTCATCGAACTCGACGAAGGCACCGCGCCGATCGTGCTGGACGAGCTCGAAGGTGGCGACATCGGCGCCATGCCGCTGCTCCCGGTCGCGCAGTGGTGGCTCGGTAGGTTCGGCGATACCTTGAGAGACAATCCGGCCGGCCTCGACTCGTTCTCACAAGCCACCGCGCTCAACGCACCGGCCGACCTTCACTCCATCGAACAACTCACAGCGGCAATGCAAGTTGTTCTCGACCGGCACGGCGCACTGCGCGCGCGGCTCGAACTGACACCGACTCGACAGTTGATCGTCGGCGACATCGGCAGCATCGACGCCGCACATGTATGCCGGGAAGTGCGGGTGAACGCCGAACCGGGAACCGGCGACTTCGACGCTGCCATCGCGAACGCACTCAACGACGCCCGTGACGCGCTGGACCCGCGGAACGCGTCGATGATCCGCGTGGCCTGGTTGGTGGGTCCCTCGGGCGCCGGACGCCTACTGCTGGTGATCCACCACCTCGCGGTGGACGGCGTGTCCTGGCGCGTGCTGGTACCCGAACTCGCCGCGGCGTTCCATCAGCTCGACGCCGGTCTCACCCCCGTCGTGACAGACACCCCTGCTGTAATAGCCACTACTGGCGAGACGTCGTTGCGACGGTGGAGTACGGCACTCACCGAGATCGCGCCCTCTCGCCGCGGGGAAATCGGTCTGTGGCGGTCCATGCTCACCGGCGCCGATCCGCAGATCGGTGCACGCATGCTCGATCCGCGCCGCGATACCGCGTCGACGCAGGCCCGAGTGTCGGTGGAAGTCTCCCCGGAGGTGTCCGAGACTGTGCTGACGGCTCTGCCCGCCCTGTACCGGGGATCTGTCAACGACGGACTGCTGGCCGCCCTGGCACTGACGCTGGCGCAGTGGCGTTCCTCGCGGGGAGTGCGCACTCATGACGTGCTCGTTTCGATGGAGGGTCATGGCCGCGAGGCTCACGTTGTTCCCGGCGCCGATATCGTCCATACGCTCGGCTGGTTCACCACGGTGTTCCCGGTGCGGGTCGATCTTTCCGGGATAGACGTCGGTGCTGTCATGGCGGGGAGCGGAAACGCCGGCACCCTACTGAAGTCCGTGAAGGAACTGCTCCGCAGCGTTCCGGACAGCGGCATCGGTTACGGGCTGCTCCGATACCTCGATGACGAAGGGCAGCAGCAACTTTCGGGTCTTCATGCGCCGCAGGTCTCGTTCAACTACCTCGGCCGCTTCGGCGGCGGGGACGCAGATCAGGACACGACGGGCGATTGGGCGTTGACATCCGACATCGATCTCGAGGCGTCCGCACACGGATCGGACATGCCGCTCGCCTCGGTCCTCGACGTCAATGCTGTGGTCACCGATATCGACGGACGCCCACACCTGAGTGCCACGTGGGCATATCCGTCGGAGATGCTCGCCGAAAGCGACGTCCGCGAAATCGCTGACCTGTGGGTGAGCGCCCTCGGAGTGCTCGCCGAGCACACCGAGCGCACCGAACATGGCGGTTTCACCCCGTCCGACCTCACCCTCGTGAACCTCGGGCAAAGTGCGATCGAACGCTTCGAGGAACAGATCCCCGATCTCGCCGGCATCTGGTCACTCTCACCGCTGCAAGCAGGATTGTTGTTCCACGCGCGGTACGCCGAGCACACCGTCGACGCGTACACCGTCCAGTTGACTCTCGAACTCGACGGTGTCGACCCCGCTCGACTTCACCGCGCCACGCAGGCGCTCCTGGACCGCCACGAGAACCTCCGGACGTCGTTTGTCACGGACGACGACGGAAATTCCGTGCAAATCGTGCACAGCGATGCCGTCGTTCCGTGGACCGAGATCGATATCTCCCCACTACCCGCCGGCGATCAACAGGCCGAACTGCAGGACCTCATGCGAGCAGATCGCATCCGCGGATTCGACATGGCCACCGCGCCGTTGCTCCGCTTCCTGCTCCTACGCACCGGCGACGACACCTACCGGCTGATCCTGACCAACCATCACATCCTCCTCGACGGCTGGTCCATGCCGTTGCTGATCCGCGACCTGCTCACGCTGTACGCGACGGATTCCGATACCAGTGCACTCTCACGCGTGCACCCGTACCGGGCGTACCTCGACTGGCTCTCACACCGGGACACCGAAACGGCACTGCGCGCCTGGTCGCAGGCCTTGGACGGACTCGACGAGCCGACCATGCTCACGGAAGCGCGTTCCGTCGGGGAACTGTCCGCAACCTCGCGGTCGACTCTGATCTCGCTCGACGAACACCACACGCACGCATTGCGCGAGTTCATTCGCTCCCGCGGACTGACCATGGCGTCGCTCGTTCAGGTCGGCTGGGGAATTGTGCTCGCGGAACTGCTCGGCCGCGACGACGTCGTCTTCGGTGGCACAGTCTCCGGGCGCCCACATCAGGTGGCCGGTGTGGAGTCGATGGTCGGACTGTTCATCAACACCGTGCCCATTCGCGTTCGGCTGGACGCGCGAGAATCGTTGGCCGACTTGTGTGTTCGAGTCCAGGACGAGCAGAGCGCGTTGCTCGATCATCATTACGTCGGGCTGCCCGACATCTCGACCGCGGTGGGCGCCGCTGCCACCTTCGACACGTTGACGGTGTTCGAGTCGTATCCGGTGGATCGGACGGGACTATCTGCCGGCACCGATATTGCCGGAATGCACGTCCTCGACGTCCACGACGCCGAAGATGCCGCGCACTACCCCCTGGCCGTTATCGCCTCCACCGCGGACGGACAGTTCCGTCTCAAGTTCGAATACTTCCCGGGCGTCCTCGCCGACCGAGACGTCGACGCCATTGCCCATCGGCTGATGCGGACCGTCGAACTGATTGCGGCCCGTCCCGAAACCCCACTGGCGCACCTCTCACTGATGCCCGCCAGTGAAATGCGGGAGTTGGTTCCTGCCCGCGGCCGACCGGGTGGATCGTCGCGTACTCTCGGCCAGATCCTCACCGACACCGCCACGCGGTTCCCGGACCGGATCGCCCTTTCCGCCGGTAGTCGCCGGCTCACCTATGCCCAACTCGACGAGCGATCCGATCAACTCGCGCACGTCCTCATCGCCGACGGTGTGCGCCCCGAGGATCGTGTGGCCATCGGTATCAGCCGATCCGTCGAATCCGTCGTCGCGATGTGGGCTATCACCAAGACCGGCGCCGCGTTTGTACCCGTCGATCCCACATACCCGCGCGAGCGCATCATGTTCATGCTCGACGACTGCGACGCACACGTCGGCCTGACCACCGCCGAGTTCGCCGCGAACCTGCCTACCGGCATCAGGTGGATCATTCTCGACAACGCATCCGTGATGCCCCCTCGCGGTCCCGTTGTGGTCCCGACTCGCCTCGGCAACGCCGCCTACGTCATCTACACCTCCGGATCCACCGGACAACCGAAGGGCGTTGTCGTCACGCACTCCGGACTGGAAAACTTTGCCGACGCACAACGCGAGATGTACGGGGTGGACGAGCACTCCCGCACCGTCGCACTCTCCTCGCCGAGTTTCGACGCGTCCGTCCTGGAATACCTCTTGGCGTTCCCGAACGGCGGAACGATGGTTCTGGTCCCGACAACTGTGTACGGCGGGACGGAACTCGCAACCGTGCTTCGCGACAACGCGGTCACCCACGGCTTCTTCACTCCCGCTGTCCTGAACTCGGTCGACCCGAGCGGAATCGACTCGCTGACATCAGTGATCGTGGGCGGTGAAGCCTGCCCACCGGAACTGCTCCGCACCTGGGCGCAAGGCCGATCCTTCTTCAACCTGTACGGACCCACCGAAACGACGATCGGTGCCAACATCAGCGACCCGATCCCGGCAGACGGCGTTGTGGTGCTGGGTGGACCGATTCGCGGAGTCCGCGAAGTAATCCTGGACCGCAGGCTCCAACCCGTATCCGTGGGAGTACCGGGGGAGTTGTACATCGCCGGCGCCGGGCTTGCCCGGAACTACCATCGGCGCAGCGCTCTGACCAGCGCACGATTTGTCGCAGATCCGTACGGAGACCCCGGCGACCGGATGTACCGGACCGGTGACGTGGTGCGTTGGCGCAGCGACCACACCATCGAATACGTCGGACGCAGCGACTTCCAGGTCAAGATCCGCGGATTCCGCATCGAACTCGGGGAGATCGACACTGCCCTTGCCTCGTTGCCCGGCGTCGAGTTCGCCATCACCGTGGCTGTGGCGGGTCCAGCCGATCAGACCGCACTCGCGTCGTACGTCCTGATCGGCAGCGACGCAGCAGTGACCGTCGACGACATCACGGTGCACGCCCGTGGGCAACTGCCCGCACACATGGTGCCGGCGAGTGTCATGATTCTCGGCGAACTGCCGTTGACCGGAACCGGAAAAGTTGACCGAGCAGCGCTTCCTGAACCCCAGTTCGATTCTGCTGCAACAGAATTCATTGCACCCACTACAGAATTCGAACGATTGGTCGCTGCCGCCTTCGAAGAGGTACTCGAAACAGGTCCGATCGGCATCTCCACCCACTTCTTCGATGCCGGCGGAAACTCGCTCACGGCGACTCGCGTCGTCGCCCGAGTCAACTCTGCCCTCGGTACCGACATCGGCGTGCGCGCGCTGTTCGATTCCCCGACGGTGCGGGCACTCGCCCACCATGTCGAGACCACAGACCCCGACCGCGCGCCGCACCCACCGTTGACCCGACGCAAGTACCCCGACCCGATTCCGGTCTCGGTCGCCCAGAAACGGATGTGGTTCCTCAACCAGTTCGACACCACCTCACCCGCGTACAACATTCCGCTCGCTGTCCGGCTGACCGGGCACCTCGATCAGGACGCTCTAGCCGGTGCCATCGAGGATGTCCTCGCACGGCACGAAAGCTTGCGCACAGTGTTCCCATCCATCGACGGAACCCCCACGCAGCGCATTCTCGCCGTCGCCGACGTCACTCTGAACCTCGATCCCGAGCACATCGAGGAACGGGAACTGATCAACCGGATCCTGGAGTTCGGATCTGCCGGCTTCGACGTCTCACAATCGGTGCCGCTGCGCAGCGGCGTCTTCGAACTGGCTCCGGACCAACACGTCCTCGTGATCGTGGCGCACCACATCATCGCCGACGGCTTCTCCATGAACCCTCTCGCCGTCGACGTCGCCACCGCCTACGCAGCCCGCAGCGCCGGCTCAGCACCGACGTGGGCGGAACTACCGATCCAGTACGCAGACTTCACGCTGTGGCAGCTCGAACACCTCGGCAGCGAGGACGACGACAACTCGGAAATCACGCGGCAACTCGGGTACTGGACGCGTCAACTCGCGGACCTGCCCGAACCAATCACCCTCCCCGCCTCATTTGCCCGGCCGGCTCAGCAGTCGATGAGGGGAGGCGTCGCATCATTCGACATCCCCGCGAGCACACACCGCCTCCTCGCCGACGTCGCCCGTCGGCACGGTGTCACCATGTTCATGGTCATGCACAGCGCGTTGGCGACCCTCGCAGCACGCTTGTCCGGGACCGACGACATCGTCATCGGCACCCCCATCGCCGGACGAGGTGAAGCCGAACTGGACCACCTTGTCGGAATGTTCGTGAACACACTGGTCCTGCGAACTCACCTCGCGCCCGACTCGTCCTTCGCGGATCTCCTCGATCAAGTTCGTGAGGTGGACCTCGGCGCATTCCACCACGCAGATCTACCCTTCGAACGCCTTGTCGACGCCCTCCATCCCGACCGCTCGACGTCGCAGACTCCGCTGTTCCAGGTGCTACTCGAATTCCGCAACAACGTGGAACCGACGCTCGCCCTTCCCGGTCTGACCGTCTCCGGAGTGGAGATCGATCTGCCCGTCGCAAAATTCGATCTGCAACTCTCCGTCACCGAACGCTACGGCGAACGCGGTGAACCTGGCGGAATTGCCGCCGAATTCATTTATGCCCGTGATCTTTTCGACGCAGATCTCATGGCCACCTATGCTCACCGCTTTACCTCACTGCTCACGGCGGCGGCGCAGGAACCGACCGTCGCACTCGGCGACATCGAGATCCTCGACGACGCCGAACGCCGGGCGGTCCTGACAGAGTGGAATGCACCGGGATACACCGAACTCACCGGCACCGAAACCATCTCGAGCCGCTTCTCCTCCATGGTGGCTGACCACGGCGCGTCTACCGCGCTCGGCGACGAGCACACCTCCATCACCTACGCAGAACTGGACGCACGCGCCAACCGTCTGGCCCGCTTGCTCATCGTCCAGGGCATCGGTCCCGAGTCCGTCGTCGCCGTGGCGCTGCCGCGCACCGTGGACCTGGTGGTCGGACTCCTCGCCGTCATCAAGAGCGGTGCCGCGTATCTGCCGATCGACGTCACCTACCCCGCCGAGAGGATGCGCTTCCTTTTCGACGACGCCGCGCCGCGATGCTTGATCACCACCGGTGAATTCCGGGGCATGCTGCCCACCGAGGTAGTCGATTCGGTCTTCTCCGTCATCGAACTCGGATCGGGTGAGGTCGCGCTGCAGCTGGATCAACTGTCACCGTCCCCGATCGCCGATGCCGATCGCCTGGCGCCGTTGCACCCCGAGTCGATTGCGTACATCATCTACACCTCGGGATCGACGGGTCAGCCCAAGGGCGTGCTCGTCAGCCATCACAACGTCCTGACCCTGATGGACAACGCATCGCCGACATTCGAGTTCGATCACACCGACGTGTGGACGATGTTCCACTCCTACGCCTTCGACTTCTCCGTCTGGGAACTGTGGGGACCACTCCTGCACGGTGGACGCCTCGTCGTCGTCGACTACTACACCACCCGATCACCGGACATGTTCGACGAACTGCTGCGGCGCGAACGCGTCACCGTCCTCAACCAGACCCCGACAGCGTTCTACCAACTGGCCGAAGCTGATCGCGCACACCGTACGAGCGACCAAGAACCCGATCTGGCCTTGCGTTACGTCATTTTCGGCGGCGAAGCCCTCGACCTCGGCCAACTCCGCAAGTGGTACAGCCGACGACCAACAACGCCGCAGTTGGTCAACATGTACGGCATTACCGAAACAACCGTCCACGTCTCTCGCATCGCACTGACTCGCGACGACGCGGATCACGCCGCCGCCAGCATCATCGGCCGCGGACTGCCCGGGATGAAGGTCTACGTCCTCGACCAGCGGCTACGCCTCGTGCCGCCCGGTGTGGTCGGCGAAATGTACGTTGCGGGTGATCAGGTCACCCGCGGCTACCTCGGGCGGCCGGCATTGACCTCTACGCGGTTCCTACCTGATCCTTTCGGTGGTTCGGGGGATCGAATGTATCGAAGTGGGGACCTGGCGAAGTGGAACGGCGCAGGGCAGCTGGAGTATCTCGGTCGCAGCGATTTCCAGGTGAAGGTGCGCGGTTTCCGCATCGAACTCGGTGAAATCGAAGCGTCCATGCTCCGCTGCCCTGGCGTCGCGCAATCGGTAGCGACAGTGCGAAGTGACGGAGGCAACAGTGCAACCAGCGGCGGAGCCGGCGAGCGGATAGTCGGTTACGTGGTGGCCGAAGCGGGCACCACGATCGATTCGGCCTCGGTGATCAACTCCGTCTCGGCAGAGTTGGCGTCGTACATGGTTCCGACGGTCATCGTCATACTCGACGCGTTGCCGTTGACCGTCAACGGAAAACTTGATCGCCGCGCTCTGCCGGCACCGGATTTCGCGGTCCTCGCCACGAGCTCGGATTCGATCCGAAGTCCTTCCAGCACAGCAGAATCGGTGCTCGCAGATTTGTTCGCCGATGTTCTCGGTTTGCCGAGTGTCGGCATCGACGATTCGTTCTTCGGGCTCGGCGGCGATTCGATCATGTCGATCCAGCTGGTCTCCCGGGCCAAGGCAGCGGGGCTGACGTTCACTCCTCGCGACGTGTTCGAAGCCAAGACCGTCGCCGGTCTGGCGCGTGTCGCTTCGCTGGATCCCACCGATACGGTGCCGACGCTCGAAGAACTCCCCGGCGGCGGCACCGGAAGTATGCCTCTGACACCGATCATGGAATGGCTGCTGCAACGAAGCGGCGGTGATCTCGAACTGATCCGCAGCTACAGCCAAAGCGCATTGCTGTCTTTGCCGCGTCACGTCGTCGGGAGTGCGCTCGAACAGGCCTTGCAATCGCTACTCGATCATCACGACGTATTGCGCAGCCGACTCGACGTCGACGGACCGCATCGCCTGATCGTGGCCGAACCGGGCAGTATCCGGGCCGAAGAGATTGTTCAGCGCGTCGAAATCACCTCCGAGAGCGGACCCGACTTCATCGAAGCCGCCGAACATGCGATGCGCGAAGCGTCGGGTCGGCTCGATCCGACAAACGGCGTGATGATCGCTGCAGTCTGGCTCGATCCCGTCGGGGGACGCGAGCACGGCCGGTTGCTGCTCGTCATTCATCACCTCGCCGTGGACGGGGTGTCCTGGCGGATCCTCGTGCCCGACCTTGCGGTCGCCTACGGCGCCGCGCTCGAGAACACAGCGGCACCGTTGCCGGTCTCGGGGACTTCGGTCCGACGGTGGTCCACCGGACTGGCAGAACACGCACCCACCCGGCGCACGGAACTGGTCCTGTGGAAGAATACCGCCGGCAAAGACGCCCTGCTCGGTTCGCGGCCACTCGACCCCGCCGTCGACGTCGGATCCACGGTCGACCGGATCACCGTGGACATTCCGACGGCAGTCACCGACGCCATCCTGACCGCTGTCCCACGCACTTTCGGGGGATCCGTGAACGACGGACTCCTGGCCGCGCTCGCACTGGCCGTGACGGGATGGCGTCAATCGCACGGCAAACGAGGCACCGATGTCCTGATCAACCTCGAAGGACACGGACGCGAAGAAGATGCCGTGCCGGGCGCAGATCTCTCGCGCACCGTCGGATGGTTCACCACCATCTTCCCGGTGCGTCTGGATCTGGCCGGGATCAGCGTGATCGACGCACTGTCCGGCGGCGATGCCATCGCGTCGGCCGTGAAGTCCGTGAAGGAGACACTGCTCGCGATTCCCGACAACGGCATCGGCTTCGGAATGTCGAAGTATCTCGACCAGTCGACGCCCCTGCCCGCGCTGACCGCACCGCAGATCTCCTTCAACTACCTCGGCCGCTTCACCGGCGCCGACGAAGGGGCCGGGGAAGTACCGTGGTTGCCGGTTCCCGGCGTCACGCTCGACGAAGTCCACAGCGGCGACCTGCCGGCCGCTTCGGTCCTCGACATCAACACCGTCACCACCGACACCGCAGCCGGACCCGTCCTGCGCAGTACCTGGTCATTCCCTCACGGCATCCTGACCTCCGACGACGCGTCGGAACTCGCCGAACTGTGGACTCTGGCCTTGACTGCTCTGGCCGGGTACACCGCGGGCGCCGACCGCCGCGAACTTACACCGTCGGATCTCGACCTCGTGAGCCTCGACCAACCCGCGATCGAACACCTTTCGCGTAGGTTCCCCGATCTGACCGATGTCTGGTCGCTCTCGCCCCTGCAATCGGGATTGCTGTTCCACGCCCGGTTCGACGACACGGGTATCGACCCGTACATGGTGCAGCTGACCCTTGAACTGGGTGGTCGGATCGAGCCGGATCGGATGCGCCGCGCAGCGCAGGCTCTGCTGGATCGACACCCCAGCCTGCGAGCCGGGTTCATCGCGGCGCCGGGGGGACGGGCACTGCAGGTCATTCGGTCAGCCGTCGACGTTCTGTGGACCGAAATGGAACTTTCCGGCATGGGAGCTGCGGAACAAGAATCTGCCTGGACGCGGATACTCGAAGACGATCGCGCACTGCGTTTCGATATGGAAACAGCACCGCTCATCAGATTCATGCTGGCCAGAACCGGACCGGACTCCGCCCGATTGGTCATCACCAACCACCACATCCTCCTCGACGGCTGGTCGACGCCCCTGGTACTGCGTGATCTGCTCACGCTCTACGCCACCGACGGCGATCCCGAAATCCTCCCGCGCGCCCCGCACTATCGCGACTACCTGAGCTGGCTCCGCGGACAAGACGCCGAAGTGTCCCTCACAGCCTGGCGGGCGACTCTGCGCGGTATCGACACACCGACACTGCTCGCCCCCACCACCGACGACGCCGAACGAGTGAGCGAAGTCGTCTCCGTCAGCCTTCCGGCGGACCGAACCGACATACTGCGCGCCTTCGTCCGCTCCCACGGACTGACGATGCCCACAGTCGTCCAGGTCGCCTGGGGGATTGTGCTGGGGGAGTTGCTCGGCCGCGACAACGTCGTCTTCGGCGGCACCGTCTCCGGGCGCCCACCCCAAGTTGCGGGTGTGGAGTCGATGGTCGGACTGTTCATCAACACCGTTCCCGTTCGAATTCAGCTCAATGCGCGAGAATCGCTGGCCGAGTTGTGCATTCGCGTTCAAGGTGAACAGGCAGATGTACTGGACCACCACTACGTCGGGCTCGCCGACATCTCTGCCGCAGTAGGCCCCGCCGCATCCTTCGACACGTTGACGGTCTTCGAGTCGTACCCCGTCGATCGCGCCGGACTCTCCGCCGGCACCGACATCGCGGGTATGCACGTCATGGGGATCGAGGGACGAGACTCCGCGCACTACCCCCTGGCCGTCGTCGCCTCCGAACAAGACACCCTCGACATCAAGATGGAGTACCAACCCACCAAGTTCACCGAACGCGAAGCCGCAACCATCGCCGAACGCATCCTCATCGCCATCGAACACATCGCTGCAACACCCGACGAACCCCTGGCAACAATGTCGATCCTCACCGAATTCGAAACCCGTGACCTCGTCCCCGTCTTCGGTGCCCCCGGCCGCTCGGCCCGAACCCTTCCCGAAATCTTCGCCGACGTCGCCGCAACATTCCCGGATCGAATTGCACTGTCCGCGCCGGACCGATCCGCACTGTCCGCCGGCTCCGACACGCTCACCTATCTCGATCTGGACCGACGCTCCAACCAGATGGCACGGGAACTCGTCAAACGCGGCGCCGGCCCCGAAACATCCGTCGCCATCGGCATTTCCCGCTCGATCGAATCCGTACTCGCAGTCTGGGCTGTCACCAAAACCGGAGCAGCTTTCGTACCCATCGACCCCACTTACCCGGCCGACCGCATCGAACACATGCTCACCGACTCGAACGTGCTGTTCGGCCTCACCGTCAGTGATGCTCTCGACTCACTACCGAACACCGCATCGTGGCTCGTCATCGACGAAGAACCCTTCGATCGGGACGTATCCATCGCCTGCACTCTCCCCATACGCCAAGACGAACGCCTCGGCGCACTCGAGATGAGCAACGCCGCCTACATCGTCTACACCTCCGGTTCGACCGGAAAGCCGAAGGGTGTCGTCGTCACTCACGCAGGCCTCGACAGCTTCGCCCTCGACCAGCAACGACGCTTCCACGCCGACCACACCTCCCGCACACTGCATTTCGCCACCCCCAGCTTCGACGGCGCGATTTTCGAATACCTCCAAGCGTTCGGTGTGGGCGCCACGATGGTCCTCGTACCGACCGACATCTACGGCGGCACCGAACTCGCCAACCTCATCAAACGGGAACACGTCACCCACGCATTCATCACCACCGCAGCCCTCGCCACAGTCAGCCCCGTCGGCCTCGACGAATTCCGGCACGTCGTAGTCGGGGGAGAAGCCTGCCCACCCGACCTCGTCACCCGCTGGGCACCCGGCCGCGAACTGGCCAACGCCTACGGACCCACCGAAACCACCGTCATGGCCGACATCAGTGCCCCCATGACAGTCGGCGCACCGATCACCATCGGTGGACCCATCCGCGGAGTCAGCGAGCTCGTCCTCGACACCCGGTTGCAGCCCGTACCCGTCGGCGCCCACGGCGAGCTCTACATCGCCGGCGTCGGACTCGCCCGCGGATACCACAGCCGCACGCCCCTGACCAGCGAACGGTTTGTCGCCAACCCCTACGGCAAGCCCGGCGACCGGATGTACCGCACCGGCGACATCGTCTGCTGGCGCAGCGACCACACCATCGAATACGTCGGACGCAGCGACTTCCAGATCAAGGTCCGCGGATTCCGCATCGAACTGGGGGAGATCGACACCGCAATCACCACCATCGACGGCGTCACCAACTCCGTCACCCTCGGCGTCGAAGGACCCGGCGGAAGCACCGTGCTGGCCTCGTACCTGACCACAGCGGAAGGCTCCGACCTCAGCCCCGCAGCCGTCGTCTCCCACCTGTCCGGCCGGTTGCCCACACACATGGTCCCCACCAGCATCACCATCGTCGACGAACTACCGCGCAACGCCGTCGGCAAAATCGACAGGCGCGCGCTGCCCGCGCCGGACTTCACCGCGACAGCCCCCGAATTCCGTGCGCCCCGCACACCCTTGGAACGCCAGATCGCAGCCGTCTTCGCCGAAATCCTCGACGTCGACAAGATCGGCATCGACGACAACTTCTTCGAGCGTGGCGGCAACTCCCTGATCGCCACCCGCGTCGTCTCGCGGCTCAACACAGCACTCGAACTGGACCTCGGAGTGCGAACTCTCTTCGAATCACCCACAACAGCGGAACTTGCGGAGCAACTCACCGCAGCACCCACAACCAGCATCCACCTACCCCTCACCCGAGCAGAACGCACCGGAAACATTCCGCTCTCACTCGCGCAGAAGCGGATGTGGTTCCTCAACCAATTCGACACCAGCTCAGCGGCATACAACATTCCGTTTGCCGTCCGCCTCACCGGTGACCTCGACGTCGACGCCATGAAAGCCGCCATCGTCGACGTCGTCGGCCGACACGAAAGCCTGCGAACGGTATTCCCGACCGTCAACGGTGAACCGGTACAGCGAGTCCTGACCGTCGACGATGCCTTGCCCACGATCAGTACCGTTCCCGTCACCGACTCCGAACTGTTCCCACGCATGACCACCCTCGCGCAGGAAGGGTTCGACGTCGCCAACGAACTTCCGCTACGGGTGTCGCTGTATCAACTCGATACCCCACCGGAGCAGGCCCCGACACACGTGCTGTTCGTCGTCGTCCACCACATCTGCGCTGACGGCGCATCCATGGCGCCCCTCGCTCGCGACGTCATGATCGCCTACCTGGCCCGCACCGCCGGCACCCCGCCCGCCTGGGAACCCCTACCGGTCCAGTACGCAGACTTCACCCTGTGGCAACAGCAAGTCCTCGGCTCCGAAACAGATCCGACGTCGATCATCAGCAGTCAACTGCACTACTGGAGCGAACAACTCGCCGGACTCGACGACGTCATCGCACTACCTACCGATCACCCACGCCCACTCCAACAAACCTTCCACGGCGACCGCTTCGACTTCCGAATCGACGCCGACACGCACCGAGCGCTCACCGCATTGACCCGTGAACAGGGCGTCACCATGTTCATGGCACTGCACGGTGCGCTGGCAGTCCTCCTCGCCAAGCTCTCCGGCGCCGACGAAGTCAGCATCGGCACCCCCATCGCCGGCCGCGGCAAGGAAGAACTCGAGAACCTCGTCGGAATGTTCGTCAACACGCTGGTCCTACGCACCGCAGTCGACCCGGATAAGACATTCACCGACTTACTGCGGGGGATACGAGAGACGGACCTCGCCGCCTACCAGCACGCCGACCTGCCGTTCGAAAGGCTCGTCGACGTCATCAACCCCACCCGGTCCACCTCGTACTCACCGCTCTTCCAGGTGGCACTCGAACTGCAGAACAACGAAAAGGTCGTACTCGAACTGCCCGGCCTGACCGTCGAAGCTATGGGAACCGACTCCAAAACCGCCAAGGAAGACCTCGAACTCGTCGTCAGTGAATCCTTCGACACCGACGGACAACCGGACGGAATATCAGCAGCATTCATCTACTCGGTAGACCTTTTCGAACCCGGCACCATCGAAGAGTTCTCGCAGCGCCTGCGTCTGATCCTCGAATCCGTCGGGGCCGACACCGAGATTCAACTCGCCGACATCGACATCCTCGGTACCGAGGAATCCGCCGCACTCGTCCCTGCCTTGGGGGAGCGCGCAACCCGAGCACGGACCTGGCCGGAAATCCTCGCCGCCTCCGTCGAACTCAATTCGAGCGGCCAAGCAGTGTCCAGCCAAGACTGGAACCTGACATACGAGGAACTCGACACCGAATCGACACGACTCGCCAAGCTATTGCTTGCTCGCGGAATCGGGCCGGAAAACTTTGTAGCACTGGGCCTTCCGCGATCCGCCTGGGAAGTAATCGCAATCTGGGCCGTCACCAAAACCGGTGCCGCATTCCTCCCCGTCGACCCGAACTATCCCGAAGACCGCATCGCGGCAATGCTCGACGACTCCGGAGCCGTCCTCGGACTGACCGTCAACTCCCGGCGTGACCTACTGCCCGAGAGCATCGACTGGATTGTGTTGGACTCGGAGCGCTCGCGGCATACTCTCGACGCCCAGGACACCACGCCCATCACGGACGCCGAACGCACATCCCCACTGCACCTCGAACACCCCGCGTATCTCATCTACACCTCCGGATCGACCGGCAAACCGAAGGGTGTGATCGTCACCCACCTCGGCCTGTCCAACCTCAACGCCGAAGAACACCAACGATTCAACGTCAAGACAACCTCACGCGTCTCCCACCTCGCATCACCGAGCTTCGACGCATCAGTCTTCGAACTCATGATGGCCTTCGGTAGCGGAGCCTGCCTGGTCATCATTCCGCCGGCCGTCTTCGGCGGATCCGAACTCGCCGACATCTTCGCCGACGAACACGTCTCCCACGCCTTCATCACACCCACCGCGCTGAGCTCCATCGAAAGCTCCGCACTACCCGAACTGCGTGTACTCGCAGTCGGCGGTGAAGCCTGCACGCCCGAACTCGTCGACATCTGGGGACGCGACCGCCGCATGTTCAACGGCTACGGACCCACCGAATCCACCATCCAAGCCAGCGTCAGCACACCCATGCGACCAGGGGAGAACATCAACATCGGTCACCCCGCCATCGGATTCGCAGACCTCGTCCTCGACGCACACCTACGCCCCGTACCCGTCGGCGTCATCGGCGAGCTGTACATCACAGGCCCCGGCCTCGCCCGCGGCTACCACCGTCGCCCCGGCCTCACATCGGACCGATTCGTCGCCGACCCGTACGGCGAACCCGGCCACCGCATGTACCGCACCGGAGACCTCGTCCGCTGGCGCGCCGACCACACCCTCGAATACATGGGGCGCAGCGACTTCCAGATCAAGGTCCGCGGGTTCCGTATCGAACTCGGCGAAATCGACTCCGTCCTCATCGCTCACCCGTCAGTCGGCTTCGCCGCGACCCTCGGCCAACAATCACCGGCCGGCGATACCGTCCTCGTCGCCTACGTGCAACCCGTCGAAGGCCACACCGTCGCGGAAGCCGAACTCAGACATCACCTCTCCGCGCGCCTACCCGCGCACATGGTGCCCGCCGCCATCATTGTCGTCGACAAGATTCCGATGACACCCGTCGGAAAACTCGATCGACGAGCACTTCCGTCACCGGACTTCGAACACCGAACCGTGCCCTACAGCCCGCCCACCACCCACACCGAACTTGTCGTCACCGACATCTTCGCCTCCGTACTGGGCCACGACACAGTAGGCATCGACGACAACTTCTTCGACCTCGGCGGCAACTCCATCATCGCCACCCGCATCACCGCCGAACTCGACAAGCGAATCGGCCGACGCGTACGACTGCAATCGATCTTCCTCGACCCCACACCCGCCGGAGTCGCCCGCGCAGCCGACCTGATCGAACACGAGAACCAGCCGACGGACATCTCCGCCGTGCTCGCCCCCGTCATCACCCTGCGCGCCGACGGAACACAGCCGCCACTGTTCTTCATCCACCCCGGCATCGGATTGTCGTGGGGATACTCAGGATTTGTCAGCCACATCGACGCCGGCCGGCCCATCTACGGACTCCAGTTGCCATCGCTCAGCGGCGGACCCACCTTCGACACACTCACCGAACTCGCGAAGAACTACGCCAACCGCATCCTGGAACTCGCACCCGACGGTCCCATCCACCTGGTCGGCTGGTCGCTCGGCGGCGTCATTGCACACGCTGTAGCCCACGAACTCGAGACGCGATCCGTACCGGTATCCACCGTCGCGATCCTCGACAGCTACCCGGCAAGCAGCGACGACCAACCCGAAGAACTGTCGGTCGCCGAACTCATTGCAGGACTGGGACTTCCGACCGACGAAACCAAGATCGAAACATTCGCCGACGCCGCAGCTCTCCTCGAACGGACACTCGGCCCCGGTACCGGAGTCGAAGCGCAGCACCTCGAACGCATCAGCGCCGGATACTCACGTTCCGTCGCACTCACCAACGCACATCGGCCGACGCGTTACGACGGAGACATCCAGTTCTTCGTCGCCCGGCAATCCGCCGACAACGGCCACGACGTCACCGAATGGCGTGAATTTGTCGGAGGCGACATCGCAGTCGACGACGTGGACTGCCGGCACAACCAGATGATCGAACCCGGACCCATTGCCCATGTCTCCGCAGCAATCAAGCGCCACCTGCTCACGGAAGATGTCTGAAACCCGACCCACGGGGTATGAGACAACAGGTAGGTGCCGGAAGGCACCTATCGGAGTTCATGTGTCGATGTCCATCAGGTGGAGGGGAAACCATTGCAATCCAGAACTCGGATATTCAGAACTCGGCGTAGGTTCACCGGAGCAATGCTGACAACCGCATTGCTATCGCTGGCACTCACTACCGGACACGGAATAGCAAACGCAGTCCCCGCGTACCCAGCCCCGGACCCCGACCCGTTCTACGCGCAAACCGAAGCCGCAACCGGTCCCGTCGGAACCCCGATTTCGGTACGCCGAGCTCCCGACCTCCCCACCTTCCCCGGCGCCTCGTTCTGGCAGGTCAGCTTCCGCTCGACCAACTCCGAGAACAATCCGATCGTTGCAGTAACCACAGTGCTCGTGCCCGCCAACCAGCAACCTGACGGCCCACTGCTGTCCTACCAGCACATCGTCAACGCACTCGGATCAGAATGCGCACCATCGCGCACCCTCTACACCTCCGACCCCAACAAGGTCTTCCGAGAAGCCCCGGCATTGAACGTCGCACTACAACGAGGCTGGACCGTCGCACTACCCGACCATCTGGGCCCCAACAGCGCCTACGGCGCAGCACGCCTCGGCGGCCAAATCACCCTCGACGGCATCCGGGCCGCCCAGAAAGTACCCGAACTGCATGTCGCGTCCAGCCCCGTCGCGATCGCCGGATACTCCGGCGGCGGCATGGCAACAGCGTGGGCAGCTGCTCTTGCACCCACCTACGCCCCCGAGATCAACCTCGTCGGCGTAGCCCAAGGCGGCGTACCGATGAACATCGCAAAAATGGCCAACGCACTCGGCCAAGACCCCCATCCCGCATTCGGCCTCGCATTCGCCGCCGCGATGGGACTCGAACGTGAATACCCGAGCGAACTGCCACTGAGCAACGAACTCAATGCCGCCGGCCGCGCCATGGAAGTACAACTGGCTAATGCCTGCACCAACGACATCCTGCTCGCCGGAGCCGGTCGAAGCGCCCGCCAAGTTACCGACTCGATAGCGATGCTGACCAGCCCCCAAGCAGTCAGCGTCATGAACGCCAACAGCGTCGAACTCTACCCCGGCATCCCCACCGCGCCGATATTCGAATGGCACAGTCCCACAGACGCTTTGATTCCCGTCGATTCGGTCCTCAACACCAACGCCCGGTACTGCGCCGCGGGCGCAACCGTCGAATCCCAGCTCTATCCCAGCCCGGATCACCTCACCACCGCAGTCCTCGGCCTACCCGATGCATTCGACTACCTCCAAGATCGATTCGACGGCAAACCAGCACCGAGCAACTGCTGATATGGCTCTCTCACATGGCGCAAGACCCCGACGCGTGGAATTGTGGAGTCATGAACGATGCGGATGACACCGGTGCGGCATTCGAAGGCAGTTACAGCCTCGATCCCGACGATCAACTACAACCCGAAGACACTCTGATCGACCGAGGCGTCGACGACATCCTCGACGAGGGAATCTCACCGCCCGAGCGTCCGTACCTGCTCGGCGATACGGATGTGGGGGAGACCCTTGACCAACGCCTCGCCGAGGAAGAGCCCGATCCAGCGGCCAAACTCGGCGATCCGTTGTACGAGCCCGCCGTTGATGACGATCCCGTCCGGGAAGCGGAATTTCCATCCCAACGCGAGGTCGGTAACCGCCGCGCCGGCCGACTCGTCGCCGAGGACGAAGGCCGCTACGAGGACGAGGAAAGTGAACTCGTCGCCGAGGATGTCGGTGTCGACGGTGCGGCCGCATCCGCAGAAGAAGCTGCCGTTCACATCATCGAGGACTAGGCCTGCTCGACTCGAGGGCTGCGCCGCTCAGGGCGACGTCATCACAATTGTGTGGACGTGATCTCCGCCGAGCCGTTTACTCTCGTACATCGCGGAATCCGCCAGACGGTGAAGTTCGTCAACTCCAGCGTCCATCGCATCAGTATCGGACCACAGACCGTTGTGGATCGCGATTCCGATACTCGTGGTCGAGCGCGGCTCAAGCAACGAACCGTTCATGACACCATGAATCCGGGAAAGAAGATCGCCGACCGCAGGCAACGGCATGATCTGAACGACGACAAATTCATCGCCACCAACTCTGGCAATGGCAGCGTCCGGTCGCGCCCACTCGGTCAGTCGATTTGCTGTGCGGAGGATGACGCGATCGCCGACATCATGACCGTACGTGTCATTGAAATGCTTGAAACTATCGATATCGACAACAACGACCAGCAATGACTGGCCGACCTTGGATTTGGACCGCACCAATTCCGACGTACGACGCGTAAGGCCCCGCCGATTAAGCAGATCGGTCAATGGATCGAGTTCGGAACTGTGTGCGTCGTTGCTGAGAAGTGCCAGCGCAATTTGAGTCAGCAACGGCATCACCGTGATGAGACTGATCGCAAAAATGATTCGCCCGAAAACATCGAAAGCGGTTGTCGGCGCATCCGTGAACACACCGATGCTGGCAACGACGATGACGACAGTTGAGAACGATAGGTGCCAAATCTGAGCTCGCATGTTGTGAAAGAACGCGATGTACGAGCCGACAAGCCCGAACACGAGTGAACCCATCAGTCGCTGTTCAAGATTCGCTTCGGTGAGCACGATGATTGCAATGGCGAGATCGCCGGCAACGACAAACTGATACGAGCGTTCCCGAGTAGTTGCGAGTACCGGCAATGCAACCCCGCCGATGATTGCGAGGACACCGATGATCAGGTCCAACGGAAGACTGATTACCTGCGACGATTGAGTTCCCAGCCGTTTGAGAAGAATCGTCAGGCCCATGGAAATCACCATGAGGCCGATGACATTTCGAGTTATCGCCAAGAGTCCGTTGTCACGAAGAAATCGGGTAAATCGATCAAATTGGTCAGGTACTGCCAGCCATCGTTCGACCACGTCGCGTAGGGGTTTCACTGAGGTCGCAAACCTAATGAACAGGCGGGCCGAAAACAAAGCATGTCGCCGATTCTAGTCGGTATTACGAATTGTTCGATGACGCGCGCCGGTATTCACACCTCAATTTGTCACAGTGACGTATTGAGGCAAGGGGATTGAGTATCCGATCCTGATTCGGGTCACTGCCGTATCGGGATGTGCCGGGTGCCCGTATCGGCTCGTCCATACCTGCCGGTTCGACGAGCCAGGGACACGCGGCGGGATCACCTGGCCCCGAATCCGGCTCGGCAGAAGTTCTGGGGCGGGTGCGGACGTCGCCCGCCGCCGGGCTAGATATCCACGGAAGCCGGCTGGGCGAATCTGTGCGCGTGGGTATATAGGCGGGCCGGTACGGGTGCGCGTACGTCGATGGACAGGAATGGAACTTGGCACCTATATCCACAGGTCGGAAATTTGCCGATAATCTACATTATGTCAAGTAATGGCAATCTGGCGCTTCCCTGAGGTTCAGTGACAGCTCGCGCAGGCCGATTCCGGAATCGTGTCGACATTGATCCGTCGTCTCCACATCTCGACTTGCAGTCGACGCAACAACGCCGGGTGCTGCAGCGGACGATCCAGGATATTGCCGGTGGCGTCCCGGCGAATCTGCACTGACGAATCGCAATCCCAGAGCGCAAGCGCATCGCCGTCGCCGTACGCGGTCCGGTAATGAATCCCGCTGACCGAGTGTCCAGCTGGTTGATCTTCGAATATTGCCCGAGCCCATTCCTGCGTCGATGCCCGAGGTTCTGCGCCTTGCGCCAATGACGGCAAAGCGCAGATCGCCGCCGGCTTCACCGGAGACCTCACTTGTAACTGTTGCGAGATTGTCCGCAACGTATAGGGCCGCATCACTGCCACGGCTCCCCTGGCCTCGATGCGAGTGGAATCCGCTGCCAGAGAACGCCGCCCGTGGACAGGGTTCGTTGCGGCGACCTCAGCGATTCACCATCCTGCAGCAGTGAGACGCTGCGCATGTACGACGACTCCGCCCGGGCCGTGCGCGAGTAGCTCCTGCAGTGGGGTGCGCCCGTCGAACTCGTTGCTCGGTTTGTTCATCCAGGCAGACAAGCTCACCGGCCCACCAGGAAAGGCGGCTTGCAGCGCGTCCAGGCGTGGAACGATTTCGGAGGCACTGTCCGGCACGAATTGCCATGCCGGTAAACGCCATTCGCGTCCCTGCTTGAGTCCGATCAACTTGCCCTCGTCGATTTTGGCTGTGATTGCCTGTTTGCGGATACCCAACTGGTGTGCGGCTTGTTTACACGTCAGGCTAGTGGCAGCGAGAGCCTGCCGAGCGGCGTACTGGTTGGCTAAATTCCCAACGACCGCTTCGAACACTTCAGCTCGAGTGGGCACAGTCCCCCACGATTCTTCGTCCAGGTCGTCGTTCCCACTCAATGTCATCAGACTTCCTCCATGCACGATGGACCATGACCAGGTACCCACACTATGTCGCTGACCCCGAAATGCAGGACCGTACGGTTACCTTTGACTCATGGATACAGTCTCGCTGATGTTGAACTCGCCGCGTGGTCGGGACTTCTGCGCGAACATCGGCTTCGCTTGCAGCAATGACGAGCGGAAGTCTGGCTACAACCGACAACGCACGCCGAGTGATGTTCTTGACGACCTCGCCAACGTCGACGTTCGAGCGATTGCGCAGTTGTCTGAAATCGAGATGCTCGACGAATTGGCGGGTGCAGTGGATGTTGCACGCTACTGGCAGCCGCCTGACGAAGACGATCTGATCTTCGCTGCCCCCGAGGTCATTACGGTCTTGCGACCGATTGCCCAAGCAATCTTGGAGTCACCGCACACCAGTTGGTGGACTGAGTCAGTCGACCTCGTCAACCAGCGAGTGGTGCAGAAATTCGAATCGATTCCTGACTCGCCCGCGGAGCCTCTGCGCATTCGTCATTTCGGCGACGGCCTCGAACGCTGGCACGAACACATGTTGGATTACGAAGCACAGTTCGTCGAGTATGTGAAAGCAGATCCTGATAGGAATATCGGCGGCGAATGGTGGTCGATCCCGGCGGCTGACGGCGTATATGACACGACGCGAGAACGCGACGGCGTCGGCGCGATGGAACTGATGCTTGAAGAGGACAGCCCCGGATGGGGCTATCCACGTGTCTGGCCTGTGCGTGTCCATGGAGCGCCCCGTGTCTACGAGATCACTTGTCCCGCGGACTGGGCTCACCTCGTCGATGCCTATCCCCTCGCTGTACCGGCATCGCGTCGTTTTGTCTGGCACGACACCACTGGTGAGCATCACAACTGGTTCGTTCCGGATTGGACCGCTGTGGTCACCGATTACGATGCGGTGCATCTCACGATGGTCGGCTATCTTACGACTCCCGGAATCGCGATCCCTCTGACCGAACACTCAGGTGCCACGGTGCTTGCCGGCTGGAATCCCGATGTCACGTACTGGCTGTGCAGCGACTTCATCACTATCGGCGACACCATGACGGAATGGCGTCGTTCGCTTGATGGTCCTTGGGTAGAGGCATCGTCAACTCCGTCGCCGCAGAAGCCACCAGCTAGCGTTGGCACCTGGATGCCGTTTCGCTGATGTTGAATTCGCCGCGTGGCCGGCACTTTTGCGCGAACATTGGCTATGCGTGCATCAACGGCGATGGTTCGTATCGTAGTCTTCGACGCGATGTTCTTGATGTCCTCGCGAAAGTTGATGTTCAAGCGGTTGAACAGTTGCCAGAAATCGAGATCCTCAACGCGTTGGCGTATGCCGTCGATTGCGCGCACTACTGGCAGCCGCCGGACGAAGAAGACTTCGTGTTTGCGCGTCCGGAGACCGTCGCAGTCTTACGCCCGATTGCTCAGGCCCTGTTGGCGTCGGCAAGCACTGGTTGGTGGAGCGAGCCAGTCGATCTTGCCAACCAGCGATTGATCCAGAAGTTCAACTCGACCAGTGATTTGGCTGAGTTAGCCCTGCCCATTCAACCGGTGGGCGACGGACTGCAGCGGTGGCGAGAACGTGCACTCGCGCAGGAAGCGAAGTTTGTCGAGTATCTGATCGAGGATCCTGACAGCGATGTCGGCAGTGAATGGTGGTCAATACCTCTCGCTGACGGGATTTATCGCACGACCCGATCACGGGACTGCATCGAAGCGATGGACCTCATGCTTGAAGAGGACGGCTTCGGATGGGGTTATGCACGGATCTGGCCAATGCGGGTACCGGGAACACCCCGGGTGTACGAGATCACCTGTCCGGCAGACTGGGCTCACCTCGTTGATACCTATCCCCTCGCTGTGCCGGCATCGCGTCGTTCAGAGTGGCATTACACCACTGGTGAGTATCACGACTGGTTCATTCCAGATTGGACCGGAGTTGTCGCCGATTACGATGCCGTGCACCTTACGATGATGGGTTATCTCTCGACGCCGGGGATTACGATCCCTCACGCTGAGCACTCCGGTGCGACCGTGCTCGCCGGCTGGGATCCCGACACAACCTATTGGTTGAACAGTGACTTCCTGGCTCTCGGCGACATGAGAATTTGGTGTCAGTCCCCCGACGGTTCGTGGGCGCCGGCCTGATCTGCGCGAGTGGTCTCCACAGCCATACTCATCTTGGTCAGGAACTCACCGATCGTCTTCAACTGCTGCGCCGTAAAGGTTTCCAAGACATCGACGGCGTGCCCGATGAGGGGGCCGAAGAATGACCCTCCCAGTTCCTTCGCGCTGTCGGTAACACCGAGAAGCACCCGTCTGCGATCGTTCTCATCTCGTTCGTCCGATTACGGCACAACCCATGTCAATGTTTGCGGACCGCGGGATGGTGCACCGGTCATTCTGCTCCCAGGTGGTGGAGCGACTTCGGCGGTGTGGTTCGGCAATGTAAGTGCGCTCAGTGCACACAACAGGGTCTACGCGGTGGATCTGATCGGAGACGTCGGCCGCAGTATCGCCCGCGGCAAACCCGTGAAGACTATCGATGACCTTCTTGATTGGCTCGGGACCGTCGTCGGCGGCCTGGGACTCGACTCCCCCAGCCTGATCAGCCACTCGTACGGCGCAATGATCGCCTTGGCCTACGCCATACGTAACCCTGACGCCGTGAATCGACTGGTGCTGATTGACCCAAACTCGTGTTTCACCGGCATGAAGCCGCAGTACCTCCTGCACGCGCTGCCAATCCTCTTGCGTCCGAACGAAAAGCGCGAACGCGCCTTCATCGAATGGGAAACCGATGGCGCGTCACTGGACGAAGACTGGTTCTCGCTGCTCGCTCGCGGTGCAGCTAGCTTCCCGAAGTCGAAAACAATCGTGCCGAAGCGCCCGGGCAAGAAGGCTCTTGCTTCGTTGTCCGTCGCTACCACCGTCATCCTTGCCGGTCGAAGCAAGGTTCATGACAGTCGACGAGTAGAAGGGTCGATACGTGTTTCGATTCCCCATGCTCGTACGGTGATTCTTGATTCAGCGACGCACCACACCCTTCCGATGCAGCCGGCTGCCGAACTCAACGCAGCGCTCAGCTCTGTTGTCGGATCGCAGTAAGTCCTCTCCTGCATGCCGACACGGCAGGTACGCGGTACGCTGATGGCACAACTGGAGGTGGTGACATGCTCGTCGACCGGGACCGCGTACGTGATTCGATTCATGCCTTGTCGGATCAGGACCTTGTGGTGCTACTTGCCGAGGAGTTCTCACGGCGACCCAATCTGCGACCAGTGCGCGACGATGTGACTGCACTTCTAGCTATGGGACCTGCACTGGCATTGCAGCACGAGTCTGCAGTTGCGAATCCTGCCGCCGCCGCAGTTGCCCGAACCCGCATCGTTGCCTCTGCACTCAATTCGATTGTCGAAGAGCACGAAATGCTCGACTCGACTGCAGTCAGTCGCGTCCTGGGCAAATCTGCGACAAGTCGAAATACAGCAAGCCGACTCACTTCGACCGGTACCGTCATCGCCTTACCCGCGTCGGGTCAGAAGCTTTATCCGGCTTTCCAATTCGACTCCACACATCAGAAGGTGCGACCGATCGTCGCTCAGATCAACCGGATCCTAGGCGCTAAGGATGATCCGTGGGGCGTCGCATCGTGGTGGCTGAATCCGACTACGTTTGCCGACGACCCTCGTTCGCCCGCCGAACTCGCGGTCGCGGGAGGACATGAGCAGGACCTGCTGGATATGGTCGACGATCTGACGCAAGGCTGAGTGGATTTGGATTACACCGATCCACCCTCGTCGCTACCTCCTGCATTGATCACCACAATCCCTGTCGGTACGTCGCTCTGGCGTATTCACAGCGCATCACGTGGCGCTGCGGATCTCAACCCCATCGCGAGGCCTCGGGTACGTGTGGGTGGCCGCTTCGACAGTGTCGACGGTTCGTACTCTTATCTCTATCTCGGCGACAGTCCGGCCGCAGCAGTGGCAGAGACGCTGTGCCGCAATCTACCGGTGAACCACTCCCCTCGCCTCATCCCGCGCGCACAGATTGTCGATCGAGTGCTGAGTGAGCTTCGGACTGTTCGACCGGCGCGCGTGGTTGATCTGACGGGTGCTGGTGCAGCGCGAATCAATGCGGGCGTCTGGCTGACCAAATGCGATCCGTCGGGGTACCTCCACACACGACGATGGACTGCGGCAATACTCGCAGCGAATCCTGATGTCGACGGAATTCAGTATCGGCCCCGACACGATGAGAACACGCTGTCGTGGATGCTATCCGACTCCCCCAGCGTTTCTTCTCATCCTGCCGTCGAGGCTGTCGGTGGGCTGATTCCACTCGACTGTGCCGACGGGCACTACCTACTCGGCACGCTCCTGACCACTCATAATGCAGCGCTCGGGCCGATCTGAACACCCCGAGCTTCGGGGTCGATGATTTGTGCAGTCATTAGTGGTGGCAAAGGTGGAGTTGATGCTGAGACTTGAGTTCCGTTGGTCTTTGCAGATGCGTGGTCATGAATTCGGAAAATTCTATGATTCCGTCACCTGCTGATATTGATCACTCGGAATGTCGACCCCATTGGGGTCGACCGCTACTTTTTTGATCGCGGTTCGACTGCGCAAGGAGGCTACTCTCGCACCAGAATTGCCAACCGCGCCGGCTGGCGTGTCCGAGGCCCCTCGCGGGACGGCATCGAAGGCACCCAAGTCCCCCAATGTCAACGAAGTAAACGAAAAGCGCCGCTTCTCCCCTTGCCGCAGTTCCATACCAGCGGCATATTTACCCTTCTTATAGGGACACCCCCGGTGTGTCGTGAGCATGGTTCGTCACACGACTCCCCGATCTCCCTGCGGTAGCGGTTATTTGGCTTGGAGGGCGTGAGGTTGTGAGTGTCTGTTTTGCAATGGTGCGAACTAAGGCCCCCTCCTAATGTTCGGGAAACTTCAGGTTTCCGTAGTTGACTGATGTTTGACACCCCGAATGTGGAAAGGGTTTCTCGGCGTTCGGACAGACTTTCGTTCTACTTCGAACGCGGGATGACCCTACACCGCTGTTCGCTCATCAGTTCGAAGGCATCTTCCAAGGGGTGTCGGGTAGTACGTGCCCGGTTTCGAGGAGTGACTTCAAATTGGACAGAACTGCCGGCCAACCCTGGGAAATATCGTTGTACTCCCCCTCGTCGACGAGGTTTTCGTGCGTCACGCTGAGTCGCACTATCGCGCCGAAGGGCTCGATCGTGAAGGTCACTTGCGACGAAGTGTCGCCGCTACCGTCGGGTACTGCCCAGGTCGGGACCAGTCGGTGTGGTGGTTCGCTCTCGATTACTGTGCCGACGATATCGGCACTACCGGAATCGTCGTGCGCGGTGGCACGCTGGCCGAGGTAGATCGTGCGACGGTCTCGGAATTGCTCGCCGATCTCACGGATTTCGCGCTGTGAACGTGCTCCAACTCAATCGACTCTCACGTACGGCCAACCACCGTGAGGTGTCCTCGATCCCCGCTTCGAGGGTGCGCGACGGCACCCATCCGAGTAGCTGGGCAGCGAGGGTTTTCGACGCGTAGGCGCCGGCAGTGTCTCCCGGTCGCCTCGATGACGTCCTTACGACGACGTCGTGTCCGAGCACCTCCTCGAAGGCTCGGACCAGTTCCCATACCGTGGTCCCCCGTCCACTTCCCAGATTGACGACGGTGGTGCGGGTCGAGTCGGCTGTAATCCGATCGAACCGTTCCAATGCGCGGATATGCGCGTCGGCGAGGTCCCAGACATGGACGTAGTCGCGCAATCCAGAGCCATCTCGCGTCGGCCAGTCCGTTCCCGCTACAGCGAAAGGTGTTCCGGTCGAATGCGCTTCGAAGAGTTTCCCCAGAGCATGAGTTGGATGCGCGGATTGCAATCCGCTGCGCAATTCCGGGTCTGTCCCTACCGGGTTGAAGTAGCGAAGCGACACAGCCGACAGGTTGGTTGCTGCAACGATGTCCGCGAGCATCGATTCGAAGTGTGCCTTGCTGCGTGCGTAGGGACTCTGCGGGGCAATGATCGAGCGTTCGTCGACACACCCTCCGTGGTCGGCGGCATACACCGCGGCCGACGAGCTGAACAGCAATCGTCTGCACCCGTTGCGGAGCAAGCTCGACACCAGCATCAGCGCTTTGGAGACGTTGTTGTCGTAGTACTGCACCGGACTGGTCACGGAGTCGCCGACAACGATCAGCGCTGCGCAGTGAACGGTTGCCTCGATATCGGGGTGCTCGGCAAAAATGGTGTCGAGCAGGGCATCATCGGCGATGTCTCCCCGGTAGAACGGGAAGCGCTGGGCAAATTCGAATCGCCCCGTCACCAGGTTGTCGAGGATCACGACATCGATCCCGGCGTCAGCACACCTCGACGCAATGGTGCTTCCGATGAATCCGGCTCCGCCGGTAATCAGCACTTTCATGCCGCTCCCCCGGCATCACCGAGCGCAGTGCGCGCCCGCCTGGTGAAATGTGACAGGCGGGCGCGTGCCAACGCCAGTCCGTGTAAGTCGCGGCCTTCTCGGATGGAGAGCCTCTCGCGATCCAGGAACAGCGGAACCATCACCACGTCGCGATAGAGCGAATGTAGGCGAGGTCGATCTGCCAACCACAGTGTCCATCGCCACCACATCCGCGCCGACGCCGTGGTACCGAGGTCATCGAGGCCGAACACCGATTCCACGGCCGCCAGATGCACGTTCACTGCCCGGCGCACATCACGCGGCAATGGGAGCCTCGCCAATTGGGGGGCGAGCGCCGGTTTGAAAGCAATGAGGTAGCCGACGTCGAAGACGCTGTTCAGGGCGGGGTCTGCGCGTATCAGTGCGCGATCGGCAAGCCGAGCGTGCGCGATGATGTGCAGTGCCGCATCGCTGATTGCCAACGTGGGTGGCTCAAATGTGGCGGGAATGCCGTGGACTGCACGCTCTCGTGTCAGTGCATGACGAGCGAAGCGCGGGAGAAGATGTGAGTGGATCTCGACAGAGCCGTGACGGTCGTCGCGGAGCAGTGCCGGTTCCTGGTGATCGTCATGATCGATGGAATCACTCGCTACTTCGTCGGGGAGAACCATCCGATAGCCGAAGTCGATGATCGCGTCGTTGGCGGAGACTGCGTGAGCGGGGTCGATGACCAGGAGGTCGATGTCGGTCATCCGCCTCGCCGCGGGATTAGGCCAGACCTTCCATTCGAGAAGCGCCGCGCCTTTGAGTGCGACTGTCGGAAATCCCTTGCCTCGCAGCATCTCCTGCAGCTCAGCTCGCTGGGATTCCAGGTCCGCGATACGGAGCGCATTGCGGTGGTGGACCAAACTCAAGGTCAATTCAGGACTCGACACGGGGGCCGTGGATTCCGCGAGTACCTTCGCGAAACTTGCCGGCAGGATCGACGCGAATCCGGCGTCGACAGCTGCGGCGGCCAGCAGTGGTAGCACCTTGTGCCGGGCGGCGGTGTCGATGATCCGCGGCCATTCCTGCGCCGAACACAACCGGATCAGGTCTGGCCCACCAGCAGGATCGAGCATCGCAATCAGGTACCGCGTGTCACGCATGACGCCACCAATTCGTCGACGGAAGCAACCCCGGTATCGGCATGGTGCCGAGTAAGGCTGTAACAGGCGGTGTTCGAGAGCAATGTGGCGATGTTTCGCAGAGTGAGTCCGTGGTCGTCGGACCACAATGCGGACTGCTCGGCGAGCGAGCGCAAAGCCACCGCGGTGGGCATCGGCTGGATGGATGTCTTGGTCTCCCCCCACCCGTCGAGAATCAACAACACGTCGATGCCGCGCGCCGCCGACGCGGAAGCTGGTGGATTCGGCAGTGTTGTGGGATCGAGCGCCCATACCGGCGGTTCGTACGGCAGAGGAAGTAAGTCAAGCGCACGGATCTCGGGGAGAACGTCGAAAGTTCCGGTCTTGATGTGTATCCGACGCGGAAGCCCCACTGCGTCTTGCCCTCGAATGAAGATCCCTTCGTCTGAGTGAAGCTGGGCGCCCCGTAGAGCCAGTGCCAGAGCCAAGGTGGTCTTACCGGCACCCGAATGCCCGGCAATCGCCACTCGCACCCCGCCGCAATCAACCAGCGCCGCATGCAAGCGCGTCCACTGTTCGGTGTGAGCCGCCGACATGACGTCCCGGTGAACCGTGCGATAGATACTCTCCGCGATATGCAGTCCGTCGAGACCGGTCAGGGTTTCTTCAGCGGCTTCCATCGTGGAATCAATCGTCACGTCCCACCGATCCGGGCAGGATTCGTCCGGCATGATGTGAGCGTTCACCCGGTGCTCGGCAGACCACGGGCTCGCGACCTTGTGTTCGACGACGCCGACCTCCGGCATCAACACCCCAGTGACGACGGCGTCGACCCATAGGTAGTGCGCGCGGATATCCTCAGCGCCCTGCGCGTTCACCAACGTTTCACACCAGTAAACGAGAAGTGGTCAATTGTCCGAGCGTTTCATTGACAATGGACTCTGCTTCGATCACGGGGATCTCCAAGACCTCCATAACCGCATTGACGATGTCGCTGACGGTCCGCCCGTCACACAACTCCCACACCAACGTCGCGACAGGATTGAGATGATGCGCAATCTCGACGGAACTGTCGTACAACACAACTCCGTCGGTGAGGTCGTTACTTTCGACGCTCGATGAGCGTTGTGGTTTCGTATCTACCAGCAACTCGGTCACGGAATCTCCCTGCATATGTCGGTGAACTGTCAATGGCCGAGTGTGAATCGTTGTGAATAGTCGGACTCGACCGCGCCGGCGCGGAGCAAGTCACGGTTGGTGGCGATTCCCGGTGAAAGCGAGCAGCACGTCAACCTACCGGCGACGCTGCCGTCAACCAAGAAGTCGCCGATGGTGCGGTAGCGACCCGCCCATGTCGCAAATCCCTCGAGATCCGAATTCGGGTCGGGAATGGAGTCGAGAATCCGTTCGAACGCACGCGAGTGGACCAGAGCGGCGTGAACTCCACGGTTTCCGGAACCGGTACGTATCAGCGACGAACCGTCGATCAATGTGCCACTGCGAGATTTTGCATCGTGCCCCAACTGCACCACATCCCACGAACTGTGTTCGAGTTCAGTACGCGCCGATTCCAGGATCGAACTGGAGGCGTCGAGCAAGTCGACGTCGTCGGCGGTGACGAGAACCGAACCCCATTCCTTCTCAGCTGCCAAAGCAATCGCACGGCGCCAGGACGCTGCAAATCCGACGTCCGGGCTCGCACGGTCTTCGAACGCCGAAAGTCGCACTACCTCAGCAAGATTCGGAAGTCGATTGAATGTCCGCCACGACGAATTCCACCTGTCGATATCGATATCGAGGTTGACCACGACCACGCCCAGCGTCGCGATTGACTCTGTCGACGTCGACGTTTCATCGGTCGACAGAACAGTTCTCGCCGGCGCCAGAGGCTGATTCAGTTCGATGTCGACGGCGTCTTCAGCGAGTAACCATGCTGGCAGGCCGAGTTTCGAAATGCCAGTACCCGAGATCATCTCGGACAGCTGATCACGCAGACGCCGGTAGGCCATCTCACGCACGATCAACGCATAGCTTGCATGGTCATCGCCCCACGAGTGGATGACGGCGCTGTCTACGCCGCTTGCAAGATCGTCAGCGACATTTCTGAGCTTGTATGCGAGCGCACCGTCAATCACGGTGTCCTCCGTCAGGAACACCACCGACTTCCAACCCAACAGAATCGCTTTGTCGATACCGGAGACGAATGCACTGGCAACCCGCCACGTATCCGGCGTTTCGTCTGCCGGCAGCACGCGGTGGATCGACAACTCGATCGACTCGGCTTCTCCCAGGCACGAACGCCACGGAGCGATTCGACGGTCGTCACTGAGTACCAGGATTCCGCCGAAAGCCAGTTCAGGCTTCTGCAGACTCAACTCAGCCTGCCGACGAATGCCGGGATAGGAGCCTGCCAGATACATCGAGAATTGGCGGTGGATGGATTCGACGTCCCAACCGATCTCTTGCCAGCCCAGCAGGTAGTTGTGAATCCGATCCGGCCAATTGATGCGGTATGGGACGCCCAACGGCCGTTCGAATCGATGCAGCCAACGGAAACTCGGCAGGCAGATTACTTTTCCACCATTGATGCGGAACTTCTCGTGAATGTAGCCCTCTTCACCCCCGAAGCCGGTGAAGTGCGCGTTCAACCCCGGCCACGCGCCGCGACGACACGCAAACGAACCCAACCCTTGCATGTCGATCTCAAAGGGAACCTCGGGGTTTTCCTTGGCCCGTGGGTCTACACCCCAGGCACCGAACATGCCTCGGTTCCACCGAGGTTCCATGTGGGTAGCCGCGATGTGTGAAGAATCCTGCGACAGCATCGGACCTTGAATCAGATCGTCGGTGTCGGGGTCGGCATCGAAATGGGCCAACAACGACGCCAGCGATCCGGGAGCCAAAATCACATGAGAGTCGAGAACGAGTACATATTTTCCAGTTGCCTTGCGGAACATGATATCTCGGACCGCGGTGGACCGAACATCCGTGAACGGAATATAACGAAACCGCGGAATGTACTTCGCGAACGATTCCAGCATCGGTGCCGGCAGTCCCTCGGGGAAATTGTCCAACAATACGAACTCGACTCGATCGAGAACTTCACGATGGTGAGTCAGTATCGAATGGATCGTGAAGTACGCGCCGTCGAAATCGTCATACGTCGCGATTGCAATCGTGAGATCTACTGACTCTCCATGGGGCGGTGTCTCCCGGACCTCCACTGCGTCCGTGCTCTGAAGCTTCTTCAGAGCGCGGTGCAGCGCGATATCGAACTCACTCATCGTGATTTGCCCTCCATTGCAGGCCAGGTACTAGGTCGGCTCCGTCGGCTCCGTCGGTATTGTCGGCTCCGTCGGTATTGTCGGCTCCGTCGGATTAGTCGGCTCCGTCGGTATTGTCGGCTCCGTCGGATTAGTCGGGCGAACCGTCGTCGTTGTGCCGCCCGATCCCGACCCTGAACTACCCGATGAACCAGAGCTTGACCCTGTCGACCCTGATCCTGAGCTACCCGAAGAACCTGAGCTACCCGAAGAACCCGAATCTCCGGGCTGACTTGGCCCTGTACCGCCACCACCGCCATTACCTTGGCCGCCGTTACCGCCTTGGCCTGTCCCGTTTCCCCCATCGTCCGACTGTCCGCCTTGGCTATTCTGGCCCTGGCCGCGATTCGGAATACCAGACAGGTTGGGAGTGTCGCCCGAAGCGAAAGCCGGTGCAGCACCTCCCAAACTGATGGACGTCACAATCGGAACCGAGACTGCCGACGCGGCCAATACCGTCTTGACGAACTTCCGGCGACCGACCGGCACATTCTGAAATGCATCGTTGCTCATAGCGTTACCCCAGGGGTCTCGAGTGCCGAAGCACGGATCGTGACGAATTGGCAGAAACGTAGCATTCTCTGAGCAACTATTCGAGCACACTCGCTGAACTTTGGTCGGTTTTCCGTCCGATTTATGCCAACTTGCACGTTTTACGTGGAGTTTACGAGCTCGAGGTTTTATCTAAGCAAACCCTCAGCTACGCAACAGAACGTGCAGCTACACGCCGATTGGGGAGTTTTCACTCAGCTCGAGACGAGACCTTTTATGACTGTCGTCACCCGTTCTCGAAGTCACATCAAATTCGAATCAGGAGTCCGCGGCGCGCCGTCGTTGACTCTCGCTGTCGATTCCGTCGAGGCATCAGTACGGTGATGTGATCGAACCATCAGTTCGTAACGAAGGAGAGGGTGAGCACATGGATTGGGCATCTATCGGAGTAGGCGTCGGCTACGCGTCGGTCGCATTGTCGATTCTGGTTTTTGTGGGCGGATGTATTGCGCTGTTTATCTTGTCGATTCGGCAGTAGTCCCCCACGGACCGCAATCTGGCTACTCCCTGCAGGAAGAGATCACGGTGGGGAGTCGCCGGCTTGTTACTGGATCGATTCCGCTCACGGTGGACCTCTTGTGAACTCGCAGAGAACCTGAGCGCTCGTGGGACTACCGTAGGACCCGTCGTCTACAACTCGAGGAGCATGGAATGAGCATCCAGTCGGTTGAATCGCACCGCCACAGAGTTGTGGTGATTGGTTCCGGCTTCGGTGGACTGTTCGGCACTCAGGCTCTCAAGAAAGCCGATGCCGACATCACGATGATCGCGCGTACCACCCATCACCTTTTCCAGCCGCTCCTCTATCAGGTAGCTACCGGAATTCTCTCGGTGGGCGATATCGCTCCCGCTACCAGGCTCGTCCTGCGCAAGCAGAAGAATACCCAGGTTCTTCTCGGTGAGGTCGAGACAATCGACCTCGAAAACCGAACTGTCACATCGAGGCTCTTGGAGCGCGTCACAGTCACTCCCTTCGACAGCTTGATCGTTGCGGCGGGTGCTGGTCAGTCGTACTTCGGCAACGACCATTTTGCCGAGTTCGCCCCCGGAATGAAGACGATCGACGACGCTCTCGAGCTTCGCGGCCGCATTCTCGGCGCCTTCGAGCAGGCTGAGCTGTCCGACGATCCTGCTGAACGAGCCAGGTTGCTGACGTTCGTCGTTGTCGGTGCCGGCCCGACGGGTGTGGAGCTGGCCGGTCAGATCGCGGAGTTGTCGCGTCGCACTCTCGATGGTGCGTTCCGCAAGATCGATCCCCGTGAGGCTCGCGTCGTCTTGCTCGACGGCGCTTCGGCGGTTCTTCCGGTCTACGGCGGAAAATTGAGCCGTAAGGCTGCGGAGACGCTCGAGGGTCTCGGTGTCGAGATCCAGCTGGACGCCATGGTTACCGATGTCGACAACTACGGACTGATCATCAAGGAGAAGGACGGCACGCTGCGCCGCATCGAGTCGCAGTGCAAGGTGTGGTCGGCGGGTGTTCAGGCCAGCCCACTCGGCAAGCAGTTGGCGGAGCAGAGTGGCGGCGAGACCGATCGTGCCGGTCGAGTAATGGTCAATCCGGACCTGTCGTTGCCCGGTCATCCCAATGTATTTGTTGTCGGCGACATGATGTCGTTGGACAAGTTGCCCGGTTTGGCGCAGGTCGCGATGCAGGGCGGCAAATATGCGGCCAAGCAGATCAAAGCCGAGATCGACGGCCAGGCCCCGACTACGCGGGTGCCGTTCAAGTACTTCGACAAGGGCAGTATGGCCACCATTTCGCGTTTCAGCGCGGTGGCCAAGGTCGGCAAGCTCGAGATCAGCGGTTTCATCGGCTGGGTTGCGTGGCTTGCCATCCACCTGCTGTACCTGGTCGGGTTCCGCTCGCGTGCTTCCACGATCCTGTCGTGGGTTGTAACGTTCTTCGGCCGCGGCCGCGCTCAGATGGCGTCCACCGAGCAGCAGGTATTTGCTCGAAATGCCATGGGCGAGTTGGAGAAACACCAACAGAAACAGTCAGAAGTCAAGGCGGGCAAATCTGCTGACAAGCAGAAAAAAGCAGCTGGCTGACATCCTGAGCAGACAGAACGGCGGCGGAATCTCGATTCCGCCGCCGTTCTCCTGTTTCAGCCGTTCTGACTTCAGTTTCCGATCGCTGCGGTATCGGTGATGTTCGCGAGGCGAACTTGACCCTTGGAGACCAGTCGACCGCTCTCGTCGGATATGCGAACTTCCCAGAGCTGCGACGTGCGCCCCCGATGAATCGGGTTGGCCTCAGCGGTCAGCGTGCCTTCGCGGGTTGCCCGCAGGAAATCGGTGTTGTTGTTGACGCCGACAACATGGCCGCGCTCCCCCAGCCACACTGTGCCGCCGATGCTGGCCAGTGACTCTACAACGGAGCAATACACGCCGCCGTGCTGAATTCCTGCGGGCTGATGCAACGTGGGTTTCACCGTCCACTGTGCGCGGACACGGTCCGGTGTCACTTCGGTGTATTCCAAGCCGATGGTGGCGTCGAAGCCGGTTCCTAACAAGTTCTTCATTTCGGCAATGTCAGCTGTGTCGGCCATGCCTTCTCCATCTGTGGTTCCGTGGCGCCGGAGTGGCTGCCGCTGACTACTTGCCTACACGAGCATCTACTCGAGCCTGGACTCAGGTCCGGAAACAAGAACCGGCGGGCTCCGCATCGTGTGATGCGAAACCCGCCGCGGGAAGGACCGGGAGTCTCTGCAGCCCTCAGGACTCCGGCGCGGTCCGGCAGTTGATTGCACTGTGCGGGCCGGTACTTCCCGCCCCGCACACCTAAGGATAGGCAAGGTTTACCTAATTATGCAAGTGCTTGGTCCAACTCGCTCCAACGAGGCCGCACATGAGCCTTTCGACGCGCTCGAACTGGAACGCCGGCGCCGACAAACGCGTCGAGCAATCCCTGACCACGTCGCCACGCAGCCGTTTCGCCCTCACCGGCAAGAATCGGCACGTACGCGGTCGCGCCCAGGATCGATTCGCCGACCAAACCCCAGAATCGGACAGAGTCAATAGGCGCACGTCGCGACACCGCACTGTGTACCGCACGAAGCGACGTCAAGCAACGATGAGCCGCCCAGATGGACAACGCTGCCTCACAGGGCATTTCAACAACCCCATCGCGGCCGTACTGGGAACTTCCGGGGGCGACGCGCAGAGTTTCATCGGCGACACCGGCCCAGTCGATACTGCTGTCATTGTCCATGTGGATCCAGAGATTCTCCAGGCCCGGATCCCAGGCGGTGCCGTCTGCCACGATTGACGCCGCCACCCTGCCGACGATCGCATGTATCAACGACGTTGCCACTTGCGTTGCAGCAGCTTCGGAATTGTCGAGATCCTGCAACGATCTCGACAGTAGGTGGTCGACGCGGTCCGACTCCAAACCGGTACTCAGTCTCCACCACCGACGCTTTCCTTCGTCTGACATCGCAGCCACCGCATATACCCGCGGGCAGTCAGGGTTGAGGGCCCGCAGTCGGGCACACGTGCGAGCGAATGCGTCAGTTCGGAGGTCGGGATCTCGTGACTGCACATGCTGGGTGGTCATGGTCATGGTCACCATGCGCTCCAATTCGCCGAAGTTATGTTGCCCGTTTAACATAGGTTAGCCTCACCATAATTCAAGGATAAGTTGCTGTGACCCTGCGCACCCGTTGTGCATCTGAACCTAACCCGCACCAACCCCGGCTTCATAGGGTTCCGTAACCTAAGATTCGAATCCCCTGCGAGCCAAGACCAGGAGCTCGATCCACCAGTGACCATGACCGACATGCCTCGGAGCGAACGACCTCCCGGGCCCAGTGAGACCTACGGGCGACGTATCGTCCCGCGCGGACCCGCACCTGTTCGCCTGCGAGTACTCGCCGCCGCATTCGACGCCGGCATCTTCGCGTTACCCCTACTGATCGGCTGGTACGTCGTCTCGTCACTGCGCGACGCGAACGGCGGCGGTGAAGCCGACAGAGCAGTATTCGGTGGCACTGCCATCGCCATCGCGCTCGGGTTGGCGATCTGGAATCTCGGATTCCGCGAAGGCAACACCGGCCGGACGTCAGGCAAGGGCTGGGTCGGTCTGACCACCCGTGATGCGTCGACCAAGCAGCCGCTCGGACCTCGTCGCGCGCTCCTACGCCCGTTCAATCGAGCCGGAATCGAAGTTGTTCGCGAAAGCACGGCGCGCGACGAAGGATTCGAAGAACTCGAGCGGGACAACAGCGCCGGCGCCATGCGGCGACGCAGACTTACCGGTCTCGCGGTACTCGCGATCCTGCTGATGCTCGTGATGCTCGCCAGTATCGCCGTCGGGGCGCGCCCGTTGACGTTCGCCGAGATATTTCACGCGATCTTCAGTTCCGAAGACTCGCAGACCGACATCATCGTCCGCACTTTGCGTGCCCCACGAACAGTTCTGGGATTGGCTGTCGGCATTGCACTCGGTATTGCCGGTGCGCTCATTCAAGGTCATACGCGCAACCCCCTAGCCGATGCCGGCCTACTAGGATTGAACGCCGGCGCCGCGTTCTTCGTAGTCCTGGCCATCTACTTCTTCGGTTTCACGGCTCCGAGTCAGTACATGTGGTTCGCGTTTGCCGGTTCGTTTGCCGCGAGCGTCGTCGTATTCGGGTTGTCGTCGATCGGCAACGGCGGTTCCAGTCCGCTGAGCCTGGCACTCGCCGGTGCGGCGGTCGCGTTCTTCTTGCAGGCGATGACCGATGCCGTGATCATCCTCGATCAGACCAGCTTGGACGCTTACCGCTTCTGGGTGGTCGGTTCGGTATCCGGTCGAGGATTCGACGTGCTGTGGCAAGTCCTTCCCTTCCTGATAATCGGTTTGGTGATCGCACTCGCGAGCACACCGGGCCTGAACGTTCTGAGCCTCGGCGACGACGTTGCACGGGCGCTCGGAACCAACATCGCATTCAGTCGGACCCTCGGCATCGTCGCGATCACCCTGCTCACGGGTGCCGCCACCGCAGCGTGCGGTCCCATTGCCTTCATCGGCTTGGTCGTACCCCACGTCGCGCGCGCCATCACCGGTCCCGATTACCGCTGGCTCGTGCCCTACGCGGGTTTGCTCGGCGCAATCATGTTGATCACCGCCGACGTCGTAGGCCGGGTTGTCGTCCGTCCTGGTGAACTGCAGGTCGGAATCATTCTGGCCATCTTCGGTGCACCGTTCTTCATTGCACTCGTACGCCGCAGAAAGCTGGCAAGCCTGTGACGCTCACACAAAGTGAACCTCGGGCGCTGCCCCGGACCGTTCCGTCTCGCAAAGCTCTTCGTCTCGGCTCGTTCTCGCTGGTGTATCGCCCACTGCCGGTCGCGGTATGCCTGGCGCTCGTGATCGCCCTGTTCCTCCTGCTCTGTATAAACCTCGGACGCGGTGACTACCCGATCTCGATCCCGGACGTCATATCAGTGCTCCTCGGAAACGGCTCGAAGACGCAGAACCTGATCGTTCTCGACATGCGCATGCCCCGTGCGCTCACAGCACTTTTCATCGGAATGGCACTCGCTATCGCCGGAGCTATCACCCAGACGATTGCCCGGAACTCCCTGGCAAGTCCCGATATTCTCGGTATCACCGCTGGTTCCAGTGCAGCCGCAGTCGCGCTGATCGTTCTGGGCGGCGGCGGATCGTTTGTGGGCCTGTTTTCGACGCTCGGTATTCCGCTGGCAGCTCTGGCCGGAGGCCTCATCACCGCGGTCGTTATCTACTCACTGGCGTGGCGCAAAGGGGTCGAAGGATTCCGGTTGATCCTCATCGGCATCGGCATCAACGCCATGTTGGTCGCGGCCACCCGCTGGCTCTTGATCTCGGCGGATATCAACGACGCGTCGCGCGCGCAGGTGTGGCTGAACGGGTCGCTCAACGGCGCGAGTTGGAACCAGATGTGGCCGGTCGCGATTACTCTCGTAGTCGTCGGCGGGTACGCGGTCATCGCATCGTTCACCATGGGTGCCCTGCGATTGGGTGAGGACAATGCGACGTCGCTGGGCGTGCGGCTTCAGTCGTCGCAGGCCACGCTTCTACTCTCGGCGGTGGCACTGGCCGCGATAGCGACGGCAGCTGCCGGCCCCGTGGGTTTCGTGGCCTTGGCCGCGCCACAGGTAGCGATGCGTCTGGTGCGATCGGCCGGTCCTCCGATCGTCGCGTCCGCACTGGCCGGTGCCGTGTTGGTTGTCGGCAGTGACGTGATCGCTCGAACGATTCTTCCGGTGGAACTGCCCGTCGGCATCGTTACCTCAGCACTTGGTGGACCGTTCCTGATCTACCTCTTGGTCCGTAACAATCGAAAGGTCACGGGATGACCATCACGTCCACGTCCGTCGACGCACCGTCGCGGCTCGTCGCAGAAAATCTCACCCTCGGTTACGGCGACCGCATCATCGTCGACGGGCTCGATCTCGAGATCCCGACCGGTGTGATCACGACGGTCATCGGCCCCAACGGCTGCGGAAAGTCCACACTCCTGCGAGCTCTCGGGCGTCTACTCAAGCCCAAGAGTGGCTCAGTTGTGTTGGACGGCAAGGCAATCAGTTCCATGAAGACCAAGGAGGTTGCACGGATCCTCGGCATGCTTCCCCAGACACCCGTAGCCCCGGAGGGCCTGACTGTCGCAGACTTGGTTGCGCGCGGACGCCATCCCCACCAGTCGTGGATCCGCCAATGGTCTGCCGACGACGAGGGCGAAGTAGCCCAGGCGCTCGCGCTGACCGGAGTTTCCGATCTGGCGGATCGCCCTGTCGATCAACTCTCCGGCGGTCAGCGTCAGCGGGCCTGGATCTCGATGGCCTTGGCTCAGGGCACCGACATCCTCTTACTGGACGAACCGACGACGTACCTCGACCTTGCACATTCCATGGAGGTCCTCGACCTCGTGGATCAGTTGCACGAGGAAATGGGCCGAACCGTCGTCATGATCTTGCACGACCTCAACCTCGCTGTGCGCTACAGCGATCATCTGATCGTGATGCGCGACGGCGCCGTTGTCGCCGCCGGGATTCCCAAGGACATCATTTCGGCGGAACTTCTCCTGGAGGTGTTCGGCCTCGAGGCAGTGGTGATCGACGATCCCGTATCGGATCGGCCGCTGATCGTACCGATCGGAACTCGCCACGTGTTCGGTGCTGTCGGCGGTCCGGCCGCAAGGCCTGCAAATTCCCCCACCCCTGTCTGAGCGAACGTACCTCTCGGCGCCTTGGATCGACCGAAAGGTACGTTCGCTCGGTCAGCGGCCCAGGATCGTCCGCACCAACTTCACTCCCTGGCCGAGAGACACCGTCGGCAGGTACGCCCGCCCGACTGCGTTGCCGATACTCGGCAGTGCGGCGGGATCGGCGAACACCATGTGCATCGGGACGTATCTGGGCTGGAACTTCGATTTGAAGGCCAGGAGGGAGCGGAACCCGTAGACCGGTTCGAGTGTGCGGCCCAAGAGGTCGAGGACGTTGTCCATCACTGCGGAGAGCGTCGTCGCTTCCTGCGCCTCGAGATTCGACTCTTGATCCGAAGCAACCTTGGCGAGTGGCGCCCCGGAGAGACTGAGGAACTCGACTCCCTCTTCCTCGAGTGTGAGGGCGGCCGACGCGATCAGAAATTCCATGGCCGGGCGGAAGCCTTCGGCGCGTCGTCGCATGAAATCGAGGGTCCAGCCGACGATCTGACCGTCTCGGTACACCGGCAGCCAGGACGTCACTCCGTGGACGGTGCGTTCCTCATCGAGCGCAACAAGGCATCGCACTTCATCGTCGTCGACCTCGTCGAGTCCACCGAGCGTGAAACCCATTTCCGGCATTCCCTTGTCCGCGACCCATTCCTCGGAAATTGCAACGATCTGGTCCTTGATCGCGAGCGGTGCGTGGGGGAATCGAATCCATTCGGCCGTGATGCCGGTCTTCTTGGCCCGGTTGAGGGCGGTTCGGACATCCTGGAAGCGTTTACCCGTGAATGCGATCTCCCCGAGATCGAGAACAGTCTCCTCCGCAACCTCCAAGCCACTCCAGCCCATCGAATCTGTGATTGCCCGTACATCGTCCGTGACCGAATAGAGGCACGGGATCCAGCCATTGTCGGAAACGAACTCGGCAAATTCCTCGATGGTGCGTCGCATCCGATCCGTCGGCCCCACCGGGTCGCCGGTGGTGAGTGCGACGCCGACGACGACACGGTATGCAACGTAGCTGGAACCGTCGGAACTGAACCAGTACGAATTGCCTTTCCAGGTCGTCATCCAGGACAGCGGACTGCCGGTGCCCGCGCGCAACATCGCTCGCGCACGGCCGGTTGCTCGTGGATCGATTTCATTGGCGGGTTTCAAGAGCGTCGCGAACACGAGAATCGATGCAGCGAACCAGAATACGACGCCGGTCCATTCGAAGAGCAACGTTGCTTCGACGTCGACGGGTAGGAGTCGAGGATTGACCAGTTGCAGGTATACCGGTGGCACCAGTCGCTGCGGGAAATCCGCGAGGAGCATCAAGGCGGTGGGCTCACGGTCGAATCCGTGTCGCACAACCATCCCGCCCCCGACGTAGACGACGATCAAACCCGCCACGAGTGCCAGTAGCGAGACCCCCAGTTTGCGGTATGTCCTGACCGGGGCAGCCACATCGAAATAGCGCCGCGTGAAAATCAGCATGATCAACACGAACAGTGGTGTCAGGAACGGCACGAGAGTCCGGTACACGTTGGGATCCCCGATGCCGTAGAACAAGCTGTCGCTGTCGGCGGACTCGATGAAGCGGACAACGAAGTTGCCGATCGAGAGAATCAGCAGTACCACCTGAGCGCAGACGGCGGCGATCCACGCGAATCGTCGTCCGCGGCGCAATCCGTCGCTGAGTACGAGCACGAAGATCGACGGCATCAGTGAAAGCAGGGTCGGGCCGATACCGGAAAGTCGGAGTTCCAACAGGCCGCGTCGGCAGTCGGGGTCGGTGGCCGACTCTGCGCACAGGTCCCGTACCTCGGACACCGTCCACGGGACCCCGCGAAACAGATCGCGGAGAACGGCGAGCGGACCGACGGCTTGGGGCGACAGAGCGGCAATCATCGGGCCGATCGCGCTGGCCGCCACCACGATGGCAACCAAGACCCGGCCTTCACGCTGCGTTCCCACAATCCGATCACCGCGGGCTGATCTCCCCACGATCCACGCACCGATCACCAAACCGACAACCCCCGAGCACAGTCTGATCACATCTTGTAATTGACCACTGAACAAGGCGAGCGTGATGGTCAGCGCAAGAATGCCGACACGAATGCGTCGACGCCACAGAGTCCCCATGTTTGCACTCGCGACCATCAGTGCGCCCACGATCCAGGCACTGGCCCCCACGGCTATTCCGACGTGAAGGCGAAAGCCCCAACTCGAGTCGAAAACTTTGGCGAGCGACGCCCATCCCAGCCCGAGGATGACTCCGAGAATCTGGGTACTGACGGCTGCGATGGCCAGTTTCCGGGTACCCATGCGGCGTTCGAGGGGCGCGGCGACGACGAACAACAGGATCGTCGCCCCGATGTATCGCAGCAGGTTGCCTTCCCACAACGCAGACGTGAGCGGTGTCCAGATCCGTCCGTGCTGCAGTGAACCCATCCCGGTTGCGACGTGATAGGCGAGTGCTCGCGACGGTCCGTGCATGAGGCTTCCGGTTGCCGCGCCTAATGCCCACATGACAACGACGAGCGATGTGGTCATCGGAGCATCTCGGATACCGAAACGAACAATGTTGCCAACTTTGCCGACGTACCCAGCCAGGCGGTTCGCTGGACTCTCGGATACCGCGGAACTGTCGATCTTCATCTACGCGCGACTACTTTCTGGTGATCGACTGTGCTGACCGACTACAGACGTGCTTACCATCTCCCCTCACGTTATCTGTAGTGCAGCTCACTATGGCCAATACCACACCGCCGAGAAGGCTCTTACTACTACCAGTAGTACGTATTTCGTCGTGGGAGCCCGTAGAATTGAACAATGGCAGGTCTAGGTGAACTCGAACGCGCAGTGATGGATCATTTGTGGTCCACCACGGAACCGCAAACTGTGCGGCAAGTACATGAAGCTCTCGCGACGCATCGCGAGTTGGCGTACACAACAGTGATGACGGTTTTGCAACGTCTAGCGAAGAAGCATCTGGTAATTCAGCAACGTGACGACCGCGCCCATCGGTACCTTCCGGTGAACAAGCGTGAAGAGTTGGTTGCCAGTTTGATGGTCGATGCTCTCGCTCAGGCTCCGGAGTCCGGTGGCCGGGCAGCGGCATTGGTGCACTTCGTGGGCCAGGTCAACGCCGACGAAGCCGATGCCCTTCGGGAAGCACTCGCAGCCCTCGAGGTTCGTGAATCCACGAAAAATGCTGCGCAGCCCGGAACTTCTAGGCCTCACTGAATTTTTCATGCATGATGTCTAGGTCATGAACGCCACCACTGCACTGGTTTTCGGCCTCCTTGCATTGCTGCTCGCAGGACCGATCCCAGCACTCCTGAGCCGCTCGACGTGGCCGTACCGCGCACCCCGCGCGGCGCTTGTCCTCTGGCAGGCTGTCGCCCTCGCTGCCGTGCTGTCAGCATTCAGTTCAGGTTTGGCAATTGCCAGTCAGCTACTGGTACCCGGTGCCGACGGGCGTCCGACTACAGCGCCGACAGCCGAAATCGACGCTCTCGGTTTGCCGTTGTGGATTCTGTACGTCGTGGTCTTTGCGCTGACCCTGCTCATCGGCGCGAAGCTGATCTTCTCGATCATCCAGGTGGGGGTGCGCACGCGTCGTCGACGCTCGCGTCATCGCATCCTGGTTGATCTCCTCGACGACTGCGCAATGCCGGCTTTGGTGGAACGAACCCCGGACCTGCGGGTTCTCGATGTCGAAGAGCCGATCGCCTACTGCCTGCCCGGAATCCGCCAGCGTGTGGTGTTGAGTCAGGGGACATTGCAGAATCTCGATCACGCCGAGATCAAGGCGATCCTCACGCATGAGCGTGCACATCTTCGTGCACGCCATGATTTGGTCCTCGAAGCCTTTACTGCCGTGAACCATGCTTTCCCTCGTTTCGTCCGTAGCAAGTCCGCGCTGGGATCTGTACAGCTTCTCGTGGAATTGCTCGCCGACGATTCGGCTGTGCGGGTCACCGGTCCGACGCCACTCGCCCGGGCACTGGTTGCCTGTGCCGGCTCGACCGCACCGCGTGGCGCAATGGCCGCGGGTGGCCCCTCCACATTGATTCGTGTGCAACGACTCTCAGCAGATGACGGCGATCCCCGCATCGCGGTCTGCGCGTATCTCGGAGCGGTTGCCATTCTCGTGGTGCCTACGGTTGCAGTCGCCGTGCCGTGGCTCACAGAGCTTCGCTTGCTTTTCAACGCTTACTGATCCTTGACCAGCCAAACTGGGTGCAGTAGTGCACGTCACAAGCCGGGCTACCTGACTTAGACAGGGCATGTGGCGTACAGTGGATCACGGCCACCATCGTGGTTCATCAACATTTAATGGCACACAGCCCAATTCCCCGCAGTATGCGTTCGGATTGCCAGGTGACATGTGCCCTGGCTCGTCCCTTTGCGAACTGTGTCGTGTGTTCAAGCATGGCTTCTTCCGCTCCGCGACGTGCCCGTAGTCCGGAGAGGTTTCCGCGTGACCAACGCTGTCCAAATGTCGTCTTCCGAGAACATTACCGATGACGCAGTCATTGCTAGTGCAGTAGAAGATGTAGTCGTTACACCCGATCGTGAAGAAGAAGTTGCCACCGAGGCAGTTTCCACCGAGCCCACCGTTACGTTTGCTGAAATCGGCTTGCCCGAGCAGCTCGTTGCCGCACTTGCGCGCAACTCCATCACCAGCCCGTCCCCCATCCAGGCGCTCGCCATTCCCGATGCGCTCAACGGAGTCAACATCCTGGGCCGCGCCCAGACCGGTTCGGGTAAGACGCTGGCCTTCGGCCTGCCGATGCTGACCCGCCTCTCGCGTCACGAGGATCGCCCGGCAGCCAAGCGCCCCCGCGCCCTGGTTCTGGTCCCCACCCGTGAACTCGCATTCCAGGTCGTCGAATCGTTGACCGCGTACGCCAGCGCTCTCGGACTCACGGTCCGTCCCGCCGTCGGTGGCACACCGTTCTCCAAGCAGGTCGATCAGCTCCGCCGCGGCGTCGACATCCTGGTCGCAACACCGGGCCGTCTCGGCGACCACCTGCGTCAGGGCACCTGCATCCTCGACTCGGTGGAAATCACTGCACTCGACGAAGCTGACCAGATGGCCGACATGGGCTTCCTGCCCGAGGTTCGTTCGATCCTCGGCGAGACGCCGGCTGACGGACAGCGTCTGCTGTTCTCCGCAACTCTCGACCGTGAGGTCCAGTCGCTGGTTCGCCAGTTCCTGTCCAACCCCGTCACGCACTCCACCGAAGACGGCCGCGCCAGCGTCGACACCATGGAGCACTACGTTCTCCTCGTCGATCGCGGCCAGAAGGACTCCGTCCTCTCCGAGATCGGCGCCCGTGACGGACGCACCATCATGTTCGCTCGCACCAAGCTCGGTTGCGAAGGAATCACCGATCGCCTCCGCGCAGTCGGTATCGCCGCTGAGTCACTTCACGGTGGCAAGGCACAGAATCAGCGCACCCGCGTCCTCGAGCGTTTCAAGACCGGCCGCACGCCGGTCCTCGTCGCCACCGACGTCGCAGCCCGCGGCATCCACGTCGACGGTATCGACCTCGTTGTGCACGTCGATCCCCCGGCAGATCACAAGGACTACCTTCACCGCGCAGGCCGTACGGCTCGTGCAGGCGAGAAGGGCACCGTCGTTGCGATCGTTCTGCCGAACCAAAAGCGCGGCTTCAAGCGTCTGACCAGCATGGCCGGCGTCGACGCCGCAGCTGTTCCCGTTACCCCGGGTTCCGCTGAACTCGCTCGCATCACCGGCGCAAAGAAGCCGACCGGAGAACCGTTGCGCGAGAGCTCTTCTCGTGGCGAGCGTTCCTTCGGCGGCGGCGGATCGCGTGGCTACCAGGGCAACCGCGAAGGTGGCGGTTACCAGGGCAACCGTTCCTCCGGCGGCTACCAGGGCAACCGCGAAGGTGGCGGATACCAGGGCAACCGTTCCTCCGGTGGATACCAGGGCAACCGCGAGGGTGGCGAAAGCCGCGGCGGCTACCAGGGCAACCGCCCCTCCACCGGTGGATACCAGGGCAACCGCGACAGCAGCGAAAGCCGCGGCGGCTACCAGGGCAACCGTTCCTCCGGTGGATACCAGGGCAACCGCGACAGCAGCGAAAGCCGCGGCGGCTACCAGGG
>NZ_JASHKR010000001.1:184869-184935 GCF_030056815.1 Rhodococcus sp. IEGM 1379
CCGGTGGATACCAGGGCAACCGCGACAGCAGCGAAAGCCGCGGCGGCTACCAGGGTGAGCGTTCCT